>JAIOIW010000034.1 GCA_019912385.1 Notoacmeibacter sp. | reverse complement strand
CGCCGGCTGCCAGTCCGAATTCGGTATCGTTGGCGCGCGCGATCACTTCGTCTTCGTCATCGAAATCCAGAACCGCCATGACGGGGCCGAATATTTCCTCCCGCGCGATTCTCATCGTGTCGGTCACACCGGTGAAGATCGCCGGTTCGACGAAATGGCCTTTCTCGAAGCCCTGGAGCCTGGGCTCGCCGCCGCCGAAGGCAAGCGTCGCGCCTTCTGCCTTGCCGGCCTCGATATAGCCCAGCACCTTCTCCTTCTGCGCTGCGTTCACCAGCGGCCCCATCTGGGTCCCGGGATCGAGCGGGTCGCCGATGCGGATGTTTTTCGTACGCTCGATCAGGCGCTCCATGAAGCGGTCGCGGATGCCGCGCTGAAGGAAGACGCGGGTGCCGTTGGAGCAGACCTGGCCGGTCGAGTAGAAATTGCCCAGCATCGCGCCGCCAATGGCGTTTTCGATATCGGCGTCGTCAAACACGATCAGCGGCGACTTGCCGCCAAGCTCCATCGTCGCGTGTTTCATCAGGCCGCCGGCCTGCGCCATCACTTTCCTGCCGGTCGGAACAGAACCGGTCAGCGATACCTTGCCGATCTTCGGATGGTCGATCAGCATCGCGCCGACATCGCCGTAACCCTGCACGACGTTGAAGAGCCCGTCGGGCAGCCCGGCCTCCCGGTAGATGTCGGCAAGTGCGAGTGCCGAAAGCGGCGTGTTTTCCGACGGCTTGAAAACCATGGCATTGCCGGCGGCCAGTGCCGGCGCGGATTTCCAGCCGGCGACCTGGATCGGGTAGTTCCAGGCGCCGATCGCCGCGCAGATGCCGATCGGCTCATGGCGCGTATAGGCAAACGGGCCGCCGAGATCCATCGCCTCGCCATTGAAGCCGGACACGACGGAACCGAAGTATTCCAGCGCATCGGCGGCCGACGCCGCATCCGCGACCAGCGTTTCCTGGATCGCCTTGCCGGTATCGAGCGTCTCGAGTTCCGACAGTTCCTGGTTGCGCTGGCGCATCAGGTCGGCGGCGCGGCGCAGGATTCGGCCGCGCTCGACGGGTTTGAGGGCGGCCCAGGCGGGCTGCGCCGCGGCGGCAGCGGCAACCGCCCGCTCCACGATCGCCGGTGTCGCCGCATGCAACTGCGCGATCTGCTCGCCGGTCGCCGGATAGTGGACGGGCAGGGGCGTGCCGTTCTTGTCCTCGACGAATGCGCCGCCGATGAAATGGGAAGCCTTGGGTTGAGCGCGCATCTGTCGTGTCCTTTGTCTTCTTTGATTGCACCGTTCATCCGGCGTATGCAGGGACGGAACCGGGCAGGGGAGTGGCATTCATGCCTATCTGTCCGAAACCTGCCAGCGAGGATTGATCCAGGGCTCCTGGTTCGACGGCGGCAGCGGGTGCCGGCCAAGAATGTGATCGGATGCTTTTTCTCCGACCATGATCGACGGCGCGTTGAGATTGCCGTTCGTGATCCGCGGGAAGATCGAGGAGTCGGCGACACGCAGGCCCTCGACGCCGATCACCCGGCATTCAGGGTCCACCACGGCAAGGTTGTCGTTGGCAGCTCCCATGCGGCAGGTACCGCAAGGGTGGAAGGCGCTCTCGGCGTGCTCGCGGATAAAGGCGTCAAGTTCGTCGTCGCTTTGGACATGGGCGCCGGGCGAAATCTCCTTCCCGCGCCAGGGCGCCAGTGCCTCCTGTCCGAATATCTCGCGTGTCAGCCGGATGGCGTGGCGGAACTCGGTCCAGTCGTCGGGATGGCTCATGTAATTGAACCGGATCTCCGGATTGGCCCTCGGGTCAGGTGATTTCAGCCGCACCGTGCCGCGAGACTTGGAGCGCATCGGTCCGACATGGGCCTGGAAGCCATGCCCCCGCACAGCGGCCTTGCCGTCATAGCGGATGGCGCCGGCCAGGAAATGGAACTGGATGTCGGGATAGTCAACGCCTGCGCGCGAACGCAGGAAGCCGCAGGCCTCGAAATGATTGGTCGCCCCGTCACCGGTCTTGAACAGAAGCCATTCCAGCCCGACCCGCGCCCTGGCGAAAAGCCCGAGCTTGGAATTGAGCGTGATGGGCTCAGTGCATTCCTGCTGGATGTAGAGTTCCAGATGGTCCTGCAAATTTCCGCCGACGCCGGGCCGGTCGGCCACCACGTCAATGCCATGGGCCTTCAGATGCTCGGCCGGGCCAATGCCGGACAGCAGGAGCAGCTTGGGCGAGTTGATGGCCGAGGCCGCGACGATCACCTCACGCTTTGCTTCAACAACCTGAATCTGTCCGTGAGCTTCGATCTCGACGCCGGTGGCGCGGTGATTCTCGATGACAACGCGCCGTGCCAGCCCTCTGACAAGACTCACGTTTTTCCGCTTCAGTGCCGGCCTCAGATAGGCTTTGGCCGCCGACCACCGCTCCCCCTTGTGAATGGTTTGCTCGAAGGTGGCGAAACCTTCCTGCTTCTGACCGTTGTAGTCGGAGGTGACCTCGAACCCCGCCTGCCGGCCCGCCTCGATGAAGGCTCCGTAAAGCGGGTTCTCCATGCGCGCCCGACGCACATGCAGCGGCCCGGTCTTGCCGCGCCACTCCGCTTCGCCGGCCTCGGCATTTTCCATGCGCTTGAAATAGGGCTGCACATCGGCGCCGGACCAGCCCGCCGCACCGCTTTCCGCCCAGTGGTCGAAGTCGCGCGGATGCCCCCGCACATAGACCATGCCGTTGATCGAGGATGATCCGCCGATCACCTTGCCGCGCGGCGTCACCAGCCGTCGGCCGCCGAGACCCGGCTCCGGCTCGGTCGAAAGCCCCCAGTCGTAAAGCCCCATGTTCATCGGATAGGACAACGCGGCGGGCATCTGGATGAACGGCCCCGCGTCCGTGCCGCCATATTCGATCACGATCACCGAATGTTTGCCGTCCTCGGACAGGCGGTAGGCCATGGCCGATCCCGCCGAACCGGATCCGATGATCACGAAATCGGCCGCGAGCCGCTGGCTGGAGTCAAAATGCTTACCCGATGTCATCTTGCCTGCCTTACTCGCCTCTCGGAAAGCGCTGGGATTCCTCCAGCGTGTTCAGATCCATGTGGTTGCGCATGTAGCGTTCCGATGCTCTTTGCAGCGGCTGGAAATCCCACGGGAAGTAGGCGCCGTTCCTGAGCGCGGGATAGACGACCCAGCGTCGTGCCTGGCTTTCGCGCACAGCCGCATCGAAGGCCGCCATGTCCCAACGGGTGTGGACTTCGCCGGCAAGCCGCGCCTCGGTTTCCGCATGCGCTTGGTCGCCAGCCAGGTTGGTCAGTTCCTTCGGATCGGCCTCAAGATCGAAAAGCTGTGGCGGGTCGATCTCGCAATGGACGTATTTGAAGCGTCCGTCGCGGATCGCCACCATCGGCGCATGAGAACCTTCGGCCGCGTACTCGATGAGAACCGGCGCCGTGCGCGCCTGCCCGTGCATCTGCGGCTTGAGCGAAATGCCATCGGTCCAGGGGGCGATTGCGCCGAGATCAATGCCCGCAAGGTCCGCCAGCGTCGGCAGAACGTCGAGATTGGAAACCGGGTCGGTGTACAGTCCCGGTTCCACGCCCGGCCCGGCGATCATCAGCGGCACACGGGCCGAGCCCTCGTAGAAGCACATCTT
>JAIOIW010000033.1 GCA_019912385.1 Notoacmeibacter sp. | reverse complement strand
TGCACATGGCTGCCGAGCTCGGTCTCGAGGGCTTGACCATAGGCGAACTCGCCACGCGCGCCGACATGTCCAAGAGCGGCCTCTACGCCCATTTCCGGTCCAAGGAATCGCTGCAGATTGCCGTTCTCGAAGCCGCCGAGGAGGCCCTGAGCCAGGCCGTCGTGCGGCCGGCGCTGAAGCAGCCGCGCGGTCTTCCGCGCCTGCGCGCCCTGTTTGACAACTGGCTGAAGTGGAAGGCGGGCGAAATCCACTCCGGCTGCCCTTTCGCTGCCGCCGCCGCCGATTTTGACGACCGGCCCGGCCCGGTCCGCGATCATCTTGTCAACCAGTTCAATGCGATGCTGGATGTGTTTTCGCGTGTTACGCAAACCGCGATCGATGCCGGCGAATTGCGCGGCGACATCGAACCCGAGCAGTTTGCCTTCGACCTCTGGTCGGTGCTGCTCGGCTATGAGCAATACAAGCGACTTCTGTCGCGCGGCGACGCGAAGAAACGGGCCATGCACTCGTTCGAATCGCTGATCGCCAAAGCCCGACCCCACTGAAGTAACGGTAAGCATCGGCCCACAGGAGGGATATGCAAATGAAAAATAGCACGACCGTTCGTATAATAAGACTTGCCGCCGGTGCGGCCTCGCGCATTTCGCCGTCCCTCGCCGGCATGGTCCTGGAGAGGCTGTTTCTCACCCCGCGGCGGCTGAAGCTGCGGGAGACCGAGAAAATCTGGATGGGCCGTGCCCGCGCCTTGCCGCTGCGCTTCGACCTGGAGCGGATGTTTCCGGCCTTCTTCTGGGGCGAGACCGGGCCGCTGGTGGTGCTCGTCCACGGCTGGTCCGGGCGCGCCGGGCAATTGGGCGCCTTCGTCAAGCCGTTCGTTGCGCGCGGCTATCGCGTCGTGGCGTTCGATGCCCCCGCCCATGGCGGCGCCGATGGCGTGCGCACCGGATTGCCCGAATTCGCGAAAGCATTGCACGTGATCGAGCGGCAGTTCGGCCCGGCGCACGCCATCATCGCCCATTCCATGGGCGGCGCGGCCACGCTCGTGGCACTTGCCGAAGGTTTGTCGGCGGAAAAGATCGCATTGATCGCCGCCCCGGACAAACCGGGGAGCTACCTGCCCATGTTGGGTCAATGGTTCGGGTTCTCGCCGGAGGCTACTCGCCGCGCCCAATCCCGCATCGAGGCCCGTTTCGGCTACCGCCTGGCTGACCTTCAAGGCAGCGCGCTCGCGCCGCGAGTCAATCTGCCGGCCCTGATCGTCCATGACCGTCGCGACCGCGAGGTCGGTTTCGCGGATGGCGAGGCGCTCGCTTCGGCACTCCCCGCCGCGAAGATGATGGAGACGTCGGGCCTCGGACACAACCGCATCCTGAGCGACGAGGCCGTCGTTCAGACCGTCGTCGGCTTCATGGCGGGCGAGGTACGGGAAGAGGCGCAAAGCCCGGCGATCAAGACAGCCGAGGCACTGGCGCAGTAGGCAATGATCCCGAAGGATCGAAACCGCGTTTCGAAAAAACCCGTGCCGAAACAGGAAGATGATGCACGATGGTGACTCTATGCGTCACCATCGTGATTCAGTTTGTCAAGACGCGCGGCGCCGGCGCCTACATCGCGTTCATGGTCAGCAGGTCGTAGCTTGCGACCTCCTCGCCGTCCTGGTTCGAGACGGAGACCGCCCAGCGCACTTCGCCATACTCCGCGTTCCGCCGCGTCTTCTCCTTGGCGGTCAGCTTGACCGAAAGCGAGTCGCCCGGCGACACCGGCCTGGAGAAGCGCAGATTGTCGAGGCCGTAATTGGCCAGCACCGGGCCGGGCGCGGGATCGACGAACAGGCCTGCCGCGAACGACAGGATCAGGTAGCCGTGCGCCACCCGCCCGGGGAAGAACGGATTGGCCTTCGCCGCTTCCTCGTCCATGTGGGCATAGAACGTGTCGCCGGTGAATTCGGCGAAATGCTCGATATCCTCCAGCGTCACCGTGCGTGATGCGGTCTGAAGCGTATGGCCGATCTCCAGTTCGCCGAACTTCAGCCGGAAGGGATGCACCGCTTTCGGCTTTTCGGTCGAACCGGGAATGAACGTGCCGGTAATGCCGGCAAGCAGGTCCGGGCTCGCCTGGATCGCCGTGCGCTGCATGTAGTGCTTGACGCCGCGCACGCCGCCCATTTCCTCCCCGCCGCCGGCACGCCCCGGTCCGCCATGGACGAGATGCGGCAGGGGCGAACCGTGACCCGTTGCCTCCTTGCCGGTATCGCGGTTGGCGAAATAGAGGCGCCCATGGAAGGCGCCCGATGCCAGGACCGCCTGACGCGCAACGGCCGGGTCGCGGGTAAAGATGGAAGCGACCAGCGACCCCTCGCCGCGATTGGCGAGTTCAAGCGCGTGGTCGATGTCGCGATAACCCATCACGGTCGCGACCGGGCCGAAGGCCTCGGTCGAATGGATCGCGGACGCCCCGTCCGGATCGTCGCACACAAACAGCATCGGCGGCACAAAGGCGCCGGCCACCATATCGACGCCGTCGGCTGCGAAATTGTCCGGGTCGCCATAGACCCGCCGCGCCTCGCCACCGATGATCGCCGCCTTGGCAAGCACGTCGTCGCGCTGCGCCAAGCTTGCCAGCGCGCCCATGCGGGTTGCCTCGTCGCGCGGATTGCCGATCACGGTCCTGGCAAGGCGCGCCGATACCGCCTCGATCACCGCGTCGCGATGGGTTTGCGGCACCAGGATCCGGCGCATCGCGGTGCACTTCTGTCCGGCCTTGGCCGTCATCTCGCGGTGGACCTCGCGCACGAAGGTCTCGAATTCCGGCGTGTCAGGTGCTGCATCGAGGCCGAGAATCGTCGCGTTGAGCGAATCCTGCTCGGCGATGAACCGAACCGAATTGTTGCTGATCGCCGGATTGGTGCGCAGCATCTGCGCCGTCGCCGCCGATCCCGTGAACGAAACCACGTCCTGGCAGGTGAGCCGGTCGAGCAGGTCGCCGGTGGAACCTGCGATGAGCTGCAGCGCGCCATTCGGCAGGATGCAGCTTTCGATGAGCATATGGAACGCGGCTTCCGTCAGCCATGCCGTCGCCGAGGCCGGCTTGACGATTGCCGGGACGCCCGCCAACAGCGTCGGGGCCAGCTTCTCCAGCATGCCCCAGACCGGGAAATTGAAGGCGTTGATATGGACGGCAACGCCTTGCAGCGGGGTGCAGACATGGGCGCCGAGGAAAGCTCCGGTCTTGCCGATCCGCTCCAGTTCGCCGTCGACCAGCACCACGTCGTCCGGCAATTCGCGCCGGCCCTTCGACGAATAGACAAACAGCGTGCCGATGCCGCCGTCGATGTCGATCATCGAATCCGTCCTGGTTGCCCCGGTTTCGTAGGAGAGTTCATAGAGCGCATCGCGCCGCTCGTTGAGATATTGCGCCAGACCCTTCAGCATCCCGGCACGCTGGTGGAAGGTCAGCGCCCTGAGCGCCGGCCCGCCGACCTTTCGCGCGTGCTCCGCCATGCCGGCGACATCGAGCCCGCCCGAACCGATCTCGGCGATGACATCGCCGGAGATGGCGCTTCTCAGTTTCGCCACGTTACCGGACGGGCCGATCCATTTTCCGGCAGCATAGCTTTGCAGTTTCATGATCGACATCGCGAACTCCTGGGACGGTCAGCTGAGGATTGCGGGAAGATTGGAAAATCCGCGGAAGCGGACACGGCCGGTGCGCCGCGGCGGGCCGGCAAGCGCAAACTCGGGGAAGCGCGCGAGAAACCGCGAAATGGCGACGCGGCCCTCCATGCGCGCCAGAGAAAATCCGACACAAAGATGCGGCCCGCCGGCAAAGGCATGGTGCTTGTTGGGCTTGCGCGACAGGTCGAGCCGGTCGGGATCGGGAAACTGTCGGGGGTCGCGGTTGGCTGCCCCGATGCACAGATGCACCTGCGTGCCGGCAGCGATCGCCTCGCCGTGAAACTCGGCATCGGCTGTGGTCATGCGGTTGCCGAGCTGGTTGGGCGATTGGTAGCGCAGGAACTCGTCGACGGCGGTGTGGATCATCGACGGGTCCGCGATCAGCCGCGCACGCTCGTCCGGCCACTCGGCAAGCAGATGCAGCGCATTGCCGATCAGGTTCGTCGTCGTCTCGTGGCCGGCATTCAGGATGAAGATGCAGTTCTGCAGCAGTTCGGTTTCCGAAAGCGTTTCGCCGCCCACCCCTTCGATCAGCCGGGTCAGCACATCGGTCTCGGGATTGCCGGGCCTGGCGCGCCGCCGCGCCACCAGGTCCTTCAGATAGACTTTGAAATCCGTCACCGCCCGGTTGCCACACTCGAGCTGTTCTTCCGAAAGCACCGGCTCGAGCGCGCCGAGAATGGCAAGCGACCAGTCGCGCAAGGGGCCGCGCTCCTCGTGCGGCACGTCGAACAGGTTGCCGATCACCTCGACGGGAATGGCCGAGGCAAAATCCTCGATCAGGTCGACCGTGCCCATTCCGGCCATGGCCTCGACCAGCCGGTCGACGAGCGCGACGAGGCCGGGCTCCATTGCCCCAAGCGCACGCGGCGTCAGCGCGCCCACCATGATCTTGCGCACCCGCGTGTGCAGCGGCGGGTCGGAGAACACGAGGCTCGTCGTATGGTGCTCATAGAGCGGCGAGCGGCCGAATTTCGGCAGGAACTCGACCTTCTTGTCGGAGGAAAATGTCGTCGTGTCGCGATAGACCCGGTCAAGATCGGCCCAGCGCGACAGCATCACCGAGCCGTCGCCGAAGCGCTTGACCGGCGCATGCTCCAGCAACGCATGATAGACGGGAAACGGATCGTCGGCGAAGCCGGCAGGCAGGCTCGCAAGATCGAGTTCGTCGGCAAGAACCTTGTCGGCAGCAACCGCGCGCATGGGCCTGTCCTCCCTCCGGGCCGTTGGGCCGCCCATTTTGTATTATTGACCGGCTGGCCGGTTTATGCAAGTCTTTCCGTACCGGACGCGCATGCTCCGGAAGAGGGAGGAATGCAGAGATGGCCTTGTCGCCGAACGAGATCGCGCAAAGAAGCGCGGCTGCCATGTGGGCGAATGACGACGCATCGAAATGGCTCGGCGCCAGCCTCGACAAGGTCGGTCCTGGGACGGCGACCATGTCGATGACGGTCGAAAAGCACCACACCAACGGTCATGACATCTGCCATGGCGGTTTCATCTTCACGCTCGCCGATTCCGCCTTCGCATTTGCCTGTAACAGCTACAACCAGATCGTGGTGGCGCAGTCGAACGTCATTACCTTCATCGCGCCAGGCAGGCTCGGCGACCGGCTGACAGCGGTGGCGCGCGAGGTCGCGCGCTTCGGGCGGTCCGGCGTCTATGACGTTTCGGTAACGGATCAGGGCGGCAAACTCATCGCCGAATTTCGCGGTAACTCGCGTGTCATCAAGGGCCAGCATTTCGAAGAATAGGCGGCGGCCGCATCCCGAGGGAGATACGCATGAAAGATCTGACACCCCGCAAGCAGGACCTCGACCCGATCGAGATCGCCTCACGCGACGAAATCGCCGCGTTGCAGCTTGAACGCATGAAGTGGTCGCTGGCTCACGCCTATGCCAACGTCCCGTTCTACCGCAAGAAGTTCGACGAGGCGGGCGTCCATCCAGACGATCTCAAGCAGCTCTCCGACCTGTCGAAATTCCCCTTCACCGTCAAGTCGGACCTGCGCGACAACTATCCCTTCGGCCTGTTTGCGGTGCCGCGCGACAAGGTCGTGCGGGTCCATGCTTCGTCGGGTACGACCGGCAAGCCGACCGTCGTCGGCTACACGAGGAAGGACATCGACACCTGGGCCGAAGTGGTGGCCCGCTCCATGCGCGCTTCCGGCACGCGGCCAGGCGATGTCGTTCATGTCGCCTACGGTTACGGGCTGTTCACCGGCGGGCTTGGTGCCCACTACGGCGCCGAGCGCCTCGGCTGCACCGTCGTGCCAGTCTCCGGCGGCATGACGACGCGCCAGGTGACCCTGATCGAGGATTTCGGCGCGACCACCATCATGGTTACACCCTCCTACATGCTGTCGATCCTCGACGAATACCGCGCCCAGGGCCTTGATCCGCGCAACAGCCCGCTGCAGGTCGGCATTTTCGGCGCCGAACCCTGGACCAATGCCATGCGCGCCGAGGTCGAGCAGGCCTTCGACATGCATGCCGTCGACATCTACGGCCTGTCGGAAGTCATGGGACCGGGCGTTGCCAATGAATGCGTCGAGACCAAGGACGGCCTGCATGTGTGGGAGGACCACTTCTACCCCGAGATCATCAACCCGCAGACCGGCGAGCCCGTGGCCGATGGCGGGCAGGGCGAACTCGTCTTCACCTCGCTGACCAAGGAGGCGCTGCCGATCATCCGCTACCGCACGCGCGACCTCACCCGGCTGTTGCCCGGCACGGCGCGCTCGATGCGCCGCATGGAGAAGATCACCGGCCGTTCCGATGACATGATGATCCTGCGCGGCGTCAATGTCTTCCCGACCCAGATCGAGGAACAGATCCTCAAGGTCGACGAACTGGCGCCGCATTTCCAGATCGAGCTCTCCAGGCATGGGCGGATGGACGAGATGACCGTCAATGTCGAGGCCCTGCCCAACCACGCGGACAACGCGGAACGCGCCGGCGCGGCCGCAGAGCTCGCCAAGCGCATCAAGCAGGTGGTCGGCGTCTCTGTCCGGGTGAATGTCACCGAGCCCGGCGGCGTCGCGCGCAGCCAGGGCAAGGCGGTGCGCATCGTCGACAACCGCCCGAAAGACGGATGATGGCCCGCACCCGCGCCAAGGACCACGACGACAAGCGCGCCGCGATCATGGAAACGGCGGCGCGCATTTTCGCCGATGGCGGCTACGACCGCACATCGATTGCCCAGATCGCGACCGAATGCGGCGTGTCCAAGGCGCTTCTCTACCACTACTACCCGTCCAAGGAAGGAATGCTGTTCGACATCATCGGGACGCATCTCGCCGAGTTGATCGACGCGGTGGAGACCGCCGACCGGCCCGACGCGCCGCCCGAGGAGCGGCTGGAGGAACTGGTGGCCGCATTGCTAGACTGCTACCGCGACGCCGATACCAAGCACAAGGTCCAGCTCGATGCCATCGCCCTGCTGCCGGACGAGCAGCAGGCCGAACTCAGGGGGCTGGAGCGCCACCTGGTCGACATCTTTGCCGACGCCATCCGGCCACTCAACCCGGACCTGTTCGACAACAGGCCGTATCTCAAGCCCGTCACCATGAGCCTGTTCGGCATGCTCAACTGGGCCTACATGTGGTTCCGCGAGGGCGGTCCCCTCAGTCGCAAAGGCTATGCAAAGCTCGCGACGCATATCCTGATCGCCGGCGTCAGGACGCTCTGAAACCCACAAACGAAACCCTCCCCCGCGGTGCGGGAGAGGGCTGTTTACAGGTGCCGTCTTTGAAGGCAGCGCGGTTGTCACGCCTTATTTCAGCGCCTCGTCCGTGATCTCGTGCGTCCAGGCGCCTGTGGGCTCCTTGGTGATGATCTTCTGGTCGAGCAGCGCCTTGGCGGTGCGCTCGTAGGCCGCCTCGACGAGAATGCCGTCGGCATTGTCGATCAGCTTGGCAACCTCGCCCATCATCCGCTTCTGGTGATTGTCGTCCTGACCGCCATTGTCCATGACGATCTCTGCCGCCTCGTCGGAATTCTCCGTGGCGTATTTCCAGCCCTTCATCGAAGCGCGCACGAAACGCACCATCTTGTCCTTGAACTCGGGCTTGGCGAGATCTTCCTCGAGTGCGTAAAGGCCGTCTTCGAGCAGGTCGTTGCCCATGGCGGAATAGTTGAAGACGATCAGGTCCTCGGCCTTGAAGCCGGCATCGATGAGCTGCCAGTACTCGTTGTAGGTCATGACCGAGATGCAATCGGCCTGCTTCTGGATCAGCGGCTGCACGTCGAAGCTCTGCTTGAGCACGGTGACGCCGTCCGCTCCGCCATCGGTGGAAAGCCCGAGCTTGTTCATCCAGGCATAGAACGGATATTCGTTGCCATAGAACCAGACGCCGAGCGTATGGCCCTTGAAATCGGCCTCCGACTTGATCGGGCCATCGGCGGGGCAGACCATCTGCATGCCCGCCTTCTTGAACGGCTGGGCGATATTGACCAGGCCGACGCCCTTTTCGCGCGCAGCCAGCGCACCGCCCATCCAGTCGACGATCACATCGGCGCCGCCACCGGCAATCACCTGCTCGGGAGCGATGTCCGGGCCGCCCGGCTTGATCTCGACGTCAAGGCCTTCCTCTTCGTAAAAACCCTTGTCCTTGGCGACGAAGTAGCCGGCGAACTGGGCTTGTGTCACCCACTTCAACTGCAGCGTCACCTTGTCTGCCGCCTGCGCCGAAAGCGCGGCGAGCGAGAGGCCGAGCGACATCGCGCCGGCCAGCAGGATACTTGTCGTTTTTTTCATTTCATTTCCCCTTCGGAAGTGCGCCTATCCACCACGGACAGACGGATGCCAGAACGTGACGGCCCTTTCGGCAAGGGCCACCATACCGTAGAAAAGAGATCCCGCGAGTGCCGCGATCGCGATCTCCGCCCACACCATGTCGATGTTCATCCGGCCGACCTCGGTCGAGATCCGGAAGCCCATGCCGACGACGGGGGTGCCGAAAAACTCGGCGACGATGGCGCCGATCAGCGCCAGGGTCGAGTTGATTTTGAGTGCATTGAAGATGAATGGGGCGGCCGCCGGAAGGCGCAGCTGAAACAGCGTCTGCCAGTAGCTCGCCGCATAGGTGCGCATCAGGTCGCGCTCGATATGGCCCGAAGCGGCAAGCCCGGTCACCGCGTTCACCAGCATCGGGAAGAAGGTCATCACCACGACCACAGCCGCCTTCGATTGCCAGTCGAAACCGAACCACATCACCATGATCGGCGCAATGCCGATGATCGGCAGCGCAGAAACCAGGTTACCGATCGGCAACAGGCCCCGGCGCAGGAAGCCGACCCGGTCGGCCAGGATGGCGACCGCGAAGCCGGAGGCGCTGCCCAGGACATAGCCGGCAATGACGGCCTTGAAGATTGTTTGACGCACATCGGCGGCGAGCACCGGTATCGAACTGACGAGCCGCGCGCCGATCGCGCTTGGCGGCGGCAACAGCACGAACGGAATGCCCGCCCCGCGCGTGATCGCTTCCCAGAACAGCAGGATCCAAAGGCCGAACAGGAACGGGATGAACAGGCGCAGGAAGATACGCTGCGGCCGGCCGGCCGGTTTCATGGCGGACAGGATGGTGACCAGCCGCCATGCGCCCAGCCATGCCGCTGCCAGCAGCGCAAAGAAGGACAGCGTGGCGCTTCCCTCGTTCCCGGCGATCCCGCCGATCAGCAGCAAAGCCGCCACATGGCTGCCGAGGAAGAGCGAAAGCGTGCCGGCAAGGCGCGGCGCGAAGCGATCGGCCATCGCAAGCCCGGCAATGACCAGCAC
This sequence comes from Notoacmeibacter sp., assembly GCA_019912385.1. GTDB lineage: Bacteria > Pseudomonadota > Alphaproteobacteria > Rhizobiales > Rhizobiaceae > JAIOIW01. Next base: position 4,300 of record JAIOIW010000033.1, on the reverse strand, counting down.
GAAAACCGTGACGATGCCTGCGCTGGAAAACGGCATCGCCGACCCGGGTGCCGTCGGCGGCAAGGTTAGGGCCGCGACAATACAAAGCGCAAAAGCCAGCATGGCCTGCCAGGAAATCTTCCTCATGACGGACGCGCCCCCATCCTCTTTTCGACGAATCCGCCGACCGCGCCCACGAGGACCACGAGCAGCGCGGCAACCAGCGAGCCGGCGATCAGGGCCGACCACATGTCGATCGTCTGGCTGTAGTAGGACGCGCCGAGCAGCTTGGCGCCGATACCGGCGACCGCGCCGGTGGGCAACTCACCCACGATCGCGCCGACCAGGCTGGCCGCGATCGCCACCTTCATCGAGGCAAACAGGAACGGCACCGAGGCCGGGACCCTGAGTTTCCAGAAAACGGTCGCCCTGCCGGCGTTGTAGGTGCGCATCAGGTCGAGCAGCAGGAAATCGGGGGAACGCAGGCCCTTGACCATGCCGACGACCACCGGGAAGAACGACAGGTAGGCGGAGATCAATGCCTTGGGGATGAGACCGGTCACGCCGACCGCTGCGAGCACCACGATCACCATCGGCGCGATCGCCAGGATGGGGATGGTCTGCGAGGCGACGATCCAGGGCATGAACGAGCGGTCGAGCGCCGGCACATGCACGATACCGACCGCAATCAGGATGCCGAGCACCGTACCGAGCGCGAAGCCAAGCAGGGTCGACGACAGCGTCACGCCGGAATGATAAACGAGGCTGCGGCGGCTGGTCGGTTTCACCTCGAAGGTGGACTTGTAGAAATTGGCCACGATCTGGTGCGGCGCCGGCAGGATGGGCTTGGCCTGCGTATAGGTCTGCACGACGAACTCCAGCGTGGTCGGCGTGATGTCCGCGCGTTTGTTCATGTCGCGCTGCACCGGCGCGTTCATGAAGATCGCCGCCACGTACCAGACGGCGATGATAAGGGCGACGATAGCCGTGACGGGGATGATCTTTTCGCGCGCGCTGTCCATGACGCTCCGCCTCACTCGTCGTAACTGTGGCCTGCGCGCAGGCCTTCGCGCACACGGTGGGCGATCGCCAGGAATTCCTCCGTCTCCCTAATGTCCAGGGGCCGTTCCTTGGGCAGGGTCGATTCGATCACGTCGGTTACCCGTCCCGGCCGCGGGCTCATCACCACGATCTTGGTGGAGAGATAGACCGCCTCGGGGATCGAGTGCGTCACGAAACAGATCGTCTTGTCGGTCCGCGCCCAAAGCTCAAGGAGCTGCTCGTTGAGATGGTCGCGCACGATCTCGTCGAGCGCCCCGAACGGCTCGTCCATCAGCACGATTTTCGGGTCGTGCACCAGCGCCCGGCAGATCGCGGCGCGCTGCTGCATGCCGCCCGACAATTGCCAGGGATATTTCCTCTCGAAGCCGTCGAGCCCGACCATCTTGATGAGGTCGAGCGCCCGCCGCCGATATTCCTCGATCGGCAGGCCCTTGACCTCGACCGGCATCATCACGTTTTCCAGAACGCGCCGCCACGGCAGCAGCAATGCGCTCTGGAACACGATCCCGACGTCGCGGTGCGGGCTCGTCACGACCCGGTTCTCGACGCGGATCTCGCCTGCGCTCGGGGGAAGCAGTCCTGCAATCAGCTTGAGCAATGTCGATTTGCCGCAGCCGGACGGCCCGACCACGACCAGGAATTCACCTTCATTGATGTCGAAATCGAGCGGCCGCAGCGACGGCACTTCGCCGTCCTGCGTCTTGTAGGTTTTCGAGACGCCCTTGATCTCGATCACCGGCCGCGCCGAACGCGCAGACCCCGAGGCCTGCGCGTCCGATACGATTTTCAGGTTCGTCTGCTTCATTATTTCGGCAGGTAATCGTTGGTGTAGTAGGTCTTGATTTCGCCCTTCGCCTTGGCATCGAGGCCGCCATATTCGACCATGACGTCGACGGTGTCTTTCATATTGGCGTCGGACACCCGGAACGGACGGTTCTTCGCGCCGGCCGGATCCTTATAGAGGGGGATCGTCAGCTCGAAGCCCTGCGTCAGCGTCGCGATCTTGCCACCCTTCGGGTTGGCATTGAGGATCGCCTGCGCGGCGCCTTTCGGATCCTTCACCGCCGCTTCGATCGACGCCGTCGCCGCCGCCATGAAGCGCTTCACGAGATCGGGCTTTTCCTGGATCAGGTCGCGATGCGTGACCACGCCCGAAGACACGAGATTGATGCCGTAATCGGCGAACTTGATCGGGAACACGTCCTTGCCGGTCGCATCCTTGATCTTCATGCTCTGATCCATGACGTAGCCGAGCAGCACGTCGGCCTGGCCGTTGATCACCGCGTTGAGCTTGGTGGTCGCGTCCCCCGACACGATCTTCATATCGCTTTCGGCCAATTTGGCCTTCTTCAGGAATAGCGGCCAGATCTGCGACATAGAATCGCCGGGCGTCGTGGCGACGGTCTTGCCTTTCAGATCCTCGGCTTTCTTGATGTTCTTTTCGACAAAGCCCATCGCGGACATCGGGCTCGTCTGCAGCGCGACGCCGACGGCGGTGATCGGCGCGCCTTTCACGGTCGCGCGCATCATGGTCGGCACGTCGATATAGCCGAATTGCACGGTCTTGGCGGCGACGACCTGGGCGACCGTGCCGGAGCCGCGGCCTTCCTGGATTTCGAGATCGATGCCTTCCTTGGCGAACAGGCCCTTCTCCTTGCCGTAATAGAACGGCGCATGCTCGCCATAAACGTACCAGTTGAGCATCAGCGTCACCTTGTCAGCCGCGAGGGCCGGGGTGGCGATCAGCATGGCGCAGAGCGCCAGCATCAGGCGTTTCATTGCACTTCCTCCCTTGGTTGGCAGATTGTTGTTTCAAGCCGCCAAAAAAACGTCTTGGCGTTGGCTGGCATGCCACGGGATTGCCAGCCGCTCGATTACGTCGAGAATCCAGAACAGAACCACACCGATCAATGCGAGGACGACCAGCGCGGCGAACATCGTTGGCAATTCAAAATTACCGATCGAACGCTGCAACACGAAGCCGATGCCGTAATTCGATCCGACGAATTCGCCGACCACCGCGCCAACGACGGCGAGCGTGATCGAGACCTTGAGCCCTGCAAAGATCGAGGGCATCGCATGCGGCAGGCTGACCATGCGGAAAATCTGCCAGCGATTGGCTTCCATCGAGCGGGCGAGATCCATCATGTCGGGCTCGACCGACTTGAACCCCTGCACGGCGGAAACGACGACCGGGAAAAATCCAAGCAGAAAGGCGGACAGCACTTTCGGCAGCATCCCGAACCCGAACCAAACGACGAACAGCGGCGCAATCGCGATCTTCGGAATCGATTGCGAGAAGACGAGCAGCGGGTAGACGTAGGATTCGATCGTGCGCGACCCGGCGATCATCATCGCGATCGGAATGCCGAAGGCGGCGGAGAGCAGAAAACCCCAGATCGTAGCGACCGTGGTCGGCCAGGCCTCACGCAGGAGCATCGGGCCTTCCTGCCAGAGCGTGATCACCACGTCTTTCGGCGCCGGGATCTGATAGGGCGGAATCTTGAAAATGCGGATCGTCAGATCCCACATCACAACAATCAGAAGGAGAAAGATCAGTGGCCTGAGCCAGGGCGCGTTGACAACGCGCAAGGCCGCGGCTGTCCGCTCAGTCATAAAACCTCCCTGTCGTCCCGCGATTTCTTCTTTTAACTAATTGGTTAAATTGTAGTCAGGCACGGATGGACGGTCAAGCATCGCGTCCGACCGCGGACCGGTCAAATCCGATCTCGGGATACGCATCAATCCGGCGCTCAATAACCCGGCATCCGTGCGTCTGTGACGGTCTTCGACCGCGCTATTATAAGCGGCACGCGGCGGTGTAATGTTGCGCGGCAAAGCCGTGCCAACCGATTAAAATCGCTGCCACTTTCGTCTCAAAAGCGACCCGCGCGCTCACCGAATCTGGGAACAATTCGGCTCTGAGTGCGTTGCAACAATGCGTCACACGATTTCCATGCTGCTATGATGTTTCCGGCCTTACGGCGGTTGCTCGCCCTCGCCAATCCACACCGCGCGCTATATCGCTAGAAGACTGAAAGGCCGGTACCACACGATGCCTTTGCATAACGATTCCGAAGTGAAGAACGAACAACGACAAGAGCACGCGCCGGAAACATCCGGCGGGAAGCGGGCCGCCAAGCATTCAACCAACGGCAGCAGACCCGCCGCCGCAAACTCCAAGTCGCTCGCCAAAAGTCCGCTCAGTGTTCTCGACAATGTCGCGATCATGCTCGACGTCGACGGCACGCTGCTCGAC
>JAIOIW010000032.1 GCA_019912385.1 Notoacmeibacter sp. | reverse complement strand
CGTCCCGCTGGCGGCGGCAGGCGATCCCCACTGGTCGGTGAACAGCACGATTTCCACGCCCCTGGCCCGCGCCATGTCGGCGAGCCTGTGGATGTCGTGCTCGTAGCGCCGGATATCGAAAACCACCAGCACGTCGCCCTGCTTCATGTCGAGGACATAGTGCGGCCAGGCGTTGGAGTTCGATGCGATGAGCCTGACGCCTGGACGCACGACCTGCAGATGCGTGAAGCAATATTCGGCCAGCGAGCGGGTGATCCTGCCGCCGACCAGATGGACATTGCGGCGGCGGTCGGCGAGAAGCTTGCTGACCGCGTCGAACACCGCCGGATCGAGCTGGTTCAGCGTCTGGCGCAGATTGTCCATGACCGCTCGCGAGAAGCGGTTGAGTATATGGTCTTCCGGTGCCGTTTGCGCCCACTGGTCGTGCTTGGCGATCGGATTGGAGATGGTCGCCTGAAGTTCATTGCGCAGCGCGCCCTGAAGGTCGGGAAATCCGGTGAAGCCGAGCTTCTTGGCCATGCGCACGACCGTCGGCGTCGACACCCGCGCGGACTCGGCGACCGCCGTTATACTTTCGATGCCGAGCATCGGATAGTTCGCCAGCAGCGCATTGGCGAGTTGCCGCTCTGCACGGGTCAGTTCGTCGAAGCCGCCGCGAATACGTTCGGCTACCGTCTGTTGCGGTGTCGTCGCCATCCGATATCGGCCTCCCTTCGCCTTTGTCCCCGCCCGACATGTCTCGTCTTTGAAAAAGAAACTTACATGCGCTTCATGGGTGTCGGATTTTTTTCAGAAACATTCTTGACTAACCGCTGCATTTTGAAAAGATGATAATAGAAAATAAAATGGAGGGGTGTGTGGCTGAAGCCGCAATGTTCACAGATAATGATCGGGCCGATCATCCGGTGGTCGAGACCCTGAACGCCGCCGGGCGCGGCGCGTTCGTCATCGCCTGCGAGCATGCCTCCAACTACATTCCCGCGGAATTCGACAGTCTCGGCCTGAGCGGGGAAACGCTGCGAAGCCATATCGCCTGGGACCCCGGCGCCCGCGATGTCGCCGTGCTGCTGTCGCAGCAGCTCGATGCGCCGCTGGTCGCGAGCACGGTTTCGCGCCTCGTCTATGATTGCAATCGCCCGCCGATGGATGCGGGGGCGACGCCCGCACGCAGCGAGATCTTCGACATTCCGGGCAACGCCGCGCTTTCCATGTTCGAAAAGCGCATGCGCGCCGAGGCCTTCTATTCGCCCTTCCGTGCCGCGCTTTCCGCTGCCGTCGACGCGGCCGGCCGGCGTGTCCGCGCGCCCGTCCTCGTGACGATCCATTCGTTCACGCCGGTCTATTTCGGCCAGCCCCGCGATGTGGAAATCGGCGTCCTGCACGATGCAGACAGCCGCTTTGCCGACCTGCTGCTGGATGCGATGACGGGCGACGGCGTGCGCTACCGCGTCGCGCGCAACCAGCCTTACGGGCCGACCGACGGCGTGACCCACACCCTGCGCGACCAGGCGCTGCCGCGCGGGCTGCTCAACGTGATGATCGAGATCCGCAACGATCTCATAGCGACGCCGGCAGACCAGGCGGAAATGGCCGGCCTCCTGGCCAGCCTCCTGGCCGAGGCCCTGGCGCGTATAGATCCGCAAGCCGCGACAAACGGCGGCAACCGGCCTGAGGGGGCAAGACATGCGTAGGCTCGCATTGAGCTACATTCGCGTCACCGACGCCATCAATTACCGCGTCGGGCGGATCACGATGTACGGCATCTTCGTCATGATCGCGATCCTGCTCTGGTCGTCGATTTCGAAGACCTTCTTCCTGCCCTCGCTCTGGACGCTGGAGACCGCTCAGTTCGCGATGGTCGCCTATTATATTTTCGGCGGTCCCTATTCGATCCAGCTCGGTTCGAACGTCCGCATGGACCTGATCTACGGCGGATGGTCGCCGCGCACCAAGGCATGGGTCGACAGTTTCTCCGTTCTGTTCCTGATCTTCTTTCTCGGCGTACTGCTCTACGGCGGCATCGAGAGCACGTCTTATTCGCTGCAATACAACGAACGCAGCCCGACAGCCTGGCGACCGTATCTCTGGCCGATCAAGATCGCCATGTGCGTCGGCATCCTGCTCATGATCCTGCAAAGCATCTCCGAGCTTTTCAAGGACATCCTCCGTCTGCGCGGAGAGGAAATCTGATGTCCTACGAATTGATTGCCATCACCATGTTCTCGGCCATGATGCTGATGATGATGACCGGTCAGCGGGTCTTCGGCGCGATCGGCTTCGTTGCCGCGGCCGCCGCGATCCTGCTGTGGGGCACCGGCGGTTTCAACATCCCATTCTCGGCAGCGATCAAGCTGATGAAATGGTACCCGCTGCTCACCCTGCCGATGTTCATCTTCATGGGCTACGTGCTGTCGGAATCCAAGATCGCAGACGACCTCTACAAGATGTTCCACGTCTGGATGGGCCCGGTGAACGGCGGCCTGGCCATCGGCACGATCATGCTCATGGTGCTGATCTCCGCGATGAACGGCCTTTCGGTCGCCGGCATGGCGATCGGCGCCACGATCGCGTTGCCGGAACTTCTCAAGCGCAATTACGACAAGGTGATGGTCACCGGCGTGATCCAGGCCGGTTCTTCGCTCGGCATCCTCGTGCCGCCCTCGGTCGTGCTCGTCCTCTATGCCATGATCGCACGCCAGCCGGTCGGGCAGCTCTGGCTCGCCGGCGTCATGCCCGGCCTTATGATGGCGGCCATGTTCATCATCTATATCGCCGTACGCTGCTGGTTCAATCCGTCGCTGGGCCCCGCCCTGCCGAAGGAGGAGCGCAACGTGCCCTTGGCCGAGAAGCTGCGCCTGCTGCGCGCCGGCCTCCTGCCGCTGGCCATCTTCGCCACCATGATGGTGCCGTTCGTCAATGGCTGGACGTCATTGGTGGAAAGCTCGGCGATCGGCGCCGTCACCGCTTTCCTGGCTGCCGTCGTGAAGGGACGGATGACCCGCGAGGTCTTCGAGGTGTCGGTGCGCCAGACGCTGGCGATCTCCTGCATGTTCATGTGGATCATTCTGGCCGCGCTGGGCTTCGGCGCGGTGTTCGACGGCCTGGGCGCCGTCAAGGCCATCGAGAACCTGTTCACGGAGCAGCTCGGGCTTTCGCCCTGGGCAATCCTGATCCTGATGCAGCTCAGCTTCCTGCTGATGGGCACCTTCCTGGACGATACGGCGATGCTGGTCATCGTCGCGCCGCTCTACATTCCGCTCGTGCGGGCGCTCGGCTTCGACCTCATCTGGTATGGCGTGCTCTACACGATCACCACCCAGATTGCCTACATGACCCCGCCCTTCGGCTACAATCTGTTTCTGATGCGCGCGATGGCACCGCCGGAGATCGGACTGCGCCATATCTACCGATCGATCATACCCTTTGTTCTGGTGATGGTCCTGGCGCTCGCAACCGTGATGGTGTTTCCGCAGATCGCCATGTGGTTGCCGGAACAGGTCTACGGGAAATAGCGAGAACTCCGGGCAACGGAGCAGGACGCAAACCGAGTAACCAACCAATAGGAGGTAACCATGACCACCAGACGTAAGTTCCTGAAAACCGCCAGCATGGGCGCTGTCGGCGCCGCTGGCGCTGCGCTGGCAACCCCGGCGATCGCGCAATCGAAGATCAAGTGGCGGCTGCAGACCTATGCCGGACCGGCGCTTGCCGAGCACGTCATCAAGCCCGCCGTCGACAGCTTCAACAAGATCGCCGGCGACGAGATGGAGATCGAACTCTACACGGCCGACCAGCTCGTGCCCACGGGAGAGCTGTTCCGCGCCATGCAGAACGGCACGATCGACGCCGTGCAGTCCGATGACGACTCCATGGCTTCGCCCACCGAGGTGACGGTTTTCGGCGGCTACTTCCCGTTCGGCTGCCGCTATTCGCTCGACGTGCCGGTGCTGTTCAACCAGTACGGCCTGAAGGAGATCTGGGACGCGGAATATTCCAAGGTCGGCGTCAAGCACATCTCGGCCGGTTCGTGGGACCCCTGCCACTTCGCCACCAAGGACCCGATCAACAGCCTGGCCGACCTCAAGGGCAAGCGTGTCTTCACCTTCCCGACGGCCGGCCGTTTCCTCGCCCAGTTCGGCGTCGTGCCCGTCACGCTGCCGTGGGAAGACATCGAGGTGGCCGTGCAGACCGGCGAACTCGACGGCATCGCCTGGTCGGGCATCACCGAGGATTACACGGTCGGCTGGGCCGACGTGACCAACTACTTCCTCACCAACAACATTTCCGGTGCGTGGATCGGCCACTTCTTCGCCAACATGGACCGTTGGAACGAGGTGCCGCCGCATCTCCAGGAGCTGCTGTCGGTCGTGTTCGAGAGCTCGCACTACTACCGGCAGCACTGGTACTGGGGCGGTGAGGCCGATCTGCGCGTCAACGGCACCAAGATGAAGCTGACCACGATCCCGGATGCCGAGTGGCAAACCGTGGAAGACGCGGCCGTCAAGTTCTGGGACGAGATCGCGGCCGAATCGGAGACCAAGGCGAAGGTGGTCGAGATATTCCGCAAGTACAACGCGGATATGGCGAAGGCCGGCCGGCCCTACCGCTACACCTGAGAGCCGGGTCAGGACGGATAATCAAGCGCCCCGGCAGAAATGCCGGGGCTCAATGCGATCAAGGAACATGTCATGGCGGGAAACCTGTCGTTTGAACAACTGAAGAAGGATGTCGAGAGCGGCACGATCGATACCGTGCTGGTCTGCCTGGTCGACATGCAGGGCCGCCTGATGGGCAAGCGCTTCGTTGCCGGCCATTTCGTCGACAGCGCCTGGGAAGAGACCCATTGCTGCAACTATCTGCTGGCCACCGACCTGGAGATGGCGACGCCCGACGGCTACGCCTCGACGAGCTGGCGCCAGGGTTACGGCGACTACGTCATGAAGCCGGATCTTTCGACCCTGCGCCGCGTGCCATGGCTGGAAGGCACTGCGATGGTGTTATGCGACATCCTCGACCATCACACCCACGAACCCGTGCCCCATTCCCCGCGCGCGGTGCTGAAGCGCCAGGTCGCGCGGTTCGAGCAGATCGGTTTCACGCCCGTGATGGCGACGGAGCTGGAATTCTTCCTGTTCGAGCGCAGTTACGAGGACATCCGCAAGTCCGGCTTCCGCGACCTCCAGCCGATCAGCGGCTACAACGAGGACTACCACATCCTCCAGACGACCAAGGAGGAACTGGTGATGCGGCCGCTGCGCAATCACCTGGTCGCAGCCGGCATTCCGGTGGAGAATTCCAAGGGCGAGGCCGAAGCCGGCCAGGAAGAGCTCAACATCCGCTACGCCCACGCGCTCGCCACCGCCGACCATCACACCATCGCCAAGCACGCGACCAAGGAGATCGCCTGGCAGCAGGGCCATGCGGCCAGTTTCATGCCGAAATGGGATCACCGCCGCGTCGGCAGTTCCTCCCATGTCCACCAGTCGCTTGCCGATGCCGAGGGCAACAACGCGTTCCACGACAAGGCGGGCGAGTTCGGCATGTCGGTACTCATGCGCCACTACATGGCCGGCCTGATCGCCTACGCGCCCGACTATACCTGTTTCCTGGCACCCTACGTGAACAGCTACAAGCGATTCATGAAGGGAACCTTCGCGCCGACGCGCACCGTGTGGTCGATCGACAACCGCACCGCCGGCTTCCGTCTTTGCGGCGAGGGCACGAAGGGCGTGCGGGTGGAGTGCCGCATCGGCGGCTCCGATCTCAACCCCTATCTCGCGCTCGCCGCGCAGCTCGCCGCGGGCATGCAGGGGATCGAGGACAAGATGGAGCTTGCTCCGCCGACAAGCGGCGACGTCTATCAGTCGCGCAAAACGCCCGAGGTTCCAAGGACGCTGCGCGAGGCGACCGTGACGCTGCGCAAGTCGAAGATGCTGCGCGCGGCGATGGGTGACGATGTCATCGACCATTACGCGCGCGCGGCCGAATGGGAGCAGGAGGAATTCGATCGCGTCGTGACCGACTGGGAGATCGCGCGCGGTTTCGAGAGATCCTGAGGTACGGCTCCCGATGGCGCGACCCCGGCCTCGCCATAGACCCTGAACACACCAACGGCAGAACGGAAACACCATGTCCGCCACATTGAAATGCATCTCGCCGATCGACGGATCGATTTATGCCGAGCGCCCGATCATGGGTGTCGAAGCGGCTTCGGCCCTCATCGCAGGCGCCCGCGCCGCGCAGAAAGCCTGGGCCGCCCGCCCGCTGGAAGAGCGCATCGTCCTGGTTCAGGCCGGCATTGCCCGTCTCAACCAAATGGGTGACGAAGTCGTCACCGAACTCGCGTGGATGATGGGCCGCCCGGTGCGCTATGGCGGCGAATTCGGCGGCATAAACGAACGCTCCGGATACATGGCGGGCATTGCGGCGAGAGCGCTTGCGCCGCTGGTGATCGAGGATTCCGACCAGTTCCGTCGCTATATCGCGCATGAACCCCATGGCGTCGTCTTCGTCATCGCGCCGTGGAACTACCCTTACATGACCGCCGTCAACACCGTCGTTCCCGCGCTGATCGCGGGCAATGCGGTCGCCATCAAGCATTCCACGCAGACATTGCTGGTCGGCGAACGCATGGTTCGCGCCTTTGTCGAGGCCGGCGTGCCCGCCGACGTTTTCGTCAACCTGTTCCTCGACCACGCCGGGACGGAAGCGCTGATTTCCGCAGGCGCCTTCGACTTCATCAACTTCACCGGCTCGGTTGGCGGCGGCCGGGCGATCGAGCGCGCGGCGGCCGGAACATTCACCGGCCTCGGCCTTGAACTTGGCGGCAAGGACCCGGGCTACGTCATGGACGATGCCGATCTCGACTGGGCGGTCGACGTGCTGATGGACGGCGCGATGTACAATGCCGGCCAATGCTGCTGCGGCATCGAGCGCATCTATGTCGCCGAAAACCTGTTTGGCGCCTTCGTCGAAAAGGCCGCCGCCTGGGTCAACAATCTCAAGCTCGGCAATCCGCTCGACCGCGAAACCACGCTCGGACCCATGGCGAATTTGCGCTTCGCGGCGGAAGTCCGCGCCCAGACGGCGGAAGCGATCCGCGACGGCGCGACGGCCCTGATCGATCCGAAGCGGTTTTCCGAAGACGATGGCGGCACCTACCTGATGCCGCAGATCCTTGTCGACGTGAACCACCAGATGCGCGTCATGCGCGACGAGAGTTTCGGCCCTGTGGTCGGCATCATGGCCGTCAAGGACGACGAGGAAGCGCTGGCGCTGATGAACGACAGCGAGTTCGGCCTCACTGCATCGCTGTGGACCAAGGACACGGCGCGCGCCGAAGCCCTTGGCACACGCATCGAAACCGGCACCGTCTTCATGAACCGCGCCGACTATCTCGATCCCGCGCTTTGCTGGACCGGCTGCAAGGCCACCGGCCGCGGCGGCGCGCTGTCCGAAATCGGCTACCAGAACCTGACCCGTCCCAAGTCCTATCACTTAAGAAAGCGCCAGGCATGATACCCACAGCCAACTGGTCCTACCCCACCGCCATCCGTTTCGGCGCAGGCCGCATCAAGGAACTGGCCGACGCCTGCAAGGCGGCCGGCATGACACGGCCCTTGCTGGTCACCGACCGCGGCCTTGCCTCGATGGCGATCACGACCGCCGCGCTCGACATCCTCGACGCCGCCGGCCTTGGCCGCGCGATCTTCGCCGACGTCGATCCCAATCCCAACGACTTCAACCTCGCGGCCGGCGTCAAGGCGTTCAACGATGGCGGCCATGACGGCGTCATCGCGTTTGGCGGCGGCTCCGGTCTCGATCTCGGCAAGCTCGTCGCCTTCATGGCCGGCCAGACCAGGCCGGTCGAGGACTTCGAGGACGTCGGCGACTGGTGGACCCGTGCCAACCCCGATGTCATCGCGCCGATCGTCGCCGTGCCGACCACCGCCGGCACGGGTTCTGAGGTCGGCCGCGCCGGCGTCGTTACCATCTCGCGGAACCACGTGAAGAAGATCATCTTCCACCCCAAGATCCTGCCGACGGTCACCATCTGCGATCCGGAACTGACGGTCGGCATGCCGAAGACGATCACCGCAGGCACCGGTATGGACGCGCTCGCGCATAGTTTGGAGGCCTATTCCTCGCCCTTCTATCACCCGATGAGCCAGGGCATTGCGCTGGAGGGCATGCGCCTCGTCAAGGAATACCTGCCACGCGCCTATGCCGACGGATCGGATCTCGAGGCGCGCGCACACATGATGAGCGCCGCCGCCATGGGCGCCGTTGCCTTCCAGAAGGGGCTCGGCGCCATCCATGCCGTCTCACACCCCGTCGGCGCGATATACGGCACCCATCACGGCACCACCAACGCGGCTGTCATGCCGATGGTTCTGCGAATGAACCGCCCGGCAATCGAGGAGCGCATTGCCGCCGCCGCAGCCTATCTCGGCATTCCGGGCGGCTTCGACGGCTTCTACGGCTTCGTCATGGATCTGCGCGCGGAGCTTGCGATCCCGGTCAATCTCGCGGCCATGGGCGTCGGCACCGACCGCATCGACGAGATGACGGCGATGGCGCTGGAAGATCCGAGCGCCGGCGGCAACCCGGTCAGGATGACCGCGGAAAACACCAGGGCGCTGTTTGAGGATTGCATCTCAAGCGCGTAGCAGGTGTCACGCTCATGTTGAGGGGCGGTCGCCGGCGGTCCCGAAGGGCGGGACGGACTCATTTACCGGCACCCTGCCTGCGCGGGTTGACCGGCCCTTCCTGCCCTCGCGCAACCTCTCCCCCTACAGGGGAGGGGAAAGGCCCGCGGCGGATTTGAAGCAGGGCAGGGTAATTGTTACATGCTGTGGCAGGAAGTTTTCAGGATCAACACCAGCCACCGGCATTCCGTTGGCTGCGCAAGGCGCAAAGGATCCTCACTTGACACGGGGCAGGATGGGTCGCACCGATAGCCGGACGCATGAGGCTCGCGATTGATTGAACGGTTCGCCCGGGCCGCGCAAGCGGCCGTTGACGCCTGGATGGCGGCAATGCCGCGAAAACAGCCCGCCGCGCCTGCGGTAGAGCGATGCCGGATCGTGGCGCATCGCGGCCAGCATGACAACAACAGATCGGTGCGCGAAAATACCCTGCATGCCTTTGAACTGGCGAGAGCAGGCGGCGTTTGGGGCGTCGAGGCGGATATCCGGTGGACGGCGGACCAGGTGCCGGTCATCATTCACGATCCCGACACGATGCGTGTTTTCGGCAAACCGGTCACGATCGCGGAGGTGGGGTTCCGGCAACTGAGGCAAGAGGTGCCGGAAGTCCCCACCCTTGCCGAACTGGTCGAGCAATTCGGGCGCAACACCCATCTGATGCTGGAATTGAAAGCCGAAGCCTTTCCCGAAATCGGGCGGCAAAGGCAGATCCTGCGTCGCCACCTTTCAGGTCTGACGCCGGAAGAGGACTATCATGTCCTGTCCCTGGACCCGATCCTGTTTGAAACCTTCGATATCCAGCCCCAGAAGGCATGCCTTCCCGTGGCATTGGCGAACATCCGTTCCGTGCACAGGAAGACGCTTGGTTCGGGCTTTGGCGGCGTGACGGGCCACTTCCTCCTGCTGAACGAGAGGATCAGGCACGAACATGAACACGCCGGCCGGAGAGTGGGCACCGGCTTCATCCGGTCGCGCAACTGTCTTTACCGGGAACTGAACCGCAACGTGGAGTGGATTTTCAGCAACGACGCCGTGAAACTGCAGCGGATCGTCGACAGCTTGCGCGATGGCGCCGCTTAGCGCTGCCTCTTGTCCTCCGCCTTGCGGCCGCGATAGTGGATCGTGAATTCGAGCGGAACGTCGTTTTCGTCATAGACGCCGATCATCACGCCGCGCTGGCGCGACTGCCTGCGCATCGCCTCCAGTTGCGCCGCGCTCCGTGTCGTGCGCTGCGACGGCCGCCGCGTCCAGGCAAACAGCTTGTCGTACATCTCGGCGATCACCTCCGCGTGCGCATCGCTGTCGCCGAGATCGACGAGTTCGTCCGGATCGTTTTCCAGGTCAAAAAGGATCGGCCTGAATCCGCCCTCGCAATGGATCAGCTTCCATTTCTTGGTCGCGATCATGAACATCACCGCCTCGCGCACCGAAAGGCCAAGCTTGTCGGCCAGCGGCGAAGCCGAATAGTCGTACTCGCAGATGACATAGTCGCGGCCCGTACCGGCGGCCTTGCCATGCAGGATCGGCAGCAGCGAACGGCCCTCGACGATATGGTCGGGCACCGCGCCGCCCGCAACCTCGACAAAGGTCGGCACCAGGTCGATGCACTCCACCAGTTCGTCGCACACCGTTCCGCGGGTCGCATCGGCCTCGGGCGACGGATCGTAGATGATCAGCGGCACCCGGACCGAGGTGTCGTGGAAGAACATCTTCTCGCCCATCCAGTGGTCGCCCAGGAAATCGCCGTGATCGGACGTCACCACGATCATCGTGTCGTCCATCCGGCCGGTCTCTTCCAGCCATTTGAACAGCACGCCCATCTGGTCGTCGCACTGCTTGATCAGCCCCATATAGGCGGGAATGACGGCATCACGGACTTCCCTTCGTCGGAACGCCTCCGAGAAGGGCGTCGTCATGAACCCCTTGAGCACGGGGTGCGCATTGTCGAACTCTTCCTGGGAGAGGATCGGGGGCAGGATGTCTTGGCGCCCGTACATGCCGGCATAGGGCTCCGGCACGACATAGGGCCAGTGCGGCTTGATGTAGGAGAGATGGCAGCACCATGGTTCTGTCGCCTGCTCGATGAACGCCATGCCGCGCCGGGTGAGATACGGCGTTTCGCTGTCCTTTTCGGCGATGTTGGCGGGTTGGTCCGAATTCTTCAGGAACCAGCCGGAAAGCACGTTGCCTTCCTCGTCGATCCCCGAATTGGCGTGGTCGTGCCAGGGGTTGTCGCCACCATAGCCGCGTTCGCGCAGATATTCGTTGTATTTCAGCGCACCGCGGTCGTCGTAGAAGCCACCGGGGCCTTGAGGCCGCATGCCGTCGTCGCGTTCGAAGACGTCGAAACCGCATTCGGCGACCCGCGCACCGATGAGGCTGTCGGGTTCCAGCCCCAGCCTCGCCATGCCCTCCGCATCGGCCTTCATGTGCGTCTTGCCGACCAGCCAGCAGCCCATCCCCGCATCGCGCAGATGGTCGCCCATCGTCAGTTCGCCGACCTTCAGCGGGATGCCGTTCCATGACGCACCATGGCTGTGCACGTAGCGCCCGGTATAGGTCGACATGCGCGACGAGCCGCAGATCGGCGACTGGATGTAGGCGCGGTCGAACCGCACCCCCTTGGCCGCCAGCCGGTCGATATTGGGCGTATGCAGGTGTGGATGGCCGTAGCAACTCAGATAATCCCAGCGCAGCTGGTCGAACATGATGAACAGGATGTTTTTCGCTTTCGCCACGCGTTCCCTCCAGGCGGCATTGCCGCGGCCGTCAAGTCGTGCCGGAAGGACAGGCGCACGGACGCCCGGTCCCGCCTGTCCTCCCCTGCGGCCGCGAGGCCGCCTGTCTTGCCGCACCATAGGGGCGGTCGATGCGGCTGTGAATTGGAAATGCCGCCGTCGTCACCACGAAGCGCCGGGCCCGGCTGCTCTCGGCGTCAAACGCAAGACAGCCAGGACCGCGAGATTGGCTGCGCCGAACAGGGCCGAGATGACGAAGGCGAAAGTGTAGGAGCCCGAGATATCGAACAGGGCGCCGCCGAGATAGCCGCCGACACCCATACCCGCCCAGGCAACGAACATCACCAGCCCGAGCGCGCCGCCGAAGGATTCCGCTGGCGCCTCGTCGCGCACGCAAAGGATCAGGCAGGTCATGTTGCCGGCGAAACCGAAACCGAAGAGCGCCGATAAGGCGAGGATGGGAAGCTCGGAGTCCATCAACGGAAACACCAGGATGCACAGGGTCTGCACCAGCGAGGCGCAGCCATAGCTGAGAAGGTTCCCGTACCGGTCGGCGATCATGCCGAAGCAAACCCGCCCGACCGCGCCGAACACCATCGCCACCAGCAGGCTGGTCGCGCCGAAGGACGGGGAGCCGCAAACCGAAGCCACGAATCCGGCGAGATGGATCAGCGGCGCGCCCATGCAGGCGCAACACAGGAACGCGGCCAAGGCCAGCGCCAGCAACCGCGGACGCATCAAGGCACCCGATTGTCCGGCCGGCGCGGCCGCGACGCGCGCGGCAGGGGCGCAACTGCGCCGCCGCACCAGCGCCCAGACGAAAAACTGCATGGCCAGAACCGCGATGCCCAACACCACAAACGCCTCCCGCCAGCCAAGGCCGGCGATGAGACGTTCCGCGGCAAACGGCATCACGCCTTGCCCGAGCGCGCCGCCCGCCGTGACAATACCCATCACCAGGCCGCGCCGGCTGTCGAACCATTCCCCGGCCGCAGAGACCAGCGGCGCATAAAGACAGCCGAAACCCGCGACGCCGAGCAGAAAGTTGGCGACGTAGAAGTGTTCCAGCGCAGCGGCCTGCGACATGATGAAGAGCGGCAGGACGACGAACAAGCCGCCGATCGACAGCATGTAGCGGATATCGATCCGGTCGGAGATCCGCCCCCAGACCACGCCGCCGATTGCCATTCCGACGGCGGCAAGCGTGTAGCTGGTGCTCAGTTCGGATTTCGACCACCCGAATTCCTGCCCCAGCGGGCCGATGAAGACCGCTGTCAGGGCAAGGGAGCCGAAGCCGCTCGCCATGCCAAGCGTGGCGCCAAGCGCCGTTGAAACGGCCTTTCCGGCCGAGGGACCGAACATGTCCGCGCGCAGTCCCTGCGCGGCGGTTGTTTCCATTGTCATCGAAGTCTCTCCGCAATGGCGCGTAGGCGAGTGGCCGCGCCGTTCTCAAGCTGGAGAGAAAATGCCGCCCCCGCGTTTCCGCGTGATGTCCCGGCGCGATGATCCCTGTTTCGATTGCTTCAGGCTGGGGGCCCGGCCCGACACAATTGCATCAATTGCAACCCGAATGCGGCTACGGCCCGCACTGTCTTCCCGGTAGATTCCGTCCATTCAGAAACCGCAAATCCGGGAGATCCGCCATGGCCGGACCATACAGCAGCATCCTCGAAACGATTGGCCGCACGCCGGTCGTGCGCATCAACAGGCTCGCCCCGAAGGGAATCGAGCTCTATGCCAAGCTGGAAGCCTTCAATCCGCTCGGATCGGTCAAGGACCGCCTGGCCCTCGGCGTCATCCGGGCTGCCGAGATGTCCGGCGCGCTGAAGCCGGGCCAGACGATCGTCGAGGCGACCAGCGGCAACACCGGCATCGGCCTGGCCATGGTCTGCGCACAGAAGGGCTATCCCCTTGTCATCGTCATGGCCGAGAGCTTCAGTGTCGAGCGCCGCAAGCTGATGCGCTTCCTGGGCGCACGCGTCGTATTGACGCCTGCCTCTGCAAAAGGCACCGGCATGATTGCCAAGGCGAAGGAGCTTGCCGAAAGACATGGCTGGTTCTTCTGCCGGCAGTTCGAGAACGAAGCCAATCCCGATTTCCATTCCCGCACCACCGCGCAGGAGATCATTGCCGATTTCGAAGGCAGGCGCCTTGACTACTGGGTCTCCGGCTTTGGCACGGGCGGCACGCTGCGCGGCGTCTCTCGCGTCCTGAAGGCGCGCCGGCCGGAAACGCGGGTCATCGCCTGCGAACCCGACAACGCGCCGATGGTTGCGAGCGGGATTGGCCAGTCCTACGAGGGCGATGGTTCGGCAGCGGCCAGCCATCCGATGTTCCGGCCGCATCTCATGCAGGGCTGGGCGCCCGACTTCATTCCGAAACTGATGAACGATGCGCTCCGCGCCGGCGATGTCGACCAGGTCATGCCGATCGGGGGCGGGGAGGCGTTGCGCCTGGCGCGCGCGCTCGCGACGCAGGAGGGCATATTCTGCGGCATATCCGGCGGCGCAACACTTGCCGGCGCGCTGCAGGTCGCCGCGGCGGCGGAACCGGGTTCGACCATCCTGTGCATGATTCCCGACACGGGGGAGCGCTACCTGTCCACGCCGCTGTTCGAGCATGTGCCGGAGATCATGAACGACGAGGAGGAAACCATCGCCGCATCGACCTCCGGCTACCGGATCGGCGCGCCCGCCCCCGCGCCGCAAGCGGCCGCAACCGCGCCGGTTCAGGTGCCGGAACCAAAGCCGGACGCCGCCGACAGGCTCGATGCGATCATCAACGACCAGGAGGAACCGGTCGTCATGTTCGCGCTCGAGTGGTGCGAATTCTGCTGGGCGCTTCGCCGGTTTTTCGCCAGCCGAAACATTCCCTTCAGGTCCGTCGACCTCGATTCGGACGCCTTCCGGAAGGACAATCTCGGCAGCGACCTGCGCGTCGCGCTGCATGCCCGGACAGAATCGCCAACCATTCCGCAGGTCTTTGTCGGCGGCAGGAACATCGGCGGGTGTACTGAAACATTCGACCACTTCCGGGAAGGACGCCTGCAGCCGATGCTCGCGCAAAGCAACGTCGCATTCCTGGACGGCGTCAAAGGCGACCCCTACGATTTCCTGCCGAAATGGGTGCATCCCCGGTAAAGCGCGGTTCTTGCGCGATCCGGCTGCCAGAAGCCCGGCCCGCCGCGCCGGGCTTCGTCACGTTCACACGCCATGCGGATACCTGAGCGATACGCGCCGCGAAACAATCGAAACGTTATCCCCTGCGCCGCGGCATCGGACTGAAACGGGCCGCTCCTAGAACTGTTTCCAGTCGAGGGGGAGACCGCGGATCAATCGATGCATCCGTGCCCTCGCCGACACCTCCCGAAAAACCGACGCGGCCGCCTGGAGGGCGGGCGCAACCAACTGAAAGGATACGAACATGAACGCTCCCGTCAAAGCCGAGAAGGTTGCAATGAACGGCATCGACGTCCCGACGTTTCTCGCCACGATCGGCGCCGTGAACGAAAACCGCGATCTCGCCAAGTTCACTTTTCGCGCCAGCGGCGCGTGGCTGAACGGCACCCACAGCCGCATCAACGTCAACGGCTATTTCGGTGCCGGCGGCGAACAGGGCCGCGATGCCGACTTCGTGATGTACGGAGACCATCCGGGTGTCCTGTGCGGCGCCGACAAGGGTCCTGCCCCGGTCGAGTTCCTGCTTGCGGCCCTTTCGGCCTGTATCACCGCAGGCATCGGCAACATCGCCTCGGCTCGCCAGATCAAGCTGGAATCGGTTGAGACCACCGTCGAGGGCGACATCGATCTCCTCGGCATCCTGGGTCTGAGCGACGAGGTCCGCAACGGATACAACGGCATTCGCGCGACCTTCAGGATCAAGGGCGATGCCACCGCCGAAAAGCTGCGCCAGATCGTCGAGCAGTCCGTTGCCCGCTCCGCGGTCTACGACGTGCTGACCAACGGCGTGCCGGTTTCGATCAATATCGAAGCCGCCTGACTCCGACCTGGCGGGCGCTTCAAGCGCCCGCCATTCCCGGCAAGAGAGAGGCAAGGACCATGTCGAGAACTTCCACCCATCGCCCGGCGCGAAAGACATCCATCCAGACGCAGTTCGAGCGCCTGCACCACCAGTTCCTTAGCGGTGCCGCCAGGTGCTCGGTCTATCATCCCGGAAACCGCAACTGACGCGTTTCTTTCGCCAGAACGGCTGTTGCAAGGGCCCGCCCGGTTGATCCGGCGGGCCTTTTCCGTTCGGCGACTTTCTCCCGGAAACAAATGAAACGCTGATTTTGAGCAGGGAAGTCATGCTGAAACAAGCACTTGGTACTCCATTGCCAGGTTTCAGCGGACCGGGTTCCGGTCCCTTTTCGGTCCCGCGCAAGGAGATTGGCCGTGGCTCACCAAACGGATGTCCTGATCATCGGAGCCGGCCAGGCAGGCCTGGCACTGAGCCGTTGCCTCATGGAAGCCGGCATCGATCACGAACTCATCGAACGCGGCGATATCGGCGAACGCTGGCGCTCCGAGCGCTGGGATTCGCTGCGGTTGCTGACGCCGAACTGGATGACCCGGCTTCCCGGGCATTCCTATGCCGGCAAGGATCCGGACGGATTCATGCGTCGCGCGGAGGTCGTCCGCTTTCTCGAATCCTACGGCGCGTCCTTCGGTGCGCCGGTGCACACGCGCACGCGCGTCCTTTGCCTGTCCCGCGCAGGCGCACATTTCAGCGCAACCACCGATCGCGGTACCTGGATCGCGAAATGCGTGGTCGTGGCGACCGGTGCCTGCGACCAGCCGAACGTCCCGGCATGGGCGTCTGACCTTTCGCACGACATCGAGCAGATCGTCCCCGAACGCTACCGGTCGCCGGCCAACCTGCCCGCCGGCGGCGTGCTCGTGGTCGGCGCATCGGCCACCGGCATCCAGCTCGCCGACGAGATGAACCGCGCCGGCCATCCGGTTACGATCGCGGCCGGCCGCCATGTTCGCGTCCCGCGCCGCTATCGCGGTCGCGACATCATGGCCTGGCTCGACGCCTGCGGCTTTCTCGACGAGAGGCGGCCGCCCGATGCCGACGGGCGCCAACTCATCCGTCAGCCCTCCCTGCAATTGATCGGCCACCCGGAAGGGCACTCGCTCGATCTTCCGCGGCTGGCGGAACGCGGAGTCCGCGTGGTCGGCCACGCGATCGGCGCCGCCGGCGGCACGGCGGCAATCGCTCCCGACCTTTCCCACGAATGCGCGGCGGCGGAGGACCGGCGGCGCAAACTGCTCGCGCGCATCGACGCATTTGTCGATCACGCCGGCCTCGACGTGCCCGCGGATCCGCTCGCCTGGGCCCGGCCCGGCCCGACCGGCAGTAATGTCGCGCGGATCGACCTCAAGGCCGCCGGCATTCGCACCATCGTCTGGGCGACCGGCTACCGCCGCTCCTACGCGTGGCTGCAGATCCCCGTCCTCGACGAGGTTGGCGAGATCCGCAACACCGGCGGCGTGAGCGAAGTGCCCGGCCTTTTCACGCTCGGCCTTCCGTTCATGCGCCGCCGCTCGTCGACCTTCATCGACGGTGTCGGCCGCGACGCCTGGGAACTCGTGGCCGACATCGCGCGTCACCTCAAACATCTCCCGCAAAAGGCAGCCTGAAAGGAACATTCGATGCAGATCCAGGGAACATTCGCAAAGCATTACGATGCGATCGTCGTCGGCGCGCGCTGCGCCGGCGCGGCCACCGCCATGTTGCTCGCTCGCCAGGGCGCACGGGTGCTCATGATCGATTCAGGCATCCGCGGAACCGACACGATGTCGACCCATGCGCTGATGCGCGGCGCCGTGATGCAACTGAATTCCTGGGGTGTCCTGGACCGGATCGAGCGCGCCGGCACGCCGCCCATCCGCAGCACCGCATTCATCTACGGGAACGAGACATTCGAAGTGGATGTCAAGCCGTCGCATGGTGTCCACGCGCTCTACTCGCCCCGCCGGTACCTTCTGGATTCGGTCCTGGTGGACGCGGCCGTCGAGGCAGGTGCAGACGCACGCTTCGGCGTGTCCTGTCGCGGACTGCTGCACGGTCCCGACGGGCGGGTACGCGGCGTGCTCGCCGGTACCGAGGGAGGCGCCACCTTCTCGTTGACAAGCGACATCGTCGTCGGTGCCGACGGCCGGCGCTCCGCGGTCGCCCGCTTCGCCAATGCCGCTGTCGAGCGGCAGGCCAGTCACGCCTCCTCTGTCGTCTACGCCTATTTCGGCGGCATGGAGCATCGCGGCAACCGCTGGTATTTCATGCCCGGTCTTTCCGCCGGCGCCATTCCGACGAATGACGGACAAACCTGCGTCTTCGTCGCGATGCCCCGGCAACTCTATCTATCCGGCATGCGCGGCCGTCTCGAGGACGGCTTGCACACCGTCGCCGCCGCGTTCCCCGAACTTCGCGGTGTGCTTGCGACGGCGAGCCTTGCCTCGCGGCCCGTGGGTTTCGTCGGCCAGAAGGGCCATATGCGCCAAGCCGCCGGGCCAGGCTGGGCGTTGGTCGGCGACGCGAGCTATTTCAAGGATCCGCTGACAGCGCACGGGATCACGGATGCCCTGCGGGACGCGGAGATCCTCGCGCGGGCGGTTGCCGGGGGCGCGAGCGCGCTTGACCGATACCAGCAGGCGCGCGACGCGCTGTCGCGCGAACTGTTCGAGGTCACCGACCAGATCGCGTCCCTCACCTGGAGCCTCGAGGAACTGATGGGCCTGCACAAGCGCCTCAACGGCATCATGAAGGAGGAACAGGACTGGATGCTGTCTGCCTTCGGTGCCAGCCTGCGCGCCGCCTGAGCGCCGCATGGCCGGGGTATCGGCCGCCTTGAAAGACCCCACGCGCCGGGGCCCGTGCTCCGGCGCTTCGCATGGCCGTGCTGCGGATAAAAAAAGCCCGCCATTTCCGGCGGGCAGTCTGGAGGTCTGGGAGGAATTCGCTTGCGGTTAGATATGCCGGGATTGGCGATAGAGCCTTGCGACATCCGCCCGGGTAAGGCCGATATCCCGGAAAATCTGGTCGTTGTTGTGATGCATGAGGAACTCGTATTCGCGCCGGTTGCGGGAACGTTTCGCCGCGCGTCGCATGGCATGCCTGATCTTGCTGATCATCGTCTGCTCCATTGTCTGGTTTTCCGATGCCGGGACAGTCTCAAACCCGCGTTTCAGGCGGATTTCGCCGCGGCGCCCGCGGTGTTTCATTTGTTTCGCGGTCATCCCGCGCCGGCCTGAAACAATTGAAACACGCGCCTGCTTCCGCAGACACGCATCTGAAACGCCGCGGTCCTAGCTACTGGCGATCGAAAGACATGTTCCCGCTGACGGGAGGAAGAACCGATGCCGTTCATCGAACACAGGGGCAGCTTTGTTCATTATCGCGAGGATGGGGCCGGGGCCCCGGTTGTGGCCCTGCATGCCTCCGCATCGACGGGCGACCAGTGGGAGAGCCTCACCGGCTATCTGGCCGGGCGGTTTCGCGTCATCCGGCCGGACCTGCCGGGAAACGGAAACTCGTCACCGGTCGGCGGAAACGGCACGGGCCTGTCCGCCATCGCGACCAGGCTTTCCGCCCTGTTCTCGGAGATCGGCGAGCCGTTTCACCTCGTCGGTCACTCTTTCGGCGGCGCTGTTGCGCTCAAGGTCGCCCAGACGTTGCCATGGCTGGTCAGGAGCCTTGTGGTCATCGAGCCGGCGGCTTTCCACCTGCTTGCCGAGGAAACCCCGAAGCATCCCGATCTGGACGGTCTGGAGACCGTCATTGCGGACATGCGTGCCGCCTGCGCGGAAGGCGATGCCGCCGCCGCGATGGGCCGGTTCGTGGATTTCTGGAACGGCGACGGTGCCTGGTTGCGCACAAGTCGCGCATTGCGCGCGAAGCTTGCGCGGCGGACCGGCCAGGTCATGGACGAATTCGCGGCGATCTCGGCGGAGCACGCGACCTTTGCCGACTACGCATCGATCCGGTGCCCGGTGCTGGCGATTACCGGCCGGCAGTCGCCGGCCATCGCGCAATACCTGTCAACGAACCTGTCGCGCAGCCTGCCTTCGGCCGAACTGGCCGAAATCGCCGACGCCGGCCACATGGCGCCGCTCACCGATCCGCACGTGGTCGATCCCATGATCGCAGCCCATGTCACGGCCGCCGAAAGGCTGGACCGGGTCACCGGCGCGTCCTGGCTGGCGGCGGCATGAGAACGGCCTCTTCCTTGCGTCGGTGGACGCCGCCGGTCCCCGTTCCCGGCATCCCCCGCGCCAACCCGCGGTCCGCTTTGTCCTTGCCTGTCCCGTCTTTACCCGGCACAATTTTTGCCAGTGAGGGGGTCGGGCAGGCGCAAGCTCAATGCGTCGTCCGCATAACGCAGGTATTTCGCAAGATGGAACAGACGCTTTTTCAGAAATACGGTGGCTTCTCCAAGGTCAGCCGCATGGTTCTCGACCTGTACAACCGCTTGCTTGACGACGACGACATCGGACCATTCTTTGACGATATCGACATGGCGAGGATCGTCGACCACCAGACCAAGTTCATATCGTCCCTGCTTGGCGGACCGGCGTCCTATTCGAACGACCAGATCTCCCGGACCCATCAGCACCTGGCAATCAGCGCCCGCCAATTCGACATCATGGCGGAGGTGCTTGCCGAGACGCTCGCCGACCACGGCATGGCGTCCGAGGACGTCGAATCCGTCGTCAACGCCTTTGAGAAACGCCGCAACCTGATCGTGGGGTAGGTCATGTCGATTGAAGCAATCAACGAACAGCTGCTGCGCGCCATCGGCGTCGGCGTGGCCCTGCTCGATCTCAACGAACTCAGGTTTCGTTTCCACAATGACACGTTCTCGGAATGGTTCGGCGAGCCCGATCCCGAAGCGCGGCTGTCGGATCTGTTTGCCGCGATGGACATCGAGGCATTGCGAGAGGCCCTCAAAGACGGGGGTCGCTACACCGCCGAGACCACATTCAAGGTGAAGCGCCGCACCATGACGGTGTCGATGGATTTCAACCGCGCCCTCGAAGGCGACGAGCGCATCGCCGTCCTGGTCTGCCAGAACATCACCCGCATCAAGGAACTGGAATCGATGATCGATTCCTACTCGATGATGGTCGAGCGCAATACGCGCGAGATAAAGCGGGAAAAGGAGCAGGTGGAAAAGCTGTTGCTCAACATGATGCCGCGCCCGGTCTACGAGGAATACAAGACCTTCGGCGTTGTCACGCCGCGCCTTTACGACCCGGTCTCGGTGCTCACGCTGGACTTCTGCGGCTTTTCCGAAATGGTCGCAACACTCGATCCCGGCGTCATCGTCAGCGAGCTCAACGATATCTACAGCGCGTTCGACCGGATCGGCGAGCAGTTCGGCTGCGAACGCATCAAGACAATCGGCGATGCCTATATCACCGTCTCCGGTATGCCCGACGCCGCGCCCGATCATGCGATGTCGGTGGCGAACGCCGCCCTTCGGTTCCTGCGCTATCTCAGGCAGCGCAACGACAGCCATCCGATCCAGTGGCAGTGCCGTATCGGCATCTCCACCGGCGCGGTCATCGGCTCCGTGGTCGGCGTGCAGAAGTACATCTACGACGTTTTCGGCCCGGCCGTGACGCGGGCATTGCGTATCCGCGGGCAATCCGAACCGATGACCGTCACCGCGGACAGCACGATAGCCGAGCTTGTTTCGGCACGGTTCAGCCGCCTGTCCATGGGCATGCATGACCTGGGCGGCGGCAACGAGCACGAGATCTTTCGCATGGAGGCAATCGCGGAGCAGCCTCAGGGATACGGGCTGCCGTCATGAGCCTGCGCCGCGACCCGTCGACGAACAGGAGCGCGGAAGCACAGTCGCTTTCCCGGCAAGGCGACAATTCGCCCGACATGCTCCGGGAAGTCATCGAAGCGATGTCGGAAGGCCTGGCGCTGTTCGACGAGGATGCGCGTCTCGTGCGATGCAACACCGGATATCGCGACCTCAACCCGCTGATCGCCGATCTGCTGGAACCCGGGATCGAATGGGAAATCATCCTTCGCGAATCGGGCCTGCGCAACGCAATCGACACGGAGACGCTGGACCGCCTGCGCTGGATGGAGAACCGGCTTGCGACCGGCGCCGGAACGCCAGCACCGCTGGAAATCGAACTGCCCAACGGCGCCGTTCACGAAATCGCCATGCGGCAAACGCCGGTCGGCGGTTTTGTCGTCACGCAGTCGGACGCGACCGGGAAGCGCCGATACGAGGAACACGAACGCCAAGCGGACATCCTCCTGCGCAAGGTGCTCGAGGCCTGTCCAGCCAATGTCATCATGTCGCGGATCGGTGATGGCCAGATCATCTACCGGTCCCCCGCCGCCACCGAGCTTCTCGGCACGTCGCTCAATTCGCAGGACCACTTCGCAAGCCGAGAGGACCGCGCCGATTTCGTCACCGCGCTCCTGCCCGACGGGCGCGTGGACGACATGCTTGTGACGGGCCTGCGACCGGGCGGCGCGACTTTCCCCTGCGCGGTTTCTGCACGTGTCATCAACTATCGCGGCGAAGAGGTCGCGGTTTCGAGCATCGTGGACATCTCGCGGGAAGTCGAGATGCAGCAAAAATTGGCCCGGCAGCGCGAACAGATCTTCCAGGCCGAGAAGATGTCCGCGCTTGGCGAACTCCTGGCCGGGGTCGCGCATGAGCTCAACAACCCGCTTTCCGTCGTTGTCGGCCATGCACTGATGATGCGCGAGGAGACCACGGATCCCGAGGTGCTGCGCCGGCTGGAAAAGATATCGGGGGCAGCCGAACGCTGCGCGCGCATCGTCAAATCGTTCCTCGCGATGGCGCGCCAGCAGCCCGCACGCCTCGCGCCGATGGATCTCGCCGAAGCCGTCGAGACAGCGGTCGAGGCGTTGCGCAACGGCGCGAGCGGCCTGAAGGCGTCCGTCGAGATCGACCTCGCGCCGGACATGCCGTGGATCCAGGGCGACTCCGATCAACTGGTTCAGGTCATTATCAACCTCCTGACCAATGCCGACCAGGCGATCAGCGCCTCGGGAACCGGAGACCGGATCGACGTTTCGTCCACATTCCACAAGAAGGCGGGCATGATCGAGCTCCGTGTGAGCGACAACGGGCCCGGCGTGCCCAGACCGATACGCAGTCGCATCTTCGACCCGCTCTTCACGACCAAGGACGTGGGCAAGGGAACGGGGATCGGCCTCGCGTTCTGCCACCGGGTAATCACGTCGCACAACGGAGAGATCCGGCTGGAACCCGACGCGGGAAAAGGCGCGACCTTCGTCCTGCGTCTGCCGGTCTCGCCGCGGCAAGCCGTCGCGGATGCCGCGAGCCCTGCCGAGACGAATGCCGTGCCGGCCGGGCGTATTCTCGTCGTCGACGACGAAGCCGACGTGGCCGAGCTGATACGCGAAATCCTGCAACGCGACGGATACGGCGTCGACCACGCGGATTCGGCTGAAACCGCCCTCACGCTCGCCCGCAGCCACGCCTACGCGCTGATCCTGAGCGATCTCAACATGCCGGGGATCGGCGGCCGCGGGTTCTACGAGATCATGGCGCGCGAACTGCCCGCCATGGCCGACAGGATCGGCTTCGTCACCGGAGACACGATGAGCCCGTCGGCGCGCGGTTTCCTCGACAGCGCCAACCGGCCATATCTGGAAAAGCCCATCGCGCCGTCGGAATTGCGCGCGCTCGCCCAGCGGATGCTGGATCGCGCCATCGCCAGCGAGGTCCGGAAATGAACGAGCAGCGGCAACACATCCTGATCTGCGACGACGAGGCCGAAGTCCGCGACATGCTCGTCGAGTATCTTTCGCGGCGGGGATTCGTCGCCTCGCAGGCCGCCGATGCCGGCGAATTGCGCGCATCGCTGGATTCCGCGATGCCCGACCTGGTTCTGCTCGACATCAACATGCCCGGCGAGAGCGGCCTTTCGGTCCTCAAGAGCCTCCAGGCAGACTGCAATCCGTCCGTGATCATGCTGACGGCGGCCAGCGACGTCGTCGACCGGATCATCGGCCTGGAGATGGGGGCGGACGACTATCTCGGCAAACCGGTAGACCTGCGCGAGCTCGAGGCCCGCATCAAGGCCGTGTTGCGCCGGAAGGCCGCGGCAGCGCCCGGCGACGAACAGCGCGAGGAGGACACGAGGCGGCGCTTTCGCTTCGGCAGGACATGTCTCGATCTGGAGGCCGCCAGGCTGACCGACGAAGAAGGCAACGAGATCCCCCTGACCTCGATGGAGTTCAACCTGCTCAGCCTGTTTGCGCGCAACCGCGGCCGCGTTCTCAACCGCGACCAGATCCTTGAAGGCGCCCATGACCGTTCCTGGGATCCGTTCGACCGCAGCATCGACATCCGCATTTCGCGAATCCGCCGCAAGATCGAGGTCAATCCGCAGAAGCCGGTCGTGATCCGCACGGTGCGCGGCATCGGCTACATCTATGACGGCGAATAGGAGCGATCCGCGACGGGCTCGCGGCAACGGCAAGGCGCGCGGGAGATTCCACCCGTGCAGGGACAGGCGGACAAGCTTGCGGCAGTGCCGGATGGTGATGGTGGAGCCGAGGGGGATCGAACCCCTGACCTCGTCATTGCGAACGACGCGCTCTCCCAGCTGAGCTACGGCCCCGTCCAGTGCCGCGCATTTAGGTGAGCGGTACGGCCTCTGTCAAGCGGAACCGGCGAAGCAGCATTCGCGAATGACACGTCGTCACGCCGGGCTTGCCGCGGCCGCCCGCAGTGGCTACATGGGAGCGGTTCAAATACAGGGAAATACGATGCTGGCCGTTCTCCAAACCATCGACCTCGTCCTGAGCATTTATATCTGGATTCTCATCGCCCAGGTGGTGTTTTCCTGGCTGTTCGCGTTCAACGTCATCAACGCGCGCAACCAGTTCGTCTCCATGGTCGGCGATTTCCTGCACAAGGCGACCGAACCCGTGCTGCGCCCGATCCGCCGGTTTCTTCCGGACCTGGGCGGAATCGACATTTCGCCGATCGTGGTCTTCATCGTGATATTCTTCCTCCGTCAGTTGATCTGGACGACGATCGCGCCGGCGATCCTGTAACATCGCGGCATGGCCGAACCCTGGCGCATTCGCGGCGGCGCGGTCGAACTTCACGTGCGCCTGACGCCAAAGTCCTCCCGCGACGCGATCGACGGGACAGGCGAGACGGCCGACGGCGCCGTCCATATCAAGGCCCGCGTGCGCGCCGTCCCCGAAAAGGGCAAGGCCAATGCCGCGCTCGAAAAGCTCATCGCCGACTGGCTGGGCGTGCCGCGCAGTGCCGTTTCGATTGCCGCAGGCTCTACCGGCCGCCTCAAGGCGGTCTCGGTCTCTGGCGATCCCGCCGGGATCGAAGCCCTGCTGCGCGACAGGCTGAAGAGCCGATAGGCGTCGCTCCTGCCGCGTGCTAGCTTGGCGCCGACATGGAGGGCCGCCGGGCATGCGCACAACGATCCTGCTTTCCACTTACCTCGCGCTGATCGCCGCAGCGCTGCCCGCCGCAGCCGCGCCGGACAGCGCTTACACCAGGCTCGATTTCGACAAGGATTGCACCGTCCTCGACCAGCCGGCAGCCGACGAGGAGGGCGGCGACTGGGCGGAGCTTCTTTGCCCCGGATACAAGGGCTATCCGGTCTACCTTTCCTACGGCGACGCGCGCGAAAGCCTGTTCTATGGCTTTCCGCCCGACAGCGGGCTGCCGCGATGGGAGAGCTTCGGCGCGTTCAACGGCGTCAGCGGAACCATCGAGTGGCGCCTGGACGGCGGCCGTCCCTTTGCCACCATCCACCGTTGGACCGTCAATCCGGCTATGGACGACGGCAGTACCGGCAGGATCGAGGTGCTGGTGGTCTCGAAGGTCGGCCAGCCCGATACCCGCGACGGCTGTGTAGCCGGCTATGTCGTGGCGACGGGCAATCCCGGCCACAACGCAAAGGCGCGGCAGGTGGCCGACCGGCTTCTGGACGGTTTCGATTGCGCGAACAGCATCCCGGTCAGGATCGAGGGGGCAGTCCCGCTGCCCGCCACGGCCATCGGGGATCGCGAGAACTGAATGCGGGCCGGCCGGCGCCGGTTCAGCCCTTCGCCCTGGCCCGTCCGATCGCCTCGACGATCAGGCGCTTAGCCTCGGGGGCGTCGCGCCAGCCGCCGATCTTGACCCATTTGCCGGGCTCCAGATCCTTGTAGTGCTCGAAGAAATGCTCGATCTGGTTCAACGTGATTTCCGGAAGGTCGTCGTAATTGTGCACGCCCTCGTAGCGCCGGGTCAGTTTCGGCGAGGGCACGGCAATGACCTTCTCGTCCTGGCCGCCGTCATCCTCCATGATCAGCACGCCGATCGGCTGCACGTTGATGACGCAGCCCGGCACCAGCGGTCGCGTGTTGCAGACCAGGACGTCGATCGGGTCGCCGTCTTCCGACAACGTGTGCGGCACGAAGCCGTAATTGCCCGGATAGGTCATCGGCGTGTAGAGGAAACGGTCGACCACCAGCGTGCCGGCTTCCTTGTCCATCTCATACTTGATCGGCTGCCCGCCGACGGGAACCTCGATGATGACGTTGACATCTTCCGGCGGGTTCTTGCCGATTTCGATTGCGTCGATGCGCATGGTTCACTCCATTGGCGCTGCTGCATCGGCCCGAAACCGGATCCGGTTTCTGGACGGCACGATGCGCGGATTCAACAGCATACAGCGTCCCTTGCGTGCCTGAACGGGCGCGAGGCGCTGTGGCGTCGCGCACCGATAGCCCCTGCCCACCGTTTTCGCAATGCAGCATTTTTCTGAAAGACGGGGGGCCGGCAAAGCGACACCGGGCAGTTGGTCCGGCTGAAACCCGCTCAGTTCCAGATGAAGGCGATCTTGCGCAGCGCCTTGGCATCGAAAACCTCGACGCCCTCGGCCACGTCTTGTCCGCCGGCGCCGCGATAGAACGACAGCGCGCCGTCATTGTCCTCCAGCGCCCAGACAACCAGGCCGTCCAGCCCGTGATCCGCAAGCGCCTCGCGCGCGGCGGCAAACAGCCGCATGCCGAGCCCGATACCCTGGTATTCGGGGCGGATATAAAGTTCGTAGATCTCGCCCTGTTGCGGCAGTTCGCGGGCCCGGTTGCGACCGACGGTCGCGTAGCCAGCGATCAGCCCGTCGATTTCGACCACCAGCACCGAGGCCGCCCGGCTGATCGCGCTGGCCCACCATTCCCGGCCACGCCGGTTGAGCATGCGCGTCAGCGCCTTGTGCGGGATGATGCCGGCATAGGCGCCGGTCCACGATTCCACGTGGACCTCCGCGATCCCGCCCGCATCTTCCGGCTCTGCATGCCGTATGTCGATCAGCAACGTCTTCATGATCCGTTAACCATATCGCCCTGCGCGCGGAATGCACAAGCGGTTCCTTGCATATTCGAATTTCATCCCCGTCACATCTGTCGCGACTGTGCCTTGCGCGCTACGGTCGCCCTTCAGTTCCCGCGGGAGATCGAGGCAGCATGGACGCCAATCGATACAGGTTCGATCCGGATAACGCCGGTGCGCCGGCAGCCGTTATCGTCATTTCCAGCCATGTCGCGCGCGGGTCGGTCGGCAACCGCGCCGCCGTGCCGGCGCTGGAGACCTTCGGACATCCCGTATGGGCGGTCCCGACCGTAATCCTGCCCTGGCATCCGGGCCACGGCCCGGCCACGCGCATTGTGCCGCCTGCCGGCGCATTTGCCGCGCTTCTGTCCGACCTGGCGGGCGCCCGCTGGATCGGCGACGTCGGTGCGGTCCTGTCGGGTTATCTCGGCGATTCCGCGCAGGCCGGGCCGGTCGCCGCCCTCGTCGACGCCGTCAAGTGCGCCAATCCGCGCGCGCTCTATCTCTGCGATCCCGTCATCGGCGACGAGAACGGCCTCTATGTTCCCGGCGAGACAGCCATGGCGATCAGGAAGGAGCTCGTTCCGCGCGCCGACATCGTCACCCCGAACCGCTTCGAACTGGAATGGTTTGCCGGCAAGACGTTGGCCGACAACAGCGCTATTGTTGCCGCTGCCCGCGATCTCGGTGTCGCGCGCCTGCTCGCAACGTCCGCGCATCCGATGATGTCCGGCCATGCCGCCAATCTTCTGGTCTCGGGGCGCCGCGCGCTGCTCGCCGAAAACCGGCGCATCGAGAACCCGCCCAACGGGCCGGGCGACCTGACGGCCGCGCTTTTCCTGGCGCGCGTCCTGCGCGGCGAGGACGACGAGGCGGCGCTGGCCGGCGTGACGGCCTCGGTCCACGAGGCGCTGGCCCGATCGGCGGGCGCCGGCGAACTGGTTCTTGAAGGAAGGGGGGCAAGCCTGCTTGCCCCGAAGACACCGGTGCATGTGCGCCAACTCGTGCAGCCGGCCCAATGAGAATGATGCAGCCGGCACCGTCCGCCACGCGCTTTGCGCGGCTTGTCGCGAAAACCGATTGATCGGCTCGCTGGCAAAGTCTATTTCAAGGACATGGACGCCTTGCCGAAAAGCCTTATTGATGGATACCGCGCCTTCATGAGCGGCCAGTTTCCCGGCGAAAGCGCTCGCTACCGGGAATTGGCCGAGCAAGGGCAGACGCCGGAAACCATGGTCATCGCCTGCTGCGATTCGCGCGCGGCGCCGGAGATCATTTTCAACACCCGGCCGGGCGAGATCTTTGTCGTGCGCAATGTGGCCAACCTCGTGCCGCCCTACGAACCGGACGGGCTGTATCACGCCACCTCCGCCGCACTCGAGTTCGCCGTGCAGAGCCTGAAGGTGAAGCATATCGTCGTGCTCGGCCACGGCCGTTGCGGCGGCATCAAGGCGGCGCTCGACCCCGCCGCCGAGCCGCTGTCGCCTGGTGATTTCATCGGCAAGTGGATGGGACTGCTGGCCCCGGTCGCCGAAACCGTCGGCGCCAACACCTTCATGACCGGTGCGGAGCGCCAGACGGCGCTGGAGCGCATCTCGATCCGTCATTCGCTCGCAAACCTTCGCACCTTCCCCTGTGTCTCGATCCTCGAGCGCAAGGAGCGGCTCAGCCTGCACGGCGCCTGGTTCGATATCTCCAGCGGCGAGCTTTGGGTGATGAATCCGGCGACCGGCGACTTTGAGCGGCCGGCCGCCGGGTAGGCATATCCCGCCCGATGGACCCGATAAGTCAGTTCCGGTCGATCTCGGCACCCATGATTGCGATCGCCTGCTGGTAGACGGTCGCCGCATTCCAGCCGCGAATGGCGTTGTAGTTCGGTTCTCCGGGCTGATATCCCGCGCCGCGGCGCCAGCCGTGGGCGACCAGGAAATTCGCCGTCGAGGCAAGCGCGTCAGCTGTCGAACGCGAGAGGTCGAGACGCCCGTTGCCGTCGCCGTCGATACCGTAACGCAGCACGTTGCCGGGCAGGAACTGGGTCTGGCCCCATTCGCCGTGCTTGGCCCCCACGGCGCCCGCAGACAACACCCCGCGGTCGACCAGCACCAGCGCGGCCAGCAGATGATCGGTAAAGAAGGCAGACCGGCGGCAGTCATAGGCAAGCGTCGCCGTTGCCGAAAGCAGGTTGGAATCGCCCTGGATTCGGCCGAATGCCGTTTCCATGCCCCAGATCGCGATCAACGGGCCGGGCGGCACACCGAAACGCGCTTCGAGCGAAGCGAACAGCGCGGCATTGGTCTTCTTGTGTCGCCGGCCCTGCGCGACGATCGTGTTTGCGCCCCTGACCTGCATGAACTTGGCCAGTGTATACTTGAAGCTCTTCTGGCCCCGGTCGGCCCGGATCGTCGATGTCGCGTAACTGGTCGAGGCGAGCGCCTGAAGACCCTGTCCGCCGACGCCGGCCGCCTGCGCCTCGGCGGTCATCTGGGCCTTCCAGGCGTTGAACCCGCCGGCACTGTTGCCGCATTTCGCAGCCTGGGCGGAACCGCATGCCAAAACCGTGACGGCAGCCGCGGCGGCGAAAACCCGCCCTGTTCGTCGCGAAATCATGAAAGATTCTCCGATCTGATTCGACACCCTTCGCCAGCTTGCCAAGGATCGCGCGGTTTGTCATCCGGTGCCGGCAGCCGGCAGCGCGCCCGGTCCGCGCCATGCGCCGACCGGATCTGGAGGAACCCCGGCCTGCCTGTTGCGGCCATGAGCGGATCCGCGATTGCCGGGTCCTTGCCGATCATCCTTGACTCGGCCGCCGTCTCCTCCTAAGAGCACGTACCGATCCCGCGAAGAGGTCAAACTCCGAGCAACCGACCAGGGCAGGCGAATTATGCCCGATCCTGGAGGTCAACACCCGGCAGCGCGTTGCGCCCCCGGGTGTCATTTTGCTTTGCAGTTTGGAGCAGCGGGCATGAAGGACTATCTCAGGGGCGGAAACGCCGCCGATTGAGAAGGACAGGGCATGTTTGAGAGTTTATCCGACCGGCTCGGATCGATATTGAACGGATTGACCGGGCGCGGCGCGCTGTCGGAGGCCGATGTCTCCGCGGCGCTGCGCGAGGTCCGCCGCGCGTTGCTGGAGGCCGACGTCGCGCTCGATGTCGTGCGTTCGTTCACCGACAAGGTGCGCGCCAAGGCGGTCGGCGCGGAAGTGCTCAAGTCGATCAAGCCTGGTCAGCAGGTCGTCAAGATCGTCCATGACGAGCTGGTCGGCATGCTCGGCGTCGAGGGCGAGGCGATCGACCTCAATGCGCCGGCGCCGGTGGTCATCATGATGGTCGGCCTGCAGGGCTCCGGCAAGACCACGACCTCCGCCAAGATCGCCAGGCGAATCACCGAAAAGCAGGGCCGCAAGGTGTTGATGGCCTCGCTCGACACCCGCCGCCCGGCGGCCCAGGAACAGCTTCGCCAGCTCGGCGAGCAGACCGGGGTTGCCACCCTGCCGGTCATCGCCGGCCAGGGCCCGGTCGAGATCGCCAAACGCGCCGTCCAGGCCGGCAAGCTCGGCGGCCACGACGTCGTCATCCTCGACACCGCGGGGCGCACCCATATCGACGAGCCGCTGATGGCGGAGATGGCCGACATCCGCAGGCAAGCCGATCCGCACGAGGTCCTGCTGGTCGCCGACTCGCTGACCGGCCAAGACGCGGTCAACCTCGCCCGCTCCTTCGACGAGCGCGTCGGCATCACCGGCATCGTGCTGACCCGCATGGACGGCGACGGCCGCGGCGGCGCGGCGCTTTCCATGCGCGCGGTCACCGGCAAGCCGATCAAGCTGATCGGTACCGGCGAGAAGATGGACGCGCTGGAGGAATTCCACCCCAGGCGCATCGCCGACCGCATCCTCGGCATGGGCGATATCGTTTCGCTGGTCGAAAAGGCCGCCGAGACGATCGACCAGGAAAAAGCCGCCGCGATGGCGAAGAAGATGCAGGAAGGCAAGTTCGACCTGAACGATCTTTCCGATCAGCTTCGCCAGATGCAGAAGATGGGCGGGCTTGGCGGCATCATGGGAATGATGCCCGGCATGGGCAAGATGAAGGACCAGATGGCCGCCGCCGGCCTCGACGACAAGCTGTTCGGCCGCCAGCTCGCGATCATCTCGTCGATGACGCCGAAAGAACGCGCAAATCCCGACATTCTCAAGCACAGCCGCAAGAAGCGCATCGCCGCCGGTTCGGGCACCGATGCGGCGCAGATCAACAAGCTTCTGAAGATGCACCGCCAGATGGCCGACATGATGAAGGCGATGGGCGGCAAGGGCAGGAAGGGCGGGCTGATGCGCGGCCTGATGGGCGGCATGGCCGGAAAGATGGGCATGGGCGGCCTGATGGGCGGCGGCATGCCGGATCTGTCCGGGATGGACCCAAAACAGATCGAGCAATTGCAGAAGCAGGCGGAGGCCGCCGGCCTCGGCAAGGGAATGCCGGGTGGCCTGCCCGGCGGCTTGCCGGGTTTGGGGGGTGGACCGAGGCTTCCCGGTCTTGGTGGCGGCCTGCCCGGCCTGCCGAAGAAGAAGTGAGGGTGAGATGAGCGACACGGAGCGCGCGCGCGACATCCTGAAGGACCTGCGCCAGTCGATCGACAATTTCGACGCCGTGCTGATCCACACGCTGGCCGAGCGCTTCCGCTGCACCCAGAAGGTGGGCGAACTGAAGGCGCGATATGACCTGCCGCCCGCCGATCCCGACCGCGAGGCCCGGCAGATCGAGCGCCTGCGCCGCCTTGCCGACGAGGCCGGCATGGACCCCGATTTCGCGGAAAAGTTCCTCACCTTCATCATCAGGGAAGTGATCCGCCACCACGAGGCGATCGCCTCCAAGGGAACCGGGCAATGACGACCCCGGTCCTTGAAACCGAGCATTTGCGCCTGCGGGAATGGCGGCTTGACGATTTCGCAGCTTTCGCCGCCTTCTGGTCCGACCCGGTCA
Source organism: Notoacmeibacter sp. (assembly GCA_019912385.1). Lineage (GTDB taxonomy): Bacteria > Pseudomonadota > Alphaproteobacteria > Rhizobiales > Rhizobiaceae > JAIOIW01. The sequence continues at coordinate 18,572 of JAIOIW010000032.1, read as the reverse complement.
TGACGCGCTTTGTCGGCGGCGTCCAGAATCAGGCGCAGGCATGGCGCAAGATGGCAGCCTATGCCGGCCACTGGCTGTTGCGCGGCTATGACTTCTGGGTCATGGAGCGCCGCGAGGACAACGTGCCCATCGGCTATTGCGGGCACTGGTATCCCGCGGACTGGCCCGAGGCCGAGATCGGCTGGGCGGTATACCCCCGAGCACCAGGGCAGGGGATTTGCCACCGAAGGCGCCCGCGCCGCACTCGAACACGCGTATGGATCGTTGGGCTGGCAAACTGCCGTCAGTTGCATTCGCGAGGAAAACGCCGCGTCGCGCCGGGTGGCGGAGCGGTTGGGCGCCCGGCTCGAGCGCCTTTTCGATTGGGAGGGGCAGAGCGTGTGCCTCTACAGATACGCATCCCCGAACCGAACCTGAATTTCAGCTTGCAAACATCAAGGAGAAACCCATGGCACTGAAAATCCGTCTGGCCCGCGCGGGCTCGAAGAAACGCCCCTATTACCACATCGTCGTCGCCGACGTGCGCAGCCCGCGCGACGGCCGCTTCATCGAGACCGTCGGCGCCTGGAATCCGATGCTGCCGAAGGAAGGCGAGCGCGTGACGCTGAATGAGGACCGCATCAAGCATTGGCTCGGCCACGGCGCCCAGCCGACCGACCGTGTGTTGCGTTTCCTCGACACCGCCGGTATCGCCAAGCGTCCCGAGCGCAGCAATCCGAAGAAAGCCGAGCCGGGCAAGAAGGCCCAGGAGCGCATCGCTGAAGCCAGGCAGCGTGAAGCGGAGGCAGCTGCTGCCGCCGCCGAAGCCGCTGCCGCGCCGGCCGGGGAAGCTCCGGCCGAAGAGGCTGCTTCCGAGTAAGCCCGCTCAAGCCGCAATTCAAAACCCCGCCGGAGCAGCCTCCGGCGGGGTTTTCTTTTCAGCCACCCGGCAAGGGCTCGGACTATGCCGGTTGCGCCTCTGCGGGCTCATAGCGGCTGTGCACGAACAGCAGCAGTACGGCGCCGATCAGGAACAGCGCGATGATCGGCGACACGCCGATACGCTGGCTCGCGAAGAAGCCGGTGGCCCAGGCGATCGCCAGCGGGCCAATAAACGTTGTCGCCTTGCCGGAAAGCGCATAGAGGCCGAAGGCCTCGGTAACGTTTTCGCGCGGCACCTGATCCACCAGCAGGGTGCGCGACGCCGCCTGGATCGATCCGCCAGCCGCCCCGATCAGGATTCCCGCAACATAGAAGAGCGTATCGGGCAGGTTGCCCGCGCTCGCCCCGAGCGGAATGAACAGGATTTCCGTCGGCGTCATCGAGATGATCAGCAGGCAGGCCAGCGACAACAGCACGATGCAGACATTGACCACCGCCTTCGGCCCGAAGCGCTGGTCCATGCGCCCGCCAAACCACGCGCCGGCGGCGCCGGTGAGGTTGGCGATAATGCCGAAAATGCCGATCTGCGTGATCGACCAGCCCATCACTCCGGCCGCATAGATGCCGCCGAAGGCATAAAGCGCGTTCAGCGCGTCGCGATAGAACATGCTCGACAGCAGGAATGAGAAATAGCTGCGCCTTGCCGGAAGCGTCTTCAACGTCCGGCCAAGCTCGGAAAGGCCGCGGGATACCGCCCCGGCCACGCTCGGCCGCCTTTTGATATCCGGCGTTAAGAGCATCATCGGCAGGATGAACACCACGTACCAGACTGCGGTCAGCGGTCCGGCGGCGCGGTCGCCCTCGCGCGCGGCGGCATCGAGGCCGAACAGCGGCTCGAAACCGAGCAGCGTCTTGCCGGTGGCGGCTTGCGCGGCGAGGAAGCCGAGCACCAGGACAAGGCTGACCAGACCGCCAACATAGCCAAGCCCCCAGGCCGAGCCGGAGAGTTTTCCAAGTTCGGAGCGCGGAACCAGGTCGGGCATCATCGCGTTGTTGAACACGGCTGCGAATTCCATGCCGAACAGGGCGGCGGCAACGGCGATCAGGATCCACGCCGTCGATCCCGTGCCCGGCATCGCGTACCAGAGCGACCAGCAGCCGATCACGCCAATGATGGAGAAGGCGACGATCCACGGCTTGCGTGGGCCGCTTGCATCGGCGATGGAACCAAGGACCGGCGCCAGGAATGCGATCGCCAGGCCACCGAAACCGGTCGCATAGCCCCAGAGCTGCTGGCCGCGTTCCGGTGTCTCGGCAACGGCGGAAGCAAAGTAGGGCGCGAAAACGAACGTGATGATGAGCGTGTGAAAGGGCTGTTGCGCCCAGTCGAAGAACATCCATCCCCAGATGCCCTTGCGCGACACCCGCGCCTTTGCGTCTTTACTCATGGTGGTCCCCCCAAACACCGGTCATACGCCGGCAAGATCTTCCATCAGGCCGGCCGCGACCGTCAGCCGCGAAACTGTCAGGTCCCCGCTTTCCAGCAGCGTCTGGATCCGCCCGCGCGCACGGTCGATGCGCGCGGTGTTGCCCTCGATCCATCGCTTGAAGGGCGCCGCGTCGTCGCCGTGGCGCGTCAGCGCCGTGACCGCGATCCCCTGGCGGGCGGCGTTGATCATGTCGTTGGCGCGCGACAAGGCAAGACCGTCATAATAGTCGGTCGTCGCAATCGCCTGCTGGGTTTCCTCGATGCGCCCGAGGCGGAAGAACTCGGTGACATCGAAGAACAGCGAGGCGGCCGTTCCGACAGCGGCGCCCGCGTCGCGGGCGACCTTGGCGATGTCCGGGATCAGCTCGCTCGCGCCGAGCAGCGCCAGCGTCTTGGCGAGATCCACCGGCGCGCCGAGGGATTTCAGGTGGCTCGCCCGCTCCGCGAGTTTCTCCTTCATGAAACGCGGCAGCAGGCTGGATATGTTTGGCTCCAACTCCCTGCGCGCAGCTCTGAGCGCCGCAACCGCATGGTCGACTGGTTCGTCGAGATCGCCGTTTTTCAGGTACCACGCGGTCGCGTTGTGGATGAGCCCGCTCACCCGCGAATAGAGTTCGAGCTGTGCGGCACCGGGGATCATGGTGTCCAGCGCGTCGATCTGCGCGTAGAGCGCCGGCAATTCGTAACCGTCGCGCACGACAGCATAGGCGCGCACGACATCGCCGGGGCTGCGCCCGGAAAGATCGAGCTGGCGGGAAATGAAGGCCGGCCCTCCGCGATTGATCGCGTCGTTGGCGAGTTCCGTCGCGATGATCTCGCGCCGCAGCCGGTGGGTCAGGATATGGGCCTTCCAGTCCTTGACCATTTCCGCCGGGAAATAGGCCAGCAGATCAGCCTCGAAATGCGGTTCGTCCGGAAGGTCGGTCGCAAGGATATCGCCGAAAGTGACGATCTTTGCATAGGAAAGCAGCACGCCGATCTCGGCGCGCGTCAGCGCCTCGCCGCGCGCCTGACGCTCCGACAACGCCTTCTCGTCGGGCAGCAGTTCCACCTTCCGGTCGAGCAGGCCGCGCGCCTCGAGATTTTCCATCAGTCGGGCGTCATGCGCCGTTTCCGTCATGCCGCGCGCCTGCGACAGCGAGATCGCCAGCGTCTGGTCGTAATTGGTCTCCAGCACCAGCGCCGCCACCTCGACGGTCATCTTTTCCAGCAGCTTGTCGCGCGCCGCCCGCTTCAGCTCGCCCGAGCGCATGGCGCTGGCAAGCGCGATCTTGATGTTGACCTCGACGTCGGACGAGTTGACGCCGGCCGAATTGTCGATGGCGTCGGAGTTGCACCGCCCGCCCTTCAACCCGTATTCGATGCGCGCGCGCTGGGTCATGCCGAGATTGGCGCCCTCGCCGACCACCCTGGCGTTCAGTTCGGCTGCGGTGATCCTTATCGCGTCATTGGCGCGGTCTCCGGCATCCGCGTTGCTCTCGCTCGAGGCGCGGACATAGGTGCCGATGCCGCCGAACCAGAGCAGGTCGGCACGCGATTTCAGGATCGCGGTCATGATGTCGAAGGGTGAAGCCGTCGTGCCCTCCAGCCCGATCGTCTCGGCCGCGGCCTTGGATAGCTTGATCGACTTCTGCGCCCGCGAATAGACGCCGCCGCCCTTGGAAATCTTCGACGTGTCGTAGTCCTGCCAGCTCGACCGGCCCATGTCGAACAGCCGCTTGCGCTCCGCAAAGGAGACCGTGGAATCGGGATCGGGATCGATGAAGATGTCGCGATGGTCGAACGCCGCAATCAGCCGGATGCAGGGCGACAGCAGCATGCCGTTGCCGAAGACGTCGCCCGACATGTCGCCGACGCCGATGACCGAGAAGGGCTCGCTCTGGATATCGCGGTTCATTTCGCGGAAGTGGCGCTTTACCGCCTCCCATGCGCCGCGCGCTGTGATCCCCATCTTCTTGTGGTCGTAGCCCGCTGATCCGCCCGACGCAAAGGCATCGTCGAGCCAGAACCCATAGTCCTGGCTGATCGCGTTGGCGGTATCGGAGAAGGTCGCCGTGCCCTTGTCCGCCGCGACGACGAAATAGGGATCGTTTCCATCGTGGCGGATGACGCCCTTCGGGCCAATCACCTTGTCGCCGTCCAGATTGTCGGTCACCGACAGCAGGCTCGATACGAAATTCACATAGGCTTGTTTGCCGGCTTCAAATATTTCCTCGCGCCTGCCTCCGGCCGGCAGCTTCTTCGGATAGAAACCGCCCTTGGCGCCGACCGGCACGATCACGGCGTTCTTGACCTGCTGCGCCTTGACCAGGCCGAGCACCTCGGTGCGGTAGTCGAGCGGGCGGTCCGACCAGCGCAAGCCGCCGCGCGCGACGGGACCGAACCGCAGGTGCACGCCTTCGACCTCCGGCCCGTAGACGAAGATCTCGTGCATCGGCCGCGGCGCCGGCAGGAACGGGATGTCTCTCGGCCGCAGCTTGAAGGCCAGCGACCGCGGCGGCACGCCTTCCATCACGGGTGCGTAACGGTTTGTCCGTTCGGTGGCATCGATAAGGGTGACGAAGCGCCGCAGCACTGTATCGTCGTCAAGGCTGGGTACCGCGTCGAGCGCCGCGGTCAGCGTCGCTTTGATTTCCGTCTCGACCGTCTCGGCGGAGGCACGCGCCGACGGGTCGAACCGCGCGACGAATAGCTTGTAGACGGCGCGAGCAATCTCTGGATGGCGATTCAATACGCCGGCTACAAATCCCTGGGAATGGGTGATACCCGCCTGCTGAAGATAGCGTCCGTAGCTGCGCATGATGGTGATTTCGCTTCCGGACAGCCCGGCGCTGTGCGCCAGGCCGTTGTAGCCGTCATTGTCGATTGCCCCCCGCGAGACATCGATGAACAGCGATTCGAACTTCGCCCCGTCGTCACCAAGTTCGATTTCACGGCCGGCCTTGGACGAGATCTCCATGTCGTGGATGAAAACCGTCGCGCCATCATCGTCGGGAACCTCGAAAGTGCGCTCGGCGATGACGTGGAAACCCATGTTCTCCAATACCGGCACGCGGCTGGAAAGCGCAACCGGCTCGCCGCGGTTGAAGATCTTCAGCGCGCTCTCCGGGAGTTGGTGGGTCTCGTCGCGGTAGAACGACACCGCGGTCGGCTCCCCATCGCTCAACCTGGCAATGATCGCGGCATCGCTCAGCGCGCGGCCGGGTTCCGTGACGGCCCTGTAGTCCTGCGTGAACCGCGCCGCGATCCGCGTCAATACATGGCTTGCGTCGGCTTCCAGGGCTGCGTCCTTCAGCCCGTCGTCCCAGGTGCGCACCAGCGCCCGCACGTCGGCCTCGAGTCTCGCCTGGTCCACCTTCGGCGGCTCGGTGCCGTCGCGTCCGATGATGAAGTGCACGCGCGCGAGCGAGCCCTCCGGAAATTCCGGGTAATAGGCCGACACCCGTCCTTCATAGACCCTGGCGAGATAGGCACCGATCTTTTCGCGGACATGACTGTCGTAGCGGTCGCGCGGAACATAGACCAGAACGGAGACGTAGCGGCCGAACTTCTCCGGCCTCGGCAGGACACGCAGCCGGGGCCGCTCGAACAACGCCGCGACAGCCGCCGCGTTCCTCTTCAGCGTTTCCGCATCGATCTGGAACAGCTCGTCGCGCGGATAGGTCTCCAGGATGTTGATCAGCGCCCGGCCGGAATGGCCCTCCCGGTCGTAGTGGAGATCGTCGATGACCTTTTCCACCTTCGCGCGCAGGAAGGGTATCTTGAGGACCGATCGCGTGTAGGCGGTCGAGGTGAACAGGCCGAGAATGCGCAGTTCGCCGAGAAGCTGTCCTTTCCGGTCGAAGGTCTTGACGCCGATATAGTCGAGATAGGCACGGCGGTGGATCACCGACTTGATATTGGCCTTGGTCACGATCAGCGGATCGGAACTGGCCATGAACTCGCGGATCTGCGGCGTCGTGGTCACCGCCTCGCCGCCCCGGCGCAGGACCCTCAGCTCGGGATCGTGGAGGATTCCCAGGCCGCGCTCGGCCTTGCGTGTAAGCTCCCCGCTCTTGCTGTTCCCGCTCCAGGCGTATTCCCGCATGCCGAGAAAGGTGAAGTTGTCGTCGCGCAGCCATTCCAGGAATTCCGCCGCCTCCTCGGTCGCCTCATGGTCGAGCTTCTGCTGGCCGTGGCGGTAGATGGAGATGGCGTGGTCGAGGCGGATCAGCATGTCGCGCCAGTCGGAAACGGCGTGACGGACCTGCTTGAGGATTTCCTCCAGCCGCCCGCGCAATTGCCGCGCCTCTTCCTTGTCGAGCCGGGCGACATGGATGTGGACCACCGAGACCCGGTTGATCCCGTCAGGCGGGTTCGGCCGCTCCGCGACGCCATGGATCTCGCACACGCCCCTGTCATCGTGGGAGACCTCGAGCACCGGGTGGACGACCAGCAACGGCTCGCCGGCGGTTTCGTTGATTTCGCCCAGCAGCGAATCGAACAGGAAGGGCATGTTGTCGTTGATGACAGTGATCGCCGAGACAGGCTTGTCGTCGCGGATCAGCGCGTCATCCTGGTCTATCGTGATATGGGCGTGGCCCTTGCGCTGGCGGCACAGCGCCGCGTAAGCCATTGTCGCGGCCGCATCCAGCGCCTCGGCCGAATAGATGCCGCGATCTTCCGCCGCCGCCCCGGCGAGCAATATCGCCTTGAACCGCTCCGCCGCCATGTTCCCCTCGCGCGTTGTCCCGGCCGGACGCTTGGTCGCGGCAGAGCCTCGTTTCATGGCTTTCTCTCCCATCGCATTCATGCTTGTTTTAGCGGCATCGTAACAGAGAAAAGCGATTTGGCGAGCCGCGCGGCGAGGTTACCGACACAATTAGCCTTGAAGTTGCCGGCACAGATGACAGGGAGATGAACAGGCGATGGAAAAAGCCGAAAAACCGATAACGGCACTGGTGATCGAACCCGTCGGCGAACTCAGCGACGGCACGAAGGCCTACTTCGCCAAGTGCGAGGAAAAGCTCGGCATGGTGCCCAACGTCCTTCAGGCCTACGCGTTCGACGAAAGGAAACTTCGCGCCTTTTCCGACATGTACAATGACCTGATGCTGGGCGATTCAAGCCTCAGCAAGCTCGAGCGCGAAATGATCGCCGTCGCCGTCTCATCGGTGAACCATTGCTACTATTGCCTGACCGCCCACGGGGCGGCCGTGCGCCAACTTTCCGGCGACCCGAAGCTCGGCGAGCAGATGGTAATGAACTACCGCGTCGCCGACCTGACGGAAAAGCAGAAGGCGATGCTCGACTTCGCCATCAAGCTGACCGAGACGCCGGCGAAGATCGAGGAAGCGGACCGCCAGGCCCTGCGCGGCGCCGGCTTTTCGGACCGCGACATCTGGGACATCGCCTCCGTCGTCGGCTTCTTCAACATGTCGAACCGCGTCGCCGCGGCAACCGACATGCAGCCCAATGCCGCCTATCACGGCATGGCGCGATAGCCGGGCGCATGTCAATTCGGGGATTGTAGGGTGGGAGGCAAGGCACGGATGCGCGCACTGATCCAGAGAACGGCCGGGGCGAGCGTGGCGATCGGCGGCAGGATGGTCGGCAAAATCGGCGGCGGCCTGGTCATTTTCGTCTGCGCCATGCGGGGCGACGGCGAAGCACAGTCACAATGGCTGGCGCGCAAGGCGGTCAACCTGCGCATCTTCCGTGACGACGAGGGGCGGATGAACCGCTCCCTGCTCGACATCGCCGGCTCCGCGCTCGTCGTCAGCCAGTTCACGCTTGCCGCCGAGACGAAGGGCAACCGGCCCGGCTTCTCGACGGCGGCTCCGCCCGCAGATGGCGAGCGGCTCTACGAGCACTTCTGCGGTCAGGTCCGCAGCCATGGCGCGCCGGTCGCCACCGGGATGTTCGGCGCCGACATGAAGGTCTCGCTCGTCAATGACGGGCCGGTCACGATCTGGCTTGATACCGATGCGCGGTAGCGTCGCCTAGGCGGCGCCCTGCGCTCGGCTCTTTTCGAAGCGCTTGCGGTCGTTGGGATCGAGATACAGCTTGCGAAGACGGATGTTCTTCGGCGTCACTTCCACCAGCTCGTCGTCCTGGATCCATGACAGCGCCCGGTCGAGCGTCATGCGGATCGGAGGGGTCAGCTTGACCGCCTCGTCCTTGCCCGCAGACCGGATATTGGTGAGCTGCTTGCCCTTGAGCACGTTGACCTCGAGATCGTTGTCGCGGGTGTGAATACCGATGATCATGCCCTGATAGACCTTCTCACCCGGCTCGATCACCATCGGACCGCGGTCTTCCAGGTTGAACATCGCATAGGCGACGGCTTCACCGGCCTGGTTGGAAAGAAGCACGCCATTGATGCGGCCGCCGATCTCGCCCTTGTACGGCTGGTAGTCATGAAACAGCCGGTTCATCACCGCGGTGCCGCGCGTGTCGGTCAGCAGTTCCGACTGGTAGCCGATCAGGCCGCGCGTGGGCGCGTGGAAAACCAGGCGGACACGGTTTCCGCCTGACGGGCGAAGCTCGACCATCTCCGCCTTGCGTTCCGACATCTTCTGGACGACCACGCCGGAGTGCTCCTCGTCGACGTCGATGACGACTTCCTCGATCGGCTCCAGCAGCTTGCCGCTTTCATCGGTGTGCATGACGACGCGCGGACGCGAGACTGCGAGTTCGAACCCTTCGCGGCGCATCGTCTCGATCAGGACGGCGAGCTGCAATTCGCCACGGCCGGAGACGTGGAAGGAATCCTTCGCGTCCGATTCCTCTATTCGCAGCGCCACGTTGCCCTCGGCTTCGCGCAGCAGCCGGTCGCGGATGACGCGGCTGGTCACCTTGTCGCCCTCGGTGCCGGCGAGCGGCGAATCGTTGACCATGAAGCTCATCGTCACGGTCGGCGGATCGATCGGCTGCGCGGCAAGCGGTTCGGTAACGGCAGGATCGCAGAACGTGTCGGCAACCGTTCCCTTCGACAGGCCGGCAATGGCGACGATGTCGCCGGCCTGCGCGGTGTCGACCGGCTGGCGCTCGAGACCGCGGAAGGCCAGGATCTTCGAAATGCGGCCCGTCTCGACCAGCGATCCGTCGCCGCGCAACACCTTGGTCGGCTGGTTCGACTTGATCGAACCGGAATGGATACGGCCGGTGATGACGCGGCCGAGAAAGGGATTGGCCTCCAGGATCGTGCCGATCATCCGGAACGGGCCTTCGCCGACCGTCGGTGCCGGAACATGCTTCAGCACGAGATCGAACAGCGGCGCCAACGATGCGCCTTCCGGCTTTTCCGTGGTCTCGGCCATCCAGCCATTGCGGCCCGAACCGTAGAGGATCGGAAAATCGAGCTGCTCGTCGGTGGCATCGAGCGCCGCGAACAGGTCGAACACCTCGTTGATGACCTCGTCGGCACGGGCATCAGACCGGTCGATCTTGTTGATCGCGACGATCGGCTTCAGGCCGACCTTCAGAGCCTTGCCGACAACGAACTTCGTCTGCGGCATCGGGCCTTCCGCGGCATCCACCAGCACGATCGCGCCATCGACCATCGACAGGATGCGCTCGACCTCACCGCCGAAATCGGCGTGGCCGGGCGTGTCGACGATATTGATGCGCGTGCCCTTCCATTCAACGGAAGTCGCCTTGGCGAGAATGGTGATACCGCGTTCCTTCTCGATATCGCCGGAATCCATCGCGCGTTCCTGAACACGCTCGTTTTCGCGGTAGACGCCGGATTGCTTGAGAAGTTCGTCGACGAGCGTGGTCTTGCCATGGTCGACATGCGCGATGATCGCGATATTTCGCAGGTTCATTTGTCTCTCGGAGAGGTTGAGGGCGCGCGCCTTGGGCTGCACCGTATGTCGTGTTGGCGCGCTCATACAGGAAATTGTGCAAACGCGAAAGGATTTTCCGTTCAGCGCACCCGTCGCCATATATGGAAATCGCGGATCGTCTTTTCCAGCCGGTAGTTTTGCCATTCCGCAAGAGCGGCATCCCCGCGCATGAAGGCGATCCAGTCGAAAGCATGGCCGGAGACGTCACTCTTTCCTTGCTCGGTGCAAGCGATGATGCTCCCGGGCTTGTGATGGCATGCGCCCGGACCGTGAATGCGGGCGACATATTTCGGGCGCAATCGGCTGGTGGCCTATGGCTGCGGCCGGAACAGGCCGGCCAGGGATACAGCAATCAGGAGGACATCATGTTCCGCACGATACTGCTCGCTTGCGCGACGACGCTCGCACTCACCGTCAATGCCTTCGCCTTCCATTGCCCGGCCGACATGGCGAAAATCGACGAGGCGCTGCAGACCGCCTCGCTTTCCGAGTCGGACCTTGCCAAGGTGAAGGAGTTGCGCGCCCAGGGCGAAGAGGAACACAACGCTGGCAATCACACGGCCTCGGTCGAGACGCTTGCCGAGGCGATGAAACTGCTCGGAATCTGACCTGAGCGTTCGCGCGGCTGCCGCACTCAAGGAATCATGGCGGCCGCGCGTTTTCGTGCCTCGCCATCCGCCGCGATCACATCGTCCAGAGTACGAGCCTCTGGCAAGTCCGCCATTTGGTCCATAACCCGCTCCACCATTTCCGCCATCTCGAGAAAGCCGGCGCGCCCCGCGATGAAGGCGTCGAGCGCGGTTTCCTTGGCGCCATTGAGCACCGCGCCCGACAATCCGCCCGCTTCGAGCGCCTGGCGGGCAAGGCGTAGCGCGGGAAAGCGAGCCTGGTCCGGCGCCTCGAATTCGAGGCGCGCCAGCTTCGCGAAGTCGAGCCGCTCCACTGGCAGGTCCGGCCTGAACGGCCAGCCGAGGCAGTAGCCGATTGCGGTGCGCATGTCGGACGGGCCGAGCTGGGCCAGGATCGAACCGTCCCGGTAGCCGACCATCGAATGGACGATCGATTGCGGGTGGACGATGACCTCGATCTGGCCAGGCGCAAGATCGAACAGGTATCTGGCCTCGATCATTTCCAGCGCCTTGTTGAACATCGAGGCGGAATCGATCGATATTTTCAGCCCCATCGACCAGTTTGGATGCGCGCGCGCCGTCTCCACGGTGACGCTTTCCATCTGCTCGCGCGAAAAGGTGCGGAACGGCCCGCCCGAAGCGGTCAGGATGACCCGCTCGACGGCCTGCTTGCGATCCGCCTCCAGCACCTGGAAAATGGCGTTGTGCTCGGAGTCGACCGGCAGCAGCGTTCCGCCGGCCCCGTGCACCGCGTCGATGAACAGGCCGCCCGCCGAGACCAGACATTCCTTGTTGGCGAGCGCGATTGTGCCGCCGTTGGCCACCGCCGCCAGCGTCGGCTCCAGGCCGGCCATGCCGACGATTGCCGCCATGGTGATGTCGGCCGGTATGGCCGCGGCCTCGATCAGTGCCTCGCGCCCGGCCGCCGCCTCGATGCCGCTTCCCGCAAGCAGGTCCTTCAACTGCCCGTAGAGCCGCTCGTCGGCCGTGACCGCGATCTGCGCACCCGCTTCGCGTGCCTGCCTGGCAAGCAGCGTGGCATTGGCCGAGCCGGTGACTGCTACGACATCGAAGGCCTCGCGCCCGCCCATGTGCCGGATGACATCAAGCGTATTGACTCCGATCGACCCGGTCGCGCCGAGTATCGAGATGCGCCTGTGCGACGTGGCCGTGCGGGGGCTCAAGATGTCTCCAATCCAGCATCCTCTTGCGGAGAGTCCGCCCGGACATAGACCCTGCTGCCGGGCGCGGCAAGCCGCCTCAGCAATAACGTTCCGGGCCGAGCGACTGCTTGTCGCTGTAGCGGTCGCCATGGGCAAACCCGGCCGGCAGGATCGCCTCGATCTCCGCCATCTGCGCCGCGCCCAGTTCGATCGCCGCGCCGGCCGCGTCGTCGGCGAGATGCTCCGGCGTACGGGTTCCCGGTATCGCAATGATATGGTCGCCGCGGTGAAGCGTCCAGGCGATCGCCAGCGCCGCCGGGGTCCAGCCATGGTCGGCGGCGTAGGCCCGGAACTTCGCCACCCGCGTCTCGTTGAAACTGAAATTGGGTTCCTCGAAGCGGGGATTGGCCCTTCGGAAATCGCTTTCGCCGAACTTCGACGGGTCGAGCGGGGTCGAGCCGAACATGCCGCGCGCGACCGGCGAAAACGCGACGAAGGCCGTGCCCAGCCGCGCGCAGGCCTGGATCATGCCGAGTTCGGGCAGCCGCGTCCAAAGCGAATACTCGCTTTGCACCGCCGCGACGGGATGCACCGAGGCCGCCCGTTCCAGCGACGCCGGCGCGATTTCGGAAAAGCCGATGGCGCCGATCTTGCCTTCCTGCCTGAACCTCGCGAGCGTGCCGGCCACCTCCTCGATAGGAATCGACGGATCTCGGCGGTGCACGTAGTAGAGCGCGACATGGTCGACGTTGAGCCGCTTCAGCGACCCTTCCAGGCATTCGCGCAGAAAGGCTTCGGAATTGTCGAATGCGCGCACCGGCTTGGTGCGGATGCCGCCCTTGGTGGCGATCACGAAGCGCTCGCGCGCCGCCGGGTTGTCCTTCAGGAAGGCACCGATCCATTCCTCCGACAGGCCGTTGCCATAGATCAGCGCCGTATCGAGGTGGGTGACGCCGAGATCGAGCGAACGGGCGAGCGTGCGGTGCGCCTCGGCCATGTCGGTCGGCCCGTAGAAGCCGGCGAAGCTCATGCAGCCGAGCCCCACCGCGCCGACCATCGGTCCGTTCGTGCCGAGTTGGCGTTGCTGCATCTGGCGACCTCCAGTCTCTTGTTTCCGCGCGACGCGATGATTTCGTTCAGCGGCTGTCGTCGCCCGCGGTCAGTGCCTGAAGTGCCGCATGCCGGTGAAGACCATGGCAATGTCATGCGCGTCGGCGGCGGCGATCACCTCGTCGTCGCGCATCGAGCCGCCGGGCTGGATCACGGCCGTTGCACCGGCCTCCACCGCCGACAGCAGCCCGTCGGCAAAGGGGAAGAAGGCGTCGGAAGCCACCACGCAACCCCTGGTCAGCGGTTCGGAAAGGCCGGCCGCCTTGCTGGCATCCAGCGCCTTGCGCGCCGCGATCCGCGACGAATCCACCCGGCTCATCTGCCCCGCGCCGATGCCCACCGTGGCGAGGTCGCGGGCATAGACGATGGCATTCGACTTGACGTGCTTGGCGACGCGGAAGGCGAATTTGAGGTCGGCCATTTCCCTGTCGGTCGGCGCGCGCCTGGTCACCACCTTGAGGTCGAGATCATCGACCACGCCATTGTCGCGGCTCTGGACCAGTAGGCCGCCGGCCACCGTCTTGGCGGCGATACCTGCCGCGCGCGGGTCCGGCAGGCCGCCGGTCACCAGCAGGCGCAGGTTCTTCTTGGCGGCAACGATGGCCTTCGCCTCGTCGGTCGCATCCGGCGCAATGATCACCTCGGTGAAGATCTTGACGATTTCCTCTGCCGATGCGGCATCCAGCGTCCGGTTGAGCGCGACGATGCCGCCATAGGCCGACACCGGATCGCAGCGCAGCGCCAACTCGTAGGCCGCCTTCAGGTCCGCGCCTTCCGCCACGCCGCACGGATTGGCGTGCTTGATCACGGCAACGGCGGCCGTGCGCGCCGGATCGAACTCGGCGACGAGCTCGAACGCGGCATCGGTGTCGTTGATATTGTTGTAGGAGAGCTGCTTGCCCTGAAGCTGCGTCGCGCTCGCCACGCCCGGCCGCTTGTCGCCCGTCAGGTAGAAGCCGGCCTTCTGGTGCGGGTTCTCGCCGTAGCGCATTTCCGAATGCAGCCGGCCGCCGAAGGCGCGGTGGCGCGGCGCATCGACGCCGAGCGTCTCGGCAAACCACCCGGAAATCGCGGCATCGTAGGCGGCGGTGCGCGCGAATGCCTTCGCCGCCAGATCCTGGCGGAAGCGGTATGTCAGCGCACCGCCGTTGGCCTTCATCTCGTCGAGCACCGCGCCGTAGTCTTGCGGATCGGTGACAACCGCGACGTAGGCATGGTTCTTGGCCGAAGCGCGCACCATCGCCGGCCCGCCGATATCGATATTCTCCACCGTCGAGGGATAGTCGCCGCCGGAAAACCGCACATCCTCGAACGGATAGAGATTGATCACCGCGAGGTCGATGCCGGCGATCCCGTGCGCCTTCATGGCGTCGGCGTGTTCCTCGTCGTCGCGAATGGCAAGCAGGCCGCCATGCACCAGCGGATGCAGCGTCTTGACGCGCCCGTCCATGATTTCGGGAAATCCGGTGACTTGCGAAACGTCGGTGACGGCAATGCCCGCCGCCGCGATCGCCGCTGCCGTTCCGCCGGTCGAGACGAGTTCGACGCCGCGCGAATCAAGAGCGCGGGCGAGTTCGACAAGTCCGGTCTTGTCGGAAACGGAAAGCAGCGCGCGGCGGATCGCAACGCGGTCGGGGGCGGGAATTTTCTTGGAGGCTACGGCCATGGTCGGGCGGTCCTGTCGGCGATTGGGAAGGATTTCGACCGCGCAGTAGCACAGCAACGCCCGCGGTCCAATCGGCCGGGCGCATTATCCGCAGCCCCGCGCCTCCATTTCCCCGGTTTCGGGATCAGACAGCGCTGGCAGTGGCCATTTTTGTCAGCCGCCAGTGGATTTCCGGCACCTCCGACGCCTTGAAGGCGATGGCCATCTGCGTCGTTCGCGCCGGGCCGGCAATGCCGGCGAAATAGATCGAGCTCTCGATCTCGGGTTGCGGGCCGCCACAGGTGAACACCCAGACGTCGCCGCCGGGCGCGGCGAGCGTCATCTGCCCGTATTCGTCCTTGTAGAGCCCGATATCGGGATGGACATGGAAGCGGATGGCAACCGCGTCCTTGCCGTTGTCCCGCGCCGGTTCGCCATTGGGGCGGAAGAACCGGTCGCGGCCATCGAGGATGAGCCCGCTTTCGCGCAGCGTGAGCTGTCGCTCGTGCCACAGATCGAACCGGCCGACATAGCCGTCGTGTTTCGCCGTGAAGCACTGGAAGCCTTCGCCGTCCTCGCGGGTGCAGGGCACCTTTTTCGGGCCCGAGACCAGCCGCGTGCCGATCATGTCGTGCGCCCAGCCGCCAAGCGCGAGACGGGCCGACGACGTATCGTTGAGCACCGCGGTCGAATGCGCCGCCGTGGCCCGGGCGAGCGGACGGAAATCCGCCGCCCCGAACGTGTCGACACCGCAATTGATGATGAACTGGTGGCGGCCCGACGACATCTCGAACGACAGGCAGCCGGCATGGGCCTCGCCCGAAACGTCCACCGGCGGCGCGACGCCGGTATCGGCGATCACGGTCGTATACCCCTGCTGGAGGCGTTCATAACCCGAATGCGGCGCATGCGAGAGCGGCGCGCCCTGCGTCTCGTCGTGCTGCAATATGCCGATGATGCGGTCGGCGCTGATCGGCCCTACGCCGTTGAACCGCGCCAGATTGCCGTCCTGGTGGCGGAAGAACCGGAGCATCGGCAGCATGCGCTCAACCGCGCCGATCAGGGCCGGCGGCAGGGTTTCCGCCTGGTTCGCATAGGTCTGGCGCAGCGGCAGCAGGTCTGCAAGCAGTTCCAGCAAGGCGTTTGGATTGCGCGAGATATGGCCGCCATCGGCGAGGATCTGGTGGTGGAGTTCGACCGACAGGTTGCGCGTGGCGCTGCGTAACGATGCCGGCGCCATGGGCAGCGAAAGCGCGGCGTAGGCCAGCGCGATGCGGGCGCGCAGGCGGCCTTCGCCATCCGGCATTTCCGGCGCCATTGTCCTGAGATAACGGATCTGCGCGGAAAGCGATTTCAGGAAGGTGCGATAAAATCCGAACTCCGAGCCCTGCAGCACGATGGTCGAATGCTGCAGCCACGAAATGATCCGAATGGCGGTGATTTCGGGTTCCCAGCCGATTCCGCCGATCCGCGCGCCGGGTCCGCTGATCCAGTCGCCGACCAGCGCGCGGGCATTTGCCGACGCCAGATCGGTGCCAGATGCGCGCATGTGGCGAAGCCACCTGAATCCGTGCAGGGCTCCCAGCCACGGCCGGTTCGAGACCTCGATGCGGAACGGCGATTCGCCGCCCGTCTCGACGATGTGCCCGGCGAGCGGGAAACGGCCGGAATAGATTTCGAGCGCGATCTGGCTGTCGGCCAGCCTGAGGTCCGGCGGCGCGATCAGCACCCGTTCGGGCGTACGTCCGGCAAAGCGCCAGCGATAGATCGGCCCGGCCCTGAGCCGCCGCCTCGCTTTGCGCCATAGTTCACGGACGATAAGCCCCCACAGGCGCGGACTATCGCTTGTCGCGCTGTTCAAGCACGGCCCTCCATATCTCCCCTTCGCAATATCTTAGGTGATTCAAGGTTTTGTGCGAAGCGCTAAGTTGCACGGCGGCATATACATTCCCGCGGGTTGTCAGCGGCGGAACAACCGCGCCGCGAAAAAGCCGTCGAGACCGGATTGGCGGGGTGTGGAAAATTGCCAATCGGCGGGCGTCGTGCGCAGCCAACCCCGTGCATCGACGAACGCGCCGGCGCCCGGAATTTCCTCCGGCCTGATCGGGTCGGCCACGGCATCGCCGCACGTCTCCATGAACCGCGCCAGCAGGCTTTCGCCCTCGTCCTTGTCAAGCGAGCAGTTGGAAAAAACCACCCGGCCGCCGGGCTTCACCATCGCGAGCGCGCGCTCGAGCAACTGGGCCTGGAGCGCGGCGAGGCGCTCGATATCCTGTGTGGTCTTGGTCCATGGCACGTCGGGATGGCGGCGCACGGTGCCCGTCGACGAGCAGGGCGCATCGAGAAGCACGGCGTCGAACGGTTCGTCGGGCACGAATGTCCTGAGGTCGGCGACCTTCGTTTCGGCCGCAAGACCAAGGCGCGCGAGATTGCCCTCCAGCCGCTTCAGACGGTTTGCGCTGAGATCGATCGCGGTCACCCGCGCGCCGGCAAGCGCCAGCTGCGCGGTCTTTCCGCCGGGCGCCGCGCACAGGTCGCCGACATGCTTGCCGGCGATTTCGCCGAGCAGCCGCGCCGGCAACGCGGCGGCCGCATCCTGGACCCACCATTGCCCGTCGGAAAATCCCGGCAGGTCGGGAACCGCCGCGGGCAAGGATTCCACCCGCACGCTGCCCGTCGGCAGCACGAAGCCGCCGAGCCGCTCCGCCCAGCCTTCCGGATCGGACTTCACCGTGAAATCGACTGGCGCCTCGATGCGATGGGCGGCCAGGATCGCGGCCGCTTTCTCGGCGCCATAGTCGCGCGCCAGGCGTTCGGCGAACCACGCGGGCGCATCGACGGTCTGGGCGAGCGCGGCATCGCGCGCGCGCGCGCCGCCCCGCCCGATCGAGCGCAGCACGGCATTGACCAGACCGGCAAAGCGACGTGTCCGCGGATCCGCCTTGGCCTGCGCCACCGCCAGATTGACCGCCGCACTGTCGGGTACATCCAGAAACGCGATCTGCGCCGCGCCGACATGCAGGACGTGCGACAGCGCGTGCGCATTTTCGGGCAATCGCCGGTCGAGCCTTTTTGCGATCAGCGCCTCGATCGTGTTGCGGTGACGCAACGCGCTCATCAGAATTGCGCGAACGAGCGCCCTGTCCCGCGCGTCAAGCGCCATGTACTGGGGATGGCCGTGTTCGGCATCCGTCAGTCCGTCCATCGGGCTGCGGGCCGTCACCACCGCGCCGAGCAGGCGCGCTGCCGTCTGGCGGGCCGCAAACCCGGCCGTCTGTTCGGTGCCCGCAGGCGCTTCGCCGCCGGCCGGCGCGGCGGGCTTCCGCTGTTTCCGCCGTTCCGGCGCGCGGCCGCTCAAGACCGTCCGCCTTTGGTTTTCGTCGCTATTTCCGTCATTTCAACTTTCACCATCCGGCCGCCGCGTTCATGCGGCGACTCCCGGGGTCGATCCCGCAAGGATTTCGCCCTATAAGAACGAAAGCTTCAAATGCCAACCTCAATCTCGGACTGCAACGAATGACGACGGGCCAGGAAAACATGAACGAAAAGTCGGCGGCGGACACCGGACGCCGGTTCGAGGATCTGCCTCCCGCCGCCCAGCGGGCCTTGAAGGAAGCCGAAGCGCGCCGCGCCGCCTACGAAAAAAATGTATCCGGGATGCCTGTCGAAGTCGGCGGGCGCGGCGGCAAGGAACCCGTGCGCTACGGCGACTACGAGGTCAAGGGACTTGCCGTCGATTTCTAGTGGTTCGTTTCCGACATTTGCATCCCGTTTGTATCGGTCGCAAGCGCAAATGCTGGAAAAAGGAAACCACCAGCTAGTTCATGAATCGAGTGGAACTTTCAA
>JAIOIW010000031.1 GCA_019912385.1 Notoacmeibacter sp. | reverse complement strand
AGCGTCGATCTGGTCATACGCCTTGAACTCGCCGAAATACTTCGTGATCGCAGCCGTCAGAGACGTCTTGCCATGGTCAACGTGACCAATCGTGCCAATGTTCACATGCGGTTTCGTGCGCTCGAATTTACCTTTTGCCATTTTGCATTCCCTTGGCGACCTGGAGAGGTTTCATTTCGGATGGGCGGCGATTACCGGTAAAGGCCGAAAAAAACAAGGCCCTTTTGTCGTCCGGACCGGATGCGCGGGATCCGCTCAGCCGGCCGCCCGCCTTGAAAACCGGCGGGGCAAGGGCACGGCGATGACTGCCAGGCCGCAAAGGATCAGGGTCATGCCGAGAAAGCGCAACTGCGAGAAGGTCTCACCGAGCACCAGGTAGGCCGAAACCGTTCCAAACAGCGGCACCAGCAGCGAAAATGGTGCGACGGTCGACGCAGGATAGTGCTTGAGCAGGAATCCCCAGATGCCGAAGCCGACAAGCGTCGTCGGGATCGCCAGATAGAGAACCGAGCCGACGCCGAGCGCGGTGAAACCTGTCAGTGCTGCGTATATCGCCGGTCCGCCTTCGAAAGCCAGCGACAAGGCCAGCAGCGGCAATGGTGGAAACAGGCACAGCCATACGATCATCGGCAACATGTCGGCCTTGCCCGCCGAGCGCATCAGCACGTTGCCGGTGGCCCAGCTCGCCGCTGACGCCAGGGTCAGGCCAAGACCGATCCAGGTGAACGCGCCGCCGACGGTCAGGGCGATGGCGCCGAGCCCGAGGGCGGCAATGACCGCGCCGCCGATCTGCCGCGGACGGGGGATTTCACCCAGCGCAGCGGCCGCGAACAGAATGGTGAAAAAAGCCTGCGACTGGAGCGTCACGGATGCCAGCCCCGGCGGCATGCCGAGCTTCATGGCGGGAAACAGGAAGGCGAACTGGCCAACGAACAACGTCAGTCCGATCGCCATCATCCTGGAGATGGGGATATTGGGGCGCGGCAGGAAGAACACCGGCAAGGCCGCTACCATGAAGCGCAGGGCGGCCAGCAGCAGAGGCGGCACGCTGCCCAGCCCGAGGCGGATCACGACGAAGTTGAAGCCCCAGATGGCGGTGACGACAACGGCAAGTGCGACGTGCTTGAACGGCATGGGGGGGTCCGCGGAAACATTCTCAAGGGCGGGAGGCATGACCCAATCGCCGGGTCACAGCGAGAAGACCCTTATGCGATTCCGTGCCGGAAATCCTGCGATATCTGGAGCGGGTAGCGGGAATCGAACCCGCATATTCAGCTTGGAAGGCTGCTGCTCTACCATTGAGCTATACCCGCATGGCTCGCTTGCCGGGTCGGTGGTGGAGGGGGCTGGATTCGAACCAGCGTACGCATAGCGAACGGATTTACAGTCCGTCTCCTTTAACCACTCGGACACCCCTCCGGAACCGTAACCGGCAAAAGAGCCTTGAGGTAGGCGCGAAAGCAACCTTGCCGAAACGACCGGCCGCTTTGCGACGGGACATATGGCGGCTAGTCACCGGCCTGTCAACCGGATGTCATGCACCTTGGCCAATGAATTTTCACCCATTCGGGCAAACCGGCATATCCATGCGGCCCGGTGCGAGCTATAAGCGCGCCCATGAGCACAGACGATAGCCGCAAGGGCGGCAAGGACAGTCACTACGCCCGATTGCGGCGCGCCCACCGCGATGCCAAGGCGGGCGGCGCCCAGGCGCGTCCACGACAGCATGCCGCGATCCCTGCCGGGGCTGATCCCGCTGATGGCCTCGTGCGGCTCTATGGCCTGCACACGGTCGCCGCCGCGCTCGCCAATCCGCGCCGCGTGATCCGTTCCATGACCGTCACCCGCAATGCGCTTCAGCGGCTGGACATCGCCGACGTGGATGCCCTGCCCTTTGCCGTAGAGATCGCCGACCCCCGCGCTATCGATAGGATTACCGGTTCCGAAGCGGTCCACCAGGGTGTTGTCATAGAGGCGGAGCCATTGACGCCGAAGCGCCTCGACGCGCTGGGGGACGCCCGTCTGGTACTTGTGCTCGACCAGGTGACCGACCCTCACAATACGGGCGCCATCATGCGTTCGGCGGTCGCGTTCGGCGCCGACGCGCTGGTCACCACATCGCGCCACAGCCCCGGAGAATCAGGCGTCCTGGCGAAGGCGGCCTCGGGTGCGCTGGAGGGCATCGACCTCATCGAGGTGCGCAATCTCGCCGAGGCGATCGAGGCGCTGAACGGACACGGGTTCCAGACAATCGGCCTTGATTCCGATGGGCCGTTCGAGTTGGAAAGCACCATGGCCGGCGACAGAATCGCGCTCGTCCTCGGCGCCGAGGGCAAGGGCCTTCGCCAGAAAACGCGCGAGACGGTGTCGGCACTGGCCCGCCTCGACATGCCAGGCGCAATCCGCTCGCTCAATGTCTCCAATGCGGCCGCGATATCGCTCTATGTCGCGACCCGCCATCTGCGGCGCTGAGCATTTCTTAGGCTGTCCTTCGGCGGTCCCTGCCTATTTCGCGGGCACGGTCGTTACCCTGACTCATATTCCTTTGGTGCCGAAGAACCGGCTTGCTTTTTGCATGGCTGCGAACGAACCTGCAAAGGGGAGTTTGCCGCTTGAAGCCATTCGATGAAATGCAGGCCGGCCGGAAGGTCCGCCAACCCTATCAGGACTACGATCGCTGGTTCGGCGAACAGGACGGCGATTACCTCACAGCCAAGTCACGCGACGCAGAGCAGGTCTTCCGCCGCACCGGCATCACCTTTGCCGTTTATGGGGAACAGGAGGCCGCCGAGCGGCTGATCCCCTTCGACATCGTGCCGCGCATCATCTCGGGCACCGAGTGGCGTCGGCTCGCCCAGGGCATCGAGCAGCGCGTTGTCGCACTCAATGCCTTTCTCGACGACATCTATCACCGCCAGGAAATCATCAGGGCCGGCCGCATCCCGAAATCGCTGATCGCGCATAACGATGCCTTCCTGCCGGAGATGCTCGGCATCAAGCCGCCGGGCGGTGTCTATACCCACATCATCGGCGTCGACATCGTTCGCACCGGCGAGAACGAGTTCTTCGTCCTGGAAGACAATGCGCGCACGCCGTCCGGCGTGTCCTACATGCTGGAAAACCGCGAAACCATGATGCAACTCTTTCCCGAGCTATTCCGCGATATCCGCGTGCGCCCGGTGGAGAACTACCCGCAACTGCTGCGACAGTCGCTGGCGGCGGTTGCCCCGGAGGCGGCGCGCGAAAATCCGACGGTCGCTGTCCTGACCCCCGGCATCTACAACTCGGCCTATTTCGAGCACTCATTCCTGGCCGATTCCATGGGATGCGAACTGGTCGAAGGCTCGGATCTGCGAATCGAGAACGGCAAGGTCGCGATGCGCACGACCGAAGGCTACAAGCCGATCGACGTGCTCTACCGCCGCGTCGATGACGGGTATCTCGATCCCCTCACCTTCGAACCCGATTCGGCGCTTGGCGTCGCCGGCATCATGGATGTCTACCGGGCCGGCAACATCACCATCGCCAATGCGCCGGGGACGGGCATCGCCGACGACAAGGCGATCTATTCCTACATGCCCGAGATCGTCGAGTTCTATACCGGCCGCAAGGCAATCCTGCAGAATGTGCCGACATGGCGATGCTCGGATGAGGATAGCCTGAAATACGTGCTGGAGCACATGTCGGAACTGGTCGTCAAGGAGGTGCACGGATCCGGCGGCTACGGGATGCTCGTCGGCCCCGCGGCCAAGAAGGCGGAGCGGGAAGCGTTCGCCGCCAAACTCAAGGCGAGACCCGCCAACTATATCGCGCAGCCGACCCTGGCGCTTTCGACCTGCCCGATCCTGACCGAAAAGGGCCTTGCGCCCCGCCACGTCGATCTGCGCCCCTTCGTGCTGGTCTCCGACCAGGTGCGCATCGTGCCGGGCGGTCTTACCCGGGTGGCGCTCAAGCAGGGGTCGCTGGTGGTCAATTCCAGCCAGGGCGGCGGCACCAAGGACACCTGGGTACTCGAAGATTGACGGATTGCTGACATGCTGCTGGGACGGACAGCCAACGGGCTTTACTGGATGCACCGCTATCTCGAGCGGACAGAGAATACCGCCCGCCTGATCGATGCCGGATTGCGCGTCGCGCTGACCGGCGGCTCGGAACCCGGCGACGTCTGGAGTTCGGTTCTGCAAAGCGCCGGCATAGACGAGGCATTCGCCCAGGCCCACGAAGAAGCCAATGCGCGCACGGTGACCGATTTCATGCTGCGCGATACCCGGAATCCGTCGAGTGTGCTGTCTGCCATGGAAACCGCCCGCAACAACGGGCGCATGGTGCGAACGGCCCTTACGCGGGAAGTGTGGGAAAGCCTCAACGAAGCCTGGATGAACCTGTGCAAGAGCCTTGTACGTCCCGTACCGGACAACCGCATGCCCGTAGCCCTGGAACAGATCAAACGCGAAATCGCCCATATCCGCGGCGCGTTCGAAGGAACCATGCTGCGCGACGAGCGTTTCGATTTCTCGCGCCTTGGCACCTATGTCGAGCGCGCCGATAACACGGCGCGGATCCTGGACGTTAAATATTACGTCCTGCTGCCAGGCGCGACATGGGTCGGTTCGGCGCTCGACACGCATCAGTGGGAATCGATCCTGCGCTCGGTATCCGCCCACAGGGCGTACCGCTGGATCTACGATGTTCAGTACAAGCCGACCAACATCGCCGATTTCCTGATCCTCAACCGCCGCATGCCGCGCTCGCTGGCGTTCTGTTACACCAACATCGCGGAAAACCTGGCCTATCTCGCCAATGACTACGGTATCCGCCACGAATGCCACGAAACCGCCAATGCTATGCTGGCACAACTCAACGCGGCCCGGATCACCGACATCTTCGACCAGGGCCTGCATGAGTTCCTGACCGGATTTGTCCGCGAAAACAACAAGCTCGGCGCCGAGATTGCCGAATCCTACCGGTTCTACTGAGACAAGGCAGCCCATGCGCCTGACGATCGAACACCACACGGAATACCGCTACGACCAGCCGGTCGACTATGCGCTGCAGAGGTTGCGCCTGTGGCCAAGGAACTGGCCGTGCCAGAGCGTTGCCGCATGGGAGATCGAACTCACGGGCGGCCTGCGGGAAGCCAGGTTCGTCGACGGTTTCGGCAACGAGACATGGCTGGTCAGCGCCCGCGGCGGCATGGACCATCTCGGAATTACGGCGCGCGGCGTGGTCGACACCGCCGACACCAACGGAATAAGCGGTCCCGCATCCGGGTTTGCGCCGTTGTGGCTCTACCAGCAGGAAACCACCCTCACCCAACCCGGCGAGGCGATCCGCGCGCTAGCGCAAGAGGTCGGCGGCAGCAGCGTCGATCACCTCCACGGCCTGATGGCGCTGGTGGGAGAACGCGTCGCCTATGAGATCGGCGCCACCCACCCGGCGACGGGCGCGGAGGAATCGCTTTCGGGCGGCAGCGGCGTCTGCCAGGACCATGCTCACGTCTTCTGCGCCGTCGCCCGCCTTCTTGGCCTGCCGGCACGTTACGTGAGCGGTTATCTGTTCATACCCGATACGGTCGACCAGGCCGCAAGCCACGCCTGGGCAGAGGCCCATATCGAAGGGCTGGGCTGGGTCGGTTTCGACTGCTCCAACGGCATCTGCCCGGACGAACTCTATGTGCGGATTGCCGTCGGACGCGACTACGCTGACGCCGCGCCGATCTCGGGCATCCGCTTCGGCCCGTCGCAGGAAACGCTTGCCGTCAGGCTGAACGTATCGCAGTAATCCAGCAGTCAGTTTTTTTGAGCAGAATCTCCGGATATCCCCGTCCATGACCTACTGTGTCGCCCTGAAAGTGAACCGCGGGCTGGTATTCATGTCCGACACCCGCACCAATGCCGGTGTCGACAACATTTCCGTCATGCGGAAGATGCACACTTGGGAGAGGCCCGGCGAACGCGTGATCGTGCTGTTGGCGGCAGGCAACCTGGCGACAACCCAGGCGGTGATCTCCATGCTCGACGAGCGCGCCAAGGCACCCTCGGAGCGTCATTCGTCGCTGCTCGACACGCCGTCGATGTTCCAGACTGCACGGCTGGTCGGCGAGACGTTGCGCGAAGTGATCCGCGACAGCGGGTCCGACAACGGCCAGGAATCGGAAGCGAAGTTCCATGCCAGCTTCATCCTCGGCGGGCAGATTGCCGGCGGTGAAACGCGGCTCTTTCTGATCTACCCTGAAGGCAATTTCATCGAATCGAGCGATGACACGCCATATTTCCAGATCGGCGAGCACAAGTATGGCCGCCCGATCATCGTGCGCGCCTACGATCCCGACCTCACCTTCGCGGAAGCGGCCAAGCTGCTGATGATATCGTTCGATTCGACGGTCCGCGCCAATCTCTCGGTCGGCCTGCCGCTCGACCTGCAATATTACGAGGTCGATTCCTTCCATCTGCCGCCGTCCCGCCGTTTCACCGCCGAGGATCCGTACTACCGGCGCATTTCGCAGGGTTGGTCGGATTCGCTGCGGGCAGCATTTGCAAAACTGCCGGAGCCCGAACTGTAGGCGAAAGGGCCTTATAATCGCTCGCATCGCCGTGGCTGGCATCGACGGGGATGTCGATTTCAGGACTTATTTTGTCCGTATCGCGAAAGACGGATTCCCGGCACTGGTCAAACATGTGCGCCTCACGCGTGAGGTAGCGACTTATGGGCTTTTCCGCTTTCCGGATCATCAAGGAAGGACTGACCGGCAACAGGGGCTGGACGCCGCATTGGCGCGATCCCGAGCCGAAGGCGCAATACGATATCGTTATCGTCGGTGGCGGAGGACATGGACTGTCCACCGCCTATTACCTGGCCAGGGAATTCGGCATCACCAATGTCGCGGTGCTCGAAAAGGGCTGGCTCGCATCGGGTAATGTCGCGCGCAACACCACGATCGTGCGCTCCAACTACATGCTGCCGGGCAACGAACCGTTCTACGAGTTCTCGCTCAAGCTCTGGGAAGGGCTGGAACAGGATTTCAACTACAACGCCATGATGTCGCAGCGCGGCATCGTCAATCTCTATCACAGCGACGGCCAGCGCGATGCGTTTGCCCGGCGCGGCAACGCCATGCACCTTGCAGGCGCCGGTGCCGTGTTGCTCGACCGCGACGGCATTCGCCAATTGTGTCCGTTCCTCAATTTCGACAATTCCCGCTTTCCGATCCACGGCGGGTTGTGGCAGCCGCGTGGCGGCACCGCCCGCCATGACGCGGTCGCCTGGGGTTATGCGCGCGGCGCAGATCGGCGCGGCGTCGACATCATCCAGAACTGCGAGGTTACCGGGTTCAGGATCGAGAACGGCCGCTGCATCGCGGTGGAGACCACGCGCGGGCCGATCCGGGCGAAGAAGGTCGGCGTCTGCGTCGCCGGTTCGTCTGGCCGGGTGATGGCGATGGCGGGCATGCGTCTGCCGATCGAGAGCCAGGTCCTGCAAGCCTTCGTGACCGAAGGTCTCAAGCCAATCATACCGGGCGTCGTCACATTCGGCGTCGGTCATTTCTATATTTCGCAGTCCGACAAGGGCGGACTGGTCTTCGGCGGCGATCTCGACGGCTACAACACCTATGCCCAGCGCGGAAACCTGCAACTGGTCAACGACGTCATCGAGGCCGGCATGACGATGATGCCGATGATCGGCCGCGCCCGTGTCCTGCGCAGCTGGGGCGGGCTCGTCGACATGTCGATGGACGGCTCTCCCTTCATCGACAGAACCCACATAGACGGCCTCTATTTCAATGGCGGCTGGTGCTACGGCGGCTTCAAGGCGACGCCGGCGTCTGGCTTCTGCTACGCCCACCTGCTGGCGAAGGACGAGCCGCACTCCGTCGCACGCGCCTACCGCCTCGACCGCTATCGCACCGGCGCCCTCATCGACGAGGAAGCGACCGGCCCCAACCCGAACCTTCACTGAGGGGCGCGATGATCATCAATCACCCGCTGCTGGGCCCCCGCGATGCCGCCGAATTCACCTATCTCGGCGACGCCTGCCTGATCGAGCGGCCCGACCCGGAGGCGGAAAACGCGATCGAGGTGTTCCACGACTATGTCTATCTCAGGGACAATCCGGCCGGCGAGCACCGCGAACTGTGGTTCCACGAGCACGGCGACCGTTCCTGGCTGGTCGTTACCCGCAACACGCTGACCCACGAGATTTCAAAGGTCGAGTTGGCGCGTGACGTCGCGCTTTCGAGGGGACGCGGAATATGAGCCAGCAAAGCCGCATTTCCGGCGGACTGATCGACCGCAGCCAGACCCACTCTTTCACCTTTGACGGCCGGCGATACGAGGGCCATGCCGGCGACACACTGGCCTCGGCGCTGGTGGCCAACAATGTGCGCCTTGTCGGCCGTTCGTTCAAATACCACCGCCCGCGCGGCATCTTCACCGCGGGCTCGGAGGAGCCGAACGCGCTCGTCGAACTGCGTTCCGGCGCCAGGCGCGAACCAAACACGCGGGCAACCGCCGCCGAACTGTTCGAAGGGCTGGAAGCGGCAAGCCAGAACTGGTGCGGATCGCTGCGCCACGATCTGCTGGCGGTCAACGACCTGTTTTCGCCGTTCC
The DNA here is from genome assembly GCA_019912385.1 of Notoacmeibacter sp. Lineage (GTDB taxonomy): Bacteria > Pseudomonadota > Alphaproteobacteria > Rhizobiales > Rhizobiaceae > JAIOIW01. The sequence goes on along the minus strand of JAIOIW010000031.1, from coordinate 196,387 downwards.
TGTCGGCCGGCTTCTACTACAAGACCTTCATGTGGCCGAAGGCGTTCTGGGAGAGGCTTTACGAGCCGATAATCCGAGCGGCCGCTGGTCTCGGCAGGCTCTCCGGCCTGCCCGACCCCGACAGCTACGATCACGGCTACCTGCATTGCGACATACTGGTGATCGGCGCGGGACCGGCCGGCCTTGCGGCCGCCATGCAGGCTGGCCGCTCCGGCGCACGGGTCATCGTCGCCGACGAGGATTTCCGCATGGGCGGGCGGCTCAATGCCGAAACCCGCGAGGTCGATGGCATGGCCGGCGCGGCCTGGGCCGACTCAGCGGTCGCAGAGCTCGCCGCCATGGACAATGTCCGCCTGTTCCCGCGCACCACGGTGTTCGGCGTCTATGACCACGGCATCTATGGTGCGCTGGAGCGCCGAACCGACCATTTGCGCGATGGCGAAGACGGGCCGCGCCAGGTGCTGTGGCAGATCCAGGCGAAGCGCGCAATCCTGGCGGCGGGCGCGATCGAACGGCCGATCGCCTTCCCTGGAAACGACCGCCCGGGCGTCATGCTGGCTGCAAGCGTGCGCACATATGTGAACCGCTATGCCGCCGCGCCCGGCAAGCGGATCGCTGTTTTCACCAACAACGACGATGGCTGGCGCACGGCCATCGACCTGTCGGCGAAAGGCATCGGCATTGCAGCCATCGTCGACACGCGCGATACCGAGCCGTTGACAGACATTCCCGGTGCCGCGATCGTCATGGGCGGGCGCGTGACGGCCACCAGGGGGCGCCATGGCCTCCGCTCGATCACGCTCGCCGGCGGCCGTACCATCGAAACCGATTGCCTCGCCATCTCGGGCGGATGGAACCCGAACGTGCATCTCACCTGCCACCACCGTGGCAGGCCGGAATGGCGCGACGACATTGCCGCTTTCGTGCCTGGCCCGGAATTACCGGCCGGCATGACGGTCACCGGCGCGGCGAACGGTACGCTGACGTTAGGCGCGGCGCTCGCCGACGGCCACAATCGCACTTCGTCAACCCTCATGGGGCTGGGCTTCAGGTCGGGAGGCGCGCAACCGCCACGCGGCGACGATGAAGCGGCATCCGTTTCCGCCTTCTGGCATGTTTCCCCGGGCAAAGGCCGTGCCTGGCTCGACCTCCAGAACGACGTGACGGTGAAGGACCTCAAGCTCGCCCACCAGGAGGGTTTCCGTTCCGTCGAGCACATGAAGCGCTACACCACGCTCGGCATGGCCACAGACCAGGGCAAGACAGCGAATGTGCCGGCGCTCGCCATCATGGCCGAGTGCACCGGCAGGACCATCGCCGAGACCGGCACCACGATCTTCCGCCCGCCCTACACGCCGGTCCCGATTGCCGCCTTTGCCGGCCGTTCCCGTGGCGCGCACATGCGCCCCGTTCGATTGACGCCAAGCCATGCCTGGGCGGAGGAACAGGGCGCGGCCTTTGTCGAGACCGGGCTTTGGCTGCGCGCGCAATGGTATCCGCGCGACGGCGAGACGCACTGGCGCCAATCGGTCGACCGGGAAGTCGTCCAGACCCGCAATTCTGTCGGCATCTGCGATGTCGCCACGCTCGGCAAGATCGACATCCAGGGGCGTGATGCGGCGCAATTCCTCAACCGCGTCTATGCCAACGGTTTCGCAAAGCTGGCGGTCGGCAGGGCTCGTTACGGCCTGATGCTCCGCGAGGACGGTATCGTCATGGATGACGGCACCGCGGCGCACCTTTCCGAAAACCACTACCTGATGACGACCACGACGGCGAATGCGCTCGCCGTTTTCCGGCATCTCGAATTCTGCCGCCAGTGCCTGTGGCCAAACCTCGACGTGCACCTGATCTCGGTGACCGACCAATGGGCGCAATATGCCGTGGCGGGTCCGAACGCACGCAAGCTGCTAAGCAAGCTTGTCGACCAGGACTTCGACATCTCCAACGAGGCCTTCCCCTTCATGGCCTGCGGCGAGATCACCGTTTGCGGCGGCACCCGCGCCCGCCTGTTCCGCATCTCGTTTTCCGGCGAACTGGCCTACGAGATCGCGGTGCCTGCGCGCTATGGCGACGCCATGATCCGCGCGCTGATGGCCGCCGGCGAAGAGTTCGACGCCGTGCCCTATGGCCTCGAGGCGCTCAACGTCATGCGTATCGAGAAGGGCCACGTTACCGGCGCCGAACTCGAAGGCCGGACCACCGCGCGCGATGTCGGCATGGGGCGCATGGTATCCGCCGACAAGGATTGCATTGGCAAGACGCTCTCGCAACGCCCTGTACTGGTGGCGGAAGACCGGCCCGTCCTGATGGGTTTCATTCCGGTTGACCGGTCGCAAACGCTCGACGCAGGTGCTCATTTCCTCTCTTCCGGCGTGGCGGCGGTGACGGAAAACGACGAAGGATGGATGTCCTCGGTCTGTCATTCGCCGATCCTTGGCCACGCGATCGGGCTCGGTTTCATCAAGCGTGGTCGCGAGCGTGTCGGCGAGACCGTGCGCGCCGCCGACCCGCTGCGCGGCAAGGAGACGCTGGTGGAAATCGTTTCACCGCATTTCCTCGATCCCGAAGGAGAACGGCTCCGTGGCTGACATCACCCTGACCGCTCGCGAACCTTTCGACGGCATTCGTCTTGAAACGCAGGGCGTCACGCTCTCGGGCGTGACAGGCAAGGCGCTGGTTTCCGCCGCGATCCCGAATGGTGGCGAAGCCAGGTTCGCAAAGTCTCTGCAAGCAGCGTACGGCGTTTCCCTCCCTGCTCCCGGCGCGACGACCCTTTCTCGCGATGGCGCGACGTTGCTGATCGGCCTGCAGCGCGACCAGATATTCCTCATGTTCGACCGCACCGATGACTGGCCGGAACGTTCCGTGTCCGGGAAACTCGGCGACGCGACTTGCGTCACCGACCAGTCGGACGGCTGGGTCATGGCCCGTATCGCCGGTCCGCGCTGCCGGAAGGCGCTGGAGCGGATATGCCGGCTCGATCTGCATCCCGAAGTGTTCGCCGAGGGCGCGGTCGCGCGCACGCTGATGGAGCATCTCAACGTCATCATCTGGCGCGATGGCGCCGAATCCTGCCAACTGTTGTCACCGCGCTCATCGGCTTCCTCTTTCCTTCATGCGCTCGAAACCTCGATCCTCAATATCCGGCAGAGCGGGACGTTTCAGTTGTTGACTTGATCCGTCATGCTGGTCGAGGTTGTTGCCGTATCTTCGTCTCGAGCGGAAAAGCGGTTTGTCTGATGGCCGAACTGAAGAGAACCAGCAACGATGAAGCCAAAGGACGCAAGGTCCCGTTGGAGCGGCTTCGGCGGCGTACCGATCCGGCGGCATTCACGTTCGCGACGACCGCCGAACTGGAACCCGTCTCCGGATTGATCGGGCAGGATCGCGCGCTGTCGGCAATTCGCTTCGGCACCTCCATCGCACAGCCTTCGTTCCATATCTTCGCACTCGGCCCGTCAGGAGTCGGCAAGGCTACGGCAGTTCGACAGTTCCTTGAAGAACGCGCCGCCGGCGAGCCGCCACCGCTGGATTGGGTCTTCGTCAACAATTTCGACACCCCGCACAAACCGATCGCCATTTCACTGCCGAGCGGCCGCGCCAAGGCCTTTTCGCAGGCGCTGATCGAGGCGGTCGACGAACTGCGCTCCGCCCTGCCCGCCGTATTCGAGAGCGAGGGCTATCAGAGCCGGCGGCAGGCAATCGACGACGAAATCCAGGGTTCCCAGGAAAGCGCGTTTTCACAGCTCAACAAGGAATCCGAGGCCAGCAACATCGCCATCCTGCGAACGCCCGTGGGGTTCGCCATGGCGCCCGCGCGCAACGGCAAGGTGATTCCGCCAGAAGAGTTCCATGCGCTGCCGGAAAACGAACGCAAGGCGATCGAGGAGCGCATCGCCGACCTTCAAAAACAGCTGGAGGAAATCCTCAAGCGCATCCCGCACCTTGAAAAAGAGCGCCGCTTGAAGATCCACGCCCTGAACGACGAACTGGCCACAATCGCCGTCGAGAGCGCCCTGGACAGTCTGGAGGCCGCCTTTGCGGACATAACCGCGGTGAATGAGCATCTCGCCAAGGTGAGGAGGGACCTGATCGCCAATGCCGAACTGTTTCTCGGCGAAGGCCAGGACGGCCCCGATTCCCGGCGTGACATCGACACGGCGCACGATGCCCGCTTCCGCCGCTACATGGTCAACACGATCATATCGCGCGAGGAGGAGGATGGCGCGCCGATCGTCGAGGAGGCCAATCCGACGCTCGGCAATCTCGTAGGCCGCATCGAGCACCTGTCGCAGATGGGCGCGCTTGTGACCGACTTCCTCCTGATCAAGCCCGGCGCGCTCCATCGCGCCAATGGCGGTTATCTTCTGCTCGACGCGCGAAAGGTTCTGCTGCAGCCTTTTTCATGGGAGGCGTTGAAAAGAGCCCTGAAGAATGGCCAGATCACGATCGAATCCCCCGCCGAGCAACTCAGCCTGGTATCGACCGTATCGCTCGAGCCCGACCGCATCCCGCTTGGCGTACGCTGCGTGCTGTTCGGCGACCGCCAGCTCTACTACCTGCTGTGCGCGCTTGATCCGGAATTCCCCGACCTGTTCAAGGTTGCAGCCGACTTCGACGACGAGTTCGAACGCTCCGATGGCAATGGCGTTCTGTATGCGCGGCTGATCGCCTCGATCGCCCATGCCCGCGAGCTCAGGCCGATCGACGCGGGCGCGGTCGCCCGCCTGATCGACGAAGGTTCGCGCATTGCCGGCGATTCCGAGCGCCTGACGCTGCAGGTGGAGGAATTGTCCGACCTCATCAGCGAGGCCGATTTCTGGGCCGGCGAAGCCGGGAGAGACACGATCGCCGCGGACGATGTCGACCGCGCGCTTCGCGAGCGCATCCACCGGCAGGACCGGCTGCGTCAGAAGGCGCAGGAATCGATTGCCCGCGAAATCCGCCTGATCGATACCCAGGGGATGGCTGTTGGCCAGATCAACGGGCTGTCTGTGCTGCAACTCGGCCAGTTCGCTTTCGGGCAACCAAGCCGCATCACTGCGCGCACGCGCATGGGCACGGGCAAGGTCGTGGACATCGAGCGCGAGGTTGAGCTGGGCGGACCGTTTCATTCCAAGGGCGTCATGATACTGCGTGGCTTCCTGGAAGGCCGCTATGCACTGAAATATCCGCTGTCGCTCTCCGCCAGCCTGGTGTTCGAGCAATCCTATGGCGGCGTGGATGGCGACAGCGCATCATCCGCGGAACTCTACGCGTTGCTGTCCGCGCTGTCAGGTGTGCCCATCCGACAGTCGATCGCGGTGACAGGCTCGGTGAACCAGCACGGCGTGGTCCAGGCGATCGGCGGCGTCAACGAGAAGATCGAAGGCTTCTTCGACGTCTGCAACAAGCGCGGCTTCACCGGCGACCAGGGGGTCATCATTCCGAAGGCCAACCTGGTACACCTGATGCTGCGCGAAGACGTGGTCGAAGCCGTCAGGCAGCAAAAATTCCACGTCTATGCTGTGGAAACCATCGACCAGGGTATCGAGATCCTGACCGGGCTTCCGGCCGGCGAACGCGGACCCGACAATGCGTTTCCCGACGGAACGATCAATCGCAAGGTCGAGGATTGCCTGATCGGTTACGCCGAGACGAGGCGCGAGTTCGGAAAGACCGAAGACAACAACAAGCAAGGCAACGGCAAGCCATGACCGGGTGGGGCGCAAAGAGCGATATACGCGGCCGCGTCATCCTCCGCATGGAAAGCGGCGAAGCAAGCTCGGTCGTCCTGGAGATCGCGGTTCGCGTTGCGCGCACTTTCGACGGCGAATTGCACGGATTGTTCCTGCGGGATGAAAACCTGCTTGCGCTGGCCGGCCTGCCGTTTGCCCGCGAAATCTCCTTTTCCGGGCGCCGCTCGCGCGCCCTTTCGACGGAAGCCGTGTACAGGGAGATGGAAACCGCGGCGGAAACGATGCGCCGCCGCCTCGACCGGCTGGCGCAGGCGGCGCGGCTTCCCTTCCGCTTCGACGTCGCGGGCCGCACCGCCGGCGGCTTGCCTGTCGAACTCCGAAGTCAGACAGGCATACTCGCGCTGGGCGATCCGGTTTTCCCCGCAACACCTGCCGACCTTGCAAGGATATTCGACGAGATGTCGGGTATCGCCGGCATTCTACTGGCCGGCCGTGATGCCCGCCGCACACACGGACCGATCCTGCTGCTTGCCGATCCGCGGTCGGACATCGCCGGACTCACTGATACTGCCGGGCGCATTGCCGGGGAGTCCGGCGAGCGTCTTGTCGTCGCCCTCAGCGATGCTGCGGATGTGGAATCGCGGCGGATGGTCGCCGAAGTCAAACAGGCACTCGGCGACGGCCGCGGCTGTGAATTTGTCCATGCAGGCCTGATCGCGCCGTCCGGGCTCGCCCGGCTGGCCAGGCACTACCGGCCCGGGCTGGTCGTCGCGCGGGCAGGCCTGATGACCAGGAGCACGGATGCCGTGCGATACGCCTCGGCAGCGGAATGTCCGATCCTACTGTTGCGCTGAGCGTACGCTATCAGCCGATGTGATCTTCCAGAAATGCGATGGTCCGCGCCCATGCCAGCTTGGCCGCCTCGGGGTGATAGCTTGCGCGTTCATCGCAGTTGAAGCCGTGGCCCGCGCCCTCGTAAACATGGATATCGCAATCGGGCCGCCGTGCTCTCACGCTCTCGACATTGCTCATGGGAATGCCCTGATCCTCGGATCCGTAGTGCAACTGGACCGGACATTTCGGCTTTTCGTCGGCATGGGCGTTGATGCGCCCGCCATAGAACCCGACGGCTGCAGAAAATCCATCGAGCCGGGTTGCCGCAAGAAACGCGATGGATCCGCCCAGGCAGAAGCCGACAATGACCGTCTTGCCGGCGTCGGCGACAGCGTTCCGCGCAGCCTCGGTGTCGCGAAGAAAGGCGTCGAAATCCGGATTGGCGAGGAAGCCGCGCGCACTCTCGACATCCTCGGGCGTGTAGCCCGACTGGAAATCGCGCTCGGTACGATCGAAAATGGCCGGCGCGATAGCCACGTATCCCAGCGTGGCCAGCCGATCGCAGATCGAACGGATGTGCGAGTTGACGCCGAAGATCTCCTGGATGACCACGATGCCGCCCTTCGGCTTTCCCGCCGGGTCGGCACGATAGGCTCCGAGCACATGGCCGTCGCCTGCTGTCAGTTCGATCTTGGTCATGAAGCGCTCGTTAGCTGAATTCAGACAAGGCGTTGAAGCTATCGCCATGGCGCACCCTTGTCACGGCGCCATTGCAGCATTGAACAATGCGCCGGGCCCCCGCCGGCCCTCTTCCGAATCCGCGTTCACGCCGGACAGGCGCAGCATGTGCCACAGCAGTGCCTGGTTACTCGAGATGACCGGCTTGCCGAGCGCGGTTTCGGCATCATCGATGATGGAGAACGTGCGCAGATTGGTGCATGAGGCAAATACCGCATCGCAATCCGTTTCCCCGAGTTCCAGGATGGCGGAAAGCGTCGATGTTTCCCGGATCCGCGCAACGGTCATTTCTTCCTTTTGCTCATAGGAGGCAAAGCCTGTGATTTCGAAGCCGGATCGCTCCAGCAGAATCCTGATCGCTGACGATACCGCCGGCACATAGGGCGTCAGGAACCCGATCCGCACCGCTCCGAGCGCCCGCAACGCGGCGACAGCCGCCGTCACCGGGTCTGTGACCGCGCTTTGCGGGTGGGCCTTCCTGACGATCGCGGCCACGACCTCCGCGCCGATCACGGTCGCGCCGGAGGTGCAGGCGTAGCCGATCGCGTCCAGTTTTGTCGCGCCAGGCAGCAAGGCGCTGGCGCGCGGCAGGTCTGCCTCCATCTCGGCGAGCGCTTCGGGCGTCACTTCGCTGCGGCTCGCCACGCGCGAATGGTAGCAGGCAATCCCGGGTCCGAGCACCTGCCGGGCTTCGTTTTCGAGAGTCTCATCGACCTGGAGAAGGATCAGGCCAAGCCGGGCCAAGGCTCCTGAACCGCAGTCGGTCTCGTAGGGCATTGTCATGATGCGCCTCTAGATAACCGGCAGTTCGGGTGGCGCGCGCCGGGTCAGGAGTTCCGGCATGTCCCGGGTGATGAGGACGTTTTCCTCATGCACCATCATCCTCCCTTCACCGATCACCAGGCTTGGCTCGAGCGTGATGACCATTCCCTCCTCCAGCACCGTGTCGTCATTTGCCATGAGTGACGGCCACTCCGTCAACTGCATGCCCAGGCCATGGCCGAAACGCCCGATATCGGACCGGCCGCCGCCAGTGGCCTCGTGCATCGCGCGAAACACATTGGCAGCCGTCGCGCCATGGCGAGCCGTCTTGAGGCCAGCCTCCGTAGCCTGCCAGAGCGTGGCGTAGGCGCGTCGTGCCTCGTCTCGGGCGTGGCCAATCGCGTAATTGCGGTCGAAGTCGCAGAAATACCCTTTGAGCGTCGCACCCGTATCCAGCATCAGCACATCACCCTTTTTCAAAGGCGTCGCGTCGGGAGGCGAGATCACGTCGCCATAGCCGACCTGCCCGGCGCCGCCGACCAGATAGGGCACGTCTTCGGCACCTGCCTCGAGAAGCGCGATCCTGAACGCGCGAAACACCTCGTCCAGCGGCTGCCCCTCCCCAAATAGCGCAGGTGCGCGGTCGAATGCATCACCGGCGGCGGTGCAGATCGCGCGGATGACCGCGATCTCCGCCGGAGACTTTGTCATGCGCAGCACGCGCACCAGTCCGGTGCAGTCGACAAACGCGCCCCCGACCTGTTCGCGCAGCCTGAAGAAATCGGCAAGTGGCATGCGCAGGCTTGCTTCCTCGCCCATCGGCAGGCCGATCTTGCGGCAACCGGCAAGCGCGGCTACCAGCAGGCCGATACCGTCGTCGTCGCGACGCGGCGCGGACCATGTCCTGATGTCGCCAATCCAGGTCTTTGCCATCAGGTCCGCACCGATTTCCGGAATGATCGCGACAGGTTTGCCGGTGCGTTTGAGAACCAAAAACCAGGGACGGGTCGGACTGTGCCAGAACAGCGTTCTGAAGCCGCTGAAATAGCGGACTTCCGCCTCCGTGCAGAACAGCAGGGCATCGAAGCCCTGTTCGGCCATCAGCGCCTGGGCGCGCTTGCACCGCTGTTCGTATTCAACGACCGCAAAGTCCGGGCCCGCCACGATCAGCGACCGGCCCGCGCCCGGCCCGTATCCGGGTGGGCTATGCTTTCAACGCCCAGCACAAGCCTGCGGCTGCTTCCGCCAGGACTTGATGCCGCAGCGGCGCCAGAAACGCGCTCCATCAGCCGGGCGTCATGCCGCGCAGGCGCTCCGACCGGCGACGCATCAGTTCCAACGTGGTAAGCAGGACGATCGAAATCCCGATCAGAATCGTTGCGACCGCCAGAATGGTCGGCGAAATCTGCTCACGCAGCCCGATGAACATCTGCCACGGCAGCGTTTTCTGGCCAGCCGAACCGACGAACAGAACCACGACGACTTCATCAAACGAAGTGATGAAAGCGAACAGCGCACCCGACACGACGCCTGGAATGATCAAAGGTAATTGCACCTTGAAGAAAGTCGTGACCGGATTGGCGCCAAGATTTGCCGCGGCACGAACGAGCGACCGGTCGAAACCGACAAGGGTGGCAGTCACGGTGATGATCACGAACGGTATTCCCAGTGCGGCATGCGCCAGAACGACGCCCCAGTAGCTGCCCTGAAGGCCGATACGCGAATAGAAGAAATACATTCCCGCCGCTGAAATGATCAGCGGGACGATCATTGGCGAAATCAGGATGGCCATGATTGTCGAACGGAACGGCACATGGCTTTGGCTCAACCCGATGGCGGCAAGCGTCCCGAAGCTGACGGACAGAATGGTTGCCACCGGTGCAATACGTACCGAATTGTAGAGCGCGGCCTGCCAGTTGGTGTTGGTGAAGAAGTCCTCATAGTGCTTCAGCGAATAGCCGGCCGGATCCAGAGCCAGCATCTTCGGTGTGAATGTGAAGAAGTTCTCGGCGTTGAACGATAGCGGAATGATGACGATGATCGGCGCGATCAGAAAGAAGAAGATCAGCGCGCAGATGACACGGAAGCCATAGTGCCAGGCGATTTGTCCGGTCGTCAAATAGGGTGGCAAAGTGCTCATGTCGTTATCCCAGCTTCACGTTGTCGATGCCGACGATCTTGTCATAGACCCAATAGAGCGCGAGCACGAGGATCAGCAGGATTGATCCGAGTGCCGCAGCCAGACCCCAGTTGAGCGACGACGAGATGTGATAGGCAATCCGGTTCGAGATGAACACGCCAGTGGTTCCGCCAACGAGTTCCGGTGTGATGTAGTAACCGATCGACAGGATGAAGACGAGAATTGCCCCCGCCCCGATACCGGGTACCGACTGCGGGAAGTAGACCCGCCAAAACGCCGTCCAGTCGGTAGCACCGAGGCTCTTGGCGGCCCGGACATAGCTCGGCGGTATCGTCTTCATCACCGAGTAGAGCGGAAGGATCATGAACGGCAGGAGAATGTGCGTCATGGCGATAATCGTGCCGGTCTGGTTGTTGATGAGTATCAGCCTGTTGGCGTCATCTACTATGCGGAGCCACACCAACACGTCGTTGATGACGCCTTGTTGCTGAAGCAGGACTTTCCACGCGGACGTACGTACCAGAAGCGACGTCCAGAAAGGCAGCAGAACCAAAATCATCAGCATGTTGGAAGTTCTAAGCGGCAAATTGGAGAGCAGGAACGCCACCGGATAGCCGAGCAGGAGACATGAAAACGTGATCATGAGCGACATGAACATCGTGCGTCCGAACAGCACGATATAGATGCGCTGATCCTCGGACCGCGTCTTTATTCCGTCCACGCCGAGCTGAAGGTCGACGGAATTGAGAAAATAGCCGGTCGTGAAGGGCGGAGAATAAACCTGGATGATCCGCCAGACATCCTGACGTCCCCAATCCTTGTCGATGTCGAGGAACTGGTCTCTCACACTCACGGTCTCGAACCCGCCAACAGCCTGGGTGGCGGCTGCGATCAAGGGATCGACGCCATCCGTGCTTTCCAGCCGCGTCAGATCCTCGTGAAGGGCGGAGAACAGAAAGTCCTCGATGTCCTCTTCGCCGGGGTTCTTGCCTTCGCCCCGTAGATAGTTGCCCCAACGGTCCCAACTGCGGGTCGTGAAAGGAAGCGCCCTGCGATTGGACGAAACGTCAAACAGCGCGGACCATGTCTGCGGGTCTTTCCAGGCTGGATCGAGAGCGATGAACTGCTTTGCATAGATATCGGTATCGAACCGTGTGACGCGACGTCCCGTCTTCCGGAACAGAGAGGAGACGCCGGTCAATTCATAATTCAGCCGAGTGCCAAGGCGCGTATGTTCCTTTTTTTCCTGGGCCAGAAACATGTCCACGTAAAAGGCATTGAACACGTTCTCGTCAGGAAGGGCGGATACGTCAGGATTCCAATCGGCCAGCCGATCTACGGTCTCCGGAATCGTTTCTGATACGATCTCGTTCTCCACCGAACGGAACAGCATGTCGCCGATCGGCAGGATGAAGGTTATCAGGATGAAAGCCAACAGCGGCGCGATCAGCAGCAACGCGCGCATTTTCTGGCGTCTGAGCGCCCTCTGAAGGCTCCGCTTGAGCGGCGTGCCGTCAGCGGCAAGGACCGGCCCGGACTGGATCGTATCGCTCATGTTTGTCCCACCCTGCTTTTAGTCCTGTCTGCATGCCCGCATGGGGCGGAAAGGGCCGTTACCGGCCCTTTCCAAGTCGTCATGAATACTTACTTCGCAAGCCAGGCCTGGAACTTGGCGTCCAGATCATCGCGATAGTCAGCCCACCACTCGTAATTGTAGAGGAAGGTGTTCTTCGCGTTCGCCGGATCGGTCGGCATGTGCGGCCCCATCTCGATACCCAGTTCGGCATGCTTGCTGACAAGCGGAGCGGACGATTTGCGCGCCGGACCGTAAGAAATGTACTTCGCCTGATCGGCAAGACGCTGGGTATCGGTCGCGAACTTCACGAAATCCAGTACCCGGTTAAGGCGTTCCTCAGGCAGTCCAGCGGGAATGATCCAGCCGTCCAGGTCGAACACCTGGGCATCCCAAAGCATCGCTACCGGCTGATTCTGCTCTTCGATCACCGAGAACAGGCGGCCATTATAGGTCGAGCCCATGACCACTTCGCCGTCGGCGAGCAACTGCGGGGTGTCGGCACCGGCAGACCACCAGATCACCTGATCCTTGATGGAGTCGAGCTTGGCGAAGGCGCGGTCCTGGCCCGCCTCGGTTTCCAGGACGTCATAGATGTCTTCCTTCGCAACGCCGTCACAAAGCAGTGCCCACTCCATGTTGTTGATCGGACGCTTTTCGAGCGAGCGCTTGCCCGGATACTTGTCCAGGTCGAAGATGGCGCACACATCGGTCGGCGGCGTGTCGCCCACCATGTCGGTGCGGTATCCGAAGGTCGTCGAGTACACGATCTGCGGAATGTAGCAACCCGATACCAGCAGGTCGCCGAAATCCTCGCTGGCCGGGGTGCCGTCGGGCGCCGGAGCAAGCAACTTGTCGTGGTCGACTTCCATCGCCAGGCCTTCGTCGCAAAGGCGGATGGCATCGGAGGCAACGACATCGACCAGATCCCAGGTGATGTTGCCAGCTTCGTTCATGGCGCGCAGCTTGGCCACAGCCTCGTTGGAGCTCTCGTCCCAGATGATATTCACATCCGGATTATTCTTCATGTAGGGCTCGGCATAGGCCTTGTGCTGCGAAGCCTGATAGGCGCCACCCCACGACACCAACGTCATGTCCGCGGCAAGCGCGGAAGTCGAGGCAAGCGCTGCGCCAAGCGCCGCGATCACGAATGATTTGGTTTTCATGGTAAAATTACTCCTTTGTCCTTGAACTCTTTTGTCCCCCGACCCGCGCTCACCGCGGGACATCGTCAAACCGGTCGGGCGGACACCCCGCCGGTAATTTTGCTGCATCAGGTAACGGGATCGAGCGCCTTGCAATCACTTGCCGCCCATCCCACCTTCGCGCTATCGCCCGGCACCAGATGGCGCCGGTCACCGCGGTTTCTCACCTTCGCGATGAACCCGGTATTTCCGGCAACGTTCATCCGCACGCGAATATGGTCACCGAGATAGATCGACTCCTCGATCGTTCCGTCGACCATGTTCTCCATATCGACAGCAGGGTCGAGTTCGACACGTTCCGGCCTTAGCGAAATCGTGGTGCGCTCGCCGACGCCGCCGACATTGACCATATCGGCCTTGAGCACCGTGCCATCGTCAAGCTTGACCGTGCACAGTCCGTCGGTGACCTCGACCACCTGGCCGTCGAGCTTGTTGTTTTCGCCGATGAACTGGGCAACGAACGAATTCTGGGGCGTCTCGTAGAGCACGTCCGGCGGCGAAAGCTGCTGGATTATGCCGTCATTGAAAACGGCCACCCTGTCCGACATCGTCAGGGCTTCGGTCTGGTCGTGCGTGACATACACAACCGTTACACCAAGATTCTCGTGTATATGCTTGATTTCATATTGCATTTGCTCGCGCAACTGCTTGTCGAGCGCGCCCAGCGGTTCATCCATCAGCACCAACTCGGGATCGAAGACCAGCGCACGGGCCACGGCGACGCGCTGCTGCTGGCCGCCGGACAGTTGCGCTGGGCGGCGATTGCCGAACTGCGGAAGCTCCACCATCGACAGCGCACGCTCGACGCGCTTCTTCTGCTCGTCCTTGTCCATGCCGCGCACCTGCAGCGGAAAGGCGAGGTTCTCCGCAACCGTCATGTGCGGAAACAGGGCATAGTTCTGGAACACCATCCCGATGCCGCGTTTGTGGGGCGGGACATTGTTGATCGGCCGGTCATTGAGAAATATTTCGCCGTGCGTCGCCGGTTCGAAGCCCGCGAGCATCATCAGGCAGGTCGTTTTTCCCGAGCCGGAAGGGCCCAGCATCGTTAGAAACTCACCCTGGGCTATGTCCAGGTTGAGGTTTTTAACCACCAACGTTTCGCCGTCATAACTCTTCTGAACATTCTCAAAGCGGACCATGTGTTTTGGATCGGTCACGCGTGCCCTCCTGACAGTACAATATGTTCCCCATGCGCCCGTTTCGGACGTTCTGTGTCTATGTAAAACACCCGCGAACGCGCGATGCAACCTCGCTTTGTCCAGAAAAGCGAATCTAATATATGTTTTCCAGAATTGCGGCGCTTCTAATATACGAACCTAAACAATGAGATGGTTCGGTCCATATGGAAATCCGGTGATGTTTCGGTTGCCGTCTTCGGTGATCACGAGAATGTCGTGTTCGCGATATCCTCCTGCCCCTGGAAGGTGATCGGGGATGGTGATCATCGGCTCCATGGAAACGACCATGCCGGGCTGGAGCACCGTCTCGCAATCCTCGCGCAATTCAAGTCCGGCCTCGCGCCCGTAATAGTGGCAGAGCACGCCGAAGGAGTGGCCGTAACCGAATGAGCGGTATTGCAGCAGGTTGTGCTCAGCATAGAGCGCGTTGAGTTCGCGAGCGATGTCGGAGCACTTTGCGCCGGGAACGAGCAATTCCTTGCCCCGATCGTGAACCTCGCAATTGAGTGTCCACAGGCGAACTGCTTCGTCACTCGCCGTTTCGCAAAACAGCGTGCGCTCCAGCGCAACGTAGTAGCCTGCCACCATCGGGAAGCAATTGAGGCTGAGAATATCGCCGCGCCCGATCCTGCGGCTTGTAACGGGATTGTGGGCGCCGTCGGTATTGATCCCGGACTGAAACCAGGTCCAGGTATCCATAAGTTCCGCGTGCGGCCAGGTCCGCGCGATTTCACGAACCATGGTCTGCGTCGAATGCAGCGCGACCTCGTGTTCCGGCGTTCCTTCCCGCGTCGCCTCGACGCAAGCCTTCCCGCCAAGATCGGCGATGCGCGCCATCTCGGTGATGTGGGCGATCTCCTCGGCAGACTTTATCATGCGCATGCGCATCGCCGGGGCGGCGATGTCCACAAGCTCGACCTCGGGAAATGCGGCTTTCATCTGGTCGTGGAAATCGATGTTGACGTGGTCGAACTCGATTCCCAGACGCTTGACGCCGCCGATCAGGCCAAGCACGGCATGGAAATAGTTGTCCTTGCGCCAGTCCGTGTAGGTTACGTTGTCGCCGAAGGTCCGCCGCCACGGCTGGCCGCCGTCTATACCGGCCGAGACACTGGTCGCCCTGTCATGGTCGATGACCAGACCGTAGCGACGGCCGAACTGGCAATAGAGGAAGTCTGCGTAGTAGTTGATGCAATGATACGAGGTCAGCAAGACCGCATCGATGCCGTTTGCAGCCATGTGGGCGCGTAACGCATACTGGCGGCGCTGCATTTCGGCCGCCGAGAACGTCGGCCGGGCCTTTTGCCCATTGTCGCGGAAGTCGACGAGACGCGGTCGGTTCATTCTGCTAACTCCCTGTCCGATTGCGGCGGACGGCTACAGCCCACGCATACGAGTGTTTTTGCTTGCCCGGCAGATGTCAACGCATTGCCATGAGTGACGGATGACGTCACGGTGAACGAAGCAACATTTGAGCGAGGTCAATGCCGGCCGCCGCGGCGCAGTCTATCCGCATCCTGCTTCCTCTGGTGCACCGGCACGAATTCATCATGAAATCCGTAAAACTCGAACCGCTATTCAATCCGCAGGGCATAGCCGTGTTCGGCGCAAACGATTCGGGCACCTCCGTGGGGTCGATCGTTTTCCAGAACCTCGTCAACGGCGGGTTTGCCGGCTCCCTTGTGCCTGTCAATCCCAAGCACAAGAAAGTCGGCGGCAAGACCTGCCATCGCCGCATCGCGGACGTGAAGGAGCCGATCGATCTCGCGGTCATCGCCACGCCGGCGCGCACGGTTCCCGGCATTGTCCGCCAGTTGGCCGACACGAATATCCGCAATGCCATTGTCTTGTCCGCGGGTTTCGGGGAAAGCGGGCCCGAAGGCGAATCGGCGCGAAACGAGCTACTGGAGGCCGCGCGCGCGGCAAACATCAGTTTCCTGGGGCCGAATTGCGTCGGCATCGTGCGCCCGTGGAACGCCATGAACGCGACATTCCTGAAATCCGAACCCCCGGCTGGCGGCCTGGCGCTCGTCTCCCAGTCTGGCGCCCTGATTTCGGCCATCGCGGACTGGTCGGCACCGCACCATCTCGGCTTTTCGGCGATGGTATCGCTCGGAAATTCGATCAACATCGATTTCGGCGATGTTCTCGACTACCTGGCAATGGATCCCAAGACCCGCGCAATCCTGCTCTACGTTGAAGGCATTCGCGATGCCCGCTCCTTCATGAGTGCGCTTCGTATTGCCGCCCGGCTGAAGCCCGTGATCGTGCTCAAGGCCGGCCGCCACAAGGGCAGTTCCATGGCCGCGCACACCCACACGGGCGCGCTGATGGGATCAGACGCCGTCTTCGACGCGGCACTTGAACGCGCCGGCGCCGTTCGGGCGCAGTCGTTCGGCGATCTGTTCGCTGCCGCCGAAATCCTCTCGGCGCAGCGCCGCGCTTCCGGGAAGCGGCTGGGCATCGTCACCAATGGCGGCGGCGCCGGAGTCCTGGCGGCAGATCGCGCCGGCGACCTCAACATCGACCTGCCCCCACCTTCATCGGCGACAATCGCCGCGCTCAACGAAGTGCTTCCGCCATTCTGGTCGAAATCCAACCCGATCGACATTCTCGGCGACGCGCAACCATCGGCCTATGGCGCCGCGGTCGCCGCAGGCCTGGCTGATCCCGCCTTCGACGGTCTTCTCGTCATGCTGACGCCTCAAGCGATGACCGATCCCAGGGCAGCCGCCGAAGCGGTTCTGGAATCGGTTCCGGCGCGCAGCCGGAAGCCCCTTCTCGTCTGCTGGATGGGCGAAACTTCCGTCGCGGAGGCCCGGACCCTCCTGAGCGCAAACGGCATTCCCGACTTCACGACGCCTGAACCCGCGATCGAAGCCTTCTCGCATCTCGCCCGGTTCGAGCGCAACCAGCGCCTCGCGCTCGAGACGCCCGGTCCGCTGTCGGAACTCGACCCGCCGGACGTCGAAGGTGCGCGGCTGATCATCTCTTCGGCGCTGGCCGAACGGAGGGAAATGCTGTCGGACATCGAATCCAAGGCGGTGCTTCGCGCATTTCACATCCCCTGCAATACGACGCTGGAGGCCACCACTGCGATGCAGGCCGTCATCGCCGCGGAAACGGTCGGCTTTCCGGTCGCCATGAAGATCAATTCCCCGCAGATTTCGCACAAGTCCGACGTCGGCGGGGTGCGCATCAACGTCATGAGTGCCAGTGACGTCGGCGCCGCCTTCCGCGAACTCACGTCGACGGTGCGCGCCGCGCGCCCCGATGTCGAGATCAAGGGCGTGACGGTGGAGGCGATGGCGCATGTGGAGGATTCGCGCGAACTGCTGATCGGTGTCAGTCGCGATCCGGTCTTCGGCCCCACCATCCTGTTTGGCGCGGGCGGCACGATGGTGGAAGTGCTCAAGGACAGCGCGGTCTCCCTGCCTCCGCTCAATGCCATCCTGGCCGAGCGGCTGATCAAGCGGACGCGCGTTTCGCGCCTCATGGAAGCGATCCGCGATCGCCCCGCCGCCGATCGACAGGCGGTGGTCGATGTGCTCCTTCGGGTTTCCGACATGGTCTGCGAACTGCCGGAGATCGTCGAACTGGACATCAATCCGCTCTTTGCCGGCCCTTCGGGCACAATCGCGGTGGACGCGCGCATACGCATCGCGCGGCCACCCACAAACGGCACCCGTTACGGACACATGGCCATAGTGCCCTACCCGCGTGACCTGGTGTCCAGGCGAACTCTTTCCGACGGGACCAGGCTAACGATCCGCCCAATCCGTCCGGAAGACGCCGACAGCGAACAGGCCTTCGTACGCGACCTGTCGCCCGAGGCGCGCAGCTTCCGCTTCATGCACGCGATCAACGAACTGACGCCGGAAATGCTCGTCCGTTTCACCCAGATCGACTACAGCCGCGAAATGGCGCTGGTGGCGATAACCGACGAGGATACGGGCCCCGTCCAGCAGGGGGTCGCCCGCTATGTAATCAACCCCGACGAAACGAGCTGCGAATTCGCGATCGTTGTCACCGACCAGCGCCAACGCCAGGGCATCGGCACGATCCTGATGAATGCGCTGATGGATTCGGCGCGCAACCAGGGCGTTACGGAGATGACCGGAACCGTGCGCTCCGACAACGAGACCATGCTGGCCCTGATGGACGCCCTGGGCTTTGTCAGACGCCGGATTCCCGAATCCGGCGATATCGTGGAGGTCGAGCGGAAGCTCTAGGAAATTTGCCCGTCAAGGCTTTTGGTCGCCGTTTTCCGGGGCATGCGCCCCATGATGCGTCCGACAGGCGGCAGCAGCTTCGACAGGTCGAATACGAGCACCGGAAGAAGGCTGGCGCCGATCGCCAGCACGAGATCGCGTGTTTCGGGGATCGCGAAACCGAACATCGCCGACAGCGAGGGAACCGCGATACAGGCACTTACAATGACGCCCGCCACGCCGGATATGACCCAGAAAGCGCGGTAGCCGCGCGCAAACGGTTCCAGCACGGCCAGTGTGCGGCTGGCGTTCACACGCGCCAGGCCGACATTGCCGACGGTCAGGGCCGCGAAAGCAAGCGCGCGCGCTTCGTCGTCCGGCGTGCCGGTATCAAGATACCACCAGTAGACGGCCATGCACGCGGCAAGCAGGGCGAGCCCTTGCGCCAGGCCGAACGCGAGTTGCGGCATTCCGATGAGCATGTCGGACAGCGGACGCGGCGGCACTTTCATGATATCCTTTTCGCCCGGGGTTGTTTCATAGGCGATCGAGCACATCGGATCGATCAGCATTTCCACCAGCACGACATGCATCGGCAACAGCAGCGGCGGCATGCCGGCCAACAGCGGAAACAAGGCGAGTCCAGCTATCGGGACGTGGATCGCTGAAATGTAGATCATTGCCTTGCGCAAATTGTCGAAAATTCGCCTGCCCTGTTCCACCGCGTGCAGGATCGTGCCGAAATCCTCGTTCTGCAGCACAATGCCGGCAGCCTCCCGCGCGACATCCGTGCCCCGCATGCCCATGGCGATGCCGATATGTGCCGACTTCAGCGCCGGTGCGTCATTGACGCCATCGCCGGTCATCGCCACGACATCGCCATTGTCCTTGAGCGCCATGACGAGGGCGAGTTTCTGCTCGGGCATGGTTCGGGCATAGACGTGGTAGTGTTCCACTGCCCGGCGCAGTGAGGCCGGATCCATGTTTTCGATCTCGCTGCCGTTCAGAACCTCCTCCGGGCCTTCAATTCCGGCCTCCGTTGCGATCGCCGTGGCGGTGGCCGGATAGTCGCCGGTAATCATCTTGACGATGATCCCAGCCTCTCGCGCATCCTTCAGGGCCGACGGTACCGATTCGCGCACCGGGTCTTCGAATGCAACCAGGCCGATCAGACGGAACGCATAGTCGTGCAACTCGTCGGACAACTCGCCGCCATCCGCATCGGCGGTGGCGACCGCCAGGACGCGAAGGCCGCGTGCGGCCAGCGCCCGGACCTCGACCATCAATTTCTTCGTACTCGCCGGTGGCAGATGGCACAGATCGGCGATGGTTTCCGGTGCGCCCTTCGTCGCCACGACATAGCGGTTGGCGGCGCTTTCCCAGACCTGGGAAAATGCAAGGCGTCCGGTGCTTATCCCGTATTCGCGCACAAGCGGCCAGTCCCCGCATTCCTCGAGCAGTCCTCCGATCGTCGATCCGGCCAGGCTGCCGACCGCGCGATCCATGGGATCGAGCGATGCATGGCGCGCGGCCAGCCACGCCGTTGCGACCAATTCACGGAAGCGCTCGTCCGAAACCGGCTTGCCATCCATGACGTCAACGGTTTCCCCGTCGATCGACAGCATGCGGACACGCATGCGGTTTTCGGTGAGCGTACCAGTCTTGTCGACGCACAACACGGTCGCCGCGCCCAGCATTTCGATGACCGCCGGGCGACGCGCCAGAACCTTGATGCGCGACAGCCGCCAGGCGCCGATCGCCATGAACACGGCAAGCACGACGGGGAATTCCTCCGGCAGTACCGACATGGCCAGCGCGATGCCCGACAGCAGGCCCTGCAGCCAATCCTCGTAGATCAGCCCGTAGAGGGCAACGAGACCGCCGCACGCGGCGAGCGCGACAATGCCGAATATCCGCACGATCATGCCCACGGTGCTCTGCAGGCGCGTCTTTTCGATGACGATGGAGGCAAGCGACCGGCCGATCGATCCGGCAGCCGTGTTCCTGCCCGTCACTGTGGCGCGGGCAAGACCGTGGCCGCGCACGGCCAGCGTTCCGGAGAAGACATGGGGCGTACCCTCCCCGCCGGGCATCGCGGCCGCGCCCCCCTGGTCCGCCGCCTCTCCCTCGGCCGGGGATTTGCCCACCGGCACGCTCTCGCCGGTCAGCAGCGACTCGTCCATCATCAGCGCCTGTTGCCGCAGCAGCAGGCCGTCCGCCGGCATCCGCTCGCCCTCGTCGATCATGAACAGGTCGCCGGGCACGACCTCACGCGCGGCAATCATCGTCTCAGCCCCGTCGCGGATCACGCGCGCGCGGGGAGCGCCGAGCGCCCTCAGCGCGGCCAGCGCGTTCTCGCTGCGGCGCTCCTGATAGACCACCAGCCCGATCGTCATGACCGCGAAGGCGCAAAGCAGCAGCCCTTCGGCGAGATCGCCGATGACCAGGTAGATCGCGGCCGCGGCCAGCAGCAGCAGGAGCATCGGCTCCGTCAGGATTTCCTTCAGTGTCCCGACCAGGCTGCGCCCGCCGTCCTCCGGGATCTCGTTCGGCCCGTATTCCGCCAGACGTCGCTGCGCCTCTTCGGTGCTCAATCCGCCTTGGTCGGGGGGCGTTGTCGAAGTTTGGCGGCTCATGGCACAAACACTGTTGCCTGCGGATCGGCCCGGCGATGACATTGGTCAATCGGCGGTCTATCCAGGTTGAATGTCATTTGCCTGAAGCCCTGTTCGACAATACGCCTTGCAGTATCATGGCTCGCAGTGAATCGCACGACCGATGGGGGTGAAAAATGGACCGGACCGCACTGAAAGCCTGCATTGATCAGGGACGCGCAGCGGCGCCGGCCGACCTGGTGCTCAAGGGTGGGCGGTTTTTCGACCTCGTCACCGGCGCGCTGGTCGAGGGCGACATCGCGATCAGCCAGGACCGGATCGTCGGAACACGCGAAACCTACCAGGGCCGGGTCGAGATCGACATAGCCGGAAAGATCGTCGTGCCCGGCTTCATCGACACGCACCTGCATGTCGAATCATCCTGTGTCACCCCGTTCGAGTTCGACCGCTGTGTCACCCCGCACGGCGTGACGACCGCGATCTGCGATCCGCACGAGATCGCCAATGTGGCCGGGCTCGACGGTATCCGCTATTTCCTGGAAGCTGCCCGGCGCACGGTGATCGATCTGAGAGTGCAACTGTCGAGTTGCGTCCCGTCGACCACCATGGAGACCGCCGGCGCACGGCTGGAGATTGACGACCTGCGGCCGTTCATCGGACATCCAAAGGTCATCGGCCTGGCCGAGATGATGAACTATCCCGGCGTCCTCTTCGGCGATCCTGGTATCCTGGCCAAGCTCGAGGCTTTCCAGGGCGGGCATATCGACGGCCACGCGCCGTTGCTGCGCGGCACCGACCTCAACGGCTATCTCGCCGCCGGTATCCGCACCGACCACGAAACGACGACAGCCGACGAAGCGCTGGAGAAGCTCACCAAGGGCATGCATATCCTGATCCGCGAGGGCTCGGTCTCCAGGGATCTGTACGCGCTGGCCCCGATCATCACAGAGCGCAATTCGCCATTCATCGCGCTGTGCACAGACGACCGCAATCCGCTCGACATCGCGGAGCATGGCCATCTCGACTACATGATCCGCACCGCAATCGCCCTCGGCGCAGAGCCGCTTGCCGTCTATCGCGCGGCTTCCATATCGGCTGCGCGAGTCTTCGGTCTCCGCGACCGCGGGCTGGTCGCTCCGGGCTGGCGTGCCGATCTCGTCGTGCTCGACAGTCTCGGAGATTGCGACGTGCGGATGGTGCTGTCGGCCGGACGGATCGTGGACGATACCCTGTTCGCCTCGCGCGCGACCATCGCGCCGGTTGCCCGCAGATCGGTCAAGGCGCCGCGCGTCAACGCCGAAAATTTCCGCGCGACGGCCAATGCCGGCGAGACACACGTCATCGGCATCGAGCCCGGCAAGATCATTACCCGCCACCTGATCGAGGGCATGCCGGTTACCGGCGGCGCAAAAGTCGCCGATCCGGCGCGCGACCTCGCCAAGATCGCCGTGATCGAGCGGCACGGCAAGAACGGCAACATAGCGACCGGTTTCGTTCGCGGCTTCGATATGAAACGCGGCGCCATCGCCTCGACCGTGTGCCATGACCACCACAACATCGCCGTGGTCGGCGTCAACGACGCCGACATGGCCATCGCGGCGAATCGGCTCACCGATATCGAGGGCGGATTCGTCGTCGTTCTTGACGGCAAGGTGCTTGCGGAAGTCGCATTGCCGGTCGCAGGCCTGATGAGCCTCAAGCCCTTCGAGGCGGTTCGCGACGAACTTGTCGAGCTGCGCAAGGCGGCCCGCACCCTCGGCGTCGTGCTGGAAGAGCCCTTCCTGCAGCTCGCCTTCCTTGCGCTTCCGGTCATTCCACACCTGAAAATCACCGATCATGGCCTGGTCGATGTGGACCGGTTTGAAGTGATCGGCTGAATGATATCAATGATCTGCGCTTTGCTTTCACTTGTTTGCCGGATATGGCCGACCGGTCGCCGTGATACCGAATTCGCGAAGATCGCTGCCAGGCCTTGACCTTTCACAGCAAACATATGCAAAATTTACTATTCGTTTTCGCGGTCGAGGGAGGAGATGTCCGTGTACGAGCTTGAACCATACATGATCGTTGCAATTGGTGCCCTGGTTGTCGGCGTCGTCTTCGGCGCGACGGTCCAGCTCACCAATTTCTGCACAATGGGCGGGATTTCCGACTATGTGCTGATGGGCGAAGGCAACCGGTTCCGCGCCTGGCTGCTGGCGGCCGCGGTCGCAATCATCGGCTCGCAGGCGCTGCAAAACCTCGGTTATGTCGATCTCGACGAATCGATCTACCTCACCCCCAATCTCGGCTGGCTTGGCGCAATCCTGGGTGGCTTCCTGTTCGGCTTCGGCATGACCAAGGCCGCTGGCTGCGGTTCCAAGAACCTGGCGCGCCTCGGGGCGGGCAGCCTGAAATCGCTGGTCACGGTTCTGGTGATCGGTGTCGTCGGCTACATGACGCTGCGCGGGCTGATCGGCCCGCTCCGCCTTCAGTTGGAGACGACCAACCTGGCGCTCGACGGGATGGGGATATCCACCCAGCACATGGGCGACATCCTGGCGAGCGCGACCGGCATCGATGGGGCCACGCTGCGCATGGCCGTGGCCGTGGCCGCACCGCTGGTTCTGTTGTGGCTCTGCTTCAAGAGCGCGAGTTTCCGCTCCAGCCCGCGCAATATCGCTGCCGGAATCATTCTCGGCCTGTGCGTTCCCGCCGGCTGGTACGTCACCGGCGTAATCGGCGCCGACGACTTCGACCCGACCCCGCTCGCCTCGGTGACTTTCATCTCGCCGACAGCGGATTCCCTGCAGTACCTGATGACCTGGACCGGCTCTACGGTCAGTTTCGGAATTGCCTCGGTCGGCGGCGTCATCCTCGGCTCGTTCGTGGCCGCGATCGCCACACGGCGTTTCCGGGTCGAGGGTTTCGCCTCTACAGCCGATACGCTGGCAAACATCGGCGGCGCGGCGCTGATGGGCTTCGGCGGCGTGCTCGCGCTCGGCTGCACAATCGGCCAGGGTCTTACCGGCATGTCGACTCTGGCAACCGGCAGCCTGATCGCCTGGCTATCGATCATGGCGGGCGGCTATTTCGGCATCAAGCACCTGGAGGAAGGCACCTTCACCGGCGCCTTGCGCGCAAGCTTCTCGCGCACCTGAACTCCATCCCCGAAAAAAACGGGCAGGCTCACGCCTGCCCGTTTTCATTGGTCCGGTACGGCGACCTAAGACTCGCGCTTGAGCCCGATCTCGGCGATCTTCGCCAGATATATCGGCCAGATATCTTCGTGGAATTTGCCCAGATGGTGCAATGTCTCCCACGGATAGATACCGGTGTCATGGCCGTCGTCGAAAGTGATCCGAGCGGCATACCGGCCGACCGGTTCGATGTCCTTGATCTTCACGTTTTTCTTGCCGCCGATCCAGCGCCGCTGCTCGGGCGAATGGCCCTGCACTTCCGCGCTCGGGCTTTCCACGCGCAGGTATTCGGCATCGAGATCGAAGGACTCGCCGTTTTCGAAACTGACGGCCAACTTGCTGCCGCCGTCATGGACGCGCAGTTCGGTCGGCCAGATGTCATTGCCCTGGGCCATTGCGTTCCCTCAGCTTTCCACGACAAACATCGGCGCCTTGCGCGACGATGAAATGCCGCCCGGTTCCAGCGCTTCGAGCACGCGGCGCGCGATCGCCATGTAGGCCTGGGCATGTGGGCTTTGCGGGTCGGCGGCGACAACCGGATTGCCGCTGTCCGACAATTCTCGGATCGCCATGTCGAGCGGCACCTCGCCCAGGAACGGCACCTTCATCTTTTCCGCTTCCTGGCGCGCTCCGCCATGCGCGAAGATCTCGCTGCGTTCGCCGCATTTCGGACAGATGAAATAGCTCATGTTCTCCACCACGCCGAGAATCGGCACGTGGACGCGTTCGAACATCGCGATGCCGCGCCGCGCGTCGAGCAGCGCGAGGTCCTGCGGTGTGGAGACGATCACCGCGCCGGACAGCGGGACATTCTGCGACATCGTCAACTGGGTGTCGCCGGTTCCAGGAGGCATATCCACGACCAGGACGTCGAGCGGCGCCCAGGCAACTTCGCGCAGCAACTGGGTCAGCGCCGACATGACCATGGGGCCGCGCCAGACCATCGGCGTGTCCTCGTCGACCAGCATGCCGATCGAGATCACTTTCACTCCGTGGTTCGAGATCGGCATCAGTTGTCCGTCGGCCGTCACATCTGGCTTGGTCTTGATTCCAAGCAGGCGAGGCATGGATGGCCCGTAAATGTCCGCGTCGAGAATGCCGACCTTCAGTCCCAGCGCCGCCAGCGCCACAGCGATATTGGCGGAGGTCGTCGATTTGCCGACACCACCCTTGCCCGACGCGACCGCCACGATGTGCTTGACGCCTGGAATCGGGTCGCCATCCGGCCTCTTCGGCGGCGCCTTCTGGCGCGGCTGGCCATGGCCGTCGCCGCGTTGCGGGGTCGAACCAGGCTGGAGCTCGGCGGTCAGCGTCACGAACACGTCGGTGACGCCCTCGATCCCTCGCACAGCCTCGTCGACTGCCTTCCTGACGCCTTCCATTGCTCCTGGATTGCCCTGGTCGGCCTGGATTGCGACGAATACCTTGCCCTCACGTACCGACACGCCCTGAAGCGCACCGGATTCGCTCATCGGCGTCTTGCCGTCCTGGGCGGTCACGTTCGCCAGTACGGCGATAACCTTCTCCTTGGAAACCATGGGCATTCTCTCTTCCTTGCTTGTTATGCAGCCGCCTCGCCGGCGGTCGTCCTGTTACGGTTCGGCCCGTCGCCGAACCAGTCGAGCTTGTCGTGCAGTGTCACCACCGAGCCTATGATAATGATTGTCGGGCCGCGCAGCCCCGCTTCCCTGACCTTGTCGGGCAGGGAGGCAAGCGTTCCGGTCACCACGCGCTGATTGGCTTTCGTGCCGTTGTCGACAACCGCCGCCGGCAGGTCGGGCGAAGCGCCGCGCGCGATGAACTCGCCCATCAGGCTGTCGAGTTGCGACAAGCCCATATAGACGGCAACGGTCTGGTGGGGCTGGATCATCGCGTTCCAGTCGACATCGACATGGCCTTCCTTGCCGTGCCCGGTCACGAACAGGCAGGACTGGGCATGATCGCGGTGGGTGAGCGGGATGCCCGCATAGGCCGCGCAGCCGGCGGCCGCCGTGATGCCCGGCACAACCTGGAACGGGATGCCGTGGGCCGCCAGCATTTCGATCTCTTCGCCGCCGCGGCCGAAAATGAACGGATCGCCGCCCTTGATTCGCAGCACGCGCTTGCCTTGCTGGGCGAGCTTGACCAGCGAGGCCGAGATCTGCTCCTGCGGCATCGCGTGGTTGTTTCGCTGCTTGCCGACATAGATGCGCTCGGCGTCACGCCGCACCAGGTTCATGATGTCCTCGGAGACCAAGCGGTCGTACAGCACGACATCGCATCGTTGCATCAGCCTGAGCGCCTTGAAAGTCAGCAAGTCCGGATCGCCCGGCCCTGCGCCGACGAGATAGACCTCGCCCACCTGTCCGGGTCGGACACCCTTGGCGAACTCCCCGATTTCGTCATCGAATGCCCGAGCGGCGGCATCCTCCTGGCCCGCAAGAACCAATTCGGCGATCGGCCCTTCGAGCATCCGCTCCCAAAAACGCCGCCGGTCGGCTGCGCCGGGTAGCACGCGCTCGAGCGCCTCGCGCCTTGCACCCGCGAACTCGACCAGCCGGCCATAGGCCGCGGGTATCTCGGTCTCCAGCCTGGCTTTCAGCATGCGCCCGAAAATCGGCGATGCACCGTCGGTGCCGATGGCAACTACGAGCGGGCTGCGGTCGAGGATCGAGGCCATCGTGAAATCGCACATGTCGGGCCGATCGGCGACATTGACCAGCGCGCCGCCGCCGGCACGCCTCACGGTCTCGTAGTCGCGCCGGTCGGCCGTCTCTTCCTCGGTCGCCACGAAGACGATCTGGGCGTCGGCGACATCGCTCTCTTCAAGGGCGCGTGCGACATGGGTAAGTTGCGGATCGTCCTCGAGGCCGGCGAAATCACCGCCCAGTTCCGGCGCGAAAACCGTGACCTCTGCCCCGCAACGCAGCGCGATCTCGCAACGGCGCGCGGCCGGCGTGCCGCCGCCCGTCACCACGACGCGCTTTCCCGCCAGTTTCACGAAGATCGGCAAAGATCGCATTTGTTTCCTCCGCGCCGCCGGACCTGGCCGGCCTAATGATTCGCCGCCCACTCGCCCATCACCTTGGCCCAGGCGGCGGCCGTTTCGGTGTCCAGGTCGAGTTGCGTGATCCGATGTCCCTCGCGAATGATCACGCGGAACATCACCATGCCGCTCTCGTAGCGCGCCTCCTCCAACCGCACCTCGCGCCGGTATGGCGCCTGAAGGACCGCGATCTCTTCCCGTTCGACTTCGCTCATCGTTCCATGCTCTTCGGCATTTCGGCCCGGTAGAACAGCATTTCCAGCCGGTGCTGCCAATCGCGCGGCGTATCGGGAAAATCCGGCTTGAGATCCATATAGAGCAGGATCATGCCGCTGCGCGCGGCCTCGATTACCAATTTTTCCAAGTCTTCATACGAGGAGACCTCGGGATGCGAAATGATCAGATCGCTGAGATTGGCCATGATTGCCTCCGTGCGCGTTCAGGCTGTCGTGCCGAGCCGGTCGTAGGACCTGACCCGGTAGAGCAGCCTTCCGGTGCCCTCGTCTGTCTTGTCGGTAAAGGCCCGGCGTTCGTGCAAGACATTGTTGCATATGATGCCCTGGTTGGGCGCGAGCCGCTTGCGCAGGATCATCGGATCGTTGGCCAGAACATCGGCCAGTTTCTCCCGCGCGGCGGTTAGAACGGGGTCGTCGCGCCAGATCACGTTGCGTTTTCTGATCGTGAAGCGCATCGACAGGGCGCTGTCGATGGCCACGAAGACCGGGCCCGAGACCGCGCCATGGCCCTCGCCCGCGGCATCGTCGAATGACGGGATCGTCATCGCGTGCGGGTGCATCAGGGCGGCAATGAATGCCGGGTCCGCGTCGCGCAGGCGGATATAGACGATATCGGGATCGAGAAAGCCGTTTTCGCCGCCCTCGGCCGCGTCACGAACGCAATGCAGGATCATCGAGCGAATCATCCGGGTCGGAGAACGATAGGAATAGTAGCCATCGGTGTGCCAATTGATCGCATGTGTCGAATAGGGAATGAATCCGGCGCGCCCGCCCATGTCTGCGACCTCGATCGGCACGATGCCGTCTTCTGTCGCAGAGCGGTGTTCCTCGAAATTACGAAGCCCTAGACCGCGGGCGAGCCCGGCAATGGCGCGGCGCGTCGCGTCCTCCTCGCCCGCCAGAGCCGGCGCTTCGTAGAAAGCCATGCTGGATTGGGCGCAGGCTGCCAGAATCGAATCGCGCTCCTGCGGCGAAAGGCGGGCCGGATCTTCAAGGCTTATGAACCCGGCTCCGGCAAACGCCGCCGCGGCCTGCAGCTTTTCGTCGCGCCAGCGGCGGTACCGGTCGTGGTCCCCGAGATCGAATGGACTGCCGGCCGGCCCGTTTTGCACAGGTCCCGTTATCCGGCTGTCGGTCGCCGAAGGAGAAACCGCGATCATTGCCTGTGCCTCCATTTCACAAAGGTATCCATATAGTTCGGAGGAATTTTATGATATCGTCCCCCCGTTTCGTGGACCGCGATGCGACGATCGTCGGCATGCAGAATTCCGTCGCTCGTCGCGTCTGCCATTCCAGTGCATGTCGGTCGCGCGAGCCCGGCAATCAAGGCCGGTTGTGAGAAAACGCCGCACCGGGAGCACATGACGCTTGAATATTCTGAAACATTCTAATATCCATATATATGCGGAATGCAAGGTTCATTGTCCGGATGCCGACCGTCGCGTTGGAGGAGGGTCTGGGCAATATTGAAAACCCGGTGTTTTGCGGCATCCTGTGCCGAAGGGCACAAGGGCGGAAAAGCCAGCTCCCTGGGCTCTGGGCCACGGGGAACGTTTCGGAGGAAGATCATGTCTGCAGAAGAAACCAGAAAGGTTCATTCCACGCCGAATCTCGACCAGCTCGAGGACGGTCCGTGGCCGAGTTTCGTGACCGGCCTGAAGCGGCTGCGCGATTCCAAGGGCAAGAAATACGCCGGCATGATGAACGATCTGCTCGGCCAGTTGGAGCACTCCTACACCAACCGCCTCGGCTACTGGAAAGGCGGCACCGTTTCGGTCTTCGGTTATGGCGGCGGCATTATCCCGCGCTTCTCCGAAGTGGCGGACAAGTTTCCCGAATCCAAGGAATTCCACACGCTGCGCGTCCAACCGCCGGCCGGCCTTCACTATACAACCGACATCCTGCGCCAGATGTGCGACATCTGGGAGGAACACGGCTCGGGCCTGATCGCCTTCCACGGCCAGTCCGGCGACATCATGTTCCAGGGCACGTCGACTGAAAACACACAGCGTGCCTTCGATGCGCTGAACGATATCGGCTTCGACCTCGGCGGTGCGGGTCCTGCCCTGCGCACATCGATGAGCTGCGTCGGTCACGCGCGCTGCGAAGTGAGCATGTATGACGAGATCAAGGCGCACCGCTCGGTCATCAACGAATTCCTCGACGAGATGCACCGGCCGGCTTTCCCCTACAAGTTCAAATTCAAGTTCTCGGGCTGCCCGAACGATTGCGTCAACGCAATCCATCGCGCCGATTTCGCGGTGATCGGCACCTGGAAAGACGACATGAAGGTCGACCAGGACGAGGTTAAGGCCTATGTCGGCGAGGTCGGTCGCAAATACATGATCGACTCGGTCATCTCCATGTGCCCGACTCGCGCGCTCAGCCTCAACGACGACGACACGCTAGAGGTCGACAACAAGAGCTGCGTGCGCTGCATGCATTGCCTCAACGTCATGAAAAAGGCGTTGTCGCCGGGCGACGAGCGTGGCGCATCGATCCTGATCGGCGGCAAGCGTTCGCTGAAGGTCGGCGATCTGATGGGTACCGTGGTCATTCCCTTCCTGCCGCTCGATACGGATGAGGACTACGAGAACCTCGTGGAACTGGCACGCACCGTGATGGAATTCTTCGCGGAAAACGCGCTGGAACACGAGCGTATCGGCGAGACCATTGATCGCATCGGCATGCCCGCTTTCCTCGAGGCGATCGGCGTCAACCCGGATCCCAACATGGTGAAGCATCCGCGCACATCCAGCTACGTGCGCACCGACGACTTCACCGAGGAAGCGGAAAAATATTTCGAACGCAAGGCGCGCACCGAAGCTGCCGAATAGTTTCGCGCCGGCGGGCCGCATGGTGCTGCCCGCCGCGCAAGGCCGAGCCGGCCGAATGGGGCAAAATCCCGCCCCACGTGATGATTTTGCCCATTCGCCTCCAGGGAGGAGAGATCGACGATGACTGAAGCCAAGGTTGCAACGAAGAAGCCGCGTCTGCCCGACGAGCACGGTGTGCCCGATCCGTTCCAGTACATGCACCCCGTCATGAAGAAGAACTACGGGAATTGGGCCTACCACGATCGCCCGCGTCCCGGTGTTCTGCATCACGTTTCCAAGAGCGGAGACGAGATCTGGACCGTTCGCGCGGGAACCCAGCGCCAGATGGACGTCTATACGATCCGCGATCTGTGCGACATCGCCGACACCCAGGGCGATGGCTTCGTCCGGTTCACGACCCGCTCCAACATCGAGTTCATGGTCGGTTCGTTCGAAAAGGTCCCCGCCATCATCAAGGCTCTCGGCGAAAAGGGCTATCCCGTCGGTGGAACCGGCAATTCCGTCTCCATGATCTCGCACACGCAGGGCTGGCTGCACTGCGACATTCCAGGCACCGACGCCTCGGGCGTGGTCAAGAGCCTGATGGACATGATGCACGAGGAGTTCATCAAGGAGGAGATGCCGAACCGCGTTCGCATCACCACCTCGTGCTGCCAGATCAACTGCGGCGGCCAGGGCGACATCGCCATCAACGTGCAGTACACCAAGCCGCCGAAGATCAATCACGACCTCGTCGCCAATGTCTGCGAGCGCCCGGCCGTCGTGGCACGCTGCCCGGTGGCTGCCATCCGCCCGGCAATTGTCAACGGCAAGCCATCGCTGGAGGTCGACGAGCAGAAATGCGTTTGCTGCGGCGCCTGCTACCCGCCCTGCCCGCCGATGCAGATCAACGGCGCGGATTCCACCAAGATCGCGGTGTGGGTCGGCGGCAAGCATTCCAACGCCCGATCCAAGCCGGCCTTCCACAAGCTCGTGGTCGCCAACCTGCCCAACAACGCGCCGCGCTGGCCGGAGGTCGCCGAAGTCGTCCGCAAGATCCTCTATGCCTACAAGGACAACGCGAAGGACTGGGAGCGCATGGGCGAATGGATCGAACGCATCGGCTGGCCGCGCTTCTTCGAGCTGACCGGTCTGGCCTTCACCAAGCACCACATCGACACATGGACGGGCTCGCGCCACAACATGAACATGTCGACCCATATTCACTTCTGATTGCGCAAACCATGGCCAGCCGCACCGGCGGCTGGCCGGGGGAAACGAATACGGAGATCAAGAGTTGAAGTTTGCCATCGTCGTCAATGAAGGGCCCTACACGCATCAGGCGTCGGATACGGCCTACCAGTTCACCAAGGCGGCACTCGAGGCCGGGCACGAAATCGAGCGCGTGTTCTTCTACCACGACGGCGTCAACAACGCCACGCGGCTGACCGTACCGCCACAGGACGAGCGTAACGTGCAGCGCAACTGGAGCGAGCTCGGCAAGGCCCATGGCCTCGACATGGTGGTCTGCATCGCCGCCGCGCAACGCCGCGGCATCCTCGACGAGAACGAAGCGAAGCGACAGGGCAAGGACGCCGACAACATTGCCGAGGGCTTCCGCATCTCGGGGCTGGGACAATTGATCGACGCCGGCATCCAGGCCGACCGTCTCGTGACATTCGGCGACTGAGGGCAGACCAGTGAGCGACGAAGCCAGGAAATTTCTCTACGTGAACCGCAAGGCGCCGCACGGCAGCATCTATGCGCTGGAGTCCCTTGAAGTCGTGCTGATCGGCGCGGCCTTCGAGCAGGATGTCAGCCTGGCCTTTCTCGACGACGGCGTATTCCAGATCGTCAAGGGACAGGACACGAAGGGCATTGCCACAAAGAACTTCTCCAACACCTACCGCGCGCTCGGCGACTACGACGTGCGCAAGCTCTATGTCGAGCAGGAATCGCTGGACGAGCGCGGATTGACGGTCGACGACCTGATGGAACTCACCCATGACACCGATGATGAGGACGACTTGACCTCCATCATTGTGGTGAACCGGTCCGAAATGGCAAAAATCATGTCCGAGCAGGACGTGATATTGAGCTTCTGAGCGAAAGGAGGCAATCGATGTCCACATTGCACACCGTGAACAAGTCGCCTTTCGACGGGACGAGCCTGACAAGTTGCCTGGCACACTGCCTGCCCGGAGATGCGGTCATCCTGATCGAGGACGGCGTGGTTGCCGCCCGCAAGGGAACCGCGGCCGCCACGGCCATTGAAGCCTCGCTCGCCCAATGCAAGGTCTATGTTCTCGGCCCGGACGCCGCTGCGCGCGGCATGAACGGCGAGACACTTGCAACCGGCGTCGAGACCGTCGACTACGGCGGGTTTGTCGAACTGGCGGCCACACACGACCGCACCCAATCCTGGCTTTGAGCCAGGCTGACGCAACCCTTGAGATCCAGGAGGAGAAGATGGGTTATAACTTCAAAGGACAAGACATTGCTCACGACGAGGAAGGCTACCTGACCGACCTCTCGTCATGGAACCCGGAATTGGCGGAAATGATCGCCAAGGACGAGGACATCGACATGACTGACGAGCATTGGGAAGTCGTCAACTTCCTGCGCGATTACTACGACGAGTACCAGATCGCGCCGGCCATCCGAGTGCTGACCAAGGCGCTGAAGAAGACGATGGGGCCTGAAAAGGCATCGAACAAGTATCTCTACGAGCTGTTCCCCTATGGCCCGGCAAAGCAGGCGTGCAAGATCGCCGGTCTGCCGAAGCCGACCGGCTGCGTCTGATTCGCGCATTCACCGAACGGGCCGGGACCACCGGCACGATATTGTGACGAAACGTTCAGGCAGGGGGTAACCGCCGTGCTCACGATGGCTTATGCGCTTCTGTTCTATGTGGCGACGCTGGTTCTTGTGGCCGGCCTCGGCTACCGGATCTGGCAATATGCCGCCACGCCGGCGCCGCTGAAGATCCCCACGACGCCTGCTCCCGTCACCCGATCGGGCGTGGTCGTGCGCATGGCGCGTGAAGTGCTGGTGTTCGAAAGCCTGTTCAAGTCCAACAAGTGGATCTGGGCTTTCGGCTTCCTGTTCCACGCCGCCCTGGCGGTGGTGCTGTTGCGGCACTTCCGTTATTTCCAGCAGCCGGTGTGGACGGTGATCGCGCTGGTCCAGCCCTTTGGCGTCTATGCGGGCTTTGCCATGGTGGCCGGCCTGGTCGGCCTGTGGGTGCGCCGGATCATCGTCCCGCGCGTACGTTACATCTCTGCCCCCTCCGATCACCTGATGCTTCTCCTCCTTGTGCTGATCGGAGCCAGCGGCCTGGCGATGAAATTCGTCGCCCATACGGATATCGTCGCGGTCAAGGCCTTCTTCCTCGGCCTGATGCGCTTCGATATCCAGCCGCTGCCGGCGGACGCGCCTCTGCTGATCCATCTCGGCCTGGTGGCCCTCCTGATGATCATCTTCCCGTTCTCGAAGCTGCTGCACGCACCCGGCGTGTTCTTCAGCCCCACCCGCAACCAGGTCGACAACCCGCGCGAGCGGCGTCACCTGGCCAAATGGGCGGCGCGGCTGGAAACCGGCCGAGTGGACAAGGCTTAAGTGAAGGACAACGACATGGACGTCCAGCACCCGTTTTCCGACACGGAAGAAGCGCTTCCCGATCCGCTCGAGATGCCGGCCCTGTGCCCCGGCGCGATGGCCGAAAGCAAGCCTTACAAGGCGACGGACAAGATGCAGGAGGCTCTCGGCTACCCGGGCGAGCTGGTCGAGAACTGGAAGGAAGTCGCCATCGACAAGCTTGGCGAGCTGCTCGGCAAGTACCGCTCGCTCAAGGTCTATCTCGACAGTTGTGTCAAATGCGGCGCCTGCACCGACAAGTGTCACTATTTCCTGGGCACAGGCGATCCGAAGAACATGCCGGTCGCGCGACAGGACCTGCTGCGCAAAGTCTATCGCCGTCATTTCACCTTTGCTGGCAAGTACGCCCCATGGCTGGTCGGCGCGCAGGATCTCACCGAAGAGGTGCTCGACGACTGGTACAGCTATTTCCACCAGTGCTCGCAGTGCCGCCGTTGCTCGGTCTATTGCCCCTACGGCATTGACACCGCGGAAATCTCCATGGCCGCGCGCGAAATCATGGACACCATCGGCGTCGGCCAGAAATACTGCAACGAGATCATCGGCAAGGTTTTCACGGTCGGCAACAATCTCGGCCTGCCGCCAAAAGCGCTGAAGGCGACGCTGGAGGACCTGGAAGAGGAAATGGAGGAGGAGACCGGCCTCCCCATCCGCATGCCGCTCGACGAAAAGGGCGCCGACATCCTGCTGGTGACACCGAGCGCCGACTTCTTCGCCTCCCCGCACATGGAAGGTCTGATGGGCTACGCCAAGGTGTTCCACGCCTCGGGCATAAGCTGGACGCTTTCCAGCCATGCGTCCGAAGCGGCCAATTTCGGCATGTTCATCGGCTCCTACGAGACCATGCGCGAGGTTTCGCTGCGCATCCGCAAGGCGGCCGAGGACCTCGGAGTCAAGCGCATCGTCATCGGCGAGTGTGGCCATGCCTGGCGTGTCGCCTATTCGTTCATGAACACGCTTGCCGGTCCGTTCGACTTCCTCGACCCGAATTATCCGGTACCGCAGCACATCTGCGAGTTCACCTGGGACCTGATCGAAAAGGGCGAGCTGAAATTCGACAAGTCGCTAAACGACCACATGCGGCTCACCTTCCACGACAGCTGCAACGTCGCGCGCGCCTCGCGCATGGGCGACAAGCCGGGCGGCCAGTTCGAAATTCCGCGCAACATCATCAAGGCCACGTGCAATCACTTCTACGACATGGCCGACGACACGATCCGCGAGAAGACTTTCTGCTGCGGCGGCGGCGGCGGACTGCTGAGCGACGAAATCATGGATATTCGCAAGAAGGGTGCGCAGCCGCGCATGCGCGCGCTTGCCGAGGTCCAGGAGAACCACGGCGTCACCCACATGGCGGCGATCTGCGCCATCTGCAAGGCACAGTTCTCCAAGGTGCTGCCGGAGTACGGTTTCGACCGCGAAGCGATCGTCTCCGTTCACCAGCTCGTCTCCAACGCCATCATCCTGGAAGGCGCCAATGGGGGCGATGCCGACGATGACGATGATGACGATAACGACGAATGAGCCAATCGCAGCCGGCGGAATGATTCCGGGAGGAAATGATGACCGAGAACGTTGATCCCAAGAAAGTGACCCATCGCCGTTTCGAAAACGGTGGCAACATGTGGGAGTGGGACGATCTGCAGGAGAAGATTTTCCAGGCCGATCATTCCTACAAGTGCCCGACCTATGTGCACCGCACGCCGCCATGCCAGGGGTCTTGCCCCTCGGGCCACGATATCCGCGGCTGGCTGGCGATCGCGCGCGGTCAGGACAAGCCGCCGGTCGAAGGCATGAGCTGGCAGGAATATGCCTTCCTGCGCATGGTCGAGGCCAACCCGTTCCCGGCCTCCATGGGCCGCGTCTGCCCGGCACCGTGCGAGGACGGCTGCAACCGCAACGAAGTTGACGATTTCGTCGGCATCAACGGCGTCGAGCAGTATGTCGGCGACTGGGCGATCGAGAACAAGCTGAAGCTGCCGGCACCGGAAGCCGAGACAGGCAGGAAGATCGCGGTCATCGGCGGTGGGCCGGCCGGACTGGCCGCAGCCTATTTCCTGCGCCGCGACGGCAACGCGGTGACCGTTTTCGAAGCCCACGACAAGCTCGGCGGCATGATGCGTTACGGTATTCCCGGCTATCGCACGCCGCGCGACATGCTGGACGCCGAAATCGGCCGCATTCTCGCTACCGGTGTCGAGGCGCGCCTTAATACCCGCATCGGCAGCGACATCAGCGTCGAACAGCTTGAAGAGGACTACGATGCGATTTTCTGGGCAATCGGCGCCCAGAAGGGTCGCGATCTGCCGATCGCCGGTTTCGACGCGCCCAACTGCATGAGCGGCGTCGAATTCCTCGACGCGTTCAACCAGGGTTGGGTCTTCTCGACCGCCCAGCGTATTGTCGTCGTCGGCGGCGGAGACACCTCTATCGACGTTGCTTCGGTTGCCCGCCGGCTCGGGCACATTTCGCATGCGGCCGAGAAGGATACGACTCCGCACGACACGATGGGTTTCACCGCCCACGACGTTGCCGGCACGATCCGCCGCGAAGGCGTCAAGGCGACGCTGACCTCGCTTTTCCCGGTGGAGAAGATGATGGCCGCCGAACGCGAGCGCGAGGATGCGCTGCGCGAAGGCGTCGACATCAAGGGCAGCGTCATGCCGGTGGAAGTGGTCAAGGACGAGACCGGCAAGGCGATCGGCCTGAAAATGTGCGAATGCGACATGCAGGGCATGACCCCCGTGCCGCGCGAAGGTACTGAATTCGTCATCGAATGCGATGTCATTATCTCGGCGATCGGCCAGATGGGCGACCTGAGCGACGGCCTGGAGACGCTGGACAACGGCAAGGGATTCATCGCAGTCGAACCCGGCTACAAGGTCAAGGCGATGGACAAGCATTTTGCCGGCGGCGACATCGTCCGCCCGCACCTGCTGACCACGGCCATCGGCCACGGTCGCATCGCATCGGAGACCATCGCCACCTATCTGACCGGCAAGGAAATCGAGAAGCGCCCGAAAGTCGACGTGCACCTGTTCAACCTGATGGACGAACTGCGCCAGCGCCATCTCGATCCCCAGCCCTACGATCACACCCAGGGGCGCGGGACGGACGACGCCGATTTCGCGATCCACAACTACGAAGACCGTGCAAGTTCGCAGATCATCTCCCACGAGGCGCTGTTCAAGGGTCATTTCGGCTTCGTGGAACGCAACAAGCGGTTGGAGCGCCACGTCGACGCCGACAATGTGATCGGCGATTTCGAGGAGCGCATCGTCGCCTTCACGGAAGAGCAGGCACAGGCGGAAGGCGAGCGCTGCATGAGCTGCGGCATGTGCTTCGAGTGCGATAACTGCGTCATCTACTGCCCGCAGACGGCCGTTGCGCGGGTGCCGAAGAAGGAACGCGCACTCGGACGCTATGTGTACACCGATTACACCAAGTGCATCGGCTGCCACATCTGCGCCGACGTCTGCCCGACCGGCTACATCCAGATGGGACTGGGTGAGTGACATGACGTCGTTTCGGCAAATCGCACTCGTGCTGCTTGTCCTGATCGGTGCCCCGGTGGCCGCGGCGCTTGCCCAGGAGGCTTCAGGCGTCCCCCTGCCGGCCGTCCCGAAGGCGGTCAAACCCGCCCCTGACGCGAACCACGAGCAATTGATGCGAAGCAATCACATGTCGTTGCTCAAGCACAAACGCGATCTGACCGTACACGAAGGCGACCGCACGCCGCAGTATTCGTTGAATGAATGCGTAACCTGTCACGCGGTAACAGGCGGCGACGGCAAGGCAGTGACGGTAGCCGATCCGCAGCACTTCTGCCGCGCGTGCCACGACTATGTGGCGGTGAAGATCGACTGCTTCGAGTGCCACGCGTCGCGGCCCGGCGACGAAGACAAGGCAGCGGGCCTCGCCGCGCCAGGTGAAAGCGCTGTCGCCGCACTTTCGGACTATCTGCAGGAGGTGGAGCAATGAGCTGCGGAACGAACCGCGATTGCGGCTGCGCGACCTCCGCCTCGCCGGGTGTGGATGCGGGCCGGCGCGCATTCCTGAAATCGGGCGCCGCCTTTGCAACGGTCGCACTGACGCCAACCGTAACGCTGATGGCCTTCGGCGCCGGTGACGCCGCCGCCCAGGGTGCGCAGGAAAGGCTCAATCCCGCCGCGCGCTGGGGCCTGCTGATCGACGTGTCGAAATGCGGCGACGGCTGCAACGAATGCGTGACCGCCTGCCGCAAGGAGAACGGCTGGGAAGACACCGGCCATCCCGCGACCGACGCGCAATGGATCCGCAAGGTCACGCTTACCGATCCGAAATCAGGCGCAAGCCGCGAATTGCCGGTAATGTGCCAGCATTGCGATGAGCCCCCCTGTGTCGACGTCTGCCCGACCGGCGCCTCGTTCAAGCGCGCCGATGGCATCGTGCTGGTCGACAAGCACCGCTGTATTGGCTGCCGCTACTGCATGATGGCCTGCCCCTACAAGGCACGGTCCTTCATCCACGAGGCGCTGATCGACCAGAAGCCTCACGCGCCGCGCGGCAAGGGAACCGTCGAATCCTGTACGCTGTGCGTTCACCGCATCGATTCCGGCCGAAATCCGGCCTGCGTGGAATCGTGCAACGCAACCGGCGGCGGCGCGATGATGTTCGGCGATCTCAACGATCCGGAAAGCGCCATCGCCAAGCGTGTCGCCGAATTGGCCTCGACGCAACTGCGCGACGATCTGGGGCTCGATCCCGGCGTCCACTACGTGAATTTGTAAGGGGGCGATGGTCATGATTCACACCGTCTATCGTGAAACGAAGGCCCGCCCCGGCTTCCTGATCGCGCTCGCATTCTTCGCCGCGCTGGCCGCCATTGGCCTTGGCGCGGCCTGGTACATGGAACACCACGGCCATATCGTCACGGGCATGAACAACGGCATCGTGTGGGGCCTGCCGCATGTCTTCGCCATTTTCCTGATCGTCGCCGCGTCGGGGGTCCTCAACATGGCCTCGCTGGCCTCGGTATTCGGCAAGCTGCCTTACAAGCCAAAGGCCAGACTTTCCGGGCTGATGGCAATCGCGCTCCTCGTCGGAGGCTTGGCCGTACTGGTGCTCGACCTCGGCCGGCCGGAACGCCTCACCGTGGCGATGACATCCTACAACTTCAAGTCCATCTTCGCCTGGAACATCTTCCTCTACACCGGTTTCCTGGCGATCGTCGGGTTCTACCTGATCGTCCAGATGACGCGCCGCTGGCAAAAGTTCACCACGCCGGTCGGTACCGTCGCTTTCCTGTGGCGCCTGATCCTGACCACCGGCACGGGCTCCATCTTCGGCTGGCTGGTCGCCCGCCAGGCTTTCAATGCGGCGATGATGGCGCCCCTGTTCATCGCCATGTCGCTGTCCTTCGGCCTTGCGATCTTCATCCTGACGCGCATGGCGCTCGACATGGGCTGCGACCGGACGCTGGGCAATGCCCTGGTCGAACGGCTCGGCCGGCTGCTCGGCATTTTTGCCGCGGCGGTGCTCTATTTTACGTTCGTGATGCACCTGACCAACCTTTATTCGGCTTCGCGCATCGGCGTGGAGCGTTTCCTGCTGCTCGACGGCGGCATCTATCCGCTCCTGTTCTGGGGCGTCCAGGTGCTGCTGGGCGGATTGCTGCCGATTGCCATCGTTTATTCGAAGGCCGGACGCTCGCCGGCAATGATCGCGCTCGCATCCGCTCTGGTCATCATCGGCGGACTGGCCCAGGTCTATGTCATCGTCATCGGCGGACAGGCGTGGCCTCTCGAAATCTTCCCCGGCATGCAGGTGTCGAGCAGCTTCGGGGATGGCCAGATCCAGGCCTACACGCCTTCGCTGCCTGAACTCCTGCTTGGCCTCGGCGGGATCGGAATCGCGGCGGTCGTCACCATGCTCGGCGTCAAGTTCCTGCCGATCCTGCCGTCCGAGGATGGCGAGGCGGTAGAACAGCCCGCGGCAGCCTGAGCAAGACGATGTCACGGCTCCTCATATCCGCTGCGCACAAATCCTCCGGCAAGACCACGGTATCGATCGGTCTTGCCGCGAGCCTCGCCGCGCGCGGTACGCAGGTGCAGGGTTTCAAGAAAGGCCCCGATTACATCGATCCGCTGTGGCTGGAGCGCGCCAGCGGAAGACCGGTCTTCAACCTTGATTTCAACACCCAGGCGCCCGACGAGATGCGCGGCCTGTTCGCCGCGCGCCAGAGCCGCTCCGGCATCAACATCATCGAAGGCAACAAGGGGCTGCATGACGGCGTCGATACCGGCGGCGCCGATTCCACCGCCGCGCTCGCCAAACTCCTCGACAGCCCCGTCGTCCTCGTGGTCGACACAGCGGGCATGACGCGCGGCATCGCCCCGCTGCTGCTCGGTTACCAGGCGTTCGATCCCGAGGTGAATATCGCCGGAGTCATCCTCAACCAGGTCGCGACTGCGCGGCAGGAACAAAAGCTCCGCGCGGCGATCGAAACCTACACAGACATGCCGGTCCTGGGCGCCCTGCCCCGCGCGCCGGCGGTGATCGTCAAGGAGCGTCACCTCGGCCTGACAACGCCGGGCGATGCCAACGGCTCCGAGACGCGGATCGCGGCGATCAAGGAAGCCGTCGAAGCGGGACTGGAGATGGATGCGATCACGGCCATCGCGCGAAACGCTCCGCGCCTCGCCCCGATCGGCCTGCCGGTGATGCGTCACGACCCCGCGGCTGTCACCATCGCGGTTGCCCGTGACGATGCCTTCTGCTTCTACTATCCGGACGATTTCGATGCGCTGGAGCGCGCCGGCGCCAGGCTCGTCTTCTTCAGCCCCATGCACGACTCGAAACTGCCGCACGCCGACGGGCTCGTGATCGGTGGCGGCTTTCCCGAAACGCATCTGGAGGCGCTGGAAGCCAATGCGCCGATGCGTCATGCCATTCGCCGCGCGATCGAAACCGGGATGCCGGTCCATGCCGAATGCGGCGGCCTGATGTATCTCAGCCGATCGATCAGCCATGAAGGACGCAAGGGCGAAATGGTCGGGGCGATCGGGGCCGACGCCGTGATGAAGGCGCGGCCGCAAGGGCGCGGGCTGGTGGTTCTGGAAAGCACCGTGCCGAATTCGAATCTCGCCGTCTCGGCGCACGAATTCCACTATGCGCGGCTGGAGCATCTCGACGCCGAACCGCGCTACGCCTGGCGCGTGACCCGGGGTACCGGCATCGACGGCGCGCACGATGGCATCATCATCAACAACATGGTCGCCACGTTCAGCCATTTCCGCGACACGTCGAGGCATCATTGGGCGCGGGACTTCGTCGCGTTCGTGCGCTCGCATGCAAGACCGAATCCCGCCGGCCAGACCGGCGCAGCAGCAAGCATGAGGTAGTTCATGTCAATCGTATTCAACGGACAGGATATCGAAACCACGCCGACCGGCTATCTGGCCAACCAGGAAGACTGGAGCGAAGATCTGGCCCGGCACATGGCCCAGGCCGATGGCATCGAGCTCGGACCCGAGCACATGGATATCATCACCTATCTGCGCGAGGAATATTTCGAAAATGGCGGTAATCTGCCGAATACGCGCACCATCATCAAGGCGATGTCGGAGCGCTGGGGCCGCTCGCTTTCCCAGCGCGATCTCTATGAACTGTTCCCGCTCGACCCGTCGAAGCAGGGCGGGCGGATCGCGGGATTGCCGGAGAGCCGCAGAAAAGGCGGTTACTGACCGCCTTGAAACCAGTCGCATGCGGCATTAAGCACATGAAGTTTACCAGCGATCGTGTTGACTTGATAAAATCGATGGTATTCAATTATTAGAATATATAAAAAGTCTGCCTCGGGCTGACAAAGGGTGGAAACAATGGCTGACGCTTCCGACAATACAAAAAGCATGTCGATTATCGTGACAAAGGGCACGCTTGACTGGGCTTACCCGCCCTTCATCCTGGCGACGACGGCCGCCGCGATGGGCGTGCGGGTATCGATGTTCTTCACGTTCTATGGCCTGCAACTCCTGAAAAAGAATCTCAACCTCAAGATATCGCCGTTTGGCAATCCGGGCATGGAAATGCCGATGATGGGCATGCATATGCCGATGCCGAACATCGTCAACGTCATCCCTGGCGTCGATGCCGCCGCGACCAAAATGATGAAGAACCTGATCAAGAAGAAGGGCGTCGCCTCCATCGAGGAGTTGCGCGAAGCCGCGGTCGAATCCGAAATCGAGATGATCGGCTGCCAGATGACCCTGGACCTGTTCGAGTTCAAGAAGGAAGACCTGATGGACGGCATCAAGATTGGCGGTGCCGCAACCTACATGGAAAATGCGCTGAAATCGGACATCAACCTGTTTATCTGACGGCGGGTACCGCCATAAACCGGCGCGGGCCAGTTGCCCGCGCATTTGCACAGCCATTCATGCGGAGGATTGACGACGATGGCAGACGTGACACTTGACGCTAAGGGCCTCAACTGCCCGCTTCCCATCCTGCGTGCCAAGAAGGCGCTCAAGGACATTCCGACCGGCGGCACGCTGGAAGTGCTGGCCACGGATCCAGGTTCGGCAGCCGACTTCGACGCGTTCTGCCGCACGACCGGCAATGAACTGATGGAACATTCGGTCGACGGCGGCGTTTATCGCTTCCTGATC
The DNA here is from genome assembly GCA_019912385.1 of Notoacmeibacter sp. Classification (GTDB taxonomy): domain Bacteria; phylum Pseudomonadota; class Alphaproteobacteria; order Rhizobiales; family Rhizobiaceae; genus JAIOIW01. The sequence goes on along the minus strand of JAIOIW010000031.1, from coordinate 153,886 downwards.
AAGCATACCGCCTGATCCGGCATCAAATCCCACAATCAAAAGCCCCGCCGGATTTCCGCGCGGGGCTTTTTCTTTGTCCGAAGAAGATTTTGGCAGGTCGCAAGACGCTACCAACCGAAATACGGGGGTTCCACGAGGCGAACGGTCGACTGTTCTACATCGTCCGCCCGTAATAGAGCATCGAGGTGTGCGTGGCCTCGGCGAAGAAAAGCCAGCGCTCGGTCGCGACACCCAGTCCGGCCAGGACAACCGCTCCAAACGATGCCGCACCGGCTGCCAGCGGCGGCACGGCGCTCCAGAACGTCAGCGTTGTCAGGGCCAGCGGAGCGGCAAAGAGCAGGAGATGAACCAGGAAGCGCAGCTTGGACGCGTGCTTGCGCGCAATCTGGTAGCCCATCTCGCGCATCAAGAAGTTTTCTTCCGTATGCGGCATCTCAAGGAGGCGTACGTCGCCGCCCAGCCGGCCGAGGCCGGTCGCCGTGCCCAGCGTGCTGCGCGCCGGCGCCGTATCGATATGACGCCAGTAAGCGGTCTTCAGGACCCAGCCGGTCATGAGCAGCGCAATGCCAAGGATTCCGAAGACAGGCGAATAAACGCCAAACAGGCGCGCCAGGAAGACAAGCAGCAGCGCGCCGGTCATCGTGCCGAGTACGATATAGGCCGGCGGAACGAAGCCGTTGTGCCATTGGCGGATCGGCTTCAGGCTTGCATAGATCATCGACGTGAAGAACACCGTGACAGCGGCCATGACCGCGCTCAGGGCAGCCATCCAGGCAAACATGCCGGAGGTCGAATTGAGGAACACCCAGCCGATGCCGAACAGGCCGGTGGGCACGAAGGTCGCGATCGCGAGCACACCCTCGCGCGCCAACCATGATGAGCGCCATTGGGTCAGCGCCCTGAGGAACCGCTCCGGATGACCGAGATGCAGCATCGAGGACAGCAACCCGGCGCCGATCAGGCCAAGCGAGATCGCCATGGCGACGAAGCCGAGCCAGGTCGTCGCCGGCAGCAGGCCGGAAAGGGTGAAGATGGCGAGAAGCGCCAGCAGGCCGTAGCCAGCGCCGGACGCCGTCGTGAAGAAGATGACTGAAAAGGCGGGATGCATCGTTCGCTTACCTCGATAGAACGGCGTCGACCCAGCGCAGGAACTTTCCGGCGCTGTCGCGGCCGCCTTCCTCGCGCGGCAGCGACGCACCGGCGGTGCGCTTGCCGGGGCGCGGCGGCAGGTACTTGCTGGTCGGTTGGTAGCCCGTCTCCGGCATCAGGTCGTAGCCGCCGCGCTCGCGCGTCAGTCGCGATACCTTCGATTCCGGATCGTTGAAATCGCCGAAATGGCGGGCCTTGGCCGGGCAAGTCGCTACGCAGGCGGGCACGCGGTCGGCTTCTGGAAGCTTCTCGTTGTAGATCTTGTCGATGCAAAGCGTGCATTTCTTCATCACGCCGGCATCCTCGTCATATTCGCGCGCGCCATAGGAACAAGCCCACGAGCACAGCTTGCAGCCGATGCACTTGTCGGCGTCGACGAGCACGATGCCGTCCTCCGCGCGCTTGTAGGACGCGCCGGTGGGGCACACGGTCACGCAGTCGGGAAATTCGCAGTGCAGGCAGTTCTTGGGAAAATGAACGGTGCGCGCATTCTCTCCCTGCCCCCCGGCTTCGAAGGTGAAGACGCGGTTGAACCAGACGCCGCGCTGTTCCGCCTGATAGGCGTTGAGGTCCGTCAGCGGCGCCGAGTGGCCGGACGTGTTCCATTCCTTGCAGTTGGTCGCGCAGGCATGGCAGCCGACGCAGGTGTCGAGGTCGATGACAAGGCCGAGCCGCTTGGGCCCGCGTGCCGATGGAAGGCTGGTCATTTCTTCTTGCCTCCACCGGCATTGAATCGAACGATGTCAGGCCCCGGTTCCATGCCCGGCAGCCGCCCGATTTCCGGGAATTGCGGTTCGCTCACCTCGTCTCCCGCCTCGCATTTCTCGACCCTGACCATCAGGTCGAACCACGCCGCCTGCCCGGTCACCGGATCGGAATTGGTAATCCGCCGCTTGCCGCCCGGCGGCAGCAATTCGCTGATCAGGTGATTGAGCAGAAAGCCCTTTTTCGCTTCAGGCGCATCGGGCGCCAGGTTCCACGAACCCGAGCGCTTGCCGATCGCGTTCCAGGTCCACACCGTGTCGGGATTGACACCCTCCATGGTCTTTGCCTGGACCTTGATCGAGCCGTTGTGACTGGTCACCCTGACCCAGTCGCCGTCGGCAATGCCGAGTTCGGCCGCCTTGACCGTGGAAATATAGAGCTTGTTCCGGCCGAGGATCTGCCTGAGCCAGGCGTTTTGCGAGCCCCAGGAATGGTACATGATCATCGGCCGCTGGGTCAGTGCGTGCAACGGAAACTCGGTCGTGTCGACCATTTCCTCCTCATAGGGCTTGTACCAGACCGGCAGCGGATCGAAGGCGGTGCGGATGCGTTCGCGCATGTCGTCCGGCGGCTGGATGTCGCCATGGCCTTCCGCCGCCAGTTTGAACTTCTGCAACGGCTCGGAATAGATCTGCAGCACGATCTGCTCGGCATGGCCGATGAAGCCCATGCGCTGGGCGAAATCGAGATAGTCTCGATTGGCGAACTTGTAGAACCGCTCGGACGGTTTCAGTTCATGGTGCCAGAAGCACTCATGTTCGATATAGGCCTGCAACTGGTCCGGGTTGGGCGCGCCCCTGCCCTGCTCTGTCCCGTCCTTGCCGCGCCAGCCGGCCAGCGGTCCGATGCCGGGCGCCCGCTCATGGTTGGCGATGTAGTCCGGATAACCGCCGGGATATTTCGCCGTGCCGTCCTCGTTGGTCATGCCGGGAAGCCCGAGCCGCGCGCCCAGATCGATCAGCACGGTCTGGAACGCGCGCACGTCGCGGTCGGGCTCGACGACCGGCTGGCGAATGGCGTCGGCCGGACCGTCTGCCTCGCAGATCGGCCGGTCGAGCAGCGAGATGCAGTCCCAACGCTCCAGGTAGGTCGTATCGGGCAGGATCAGGTCGGCATAGGCGACCATTTCCGAGAAATAGGCGTCGGAATAGATGATGTGCGGGATCTTGTAGGCGCCGGTCTCGTGATCGATGTCAGTGAGCATTTCCATGACACCCTTGGTGTTCATGGTCGAGTTCCAGCTCATGTTGGCCATGTACATGAAGAGCGTGTCGATCGGATAGGGATCGCCCTTCCAGGCATTGGTGATGACCATGTGCATCAGCCCGTGCGCCGAGATCGGCGCATCCCAGGAAAACGCCTTGTCGATGCGAACCGGTGTGCCGTCTTCCTCCAGCAACAGGTCTTCCGGGCCGTTGACGAACCCGAGCGGCGCGCCGCCAAGCGGCGTATTGGGGGCATAGGTCTTTCCAGCCGGTTTCTGTGCCGGCGGGATCGGCTTGGGAAATGGCGGCTTGAAGCGGAATCCGCCAGGGCACTCGACCGATCCCAGCAGCACCTGCAGCGTGTGGATCGCCCGGCAGGTGTGAAAACCATTGGTGTGGGCCGAGATGCCGCGCATGGCATGCATCGCCACCGGCCGGCCGATGATCTTGTCGTGTTTGCGCCCCGCCCAGTCGGTCCACTCGACATCGAGTTCGATGGTCTCCTGGAAGGCCGCATGGGCGAGTTCCGCAGCGAGCCGGCGGATGTCGCCGGCGTCGATCCCGCAGGTGGCAGCGACCGCGTCGGGGCTGTAGCGCTCGTCCATGTAGCGCTCGGCAAGCAACTGGAACGCCGGCACCGCGACGCGCCGGTCCGCAAGCTTGTACCGGCCGACAAGCGCCGGCGCGATATCGGGCAACCGGGCATCGGCGAGCTTCTTCCCGGCCTTGTCGTAGCTGAGAGGATTACCCTCCTTGTCGCGGGCGAACAGGCCATGCTCCGCGGTCCCCGGCGCGTCGATCACAAGCCAGCCGAGATTGGTGTAGCGCACGAGATAGTCGGTATCGATCTTGTCGGCGTGCAACAGTTCGTGGATCAGCGCCATGACGAACAGGCCGTCCGTTCCCGGCCGGATGCCGACCCACTCGTCGGCGATCGCCGAATAGCCGGTGCGGATCGGATTGACCGACACGATCTTGGCGCCGTTGGCCTTCAGCTTGCCCATACCGGTCTTGATCGGGTTGGAATCGTGATCCTCCGCGACACCGAAGATCATGAAATAGCGGGCGCGGTCCCAATCCGGCTCGCCGAACTCCCAGAACGACCCGCCGATCGTATAGAGCCCGGCGGCAGCCATGTTGACCGAGCAGAAACCGCCATGGGCGGCAAAATTCGGCGTGCCGTATTGCGTTGCCCACCACCCGGTCAGCGACTGGCTCTGGTCGCGGCCGGTAAAGAAGGCCAGCTTGCGCGGATCGGTGGCGCGGATGTTGCCCAGCCACTTGGTGGCGATCTGCAGCGCCTCTTCCCACTCGATTTCCTCGAACTTGGCTTCGCCGCGCGGGCCGACGCGCTTCAGGGGTTTCTTCAGTCGCGCCGGGGAATAGTGCTGCATGATCCCCGACGATCCCTTGCCGCACAGCACGCCCTTGTTGATTGGATGATTCGGATTGCCCTCGATGTAACGTACCATGCCGTCCTTGAGGTGCACCTTGATGCCGCAGCGGCACGCGCACATGTAGCAGGTCGTGTACTTGACCTCGTCATGTACGTCCGGAGACAGGTCGATTGCCGGTTCGTGGCGCATGTCTGATCATTCCTCCTGGGCGCAGTTCCGCGCGGATCCCGTTCTTCCGGATGTTGTTATCTTGCCGGCACGGTTGCCGGTTCGTCGTCGTAGTCCTGCTCGGTGGGCTCCTGCTTGCCCATGCGCCGGCATTCGACGAATACGGTACGTCCGCATTGCCTGCAGATGTCATAGTCGAGTTTGCGATAGATCGCGCGCAGGGCGGCGGTCTTGGAATCGAAGATGTTCTCCGGGCCGATTTCCTCCAGATAGCCACCGCGCGCGAGCCGGTCGATGACTGCCTCCTTGGGCCGGATCAGGTAGAGGCCGCCGTTGCGCAGCCGGTATCTGCGGGCTGCCTGGACAAGCGCATCCGCACCGGTCACGTCGATGAAATTGACACCGCTCATGACGATGACCAGGTGCTTCTGGCTCGGCGATTTCTTCTCGTAGTCCCGCAGCGTCTCGGTAAATGTCGCGGCTGCGCCGAAGAACAGAGCTCCGTCGAAGCGGATGATGCGTACCTGCCGGCATTCCGGCAGTTCGGCGTCCGCGGTCACGAACTTGCGCCCCGGGCTCATCGGATCGGGTACGCGCACCAGGATCGTCGGATTGGCAGTACGGTAGAGAAACAGCAGCAGGGAAAGAAGAACGCCGGCAAAAATTGCGAACTCCAGTTCCAGCAGCAGCGCTGAGACGAAGGTTACCGCGAGCACCACCGTTTCGGTCTTCGATGTCCGCACGATCTGCCGGATGTGCCGGATGTCGATCAGTCCCCAGGCGACGAGGAACAGCACGCCGGCCATCGCCGCGTTCGGCAGATAGGTGGCCAGCGGCGCGACGAGCACGATCACCACGGCAAGGAAAGCGCCGGCAAAGATGGAGGCCATCGGCGTCTTGGCACCCGCGTCGTAGTTAAGGCCGCTGCGGTTGAACGAGCCGGTGGCGACATAGGCGGAGAAGAACGAACCCACGATGTTCGAGAGCCCCTGCCCGATGAATTCCTGGTTTGCGTCGATATACTGGCCGGTCCGCACGGCGAGCGCACGCGAGATCGACATCGCCTCCGTCAGCGCGAACAGTGTGACCGCGGCAACGGTCGGGGCCAATTCGCGCCAGACCGAATAGGAGAAACTCGGCGACGACAGCGGCGGCAGGTCTGCCGGCAGCGCACCGACGGTGGCCACTTCGCCGCCCGCGAACTCGTTGAGCAGGTAAGCCAGCACACTGCCGACAAGAATGGCGAAGATCATATAGGGCACTCGGGGCAGGAAGCGCCGCACCAGGATACCCGCAGCAAGCGTCGCCACACCGACCGCCATGGTATGCAGGTCGATTTCGGGAAGATGGGAGGAGAAGAAGGCAATAACCTCATGAGGATGCAAGCCGCGCGGAATCGCAAGGCCGAAGAAATGCTGGACCTGGTTGAACATGATCAGGATCGCCGCTCCGGCGGTGAAGCCGATCACCACCGAGTGGGAAATGAAATTAACGATGGCGCCAAGCCGCGCCATGCCCATGGCGAGCTGGACCGCGCCAACCAGGAAGGCAAGGGTGAGCGCCAGCAGCACGTATTCGGACGTCCCAGGAATTGCCAGGGCGGACAACGAGGAAAAAAGCACGACCGACGCAGCGGTCGTCGGCCCAGACACCATTTGCCAGGACGAGCCGAACAGCGCGGCGATGATCGCCGGCACGACCCCTGCATAAAGACCGTATTCGGGTGGCATGCCCGCGATCGTCGCAAAGGCCACGCCTTGCGGCAAAACGATCACGGCGCCCGTCAGGCCGGCCCAAAGGTCGGCCTTCAGCGTCATGCGGTTGACCATGGGCGCCCAGCCGAGGAACGGCAGCAGCCTCGACAGCCACGCCGATTGCAGCAGGTTCGCCGATCGCGCCGATTGTGTGCTCATTTCCTCCCCATGCCGACGCCATTTCCGAGCGGAGAAACCGGTCCGTATCGCGTCCTCCCGACGCAAACAGCAAGCACGGGACAGCCCCTGCCTGCAATGATCGGCATATCATGCCGATGCGCACATGTATTCAATTATTCCTATATAACGGATGGGGCCAAGTCCAGCCGATAAAAGAGCATTCCAAGCCCAAAACCGACTTTGTGGTGCGTTGTTTTGCCGCTTCACGCGACTGCGCATCACAATTGCGCAGTCTGGCACCAATCCGCGCCTGTCAGCTCGGGGTGTCGAGCGCCGCCAGCCCCTGGTGCAGAAGGTCCACGACACCCTGCGGCAAATCGAGCTTGAGCGCGGCCTCGTGGCCATTTTCCGACATTTTCCGCCAAGTCTTTGCGAGGATATCGGCGAGTTTTTCGGGCGCATAGCTTCCGTATTTCGCAAGGAAAGCATCGAGTTCGAACTCGAGAAACACCAGCGAGGCGATATCTTCGAGCGTCTGCGATTCGGGATCGGTCTGCGGCTTTTCCTTGCGGACGATCCGGCCAACGCGTTCGATCGATTCCTCGCCATAGCCCATTTCGCGCATGATTTCGCCGAGGCGGATGGCATGCCGCTTCTTCAGTTCGTTGCGCCAGCGATAGTATCCGGCCTTCCCTTCGGGATAGGTTTCGCGCGGGATGGAGAAGCGCTCGATATGCTGTCCCCTGATCGCGATCTGCAATTCTTCCGAGGCATCAGGCTGGAACTTTTCCAACGTCGCGGTCATGCGCTGCCCGTAAACGAGAGCCGCGGGCACTAGCTTGCCGTCGACCTCGACCGTGTTTGGATCGGCCGCATTGGCCGCATCGACTGCCGAAAAGACCTGGTCGAGTTTATCTGAATGGGTCATCGCTTCCTCGCACGCCGATGGCGGTTCCGTATATATTCATTTCCTTACATGTGACTTGCTTCCGGTCAATCTTTTCTCGCAGAATGCAAAAAGCCGATCGGCGGAAACAGGCCCTTTCCTTTCCGCCATGTCTCGCAATAGGGTCTGCCGCAGACGTTTCGAGGAGGAGTGCAGGAAGGCCCATGAACGAGAACAAGAGCACCGAACCGGCGCCGGGATATTCAGGTCCCGCCCTTTGCGCCCTTCCAGCCCGCGAAGCCGTCGCATTGCTCAAGGCGCGCGAAATTTCGCCGGTCGAACTCCTCGATGCGGCGTTTTCTCGTATTGCCGAGACCGGGCCCGCAATCAACGCGATGGTTACCCTTTGCGAGGACCGGGCGCGCGAGGCTCTGAAGAACCTCGCCACGGACGAAGCGGTCCATGGCAAGGAAGCCGGCTGGCTGGGCGGGCTGCCGATCGGGATCAAGGACCTCAACCTGGTGAAAGGCGTGCCCTGCACTTTCGGCAATGTCGCGCTGAAGGACTTCGTGCCCGGGGAAAGCGATCCGCTGGTGGAGAAGCTGGAAGCGCGCGGCGGCGTGGTCGTCGGCAAGACCAACACGCCGGAATTCGGCGCCGGAGGAAACACCTTCAACGACGTGTTTGGCTACACGCGCAATCCCTGGGACACGCGCAAGAATGCCGGCGGTTCGTCGGGCGGCGCGGCGGCCTCGCTCGCAGCGGGCGAAACCTGGCTGTCCCACGGCTCCGACCTCGCCGGATCCCTGCGTACGCCCGCGGCCTATTGCGGGGTCGTTGGCTTGCGCCCGACGCCGGGACGCTGCGGCGGCGGTCCGGCAGCGACCGCGTTTTCAACGGAGGGCGTCTCCGGCCCGATGGCGCGCGACGTGCGCGACCTCGCCCTCTTTCTCGATGCCATGACAGGCTACGATCCGCGCACGCCGATCTCCCTGCCAGCACCCGAGATCTCGTTCCAGGAGGAGGTCGCGAAAGCCGACGGCAGGGTACGGATCGCGTTTTCCGAGGACCAGGGCGGCTTCGCACCGGTGGAAAAGGAAATCCGCCGGGTGTTGCGCGGTGCGATGGAGAAAGCCGCGCGCGCTGGCGCTACCGTCGAGGATGCCTGCCCTGAACTGCCCGGCCTCTACGAAACCTATGTCGCGTTGCGCGGCATCCACTACGGTTCGGTCAATGCCTATCTTCCGGATACCGTGCAGAAGCACTTCAAGCGCACCCTGCGCGAGAACACCGATTTCGGCCGTCAACTGAAGACCGGCCGGATCTATGACGCGTTGCGCCAGCGCACCGTGCTCTACCATGCGATGCGCACCTTTCTGCAAGGCTATGACGTGCTGGCCATACCGGTCGCAGGGCTTGAGCCTGGTCTTGTCGAGGAGGAGTTCCCGCTCGCCGTCGACGGCCAGCCCGTAACGGACTATGTCGACTGGCTGCGCTTTTCCTTCCTCGCGACCACGACGGCGCTTCCGGCTATCGCCATGCCGGCGGGCTTCACCGCGTCCGGCATGCCCGTGGGCATACAGTTGATCGGGCCGCCGCGCGGCGAGGCCGTCCTGCTGAGGGCCGCGCGCGCCGTCGAGGAAGCGGTCGGATTCCCGAAAACGCCGATCGATCCCGTCACCCGCCACACAGCCAGTTGAACCGGAGCACGCATTTCATGGCCAATCTGCTGTACGACCGCCTGTTCGCCCCGCATGAGGGCAGCGCCCGGACGTTCATGATCCTGCCCGACGGCAAGGAGATCACCTATGCGCAATTCCTGGCCATGGCGGCGCGTTTCGCGCACGCGCTGCGCGGAGCGGGCGTGGAAACCGGTGACCGCGTTGCCGTCCAGGTCAGGAAATCGCCCGAGGCGCTGGCCGTCTATGCCGCCTGCGTGCAGGCAGGCGCGATCTTCCTGCCGCTCAATACCGCCTACACGGCAACCGAGGTCGAGTATTTCGTGACCGATGCCGAGGCAAGACTGCTGTTGTGCGACAATGCCGGCGCCGACGCGCTCGGCCCGGTCGCCGTAAAAGCCGGCGCGGCGCTCATGACGCTGAATGCGGATGGAAGCGGCAGCTTTGCCGAGGCTGCTTCCAGCCAGGCCGGCGAATTCGCAGCGGTGGACCGCGGCGCCGACGATCTTGCCGCATTCCTCTACACCTCGGGCACCACCGGGCGCTCAAAGGGCGCGATGCTCTCCCACGACAATCTGCTCTCCAATGCCGAGGCGCTGGTGGACTACTGGCGCTTCACCGGCGAAGACGTGCTGCTGCACGCCCTGCCGATCTTCCACACCCATGGGCTGTTCGTGGCGACAAACGTCATCCTGCTCGCTGGTGGATCGATGATCTTCCTCCCCGGCCTCGATGTCGACGCGCTGATGAAGTTCATGCCGCGCGCCACGACGATGATGGGCGTTCCGACCTTCTACACTCGCCTGCTCGCCGACGATCGGCTGGACCGCGATGCCGTCTCCCACATGCGCCTGTTCGTCTCGGGCTCCGCGCCGCTGCTGGCCGAAACCCATACGCAGTTCGAGCAGCGCACATGCCATCGCATTCTCGAACGCTATGGCATGACCGAGACCAACATGAACACCTCGAACCCCTATGACGGCGAACGGCGGGCGGGTACGGTCGGCTTTCCGCTGCCCGGCGTGGACCTGCGGATCGCGGATCCGGAAACCGGCGCGCTTCTTCCCACCGGCAAGATCGGCGTGATCGAGGTGAAGGGCCGCAACGTGTTCAAGGGCTATTGGCGCATGCCCGAAAAGACTGCCGCCGAGTTCCGGACCGACGGCTACTTCATCACCGGCGACCTCGGATTTGTCGATGAAGACGGCTACGTCACCATCGTCGGGCGCGGCAAGGACCTGATCATCTCCGGCGGCTACAACATCTATCCAAAGGAGGTCGAACTGGTGCTCGACGATCTGGCGGGCGTGGCCGAATCGGCGGTCATCGGCGTTCCTCATCCCGATTTCGGGGAAGGCGTCGTCGGCGTGGTCGTTCCCCTGCGGGGCGCAAGCCTGTCCGAGCCCGTCATCCTCGGCTCGATCCGCGAGAAGCTCGCCCGTTTCAAGCAGCCCAAGCGCATCTTCTTCGCCGCCGAACTGCCGCGCAACACCATGGGCAAGGTACAGAAGAACGTGCTGCGGGAGAGCTACAGGGACACGTTCTCAAGCTGACCGGCCCAGCTTTCGCCTCACATGCCGCGGCATTCCGGAACAGGCGTGACGGCCTTTCCCTCGTTGAAGAAGCGGACGATATTCTCCACCACGAGATCGCCCATGGCGCGGCGCGTTTCTTCCGTCGCGCTACCGACATGCGGCGTCAGGACGACGTTTTCCATCGCGAACAGGGCCTCGGGCACATGGGGCTCGTTCTCGAAAACGTCGAGGCCGGCCGCACCGAGCCTCCCGTCCTGGAGTGCGGCGACCAGTTCCGCCTCGTCGACAACCGTGCCGCGCGCAATATTGATCAGGGTACCTTCCGGGCCCAGGGCTTCGATCACCTCGCGGCCGACGAGCTTGCGGGTGGCGGAGCCTCCAGGCGTCACCACCACCAGATAGTCGCAGTCGCCCGCCATCATCACGAGATTGCCGTAATACTCGTAGGAAACCTCGGGCTTGGGATTACGCGAGTGGTACACGACCTCGCAATCGAAAACCTGCAGCTTTTCCGCGATTGTCTCGCCGATGCGCCCCAGGCCCAGAATGCCGACCTTCTTTCCCTCGATGGAGCGCCGCAGCGGTGCGGCGCCCTCCCTCGCCCAGCGGCCCGCGCGCACATAGGCATCATCGACAACGAGCCGGCGGCTGACCGCCAGCATCAACATGATCGCGGTGTTGGCGACATCGGCATTGAGCACATTCGGCGTGTGGGTCACCATGATGCCGCGGTCGATCGCTGCCTGCACGTCGATCCCGTCATAGCCGACGCCGTAGCTGGATATGATCTCCAGATTGGGCAGGGCCGCGATGAGGTCTCGCCCGATCCCGCGGTCCCCATAAGTCGAAACCGCCACGATCTGGTCCGCCTTGCCGGCGAGCGCCGGGGCGAGCGTCCTGCCCTGTTCGGCGAAATGGACCGTGAACATCTTTGAGAACTGGTCCATCATCCGCGGCGTGGCGCTGCCGATCACGAGAAGATTCCGAGTCATCCTGTCATTCCTGTCCTTTTTACAACCCGCGGCCGGCAAGGCCCCGTACGCTACCTGCTTGGCCCAACCCGCTCACGGCGCGCCTCACGCATCCATTTCCACTGCCTGGCGCTGCCGGCCAAGTCCATCGATCGCAAGCTCCATGACATCGCCGGGCTTCAGATAAACCGGCGGTTTCATGCCCATTCCGACGCCGGGCGGCGTGCCCGTGGAAATGACGTCGCCGGGATGCAGCGTGAACATCTGCGACAGATGCGAGATGATCTGCGCGACGGAAAAGATCATGGTCGACGTGCTGCCGGTCTGCATGCGCCTGCCGTTGACGTCGAGCGACATGGCGAGCGCCTGTGGATCGGGAACCTCGTCGCGCGTAACGAGCCACGGGCCGGTCGGTCCGAACGTGTCGCAGGACTTGCCCTTGGTCCACTGGCCGGTCAGTCCCGTCTGGAAATGCCGCTCCGAGACATCGTTGATGACGCAATAGCCCGCCACGTAATTCAGCGCGTCCTCCTCGGAAACGTATTTCGCCGTTTCTCCGATGACCACGCCCAGTTCGACCTCCCAGTCGCTGTGGGTGGATCCGCGAGGCAGCACAACCGTATCGTTGGGTCCGACGATTGCCGAGTTCGCCTTCATGAACAGGATCGGATGCTCGGGAATCGCGGCGCCCGTCTCCGCGGCGTGGTCGGAATAATTGAGGCCGATGCACATGAACTTGCCGATCGCCCCGACGCACGGGCCGAAGCGCGGCTCGCCGTCCACGAGGGGAAGCGAAAACGGATCGATCGCGCGCAGCTTCGCAAGCCCCGCATCGGTCAGCACATCGCCGGAGATGTCGGCAACGTGAGCCGACAGGTCGTGCAGTCTGCCGTCAGCGTCGATCATGCCGGGCTTTTCGGAGCCGGCTTCGCCGTAGCGCACGAGTTTCATGTCTTTCCTTTCCTGAGAAATTAGGTTGTGTGCGGAGGCCTTTATCAGCCCGACCAGCCGCCGTCGATGATATGTGCCTGGCCGGTCGTGAACGCACTCTCGTCCGAAGCAAGATAGACCGCCAGCGCGGCGATTTCCTCCGCCGTGCCAATCCGCCCCATCGGCTGGCGGGCGACAAAGGCCTTCATGGCGGCATCGTAGTCCCCGGTCGCGCGCAGGCGGTCGTGCAGCGACGGGCTCTCCACCGTGCCGGGGCAGATCGCGTTGCAGCGAATGCCGGCGGTAATGTAGTCCTTCGCCACCGACTTGGTGAGGCCGATGACGGCGGCCTTGGTCGTGCCGTAGACGAAACGGTTCGGCGCGCCGATGATGGAGGATGCTGCAGACGACATGTTGATGATCGAGCCGTTGCCGCGCTCCAGCATGCCGGGCAGCGCTGCGCGGATGGTTCGGAACATCGAGCGGACATTGAGGTCGAACGCGAAGTCCCATTCGTCGTTCGTGCAATCGAGCACCGTGCCGTGATGCACGAAGCCCGCGCAATTGAACAGGATGTCCGGATTGGCCTTTTCCACGCCCGCGAACACCGAGGCATCGTTGCGGACATCGAGGACGAAGGTCTCGATGCTCGAATGGCCGAGCGCCGCCAGTTCGGCCAATGTCTTTTCGTTGACGTCAGTGGCGAAGACCCGGGCGCCTTCGGCGGCCATCGCAATTGCCGTTGCCCTTCCGATCCCCTGTCCTGCTGCCGTCACCAGCGCGCGCTTGCCTTCAAGTCGTCCCATATTCTCTCTCCTAAAAAAACGTGCGGGCTGCTGGCCGGGCCGGGGCCCGCCTACAGTACCGCCAGCATTCCACCGTCAACGTATATGATCTGACCGTTGACATAGGACGACGCAGCGGATGCCAGGAAGACGGCCGTTCCCGCCAGCTCTTCCGGTTTCCCCCAGCGCCGCGAGGGGGTTCGCTTCGTTACCCACGAATTGAACGCCTGATCCTCGATCAGCGCCTTGTTCATATCGGTTTCCATATAGCCCGGGCCGATCGCGTTTGCCTGGATCCCATGCTCGGCCCATTCCGCAGCCATTGACTGGGTCAGCATCTTGATGCCGCCCTTGGAGGCATTGTAGGGCGCAATCGTCGCCCGCGCCGCCTGGCTCATCACCGAACCGATATTGATGATCTTGCCCCGCCCGCGCGGGATCATGCGTTTCGCGGCTTCGCGGGCAACGATGAAAGCCGCGGTCAGATTGGTATCGATGACATTTTGCCATTCGCCGGCGGAGAGTTCGATCATCGGCTTGCGGAACTGGATACCGGCATTGTTGACCAGGATGTCGATCGCCACTCCCTGGCTGTCGAAGGCCTCGAATGCGCTTACCACCGCGCCTTCATCCGCGGCGTCGAACGCACTGTGCAGCACGTCATGTCCGGCCGAGCGCATGGCTTCGCCAGCCGCGGCAAGCCGTTCCGCCTTGAGACCGTTGAGAACAATACGGGCACCCGCCTCTGCAAGGCCGGTCGCGATCGCATTGCCGAGGCCGCGTGACGAGCCGGTCACGAGCGCGGTCTGACCTTCAAGGCTGAACGGGGATTTTGTCATGGCTGATCCTGATAGTGCACCTGGCGGGACACCCGGTTAAAGTGGAAATCGCTAGACCGTTCCCGCCGAAGAAGGCGGGTCGTCATCCAGGAACGAGAAATGCTGCCGGATGGCTTCCGCGCATTTTTCCGGATTTCGTGCGAGCGCGGCGTCAAGGATGGCCTTGTGTTCATCCACCGTGCCTTCGCGGAATCCGTAGTCGGGCACCAATCCCGCCAATTGCTGGCGATACTGGTAAAAAAGGTCGTGCAAGGTATCCTGCAGCAAGGACGAACCGCACGCGGAAACCAGCGTTTCGTGGAATTCCCAATCAAACCGGGTCCAGATCGCGATGTGTTCCCTTAGCCGCTGGGCATGGCGCATCTTGACCTCCATATGCGCCAGCTTGTGGTGCGCCGCGTTGAGCCGCGCCTCCCACTCCATGTCGCCGCGCGCAATCGAGCGCGCCGCGGCCTCCGATTCGATGAGAACGCGGAAATCGCGGATTTCCAGCAGCCGCTTCAGGGTGGCCTCGGGCACGCGAAAGCCGCGCTGTTCCTCGAAATCGACGAAGCGGCCGCAAGCGAGGCGAAAAAGGACTTCCCTGATCGCACTGGCGCTGCATCCGTAGTCGGCCCGCAATTCGTCGGGCTTCAACCGTTTTCCAGGCTTCAATTCGCCTTCCGCCAACCGTGCACGGATCGAATCGTAGATCGATCCCTGGTCAATGTGATCCGTCACCTGCGTTTTCGCCGCCGCCGTCATGATTTCTGCCTCCTGTGGCTACGTTATCCATATTTTTGTAATTATCAATCATTCTCGAAATTTTTAATTTCTTCGGAATTTGTCTTGCCGTTCGCGAATCCTGTTGTTAGCCTTCCCGGTGCCGCGTAGCAGCGGGAGGAGAGCATGAAGCTGGCGCCTTGAACCATGCGCCGAGGGAGGAATTCCATGAAAACATTTACGAAAACCGTAATTGCAGCCACCGCAGCCTGCTTCCTGGCCGGTACCGCACTTGCCGAAACGACAACACTGCGCATTCAGACGCACTATGCGCCGGAAACCCCGTCGGGCAAGCTCGCACAGGAATTCTTCGACAAGGTCCAGACCATGTCGAACAACGAGATCAAGATCGAACCTTTTTATTCGTCCTCCGTCGTCAAATCGGTGGAAACCTTCGATGCCGCGGCAACAGGCATCCTTGATTGCGACATGACCGGCGGCGCCTACCAGACGGGCAAGAATCCGGCGTTCCAGTTCGTCGGCGACATCATGGGCGGCTATGACACGCCCTACCAGCAGCTGTCGTGGCTCTACTATGGCGGTGGCATCGAAGCCGCCCAGCAGCTTTACAACAAATATGACATGCAGCTGATCGGCTGGTGGATTTACGGACAGGAATCCCTGGCCTCGTCAAAACCGATCCGCAACGCCGACGACTTCAAGGATTGGAAATTCCGCTCGCCTCCGGGCATGGAAACCAAGATCTTCGAAAAGCTTGGCGCCAAGCCGATCGTGATGGACTTCACCGAGATCTTCACCGCGCTTGAGTCCGGAATCATCGACGGCTCCGACGCCTCGGGTCTCGCCAACAATGTCGGTCTCGGCCTGTACGATATCGTCAAGCACGCGAATTATCCGGGCTTCCATTCCATGCCGTCGGATCATCTTGCCTGCAACAAGGCCGTGTATGACGCCATGCCGGAGCATCACAAGGTGATCCTCAACACCGCCATGGAATCGCTGGCACTGCGCACCGCGCTGACCTTCGAGAAGAAGAATGCCGAGGCCGCCTCCATGCTGCGCACAAAGGGCGTCATGCTCTATGACTGGAGCCCTGCCGACCGCCAGAAGTTCCGCGACGCGGCCCAGGCGACCTGGCCGGAATTCGCCACCACGCCGGAAGCCAAGGCTTTGGTCGACAGTCACCTCGCCTATCTCACCCAGCTCGGCCTGGTGAACTGACAGCACGCACATGATCCTGCCGGGGCGTCTCGATCGCCCCGGCCGCCCTTTCAGTCGCCACCCGGGGAGGAGAGCGATGGTCGAACACGAACCGACGGGCCCGATCGACCTGCTGACCTGGACGTTCAGCCGCATCGCCATGTGGGGGCCGGCGTTCATCGTCGTCATCATCTTCTACGAGGTGGTGATGCGCTACATCTTCTTCAGCCCGACGCTTTGGGTGAACGAGATGTCGCTTTGGGCCGGCGGTGCGATCTACGTGACTGCGGGGCTGTACTCGATGCAGCAGCGCAGCCACATCCGGATCTTCATCCTCTATGACATGGCGCCGCTATGGATGCGCCGGCTCTTCGACATCGTTTCGGCATTTTGCGTGGCGATTTTCTTTCTTGCCGTCCTTTGGGGCGGATACGGCGAGGCAGCCGCCAAGTTTTACCGCTGGGAGGCCTTCGGAACGGCCTGGGATCCGCCGATCCCCGCGACCAACAAGCCGTTGGTGCTGGCGACGCTTTTCGTTCTCACCCTCCAGGGCTTTTCCAATCTCATTCGCGACTGGCCGGCGGCGGCGTGGCTGCGCAAGACATTCGACATTGCCGCGGCGGCACTGGTGATCTGGCTCTGCATCCGGGCATTTCCGGTCCTGTTTACCCCGGCAGGCGAGCTTGCCGTGCCGATGAACTGGCGGATCACGATCGCGATCCTGCTGTCCGCGGCAGTCATCCTGTGCGTTCTCGGCCTGGTTCGCGATTTCAACCGCACGCCCGTACCTTTTGTCGAATCGCACGATCCGGCAGAGGAAGTGCTGAGCGGCGCGCCGCCGCCTGTCAGCGCGGCATCCGGTGCAATCGATCCCGACCGGGACCCGAGACCCGGAGAGAAGCCGGCCCGGGACGGCTGACTGAACAAGCCATCACGGCATAGCGAAAAGCACGCGGCCGGGGCGCAGCGCCAAGCCCTTGGAGGGGAGGAAGTAGATGGACATCGGGACGATCTCGCTTGTTCTGTTTCTCGGGATGCTCATTCTGCTGGCCATCGGAATGCCGCTCGGTTTCGCGTCCGGCTTTCTGGCGGTCGTCGTGATGGTGATGAAGTTCGAGCCAACGCTTCTCACCGATCCCTTCGTGCACGGATTCAACATCGAGGCCTGGCAATTAGGCGAAGGCGTCCTGAGCCGCCGGTTTGGCTCCGGGCCGATGAACGTGCTGGCACAGCGAATATACGGCATTATGACGAACTACGTGCTGATATCGGTTCCGCTGTTCATCTTCATGGCCGTTCTGCTCGAGCGCTCCGGCATTGCCCGCGACATGTATTCCACGCTCAACATGTGGATGAACCGCACGCGTGGCGGCATCGCGGTCGTGACCGCGCTGATGGCAATTGTCATGGCCGCCATGTCGGGCATCATCGGCGGCGAAGTCGTCCTCCTTGGCCTGATCGCCCTGCCGCAGATGCTCCGTCTCGGCTACGATCAGAACCTTGCGGTCGGCACGATCTGCGCCTCCGGCTCGCTCGGCACGATGATCCCACCGTCGATCGTTTTGATCTTTTTCGGGCTGATTACCGAGACGTCGATCCACGCGCTGTTCCAGGCGGCTTTCGTTCCAGGGTTCATCCTGGCGGGTTGCTATATCATCTACATTCTCATCCGGACCCGTCTCAACCCGGTGCTGGCGCCCCTGCCCGAACCGGGCGCAGACGATCTGTCCGGGCGCCAGAAGATGCTCTTTGGCGGCACGCTGATCGCCGAGGTCGCTGCCTTTGCGTCGCTGGTCGTCATCGCCCGCTACGTCTTCATCCACACGATCGGCACGATCGAGGAGGATACCTGGTTCCAGGACGTCTCCACTCTGTACGTCGTCGTCGCGCTCGCGATTGCCTCGTTGGCATGGATCTTTCTTGGCGCCGGGCCGGCCCTTGCCCGCGACAGCTGGCAGAAAGGCAAGGGCCTGGTGCAGCCGCTGGCGGTCGTCCTCGTGGTGCTCGGCTCGATCTATGGCGGCATCACCGGCATCACCGAGGCGGCCGCGATGGGCTCCGTCGCCGTGCTGTTGCTCATCATCGCGCGCGGCGAGTTCTCCTTCACGCTGCTGCGCGAAGCCTCGATGCGCACCTTCAAGTCCACCGGCACGATCATCTGGGTCACCTTCGGCGCGACCGCGCTGGCCGGCGCCTACACGATCGCCGGCGGGCCGACCTACGTCGCCAATATGATTATCGGCTACGACCTGCCGACAATGGGCGTGCTCCTGGTGATGATGGTGATCTTCCTGTTTCTTGGGGCCTTCATGGACTGGACCGGGATCGTCTTGCTGGTTATGCCCGTTTTCATGCCGATCGTGCTCAAGCTGCCGGTCGAGGAGATCGGCCTGACCGGAGGGCTGGTTGCCGCCCCTGCCTTCGTCTCCGTCTGGTTCGGCATCCTGTTCTGCGTCAACATGCAGGTGTCGTTCCTGTCGCCACCGTTCGGGCCGGCCGCGTTCTACCTGAAGTCCGTGGCCCCTCCGCACATCACGCTGCCCGATATTTTCCGTGGCTTCATGCCCTTCATCGGCATACAAATCTTAGTCCTCGCCCTGATCCTGCTCGTCCCGGAACTGACCATGTTCTTCAGGTAGCAGGGAAACGGCGGCGGCACTGCACACGCGGCACCAAGCAGCGAGGCAGGGCCTGCCACCACGACAGACCATACCATCGGGCGGCGCCCGCCCAGTGATTCCACAGGAAGCGAACATGAGAGATTTCATCCGCCTCGACCCGTCCGACAACGTCGTGACCGTGACACGCCCGCTGGAAGCCGGCGCCGCGGTGGAAGGCGTGACGACCAGTACCATCATCCCGCGCGGCCACAAGATTGCCGTCGAGGCGATCGGCAAGGGCGGCGCGGTCCGCAAATACGCGCAGGTGATCGGCTATGCGGCCTGCGACATCGCGCCGGGCGAGCACGTCCACATCCACAATCTCGAATTTCGCAACGTTGACGCCGCGTATGAGTTTTCGACCGATCTGAGGCCGGTGGCCATGGTGGCGGAAGACGCGCGTGACACCTTCATGGGTTTCCGGCGCGCCAATGGCTCGGTCGGCACGCGCAACTACATCGCGGTCCTGACCTCGGTGAACTGCTCGGCGACAGCCGCCCGCATGATCGCGTCCGCCTTCGGCCCCGGGGAAATGGCCAGATACCCGAATGTCGACGGCGTGGTCGCCTTCGTCCACGGAACGGGTTGCGGCATGGCCGGTTCCGGAGAAGGCTTCGACGCGCTGCAGCGGGTGATGTGGGGCTATGCCCGCCATCCCAACCACGCAGGGGTACTGATGGTGGGGCTCGGCTGCGAGATGAACCAGATCGACTGGCTTCTTGAAGCCTACGGCCTCCAGCGCGGGCCGCTGTTCCAGACCATGAACATCCAGGACGTGGCGGGCCTGAGGCGCACCGTTGAACTCGGCATCGAGAAGGTACGCGCCATGCTGCCCGAAGCCGACAAGGCGGTGCGCACGCCCTGCCCCGCCTCCGAATTGACCGTCGCGCTGCAATGCGGCGGATCGGATGCCTGGTCGGGCATTACCGCCAATCCCGCGCTCGGCTATGCCTGCGACCTGCTGGTCGCCCAGGGCGGCACCGGCGTACTGGCCGAAACACCGGAAATCTATGGCGCCGAGCACCTGCTGACGCGCCGCGCCGTCGACCGCAAGACCGGCGACAAGCTGGTCGGCCTGATCCGCTGGTGGGAGGATTACACCACGCGCAACAAGGGCTCGATGGACAACAACCCCTCGCCCGGCAACAAGAAGGGCGGGCTGACCACCATCCTGGAAAAATCGCTCGGTGCGGCCGCGAAAGGCGGAACGACCCCGCTGACGGGTGTCTACAAATACGCAGAGCCGGTTACCGCGAAGGGGTTCACCTTCATGGACTCGCCCGGATACGATCCGGCCTCCGTGACCGGGCAGATCGCGTCGGGCTGCAACCTCGTCGCGTTTACCACCGGGCGCGGGTCGACCTTCGGTTCCAAGCCCGCACCGTCGATCAAGATCGCGACGAACACCGAGATGTACAATCGCATGACGGAAGACATGGACGTCAACGCCGGCGCCATGTTGACGGAAGGTGCTTCGCTCGAGGACAAGGGCCGCGAAATCTACGACCTCCTGCTGCGCGTGGCATCCGGAGAGAAATCGAAATCCGAAGCCCAGGGGCTCGGCGATTACGAGTTCGTGCCGTGGCAGATCGGCGCGACGATGTAGGCGCCGATCCGCGTTGAGAGACCGCCGGACACCGTGGATTATCCAATTACCGCCAAGTGCAGACAGGCCAGGAGGACGACATGACGAAACCAGTGATCGGCTTTATCGGATTGGGGCTGATGGGCTCGGCCATGGTGCATAGGCTGCTGGATCGCGGCTACGGCATGACCGTGCTTGCCCACCGTTCGCGCACCAATATCGAAGCGGCCGTGGCGCGCGGCGCCGCGGAAGCGCCAACCGCGCGCGATCTGGCCGCGGCCAGCGACATCGTCATGCTGTGCATGGACACGTCCGCCTCCGTGGAAGCGCGCATGTACGGCGAGGATGGCGTGATCGCGGGATTGAAGCCCGGCTCGGTCGTGATCGATTTCGGCACCTCCCTGCCCGGCTCCACGCTGCGCATCGGCAAGGCCGTCTCCGCTGCCGGGTCTACCTATCTCGATGCCCCGCTCGGGCGCACTCCGGCGCATGGGCGCGAGGGCAAGCTCAACATCATGTGCGCCGGCGACGAAGCCGCGTTTGCCAGGGTGAAACCCGTTCTCGACGATCTCGGCGAGAACGTTTTCCATCTCGGAAGCGCCGGCTCCGGCCACACGATCAAGCTGATCAACAACTTTGTCGGCATGACGATGGCGACCGCGATTGCGGAGGCCTTCGCGATGGCCGACAAGACCGGGATCGACCGGCAAAAGCTTTACAACGTCATGTCTGCGGGCCCGCTGCATTCCGCGATGATGGATTTCGTCAAGGCCAACGCCATCGACGGCGTCAACGACAAGCTCGCCTTCTCGATCCGCAATGCGCGCAAGGACATCGGCTATTATTCCACGATGGCGGATGATGCGGGAACCGTCTCCGTGATCTCGCCGGCCACCAAACAGGCGCTTGGCCTGGCCGTCGCCTCCGGCTACGGGGAGCGGATGGTCAGCGAGATGGTCGACTATTTCGCGGCACTGTTCACCGCCGGCAAATAGGGATCCGCTTCAGCTTGGAGCCATGGTTTTGGCGCTATTGGCGCCCAAGCCGTAATCGGATACATGCCCGGCAATCACCGCCCAATTGAATGGACAGCGGGCCAGTTCTTGAACATTATCCCGGCGCGGGCACGAGGGCCGTATCGAACAGGAGCGATAGATGGGTTTCTTGAAGCAGGCCATCCTGACGATCTGCATCGCGATTGCGGCTTTCTACGGCTGGGCCTGGTTCTATCACGGCGCCCCATCGATCCTGCAAGGCTACGGCCTCGACCGCCTCCCGGGTCTGCCGGCGCAGATCGAGACGGCAGCGATCAGGCGCAACGGCGGGCAGCCGAACGAGGGCGGATTTTCACAGCAGGCGCTGGTGGCGACGGCACCGGTCACCACGGGTGTCGTCAATGACCGCCTCTCGGCAATCGGCAACGGCCATGCGGTCCGCTCGGTCACCGTCACGCCTCTGGTATCGGGCCAGATCGCGCAAGTGCCGGTGACATCGGGGGCTCGCGTGGAGGCTGGCGACACGATCGTGGCGCTCGATTCACAATCGGAGGAGATCGCCCGCGACCGCGCCACCATTGCGGTCACCAATGCCGAGAACAAACTGAAGCGCTATGAGGAACTGTTCGCACGCAAGGCCACGTCGTCCGTCGATGTCGACAACGCGCGCACTGAACTCGACAATGCGCGTCTGCAGCTTCGCGAGGCCGAACTGGCGCTGGCGCGGCGCACGGTCACCGCGCCGATCGCGGGCGTGATCGGCATATTGTCGTTGTCGGCCGGCGACTACGTCACCAGCCAGAATATCATCACGACCATCGACGACCGCAGCGAGATCATTGTCGAATTCTGGGTGCCGGAACGCTTCATCGGCGCAATTACGCCCGGATCGCCCCTGGTCGCGACCGCGCTTGCCATGCCGGGCGACCCACTGAACGGCACCATCGTCGCGGTCGACAACCGGATCGAGCAGGATAGCCGCACGCTCAAGGTGCAGGCGCGGATTCCCAATACGCGGGACCGGCTGCGCGCCGGCATGTCGTTCCAGGTGACGATGCGTTTCCCCGGCGATCCCTACCCGTCCGTCGATCCGCTGGCGATCCAGTGGGATTCGGCCGGTTCCTATGTCTGGCTCCTGGCCGACGGCAAGGCCGAACGCCGCGACGCGACGATCGTCCAGCGCAATGCGGACGCGGTGCTCGTCAAGGCTGATATCTCCGAAGGTGAACAGGTGATCGTTGAAGGCGTCCAGAACCTTCGCGCCGGTATGCCGGTCAAGGTTCTGAGCGGGGCGGCGCCTGCGCCCGCCGGCCGGAACGACGAAGTGCCCGCCGACAAAGCGGGCTCGTGACATGTCAGGAGCTTCCAACGAACAAGCCTCGCCGGCGGCGGAATCCGCAACCCGGGGAGGCACCGCGCTTTTCGTGCGCCGCCCGGTCCTGGCGCTTGTCCTCAACCTGCTGATCGTCGTCGCCGGACTTGCCGGCATCTATGGCGGCGAAATCCGCGAACTGCCGGACGTCGACCGGCCGGTGATCTCTGTCAACACCAATTTTCCCGGCGCCTCGCCCGAGACCATCGACCGCGAACTGACCGCAGTGGTCGAAGGCGCCGCCGCACGCGTCTCCGGTGTCGCATCGATTTCGTCCACCTCGTCCTTCGGGCGCAGCCGCGTGACCGTCGAGTTCGCCGACAATGTCGATCTCTCCGAAGCCGCCTCGGACCTGCGGGACTCGCTTGGCCGCGTCTCCAACAACATGCCCGCCGGCGTGGAGGACCCGCGCATCATCAAGGCCGACGCCAATGCCGACCCGGTGATGCGTCTTGCCGTCACATCCGACACGATGAGCGTTCAGGACATCACGATCCTTGTCGAGGACGAGGTCGTCGACCGGTTGGCATCGGTGCCCGGCGTCGCCGATGTCAACGTCTATGGTGACCGCGACAAAATATTCCGCATCGATGTCGACCAGACGCGACTTGCCGCCTTCGGGCTGACGGTCGCCCATCTGCGCCAGGCGCTATCCAACATCGCCTACGACGTGCCGGCGGGTTCGCTGACCGCGCGCAGCCAGGACCTCGTGGTCCGCGCAACCGCCGATGTCGTGACCCCGGAAGCCTTCGAGAATATCTATATCGCCGACCGCGTGCAGATCCGTGACGTCGCGACCGTGACGCTGGGCGCCGATCCCGGCGACACCACGCTGCGGGCCAACGGGCGAAACGGCATCGGCCTCGGCGTCGTGCGCCAGGCGCAATCCAACACGCTGGAGATCTCCGATGGCGTGCGTAATGTGGTCGAGAAACTGCGCGACATCCTGCCGCCAGGCGTCGCCATTCGAGTAACGAGCGACGACGCGACCTTCATTTCCGGCGCGATCGGTGAAGTTGCGCGTTCGCTTGGTCTTGCAATCACCATCGTCGTTGCGATCATCTTCCTGTTTCTGCTGGACTGGCGGGCGACGATCATCCCTGCCGTTACGCTGCCGGTGGCGCTGACTGGAACATTTGCTGCGATCTATCTCGTCGGCTTTTCCATCAACATCCTGACGTTGCTGGCGCTCGTCCTGGCCACCGGCATGGTGGTCGATGACGCGATCGTTGTGCTGGAGAATATCGTGCGACGCCGGAACCAGGGGCTGGGCATCCGTGCCGCCGCCGTGCTCGGAACGCGCGAGGTGTTCTTTGCTGTTGTCACAACCACGGCAACGCTGGCCGCGGTCTTCATACCGCTGTCCTTTCTGCCAGGCCAGGCCGGCAGCCTGTTCCGCGAATTCGGCTTTGTGCTCGCATTTTCGGTCACGCTGTCCAGCATCGTCGCGCTCACGCTGTGCCCGATGCTCGCGTCCCGCTTCATCAAGCCGCTGGACGAGTCCCGCGGCGCCAGCGCCCATGCCGGGATTCTCGGCAATCTCGGCCACGGCCTTGCACGGCTCTATGCGCTGCTCCTCCATGGCGTGCTCAACGTGCCGATGGTCGTGGTGCTCGTCGCGGTGCTCCTTGCCGGATTCTCGTGGACTCTTGTTTCGACCGTCCCGCGCGAACTGACGCCGCGCGAGGACCGTGCGATTGCGATCTTGCGCGTTTCGGCTCCCCAGGGCGTCAGTCTCGAATACACCGCCGCCCGCATGCGCGACATCGAACGGCTGGTGGAGCCGCTGCGCCGCAGCGGCGAAGTCACCAACATCTTCTCCATCGCCGGCGCGCGTGGTTCGGCCAGTACCGGCTTCATGGTCCTGACGCTGGCGCCATGGGAGATACGAACCCGCTCCCAGGACGATATCGTGCGCCAGATCAACGGACTGATCAGGCAGGTTCCCGGCGTGCGCGCCTTCGCCATCCAGCCAAACAGCCTCGGCATCCGCGGCGCGGGAAGCGGCCTGCAATTCGCCTTCGTCGGCAGCTCCTACAGCGAGTTGGCGGATGCAGCCGACAAGCTGGTGGTCCGCCTGCAGCAGGATCCGCGCTTTGGCGAGGTCAGCCTGTCCTATGAAACGACGCAGCCGCAGCTCTCCGTCGTCATCGATCGCGAACGCGCCTCCGATCTGGGAATCGACATCAACGGGCTGGCCGATGCCATGCAGGCGTTGCTCGACGGGCGCGAGGTCGGCACGGTGTTCATCCGCGACCGGGCCTATGGCGTGAAACTGATCTCGACGACGACGCCGATCAACGATCCGACGGACCTGGAAAACATCTATCTGAAGACCGCAAACGGGCGCATCGTGCCGATGTCGACCATCGCCACGCTGACCG
The DNA here is from genome assembly GCA_019912385.1 of Notoacmeibacter sp. Taxonomy (GTDB): domain Bacteria; phylum Pseudomonadota; class Alphaproteobacteria; order Rhizobiales; family Rhizobiaceae; genus JAIOIW01. The sequence goes on along the minus strand of JAIOIW010000031.1, from coordinate 128,784 downwards.
AGAAGGCGGTCGCCCCCTCGCTCAACCGCGAAGAGCAGTTGCGCGCCGTCTCCGTTACCGCCAGCCTGACGCCGCAATTGGCCCTTGGCGACGCCTATGAGGAAGTCGTACAATTGGCCGAACCGCTCCTCCCGGTCGGCTCGCGGATCATCCCGCTGGCCGAGGCGGCTACCCTGGACAAGTCGTCGCACGACATGGCGGTGACCTTCGCGATCGCCATCGTCGTCGTCCTGCTGGTCCTGGCCGCCCAGTTCGAGAGCTTCATCTCCGCCCTCATCATCATGGCAACCGTGCCGCTCGGGCTCGCCTGCGCGGTCATCGCGCTGAAACTGACCGGAGGCAGCCTCAACGTCTACAGCCAGATCGGGCTTGTGCTGCTGGTCGGCGTCATGGCCAAGAACGGCATCCTGATCGTCGAGTTCGCAAACCAGTTGCGCAATCGCGGGCGCACCGTCCGCGAGGCAATCGAGCAGGCCGCGATCATCCGGCTTCGCCCGGTGATGATGACCATGATCTCGACCGTGCTCGGCGCGCTGCCGCTGGTGCTCGCTTTCGGCGCCGGTTCCGAAGCACGCGAAGCGCTTGGCTGGGTGATCGTCGGCGGCCTCGGTCTTGCCACGATCGCCACGCTGTTCCTCACGCCCGTCGCCTACCTGATCCTTGCCCGGCTCTCGAGACCGACGGTCGAAGAAGAAAAGAGGCTCGCGCGCGAAATGGAAGAAGTTTCCGCCAGGTCGGCCGACCAGTGAAACGCGACCCTCGGGGCAATCCGGTAAAGTATTTTTACCACTTATTGCCAGCGGCAGTCCGGCATGTTACGAAAAATCGTCGCATGAATTGACGGTATACGCGCACCAAGGAGGAAAGCAGTCCGCTGTTTGTCAAACCAATGCAAGTGCGTATTCTGGTTGCCTGCGGCAACAAGAAAGGGAGGACTAAATGAAAAAGATGATTGTGGCTGCCTTGGCAGCGGTTTCGATGCTTGGCCTGTCGGCCGCCGCGAAAGCGGAACCTGTACGCCTCAAGATGGCATCAACTTATCCGTCGAGCCTGACTCAGCTCGGCACGCTGGGCAAGATCCTCGAGGACAACATCAACTCCGCCTCCGGCGGCGATGTCCAGATCAAGTTCTTCGAGCCCGGCGCTCTCGTCCCGGCACTTGAAGTATTCGACGCGGTCAAGAACGGCTCCGTCGACGCAGCTTGGTCGACACCCGGCTACTGGCAGGGAAAGGAGCCCGCGCTCGCACTTTTCGCCGCGGTTCCCTTCGGCCCGTCGGCCGGCGAATACGCCGCATGGCTGCTCAATGCGGGCGGCGAAGAAATGATGCAGAAAATCTACGCCAAGCATGACATCCACTCGATCATCTGCGGCGTTATCGCACCGGAAGCGTCCGGCTGGTTCCGCGAGGAGATTACTTCCCTCGATCAGTTGCAGGGCAAGAAAATGCGCTTCTTCGGCCTCGGGGCGAAGGTGATGCAGAAACTCGGTGTCGATACCCAGCTTCTCGCCGGTGCGGATATTTATCCTGCCTTGGAACGCGGCACGATCGACGCGACGGAATTCTCGATGCCGGCGATCGACCTCAATCTCGGCTTCTATCAGGTTGCCAAGCACTACTACTTCCCCGGCTGGCACCAGCAGTCGACGATGTTCGAGTTGATGATCAACAAGGGCAAGTGGGATGGCATGAGCGAATCCCAGCAGAAACTGGTCACGATGGCGTGCCGAGCCAATATCGCGCTCGGGTTGGCTGAGGGTGAGGCCATCCAGGGCAAGGCGCTCGCCGAGCTCAAGAGCAAGGGCGTGACGATCCACCGCTGGCCCCAGGAAATCCTCGACAAGTTCGAAGAAACCTGGATCGAGGTGGCCGCCGAGCAGGCAGCCGCGGACCCAACTTTCAAGGAAACCTGGGATTCCCTCCAGGCTTTCCGCACCGAATACCAGGTGTGGTCCGATCTCGGCTATCTGAAATAATCGATCTGGCTGTCGACCCCGGCGCGTTATCGTGCCGGGGTCTTCCGGTGCCGACTTGGCCGATCCGCCGGTATACCGTCGTACTTGACCGGTGAATCGACCGTTACGTCCTGCCGCAGAAACAACAAACAAACGGCAGTGCGGCCGCGTGACGGCCGATGGAGGAGGAAAACAATATGCGTTCGTTGCTGGGGATCAGCGCGGCGATCGACAAGGTGCTCGCCTTTATGGCCCAGATCGGGGCATGGTGCGGCTTCCTGCTGATGATCGCGGTCTGCGTCGATGTCGTCACGCGTTATTTCGGCGTTCCGAAGCCATTCGGCTGGAATTCCACGCAATTGCAGGAATCGGAGTACTGGCTTCACACCTTCCTGTTCACGCTGGTCATCGGTTACGCCTATTCGCGCCAGGCGCATGTGCGCATCGATCTGTTTCGCGACCGGCTTCGCACCCGAACCAAGTACCTGGTGGAACTGCTGGGTATCGCCCTGTTCCTGTTCACCTATTCAATTCTTGGAACATGGTTCTGCTTCGAATACGCCCTCTCCTCCTACATCGAGCAGGAGGTCTCGAAATCGACGATCGGCCTCTCCAACATCTGGATCGTCAAGTCGTCACTGGTATTCATGTTCGTCCTCATGGGTCTTGCGGCGGTGTCGCAGTTCTTCAAGGCGCTGGCGGGGTATCTCGGCGTCTTGCCCGACAACATGATTGCCGAAACGCTCGGGGGTGACCTGTGATGGAGTGGCTCGGCCCCTACCTGCCCGCGCTGATGTTCCTGGCGCTGGCAATTCTCCTGTTCTCCGGCTATCCCGTCGCCTTCGTTCTTGGCGGCATCGGCCTGGGTTTCGGATTTCTGGCCTATTTCGTCGATCCCTGGCTGTTCGACCTCGCCCAATTCGGGGCGCTGGCACCGCGCATCTTTGGCGCGATCGCGGAGAACCTGATCCTCACCGCGATCCCCATGTTCATCTTCATGGGTACCATGCTGGAGAAATCGGGGGTCGCGCGCGATCTGCTCAACTGCCTGCAGGTTCTGCTGCGCAGGGTTCCAGGCGGCTTGGCATTGGCCGTAACGCTGATGGGCACGATCCTGGCGGCAACGACAGGCATCATCGGCGCCTCGGTCGTCATGATGAGCCTGCTCGCTCTGCCGGTGATGATCCAGCGCGGCTATTCGGCGCCGCTTTCCACCGGCACCATTGCTGCGTCGGGGACGCTCGGCATCTTGATTCCGCCGTCGATCATGCTGGTGATCATGGCCGACCTGCTGTCGCGCTCCGTCGGCAACCTGTTCGTCGCCGCCGTCATACCGGGCTTCATGCTTTCGGCCTTGTATGTCGTCTACATCATCATCCTGGCAGCCATCAAACCGCAGGTCGCACCGAAACTGCCGGCCGAACTGGGACCGCAATCGTTCAGCGCATACATGTTGATGCTGGCTCGTTCGTTCATTCCGCCCGTGTTCCTGATTACCTGCGTTCTGGGCTCGATTCTGGGCGGGTTTGCGACGCCGACCGAGGCAGCCGGCGTCGGCGCGTTCGGTTCGCTGATCCTCGCGTTCGTCAACCTGGTTCTGCTCCCCGCGCTCCGCGTTCCCGAATTCCACTTCGATGGCGAGGCCAAGGCCGACTTCGGCGACCATGCCACCGGTCAGGGATTCCTTGCCGATCTCGGCCACTTCTGGAACGTGACAAAGGATGTGGTGTTGCGGACTGCACTGACCAACGGAATGCTGTTCGGCATATTCGTCGGCGCGACGCTGTTTTCCTACATGTTCCGCGCACTCGGCGGCGAAGCACAGGTGGACGCCTTCATCGAGCATCTCGGCTTCGGCCCCTGGGGCCTGCTTTTGATGCTGATGGGGATCGTGTTCGTCCTTGGTTTCTTCCTCGACTGGATCGAGATCACCTTGATCGTGCTGCCGGTATTCGCACCGATCATCGCCGGCCTCGATTTCGGCGATCACGTCATGAAGGCGGAAGTGACGTACTGGTTCGCGATCTTGCTGGCCGTCAACCTGCAGACCTCGTTCCTGACCCCGCCCTTCGGCTTCGCGCTGTTCTACATGAAGGCCGTGGCGCCGCCGGAGATCAAGATCCAGCAGATTTACAAGGGAATCATCCCCTTCGTTTTCCTGCAGCTCATCGCCCTCGGACTTGTCATGGCATTTCCCGATATCGCGCTCTGGCTGCCAAGGACATTGCTGAATTAGCGGTTCGTTTCCAACATTTGCATCCCGTTTGTATCGGTCGCGGAGCAAAAATGGAAACAAGGAAACCACTGGCAAGCTTGTGATTCCAGTGGAACTTATAAATTTGACATTCGATTTCGCGGTCGACATCGAGCGGGTATCGAATGTCAAATTCGTTCCACCAGCAAGACGAACGCCTCCCCTTGCGGGGAGGAATTCGTACCTGGATCACGCTACTCTCGCGCACCGATTTCCGTCAGGATTTCCTCCGCGTGCTGGCCGCGGGCCGGCGACGGACGCGGCGCCCAGCTTTCACCCGAAAAACGCGGTGCAGCGGCGGCCTGGAAGACGCCGTCCGCTTCAACCCAGCTGCCGCGCGCAGCCATGTGAGGGTGCGCGGCGGATTCGCGGGGATCGAACACCGGCGCCACGCAAGCATCGGAACCTTCGAACAGGGCGGCCCACTGCGCGCGCGTCTTGCTCGCAAAGATTTCGGCAAAGCGCTCCGTCAGACGCGGCCATAGGCGCTGGTCATACTGACGCTTGAAGTCCGGATCGTCGGAAAGTCCCAGTTTTTCCAACACGATGGCATAGAACTTCGGTTCAAGGCTCTGGACCGAGATGAAGCGGCCGTCGGCGGTGCGGTAGCTGCGGCTCCAGTGCGGACCGTCGAGCAGGCTCCTGCCCCGTTCCATCGACAACCCGCCCGCCTGTGCCAGCGACATCAGCAGGTTCATCATGTGAGCACTGCCGTCGACGATGGCGGCGTCCACCACGGTGCCCTGCCCGGTCTCCCGCGCGCGCAGGATGCCTCCCAGCAGACCAATCGCCAGATAGAGCGCACCACCGCCGATATCGCCTTGCAACGTCGGCGGCGTGATCGGCGGCTCGCCGGGGAGCGAGGCATAGTGCAATGCGCCCGACAGCGCGACATAGTTGAGGTCGTGGCCCGCGGCATGAGCCAGCGGGCCATTCTGGCCCCACCCGGTCATGCGCCCGAAAACGAGCCGCGGATTGACCGCATGGCAATCGGCAGGTCCCGCGCTAAGCCGTTCCATGACGCCCGGGCGAAAGCCCTCTATCAATCCGTCTGCTTTTTCGATTAACTTAAAAAATACCGATAGATCGCCTGGTTTCTTCATGTCCAGGACGATCGACCGTTTGCCGCGGTCGAGCAGCGATTTCTCCACCGCGACCGGACCCGAGGATTGCGGCCGGTGCACTACGATCACGTCGGCGCCGAGATCGGCCATGAGCATCCCGCAGAACGGCCCGGGACCGAGCCCCTCGACCTCGACAATCCGTACGCCCTGCAGCATGCGCCTCTCCTCTCGTCGGCACACAGTTCTGCATGACTGCACCGTGCACCGCAACCGTATCGGTGCTGACCTTGCGTTCGCCGTCGGGCGGGTGCAGCTTCCCGGCGATCGGAGGAGCATTTCATGTTTGAAGGATTCGAGAGGGGTCGCTTCGACCACAATGGCGTCGAGATCGCATTTGTGCGTGCCGGGGCCGGCACCCCGCTGCTGCTGCTGCATGGTTTTCCGCAGACGAAAGCGCTGTGGAACAAGGTGGCGACGGACCTCGTGCGTGACTATTCTGTAGTGGTCGCCGACCTGCGTGGCTATGGCGATTCATCGAAACCCGGAAACGGGCCGGATTGCGCCAACTATTCCTTCCGCGCCATGGCAGAAGATCAGGTGGCGCTTATGCGATCGCTCGGCCACGAACGGTTCCACGTCATCGGGCACGACCGAGGCGGACGCACCGCGCACCGCATGACACTCGATCACCCTGAAACCATAGAGTCGATGACGGTAATGGATATCGTGCCGACGAGGACGATCTTCTTCGAAGGCGGAGCGGATGCCGCATACGCCTATTATCACTGGTACTTCCTGTCCCAGCCTTCGCCACTGCCCGAAACCCTGATCGCGCCCGATCCGGATTTCTATTTCGAGTCCTGCCTTTCAGGCTGGGGTCCCGATGGGGCAAGCGCGTTCCCGGCGGACGCACTCGCCGAATACCGGCGCTGCTGGCGAGACCCAGAAGCGATCCGTGCCATGTGCGCCGACTACCGGGCCGCCTGGCTGGTAGATTGCGCTCTGGACGCGGCCGACGCCGACCGCCCGATCGCCTGCCCTACCCTCGCGCTCTATGGCGAGGCCGGACTCATGGCACGGCAGTTCGACGTGCCCGGCGAATGGCAACGGATTTGTACCGATGTCACCGGCAAGGCGATTGCGGGCGGCCACTTTTTCATCGACACGGCGCCGGGTGAAACCATCGCCACCTTGCGGGAATTCCTGCCAGGCTGACCCCTGGACTATCCCGCAGCCGCCAGCAGGCTGGCATTGCCGCCTGCCGCCGTGGTGTCGACGCAGACCGAGCGCTCGTGCGCGAAAGCAACCGGGTTGATCGGCTCGACCACCAGCGAGACGATCAACCCGGCTCGACGGGCCAGCGCCCGTCGCACATCGCGCGTGGTTTCTTCGTCGGCGCATAGCGCGACCACATCGATGCCAAGCCGCTCCAGAGACGCCGGATCGATCGTGCCGTCGACAGCGGCGAGCGGCAGCCCCTTTCCGGTCAGAGGCGCCAGCGCGGACGAGGCCCCAGGCGCGACGCCGACGACCCTGTTCCCCGCGGCCAGCGCCTGAACGGCCTGGCCCAGCAGCGTTTGCTCGTCACGCCCCAGGCAAAGCACCCGCCCGCGCGGCACCAGGCTGAGCACGTTCGACTCCCCTGTCGGTCCCGGCAGGTCGATGGGCCCCTGATCGAGGGCCGCCGCGGCGTTGAGCGCTGCGGCGGCGCGTCCGCGCAGCAGTTTGCGCAATTCCGCGATCCGGTCATGGCGCAGCACCCAGTCGCCGCCGTCGATCGAAAGCGCGGCGGCTATCTCCGCCGGATCGGCAGCGACGTGGCCGCTTATCACAGGATGCGCTGCCGGCAATGCCTTGCGGAAGCGGTCGAGATAGTGTGGTCCGCCGGCCTTGGGTCCGGTTCCCGAGAGCCCCTCTCCGCCGAAAGGCTGCGAACCGACGACCGCGCCGATCTGGTTGCGGTTGACGTAGACATTGCCGGCATGAATGCCGTCGACGATATGCTGCACGCGGGCGTCGATACGCGTATGCAATCCGAAGGTCAGCCCGTAGCCCTTCGCGTTGACCGCGGCGATCACTTCGTCGATCTCATCGGCCCTGAAGGTGGCGACATGCAGGATCGGGCCGAAGATCTCGCGCTCCAGTTCCTCGATGCCGGATACCCGGAAAATGTGCGGAGCGACGAACCGCCCCGCGCGCGGTGTGTCGAGGCGGGCGACAAGACGCCCCTTGTCGATCATCGCCTGGCAATAGCCGCCGATCGCTTGCTGCGCCTCTGCATCGATCAAGGGGCCGGTATCGGTGGAGATCTGCCACGGGTCGCCGACGCTCAAGGCTTCCATCGCGCCCTTCAGCATGGCCAGCACCTTGTCGGCAACCTCGGCCTGGACATAGAGCATGCGCAACGCCGAACAGCGTTGTCCGGCGCTCTGGAACGCCGACGCGATGATGTCGCGGACCGCCTGTTCGGGAAGCGCGGTGGAATCGACGATCATGGCGTTGAGCCCGCCGGTTTCCGCGATCAGCATGGCATCGGGCGCGGCGGTTTCGGCCAGTTGCCGCTCGATGATGCGGGCAACCTCGGTGGAACCGGTGAAGCACACGCCGGCGATCTTGGGGTGGGCGGTCAGCGCCGCGCCAACCGTGGCGCCATCGCCCGGCACGAGCTGTATGACGGCTTTCGGGATGCCGGCCTGCCGCATGAGTTCGACGGCGCGCGCGGCGATCAGCGGCGTCTGTTCGGCCGGCTTCGCGATGACCGCATTGCCGGCTACCAGCGCCGCCGCGATCTGGCCGGTGAAGATCGCGAGCGGGAAGTTCCAGGGCGAAATGCAGCCAATGACGCCGCGCGCCTGGGTTCCCTGTTCCACACCTTCCGCCCGGCTCGCGTAATAACGCAGGAAATCGACGGCTTCGCGCACTTCGGCGATCCCGTCGCTGAGCGTCTTGCCGGCCTCGCGGGAAGCAAGGGCGAAGAACTCGATCGCGTTTTCCTCGTAGAGATCGGCAACCGAGTTCAGGAGTGCGGCGCGCTTCGAAGCCGGAAACGCCGCCCAGGAGGGCTGCACCGCCTTCGCGGCCTCGATTGCACGCGACACGTCGTCCGTGGTCGCCTCGCGCCAAACACCGACAACGTCTTCCGGGTTGGCCGGATTGACCGGCTGGAGTTCCCGGCCGCCGCTGATCCGGCCATTGGCCACCATCGGCCCCGCATGCCACCGGTACGGCGCGGCGAAAGGCGCTCGCCCTGCCTCGATCTCGGCCAAAGCCAGCGGATCGGTAATGTCCCACCCCCGCGAATTGACCCGCTCGGGTGCGAAAAGCGATGCGGCCTTGCGGATCGCCGGATTGGCGGCTGATGCCATCGCCAGCACGTCGGTAACCGGATCGCGCGCGATCTCCTCGGCGCGAACGGCCTTGTCGACGATCTGGTGTACGAAGGACGAGTTGGCGCCGTTTTCGAGGAGGCGCCGAACCAGGTAGGCGAGCAGGTCGGCGTGCTGCCCGACCGGGGCGTAGATGCGGCAGCGCGTTCCCTCCGCCTGCAGGACGGCCTCGTGCAACGCCTCACCCATGCCGTGCAGGCGCTGGAACTCGAAACAGTCCTTGTCGGGCGCCATTGCGAGGATCGCCGCCGCGGTATGTGCGTTATGCGTGGCGAATTGCGGATAGATGCGGTCTGTCATTGCAAACAGCTTGCGCGCGCAGGCCATGTAGGAGACGTCCGTCGCCGACTTGCGCGTGAACACAGGGAACCCGTCAAGGCCCATCACCTGCGCCCGCTTGATCTCGGTATCCCAGTAGGCGCCCTTGACCAGGCGCACCATGATCCTGCGGTCGTGTTTCCTCGCCAGGGCATGCAGCCAGTCGAGCAGCATCGGCGCGCGCTGGCCGTAGGCCTGGACCACGACACCGAAGCCGTCCCAGCCGGCAAGCGTATCGTCGCCGAGCACCGCTTCGATCACGTCGAGGGAAAGATCGAGCCGGTCGGCCTCCTCCGCATCGATATTGAGACCCATTCCGGCCTGCATCGCCGCCTGCGCCAGTTCGAGTAGCCGCGCCTGCATCACCGGCAGCATGGCGTCGCGATGCGTCGCCTCATAGCGCGGATGTAACGCCGAAAGCTTGACCGAAATTCCCGGATTGACGCGGATATCGTCCTTGTTCGACAACCGCGAAAGCGCGGCGATCGCGTCGGCATAGGCGCGGTGGTAGCGCAGCGCATCGGCCTCCGTTCGGGCCGCCTCCCCGAGCATGTCGTAGGAATAGACATAGCCCTTGGCCGCGTAATCCGTCCCGCGCTTGACGGCTTCTCCAATGGTCCGCCCGAGCACGAACTGCTGGCCCATCTCGCGCATGGCGGCAGCAACCGCGCGTCGGATCACGGGCTCGCCCATGCGCTTCACCAGCGAGCGTAACGTGCCCTCGATCCCGCCTTCTTCGTCCTCGTCGAGTACCCGGCCGGTCAGCATCAGCGCCCAGGTCGAGGCGTTGACCATGATGGAGGAGGAATTGCCGAAATGGTTCGACCAGTCGTGCGGCGCGATTTTGTCGGCGATCAGGTCGTCCATGGTTTCTGCGTCCGGGACGCGCAACAGCGCCTCCGCCAGGCACATCAGCGCCACGCCCTCGCCCGTCGACAGGCCGTACTCGCCAAGAAACGCTTCCATCATCGACGGTGCGGACTCGCCGCGCACGGCGCGTACCAGTTCTGCTGCCCGCGCGGATATCGCGTCGCGATCCCTGAGCGAAAGCCCGGCAAGCTCGACCAGCTTCGTAACGACCACTTTCTCATCGGCCAGGTAGTTGGTCCGCATTTCGGTGCGGATATTGTCGAGATTCGTCGTCACAGCGCATGCCCTTCCGCCTGATTTTCGCTGTGCCAATATAACCGAAGCCAGCTATCCGTTACGTCCGATATTTTTGAGATAACGAAACGATTTTGCTGTAGTTGATCCGGAATTCGGGCATTCTGAATTGGAGGAACGTCGATTTTGGACCAATTGGATCGGATAGATCGCGCCATCCTGACGGCGCTCGCCGCCGACGGGCGCCTCTCGATGGCTGCGCTCGGCGAAAAGGTCGGCCTGTCGAAGACGCCGGTGCAGGCGCGGGTGAAACGACTTGAACGCGAGGGCTTCATCCGCGGTTACACGGCGCAGATCGACCGCGCGAAAATGGGCGAAGGCCATGTCGCCTTTGTTCAGGTGACCCTCAACGACACGCGCAGCGCGGCGCTCGACGCCTTCAACCGAGCGGTCGGCGCCGTGCCGGAAATCGAACAGTGCCACATGATCGCCGGCGGTTTCGACTATCTCCTGAAGGTGCGAACCCGTGACATCGGCGCTTACCGCCGCGTGCTTGGCGAGAAGATTTCCGCCCTGCCGCATGTCGAAAGCACGTCGACCTTCGTGGCCATGGAGATCGTCAAGGAGGGATGACCGCTCCCGCCTTTCGGTTCCCGAACGCCGCACCGCGGTCTATTGCAGATAGAGATGCGCGATTGCGACCCAGAACGCGGTCGTGGCGATCGCGGCGGCAGTTCCTATGGTCATGGCGTTGGACGCCAGCGCCTGGCCAGTGCCGAAGCGTGTGGCGATCAGGTAGGAATTGACACCGGACGGCATCGCAGCGGCAACCAGCAGAGCCTGTGCGGCCGGTCCGGACATTCCGGCAAGCAGGAGAAGTGCCAATACCATTGCCGGCATGATACCCAGCTTGATGGCCTCGACCGCCAGGCCGGCGCCTACATTGCCGGAAATGCCGAACTTGCGCAGCGACATGCCCATGGCGAACAGGGCCACGGTGCCGCCGATCCCGCCCAGTGCATCGACGATGCGCTCGCCGAGCGCCAGCATTGGCCAGCCGGTTAACCGCCAGGCCAGACCTGCAACAATGCCGATAATCAGCGGATTGGCGACAAGGCGCGTCAGGAATGTCTTCACCATTCGCACGGGGCTCATCCCGGCCTCGTCGCGCCCCGCCCACTCGAACAGGATGATGGAGGCCGACATCATGATCGGCAAATGGACCGCGACAACCAGCGATACGGCAGCAAAGCCTTGTTGTCCGTACAGCGAAAGAATGATCGGCAAGCCGAGCAGAACGAGATTTGAAAAGGCCGCGGTAACGCCGCCGACGATTCCCGCCCTGGCGTCCCGGCCGAAAATGCGAACGACAATCAGTTGTCCGGCGGTCCAGGCGAACGCCGCGGCAGCGAAATAGACCAGCCAGATCCGCCAGGGCACCGTGTGTCCGAAATCCGCCGAAGCCATGGTCTTGAACAGAAGCAGAGGAAGCGCGATGGTGACCGCGAAATCGGCAAGCGAATCGCCGGCTTCGCGCCTGAGCATCCCGGTCACCGCCGATACGTAGCCCAGTCCGATCAGCGCAAAAACGAACGCAATGGTCTGAAAAGAGGAAGACATTACTGCCTGTTATTGGCGAGCGGGAGGTTTGGCAAACGGTTTGTTCTTCGCCACGCCCTGTCGCCGGCGAAAATAAGCGATTGCCCTTTTCCCGCCGTGAAAAACGGTTTAGAGCGCTTCGAAACAGGAATTGCACCGGAAGGAAGAAGACCGTGTCATCAACATTCGACAAGGTTGCCGACATCATTGCCGAAACGAGCGAAATCGAACGCGACACGATCACGCCGGAAAGCCACACGATCGACGACCTGGGTATCGACAGCCTCGACTTCCTGGACATCGTGTTTGCGATCGACAAGGAATTCGGCATCAAGATCCCGCTGGAAACCTGGACCCAGGAAGTCAATGACGGGAAAGCAACCACCGATGCCTATTTCGTCATGAAGAACCTCTGCGCGAAAATCGACACACTGGTGGCTGAAAAAGCTGCCTGAACGGCCCTTCCGCATGAACAAACACGACGCCGTCATCACCGGTATAGGTATCGTCTCCTGCCTGGGCGTGGGAAACGATGTCCATCGCGCCGCCTTGGCGGCCGGACCACGTCAGCCGGTCATCGACAGCACGCGCTTTGCCCCCTATACCGTCCACCCGCTGCCCGAGATCGACTGGAACGAGCAGATCCCGAAGCGCGGCGACCAGCGCCAGATGGAAACCTGGCAGCGCATCGGCACCTACACGGCCGGACTTGCGCTCGACGATGCGGGCATCAAGGGCGACGAGGCCCTGTGCGCTTCCATGGACATGATCGTGGCGGCTGGCGGCGGTGAGCGAGACGAGGCGGCGGATTCGCTGATTATCGAGGCCGCGGAGGCGAGCAACGACCGCGAGACTCTGCTCAACGAGAAACTCGGTACCGAGCTGCGGCCGACGCTGTTCCTGGCGCAACTGTCAAACCTGCTGGCCGGCAACATCTCCATCGTTCACAAGGTCACCGGTTCGTCGCGGACCTTCATGGGCGAGGAAGGCGCCGGCATTTCGGCGATCGAGACAGCCGTCGCCCGCATCCGCACTGGCCAGTCCACCCACGCGCTTGTCGGCGGCGCCTACAATGCCGAACACCCCGACATGCTTCTCGCTTTCGAATTGGGTGGCTTTCTGCACCGCGGCGCCTGGCGCGACGTGTGGAGCCGCGATGGCGCGGAAGGCGGCGGTATCATCACCGGGTCGGGCGGGGCCTTTCTCGTCATCGAATCGCGCGAGCATGCAAGTGCGCGCGGCGCGCCGATCCATGCGGTTCTCGGCCCCGTGCAATCGGGCCGGGCGCGGCGTGCGCAAGGCGATTTTCCCGCCTCGCTCGCCACCATGGCAGAGGCGGCCGGCGATGCCGATCTGGTCATGTCTGCCACTTCTGGCGTTCCCGATATCGCACGGATGGAAGCCGGGACGCTTTCGGGCAAGGTATTGCGAGGCACATCCAACCTTACCGGCACGATGAAGGAGGCGCAGTTCCCGTTCGCCATCGCGCTGGCTGCACTGGCCGTGAACGGAGGGAAGGCTGTCGCGCCTTTTTCCGAAAGCGAAGCCAAATCGTCCGGCCCTGTCGAAAAGGCACTCGTCACCACGATCGGCATGATCGGCGGCGAAGGCATGGTGCTGGTCGGCAAGGCGTGATGGGTATGGCGCGATGAGCAAGTTCACCGACAAATCCGGGCGCCCGATCGTCGCGGTCACCGGCATCGGCGTCGTCACCTCGCTCGGCCTCGGCAAGGAAGACAACTGGAAGGCGCTGTCATCTGGCCAGTCGGGAATTCGTGCGATCACGCGGTTTCCGACGGCCCATCTGCGTACACGAATTTCCGGCATGGTCGATTTCCTTGCCTCGAGCGACCAGGGCCCGACCCCCCTCACCCGCGAACTGGCCGAACTGTCGGCCCGTGAGGCGATCGGCCAGGCAGGCATCGCGGAGAGCGATTTCGGCGGCCCTCTGTTCCTGGCCGCCCCGCCGGTCGAAACCGAGTGGAAGGCACGCTTCGAGCTCGCCTATGCCGCCAGTTCTGCAACCGGCTCGCCCTATCAGCGCATGCTGGCAGCCGCGCGGGCGCGCTCCCGGCCCGATCTTTTCGCCAAGGCGATGTTTGCAACCGTTGCCGATGGCCTTGCCGACCGGTTCGGCATTCGCGGATTGCCGATCACGCTTTCGACGGCATGCGCTTCCGGCGCGACGGCCATCCAGATGGGGACCGAGGCGATCCGCCGCGGCGAAGCAGACCGGGCGCTTGCGATCGGCGCCGACGGCTCAGCAACCGCCGAAGCCCTGATCCGCTTTTCGCTCCTGTCGGCGCTCTCCACGCAGAACGACAATCCGCAAAAGGCATCAAAGCCTTTCTCCAAGGATCGCGACGGTTTCGTTCTCGCCGAGGGATCGGGTGCGCTGGTCCTGGAATCGCTGGAAAGCGCGACGGCGCGCGGCGCCGAGGTGCTCGGCATCATCGCCGGTTGCGGCGAGAAGGCGGATGATTTCCACCGCACGCGCTCCAAGCCCGATGCCTCGCCGGCAATCGCCACGGTTTCGGCCGCTCTCGCCGATGCCGGACTGTCAGCCACGCAAATCGGTTACGTCAACGCGCACGGCACTTCGACGCCGGAAAACGACAAGATGGAGCATCTGGCGCTTTCCAGCGTCTTCGGTGATGCGCTCAAGTCGATTCCGGTCTCGTCGAACAAGTCGATGATCGGCCATACGCTGTCCGCCGCGGGCGCGATCGAGGCCGCCATTTCGCTGCTCACCATGCGCGAAGGGTTCGTTCCGCCGACCATCAACTACGACATTCCCGACCCGGCCATCGACATCGATGTCGTGCCGAATGCAGGGCGCAGCGCCGATGTCGCGACGGTGCTCTCCAATTCCTTCGGTTTCGGCGGGCAGAACGCCTGCCTTGTCATGGCGCGCGAACCGAACTAGACCCTCCGCCGGAAAGGAAACCGGAACTGATGCGCGCATTGCAGCTGGTCGAGGACCGCAAACTCGAGATTGTCGATATTGCCGAACCGCCACCGCCTGGCGCCGGAGAGGTGACGGTCCGCGTCAAGGTCGTGGCGCTCAACCATATCGATGTCTGGGGCTGGCGCGGCATGGCGTTCGCCAAGCGCAAGATGCCGCTGGTGATCGGCGCGGAAGCCTCTGGCGAAGTCGACGCGATCGGGCCGGGCGTCGCGGGCCTCGTTCCCGGCCAGCTCGTCTCGATCTACGGCGCCCGCACCTGCGGCCTGTGCCGCCCGTGCCGCGAGGGCCGCGACAATCTGTGCGAACATGTGAGCGGCGTGCACGGTTTCCACCTCGACGGCTTTGCCCAGGAGAAGATCAATCTTCCAGCCCGCCTCCTGGTTCCCGCACCGCCCGGCGTAACCGACGTCGAGGCCGCGCTCGCCCCTGTCACCTTCGGCACGGTGGAGCACATGCTGTTCGACAACGCCCGTCTCGAGCCTGGCGAAACGATCCTCGTTCATGCCGGCGGTTCAGGCATCGGCACGGCGGCGATCCAGTTGGCCAAGCGCATCGGCTGCACCGTCATCACGACGGTAGGCTCCGACGACAAGATCGAAAAGGCGAAGGCGCTGGGCGCCGACCACGTCATCAATTACCGCAGCGACCGGTTCGAGGGTATCGTCCGCAAGATTACAAGAAAGAAGGGCGTGGACGTCGTGTTCGAGCATGTCGGCGCCGACACCTGGGCGGGTTCCATGCTGTGCCTGAAGCGTGGCGGCCGCCTGGTGACTTGCGGTTCCACCTCCGGCGTATCGACCCCGATGAACCTGATGCAGCTCTTTCAGCAGCAGCTCAAGATCTTCGGCTCCTTCGGCTGCCGCATGGAAAACATGGCCGACGCGATGCAGAAGATGGCTGCAGGCCATGCCAGCCCCGTGATCGACACCGAGTGCGGTTTCGGCGACATCGATGTCGCGTTGAAGCGCATGGAGACGCGCAACGTCTTCGGCAAGATCATCCTGCGCGTCGCCTGAGTGGCGCGTGACCGCACCATGAGGCTCTTCGTCTATCGCCAGTTGCGCAAGCTCAAGATGGTCGAATACTGGATCGTCGCGATGCTGGCGCTCGCGCTGTTGCGCCTTGTCAGGCTGCTGCCGGGCGAAAAGGCGCTGGACCTGCTCGATCGTGTGGCAAGACGCGTGGGGCCGCGGGTGAGCGGCCGCCACCGGGTCGCACTCGATAACCTGCGCCGCGCGTTCCCCGAAAAGTTGGAACAGGAGATCGAAACGATCGCCCGCGACATGTGGGGCAACATGGCACGCCTTCTGGGCGAGTATGTCTTCCTCGACCAGATAATGGACTATGATCCCGCCCGGCCGGGCGAAGGGCATGTCGAGATCGACGGCGAGGATATCTTCCGGCGCCTGCTCGAACAGCCCGGCCGGCCTGCGATCTTCTTTACCGCCCATATGGGGAATTTCGAGCTGTTGCCGATTGCGGCCGCTAGTTTCGGCCTTGAGGTAACGGCGCTGTTCCGCCCGCCGAACAATCCCATTCTGGCCCGCTACCTTCTCGGCGCGCGGCGAACGGCAATGGGTCATCTCGTGCCCTCGCGCGCCGGCGCCTCGATCGCACTGGCGCGGATACTCGAAGCCGGCGGCAAGGTCGGCATGCTGGTCGACCAGAAGTTCCACAACGGATTGAAGACCGAGTTCTTCGGCCGCGACTGCGCAACCTCGCCGCTTCTCGCCAAGCTGACGCGCCAGTTCGATTGCGACGTCTATCCGGCCCGATGCGTGCGCCTGCCCGGCGGGCGGTTCCGCATTACGCTGTTCGACCGCATCGACATTCCACGGCTGGAGAACGGCCGCGTGGACCCCGCCGCGCTGACCCAGAGGGTCACGCACATCGTGGAAGACTGGATCCGCGAGGATCCCGGCCAATGGATGTGGTTCCACAAGCGTTGGGCCGGCGCACAATTCATCCGCGATACCCGCAATCGATAACGATTACTGGTTGCATTTCCATTTTCATTGACCTGAACGTGCCGCTTCTAGATTTCCCCTGTCGGGATATTCAGAGAGTGCATCGCCATGCGGGAAGCCTGCCAAGCTGGGGGTATGCGGCCAATTCCGGTCATTCTTGCATCCGATGCGTCGAGGGCGTTGTGGCCAAACTCCTCTCCCGAGCAGCCATGGTGTTTCCGCAGACACGAAAGCGGCAGATCTCCCGTCGAGGAACTGCTCGCCGCGTTTGCCGCCGACGACCGGTTCTCGCCCCCGCTGGTGGTCGCACCTTGTTCGGCGGTCAGCATCGCCAGCGCCCAGGTATCGAACTGGCGCCAGCACGGCGTTCACCTGATGGTAGTCCCCGACGACTTGCCCTTTGACGCCTGCTCCGCTCTTGCCGCGCTGGAAAGCTCCGCCCGCGGCCGTTCCCCCTTGCTGGCCTTGGTCCCGGCAGCGGCACGATATGCGCCCGATCTCCGGTTTACCGATACTCTTGCCAAAGGTACCAAGGCGATCGCTGGCAGTCCGCGCGCCCTGGTCTATACCCGGCGTGCCCGCCCGCCGGCTTGCGGCCTGGCATTTGAACCGGGCGCAACGGATTGCGCGACGGGATTGAAAACCGCAAACGCGATCCGGTTCCTGGGTGGCGATGAAGACGACGCTGCAATGCTCGCCGCCGAGTCCCTGCTGCTGCCGGCTGGACCGGTGGTCTGTTCGGCCAAGGCCCTGCTCGACGCGGTCCACCGAGCGGTGCCCATGCTGGTCAACTCCGCGACAAACGCATTGCATCTGGCGGATCGTTCCGGGCAGATCACCCACCCGCATCCCGGCTTCCTGTCGCTGATTCCCGGCGGTTCATTCGCTGAAATGATCCGCTTCGCCCCCCATGAGGTGCTCCTCGATCCGGCGGGGGCCCACATGATTCCTGTGCTGGACTGGTCGGACCTCGATCATCCGCACAGCGCGGAACCGGGCTCCACGATCGTCGGGGTTGCCGGGATCGGTCCGCACCGCGTCATCCATGGGCCAGACGGGGTTTTCATCTGCGCAGACGGCCATGAGCACGAAGCGGCGACATGGTATGGCGCCCGGGCCGCGAGCGAACCGTCCCGGCCGTTCCCGCATGAGCGTCGCGAATGGGGCGTCGAGCAATTGGTGCAGCAGGACTACGGCTTCCGCCTCCTGCGCCTCGAAATCGAACCCGGCGGAAAATTGCCGCCCGAATATCACTTCAGGCGGCGGGAGACCTGGGCAATCGGCTCGGGCGTCGCCATGGTCACGATCGACGGACGCGTGCTTGGCGCCAAGGGCGGAGACCTGTTCACGATCGATCCCGGCGCTGTCCATTCGCTGAAGAACACCGGCAAGGAAAGCCTCGTTCTCTACGAGTGCCGGATCGGCAGCCTGCTTGGCGACGAGGACCGGATTGCCGTCGAAAAGGAAACGCCGCGCCAAGCCGCGCCGGCGTGACATGACGGCCCGGTATTTCCCGGCCTGTTTCCCGCAGGGCCAGCCGATACGCCCGCTGCCGCGCCGTCGCGGCGCGGGACCGATGACGAATTTCTCAAATTGTGCTTAGTTTTGCGGGATGCAGGATGGCGCTCGATGCCAGCCGCTCTGCTCGAGGGGAGGAGAACCACGTGATGAATGCGCTGACGATGGAAAACCCGGTGTTTGCGACATATGCGATCGCCGCGGCGATCATGGTCCTCAAGATCATGGGTCAAGGATGGATGACGGTGTACAGGATGATGCGTAGCGATTCGGGACTGGCCAGCCCTGAAGATCTCCGCGTCGGCCTGATCAACAAGAACCCGCGCGCCGAACAGCTCGAGGTCAACGACTACGTCGACCGCTCCCGCCGCATGCACCGCAACGATCTGGAAAATATCCCGGCCTTCTTTGCCGCCGGCCTGCTGTTCGTCGCGGTCGGTCCGTCCGTCCTCCAGGCGCAGATCCTGATGTACGGGTTTGTTGCCGCCCGGCTGCTGCACGCCATCGCCTACGCGACGAAACAGAGCCACGAAGTGCGCGCGACCTTCTATTCGGTCGGCTCGCTCATCGTGATCTACATGGCCCTCTACACGCTTGTGGCCGTCGCAAGCGGATCATGACCGGTCGAAGCGGCTGCAGCTGACCGGACATCGCAGCCGTCGAGGTGCCGCGGGAAGTGGTGACGCGGGGAGAAACGGTCATCTCCCCGCAATCCGTTAGTTGGTGATGACGATCCGCACGTTGCTCGGTCCGACCTGCTTGGCCATCGAGAACAACTTGCGGGCATTGTCGGGGTGCAGGCGAATGCAGCCATGCGAGGCCGGCCGGCCGAGATTGCGAATCGCGTTGGTCCCGTGAATGGCATAGCCGCCGCGAAAGAAGATCGAATGCGGCATCGGCGACATGTCGTATTTGCGCGAATACCACATGGTGTGCATGCGCGTCGGGCGATATGTGCCCCGCGGCGTGTAGTATCCCGATCGCGCGGTCGAGACCTTCCACTGGCCCACGACGAGGCCCGACTTCTTCACCGTCATCGTCTGGGACGAGATGTCGACATAGGCGACGAGGCTCGACGCAAGAGAAGCCGAGGCGCTGGCGAGCAATATCGCAGAAGCTGCGACTACGGAGAACAGGAGCTTTTTCACTAGCGATTCCTTCCAGCCATTCGACTATGCCTGTCTATACTCCGCAACATGGTAACGAACTGTGAATTCTGTAACACATCGAGTTGAACAGGTCCAAAAGCCGACAAAGTAGTTAACGTTGCGCCAATGCTGATTCAGGCGGGTCCGCGCCCTCCGTGCCGAACCGATTGCATCGCGATATGGGGCTGACAGTTTCGAACAATCCTGATTAACTGCTGCCGCCGGGGCTCGATCCCCGGATTGTCAGGGGCGTTTTCCGGGAGGTCTCCATGAAAATCATGAAATCCGTGCTTGCTGCCACGGTGATCGTATTGTCGGCAGGGTCGGCTGTTTGGGCAGCGCGTACCGATCTGGTCATGGGCGTCGTGCTGGAACCGCCGCACCTCGATCCGACCGCCGGCGCAGCTGCTGCCATCGACGAGATCGTCTATGCCAATGTGTTTGAGGGATTGACCCGCATCAATTCCGCCGGCGAAGTTGAACCAGCGCTCGCTGAAAGCTGGGATATTTCTGAAGATGGAAAGGTTTACACCTTCAAGCTCCACTCAGGTGTGAAGTTCCACGACGGCACCGATTTCGATGCCTCCGACGTCAAGTTCGCACTCGACCGCGCTCGCGCGGAAGATTCGACCAATGCCCAGAAGGGCCTGTTTGCGGCCATCGACAGCGTCGATGTCGTCGACGCGACGACCGTCAAGGTCACGCTCAAGCAGCCGCAGGGCTCCTTCCTCTACAACATGGGCTGGGGCGACGCGGTGATCGTGGCGCCGGAAACGGCGGACGCCAACAAGGAGAATCCGGTTGGCACGGGCCCATTCAAGTTCGAAGCCTGGGCCAAGGGTTCGCAGATCACAATCACGAAGAACCCCGACTACTGGGGTGACCCTGTCGCGCTTGACAAGGCGACTTTCCGCATCATCCCCGATGCGGCCGCCGCCGTGCCGGCGCTGCTATCGGGCGACGTCGATGCTTTCGCCAACATGCCGGCGGGCGACGCACTGCCGCAGATCGAGGCCGATCCGCGCTTCAAGGTCGTGATCGGCGCCACCGAGGGCGAGACGATCCTTTCGACCAACAACAAGAAGCCGCCCTTCGACAACCTCAAGGTTCGCCAGGCGATCGCGCATGCGCTCGACCGCGAGGCGATCATCGCAGGCGGCGCCAGCGGTTACGGCACGCCGATCGGCTCGCATTTCTCGCCGGCCAATGCCGCCTATGTCGATCTCACCGGCACCTATTCCTATGATGTCGCCAAGGCGAAGGAACTGTTGAAGGAAGCAGGTTACCCGGACGGCTTCAGCGCCACGCTGAAGCTGCCGCCGCCGCCCTATGCCCGAGAAGGCGGCCAGGTGGTTGCCTCGCAGCTCAAGGAAATCGGCATCAACCTGGAAATCATTCCGCTGGAATGGGCGCAGTGGCTGGAACAGGTATTCAAGGGCAAGGACTATGACCTGACCATCGTGTCGCACACCGAGCCCAACGATATCGGCATCTACGCGCGCAAGGACTACTACTTCCAGTACGACAATCCCGCCTTCGACAAGGTCATCGCCGAACTGGACGTGACCTCCGACCAGGCCAAGCGCAACGAGCTCTACAAGCAGGCGCAGAAGATCCTGGCCGACGACGCAGTCAACGGCTTCATGTTTGAACTGGCCAAGATCGGCGTCTGGAACGCCAAGGTCGAAGGGCTTTGGGAAAACTCGCCCGTCCAGGCCAACGACCTGACCGACGTGCGCTGGACCGAGTGACGCGAGCTATCTTCTCCCCGCCCGCGGGGAGAAGATGCCGGCAGGCAGATGAGTGGCGGCACGAATTCCGCAAGGATTGCCGCCTCTCATCAGACCCTTCGGGCCGCCTTTTCCCGGCAATCGGGGAAAAGGAAAAACATTGCGAACCTCATGACGACCTACATCCTCAAACGGCTTGGCATCGGCATCCTCACGCTCGTCTTCGCCTCGATGATCGTGTTCGCAGTGCTGGAAATCGTGCCGGGAGACCCGGCACGGCTGATGCTCGGCATGAACGCCACCGAGGATGCGATCGCGGCGTTGCGCGAACAGATGGGCCTGAACCAGCCGCTGGCCGTCCGCTACATCGCCTGGCTCGGCGGCTTCGTGGTTGGCGATCTCGGCCGTTCCTACACCTATTCGGTGCCGGTGCTTGATCTGGTTGCCGACCGGGTCGCGGTATCCCTGCCTCTTGCCGTCATCGCGCTTGTCCTCTCGACACTGGTTGCCGTTCCCGTCGGCATATTTTCGGCAGCCCGGCGCGGCCGTTTCGCCGACACGGTCGCCATGGGAACCGCGCAGCTGGGCGTCGCCGTCCCCAATTTCTGGTTCGCGCTGATCCTCGTCTACATATTCGCCGTCTGGCTGCGGCTCGTCCCGGCGGGCGGCTTTCCGGGCTGGGCCGGCGGCGCCTGGCCTGCATTGAAGGCCCTGATCCTGCCTGCGATCGCTCTCGCCCTGCCCCAGGCCGCCATCCTGGCGCGGGTCACACGGTCGGCACTGATCGAGGTGATGGGCGAGGACTTCATCCGCACCGCCCGCGCCAAGGGCCTGCCGGCTGGCCGCGTGCTGTGGACCCACGCGCTGCGCAATGCGCTGATCCCGGTGCTCACGATCCTGGGCCTGCAATTCGCATTCCTGCTCGCCGGCACGATCATCATCGAGAACGTGTTCTACCTGCCGGGCCTTGGCCGTCTCGTCTTCCAGGCGATCACCCAGCGCGACCTGATCGTCGTCGAAAGCGTGGTAATGCTGCTGGTCGCCTCTGTGATCGTCGTCAACCTCCTGGTCGACCTGTCCTACGCGGCGGTCGATCCGCGCCTGAGGACACGGTGATGAACGGGCCGATCGACGAGGCCGAAAGCCTTCGCGCCCTGTTCGTCAAGGCGCTCGCCAACCGGTCGTTCCTGACGGGCCTGATCATCACGTCCATCATTGCAGCCATGGCGCTCGTCTCCTACGTCTGGGTGCCCTACGACGTCACCTACCTGCCGGTGACCAATCGCATGGCAACGCCAAGCGCCGAGCACCTGCTCGGCACCGACCATTTCGGCCGCGACATTTTCTCCATGATCATGGTCGGCGCACGCAACTCGATCGCCGTCGCCTTCATCGCGGTCGCCATGGGCATTTCCGTCGGTGTGCCGCTTGGCTGCTGGGCGGCGGCGCGGCGCGGTTGGGTCGACGAGGCGCTGATGCGCTTCAACGACGTCGTCTTCGCCTTCCCTGCCCTGTTGTCGGCGGTGATGATCACCGCCATCTTCGGGCCCGGCGCCGTCAACGCCATCATCGCCATCGGTATCTTCAACATTCCGGTATTCGCGCGTGTCGCCCGCGCCGGCGCGCTGTCGATCTGGCCGCGCGAATATATTCTGGCGGCCCGCACCGCCGGAAAGAGCGCCACGCAGATCACCGTCGAACACATCCTGCCCAACATCGCCAATCTGCTGCTCGTGCAGGGCACAATCCAGTTCGCGCTCGGCATCCTGGCGGAAGCCGGCCTCTCCTATGTCGGGCTCGGAACCCAGCCACCGATGCCAAGCTGGGGGCGCATGCTGTTCGATGCCCAGACGCGCATGATCGTCGCCCCGCATCTGGCGATCTTCCCCGGACTGGCGATCGTGGTCACCGTGCTCGGCCTCAATCTGCTCGGCGACGGCCTTCGCGACATGCTCGACCCGAAGCTGAGGCGGCAGCGATGAGCGGCGCATCCCTGCTCGCGCTGGAGAACCTGTCGCTGTCGATCGGCGACATGGAGATCCTGCGCCAGGTCGATTTCGCGATCCGCCAGGGCGAGGTGATGGGCCTGGTGGGCGAGTCCGGTTCCGGAAAATCGATGACGGCGCTTGCGATCATGAAGCTGCTGCCGCACGCCGCGCGCGCGTCTGGGCGCATCCTGTTCGACGGATCCAACCTGCTCGATGCCTCCGAACGGCAGATGTGCGCGGTGCGCGGCGACGATATCTCCATGGTGTTCCAGGAGCCGATGACCGCGCTCAATCCGGTCAAGACGATCGGCGAACAGGTCGCCGAAGGTATCCGCTGGCACACCGGCGCCAACCGCGCGGATGCCGAGGACCGTGCCCGCGCCATGCTGGACCGGGTGGGCCTGCCGGAATCGAAGTTTCCTCTTGCGCGCTATCCCCATGAATTGTCGGGCGGCCAGCGCCAGCGCGTGGTCATCGCCATCGCCTGCGCGCTCAAGCCCCGCCTGCTGATCGCCGACGAGCCAACCACGGCACTCGACGTGGTGCTGCAGAAACAGGTGCTGGACCTGCTGCGCGACCTCGTCGATGAAAGCCGCATGGGCCTGCTGCTCATCAGCCACGACCTCGCCGTGGTCACCGACATGGCGGACCATGTCACGGTCATGCGCAACGGGCAGGTCATGGAACAGGGCGAGACGGCGCGCACGCTCAAGGAACAGCGCCATCCCTATACCAGGCAACTCGCCGAGGCTTCGACCCACGTCCCGGCCCGCGCAGCGCCTCCCGAGCAGGCGGCGGCCAACGCGACACCGCTGCTTTCCGTCGAGAACGTGGTGCGCGACTATCCCGCGCGGCGCACCAGCCTGTTATATCGTCCCGCGCCGTTTCGCGCCGTCGATGACGTTTCGTTCTCGATGCAGCCGCGCCACTCGGTCGCCCTCGTCGGCCGCTCGGGCTGCGGAAAATCGACGCTGGCGCGGATGATCCTCGCCCTCGATTCGCCGACGCACGGCGCGATCCGCCTCAAGGGCCAACATCTTGAGGGACTCAACCAAGCTGCGCTCAGGCCGTTCCGCCGCGACATGCAGGTCGTGTTCCAGGACCCCTACGGTTCGTTCAATCCGCGCCACAAGGTGGAGCGGCTGGTGGCCGAACCGCTGCACCTGCTCGACGAACAGCCGACGCGCGCGCGCCGCCGCGAGCAGGTCGCCGCCGCGCTTGCCGATGTCGGCTTGCCGGCGGATTCGATGGACCGCTATGCGCACGAGTTCTCCGGCGGCCAGCGCCAGCGCATCTCGATTGCCCGCGCCATGATCACGCGGCCGAAGCTGATCGTCGCCGACGAGCCCGTCTCCGCACTCGATGTCTCGATCCGGGCCCAGATCCTCGACCTTTTCGCCGAACTCAACGCCCGCTTCGATCTCGCCTATCTGTTCATCACCCACGACCTGACCGTCGCCCGCGCGATCACCGACGAAGTCATGGTCATGCACGACGGCCGGATCGTCGAGCGCGGCAAGACCGGCGATGTCCTCGACAATCCGCAGACCGATGCCGCGCGCGAACTGGTCGATGCCGCCCCCGACCTGGACCGCGCAATCAGGCGCCGGCTGGCGCGGATCTGAACCCGTTCGCGCCCGGCATCAAACAACGATGCAATGCACGCAGCCGGGTCCGCTGACCTGGGCATATATCGGTCAATTGTGCTGGAATAGTGCAGAAGTGGCACCTGCGATGGTCCAGATTTACCGGTGGACTGGACCTTTCCTGTCTTCGCAAAGTCGCGTTTTATCAATAGTCTGAACTGATGGAACCATAAGGAGAATAGATTTCATTGATCTGTCATACTCGCGCAATATCAACAAAAATACGCGAGACGGTGACGGCCGAAATTCGGGAATTGCAGATTGGACGTCCGGCGAACCGGCAGGTCGCCCGATAAGCGATTTGTAGGCCGTTCCCGCTTGATAAATCGGCGGTCCGGGCAATCCGGATCAGGGGAATGTAAAACGGAGGCATCTAATGAACACACGTTACAAGGCATTGCTGCTCGGCAGCACCGTCTATGCCATGTTGACCGCAGCCGCATTCGCGCAATGTCCCGCGGTCACCGTATCGGACATGAAAGGCGTCGCGGCCGGCACCTACCCGCAACAATATGAGCTTGGCGAATTTGAAACTGCCGCGAACTGCAAGCTGGAATTATCCGAGAATCCGGCGATTGGCGACATGAATGCCAGGATCAGGAACAATCCCGCCCTGCCCGCGCTGGCGGACCGCCTGCCGCAGGAGCCGCTGGTCGTCGCGCCCTACGATTCGATCGGCAAATACGGCGGCACGCTCGACGCGTTGTCCAACGCTACCGAGGCCGGCACCTCCGACTTCATGTCGACCCGCCACGTCAATCTCGTGCGCTACTCCGATGACCTCCAGACGATCGTGCCGAACGTCGCCAAGAGCTGGAAGTGGAACGACGATTACACCGAACTGACCTTCACCCTGCGCAAGGGCCACAAATGGTCCGACGGAGCGCCGTTTACCTCCGCGGACGTTAAGTTCTGGTACGACAACCTCGCACTCGATCCCAACGTCTTCGAGAAGCCGAAGGACTACGTCCTGGTCGGCGGCGAACGCATGCAGGTCGAGACGCCCGACGAGCAGACGGTCGTGTTCAAGCTGCCGGCGCCCAAACCGGGCCTGATCGCACACTTCGCGACACACTATGGCCAGGGTTTCCAGGCCAGACATTTCCTCGGACGTTTCCATCCCGACGTTGATCCGGATGCCGACAAGAACGCCCAGGCACTTGGCTTCGAAAAAGGCTACGACGTAATCAAGGCCTATTACGGCAGCTCCGACTGGATGGACACGGCGACGCCGATGCTCAACAGCCCGGACAAGGTCGCCAACATGCCCGGCGACGCGGCACCGACGCTGGAAAGCCATATCGTCATCAAGGAAACCACGGAAGGCCGCCACTTCGTTGCCAATCCGTATTTCTTCCAGGTCGATACGGCCGGCCAACAACTGCCCTACATCAACGAGATGGACGAGGTTTTCGCCAACGACCAGCAGGTCCGCCTGCTCAAGCTCGTCAATGGCGAGGTCGACTACAAGGCGCAGTCGCTTCAGCTTTCCGACGCACCGCTGCTGCTGGAAAACCAGGAAAAAGGCGGCTACACGATCCAGTTGAAGCCCAAGATCGCCATGCATGCGGTCTCCTTCAACGTCACCTCCGACGACATGCAGAAGAGGGCCGTGTTCGGCGACCTGCGTTTCCGCAAGGCGATGTCGATCGCGATCAACCGCGAGGAACTCAACCAGGTTGCCTATTTCGGCGAAGGCAAGATCCAGCAATATACCGGCTTCTCGCCTCTGCCCGGTTTCGTCGATCCGAAATGGGCTGATTTCGCCATCGAATACGATGTCGACGGCGCCAAGGCGCTGCTCGACGAGGTCGGTGTCGTTGACAAGGACGGCGACGGTTTCCGCGACCTGCCTGACGGCAAGCCGTTGGTGCTGAACCTGCAATTCGCCACTCAGGGCATCGCCGGACAGGTGGTCGAGCTCATTGGCCAGAACTGGGCCGATGTCGGCATCAAAGTCACGATCAAGGAAGTGACGCCCGACGAGTACCGCTCGGCGCAGTCTTCCAACCAGCTCGATGTCGGGCTGTGGGAAAAGGGCCAGCCGCTCGGCATCATCCTCGGCAACAACGAGCTGTGGGTACCGCCGTTCGAGAACTACTTCGCCCATCGCACCGGTATGCTGTGGGCCGAGTGGGTCGACTCCAAGGGTGCAAAGGGCGTCGAACCGCCGGACTACGTCAAGCAGCTGATGGAAGATATCAATGCATTCCAGTCGACCCCGGTCGGCACCGATGAATCGGACAAGCTCGGCGCGCGACTGGTCGAGAACATGGTCTCCAACCTGCTGTTCATCGGCACGGCACTGACGCCGGACCCGATCTACCACCGCAACGCGTTGAAGAACTTCCCTGAGTTCAAGACGGCGTCCTACGAGTATTACCGGACTTACCCCTACCGTCCGTCCCAGTGGTACTTCGACGAATAAGCCGCTAGGCTTTCAACAAGGCCATGCCGGGCCGCGCTCGATACGCGGCCCGGTCCAATAGAAAATGGCTCGAAAAGGGCCGCCTCTAGCAAAGTCCGGTGGGGATGGCGCACTTTCTGCAATTTGCATTCACCAGGGCCGTCATGGCCGTCATCACGTTGCTGACGGTTTCGCTGATCGTGTTCACGCTGATGGAGATGGTTCCCGGTACCTGTGCCGAGCGCTACCTTGCTTTCAAGAACACGCAGGGCTCGCAGATATCGATCGACGACATCAAGGCGGAGGAAAAGCGCCTCGGGCTCGACCGGCCGTTCTTTGTGCGGTGGGGAAGCTGGGTCGGCGATGTCTCCCTCAAGGGCGAGTTCGGCGACAGCTGCATCCTGCGCCTCAACATAAACCAGCTTCTTGCCGACAAGTTCTGGATCTCGCTCGGAATATGCCTTGCAGCCTTGATCCTCAGCTACCTGATCGCGATACCGGTGGGGATATTTTCCGCCAGCTCCAACAGTCCGGCTACCAACAACTCGCTGCGTTTCGTCAGCTATCTCGGCCTCGCCTTGCCCAATTTCCTGCTGGCGCTGATCATCATGCTGGCGTCGACCGTGATCTTCGGGGATTCGCTCACGGGATTGTTCTCCAAGGAGTTCCGCGACGCGGCATGGTCCTGGGCGCGGTTCCGGGACTTCCTGTCGCGCGCCTGGCTGCCGATCTTCATCCTTGGCTGGTCGGCGACCGCCTTCGCTTTGCAAACCGTCCGCGCGCTGATGCTTGACGAGATCGGCAAGCTTTATGTGACCGCCGCGTCCGCGCGCGGCGTCACCGGCGCGAAGTTGCTCTGGCGCTATCCCGCCCGTCACGCTCTGGGGCCGGTGATCAACTCGCTGGGCTTCGACCTCAACCGCATCTTCAACGAACTGCCGATCGTGGCCCTGATCCTCACGCTCACGGAGGCCGGCGCGCTGCTGATCGAATCTTTGGCGCGCTCCAACGACCAGCAGCTTGCCGGCGCGATCATCTTCCTGCTGACGGCCAGCATCGTGGCGCTGAATTTCGTCACCGACATCCTGCTTGCCTTGCTCGACCCCAGGGTCCGGCGCGGATTGATGGGGTAGCGCCATGGCATGGTTTCGAAAAGACAAGTCGGTGGCAGGCGTCAACCAGGAAGCCAAGGAAGCCTACTTCACCGCTTCCCAGGGCCAGCTCATCTGGGCGCGATTCAGATCCAGCCGCTCGGCCATGATCGCGCTTTGGGCACTGGTCATCATGGTCCTGATGGGTTTCTTCGCGCCGTTCCTGTCGCCCTATAATCCGACGATTGCCGGGCGCGATACGCAATATGAAAACGGTGCGCCGCAAATCCCCAAATTCTGGGACGAAAACGGCTTTTCGGCCCGGCCCTTCATCTATGCCACCGAGAGGACGCGCTCCATCAAGACCAATTTCCGCTGGGTGGTGACGGAAAACCGCGACAAGCGCCTCTACGTCCATTTCTTCGTCAGGGACTGGAGCTACAGCTTCATCGACATCGGTTGGGACCTGCCGGGCGACTGGTTCGACGTCAATCTTCAGGCGCTGACTACCGACCGCCACCTGTTCGGGGTCGAAGGCGGCAAGATCCACCTGTTCGGCACCGACGGCAGCGGCAAGGACATCTTTTCGCGCACTCTGCACGCCATCTGGACGTCGCTGGCCGTCGGCACGCTCGGCGTGTTCATTTCCTTCGTGCTTGCACTGATAATCGGCGGCGTGGCGGGCTATTTCGGCGGCTGGATCGATTCCATCCTGCAGATGATCACGGATGCCATTCGCACCGTGCCGCCGATCCCCTTGTTCATGGCGCTCGCCGCCTTCATGCCCGATCACTGGAGTTCGGAGACGCGCTTTTTCTTCATCTCCATCATTCTCGGCTTCATCGGCTGGCCGACGCTTGCCCGGCGCATCCGCACCCATCTGCTGACCGAGCGCAGTCAGGAATACGTGCTGGCGGCCGAACTTTGCGGCGCATCGTCGTCGCATGTCATCCGCCGCCACCTGCTGCCGAGCTTCACCAGCTACATCATCGTCGACCTGATGATCTCGTTTCCCTACATGGTGCGCTCCGAGACCGCGCTCTCCTTCATCGGGCTCGGGTTGAAGGATCCGGTCAATTCGCTCGGCGCGCTGATGCAGAATGTCAGCCAGGCCGACGTGCTGCTGAACTACCAGTGGTATTTCATCCCGGTCATCTTCTTTATCGCGCTGGTGCTGGCCTTCGTGTGGGTGGGCGACGGCCTGCGCGACGCGGCGGATCCCTATTCGGGAACCAAGAAATGACCAAGCCATTGATTTCAGTAAAGGATCTGACAGTCCGGTTCAGAACCGAAGAAGGTCTGGTTACCGCCGTCGAGAACGTCTCCCTCGACATTGCGCCGGGCGAGGTGCTGGGCCTCGTCGGAGAGAGCGGCTCCGGCAAATCGGTCACCGCCAAGGCGCTGATGCGGCTCAATGCCGGCAACACGCGCTACGCTGACGAAAGCCGCATCACCCTCAACCTCGACGACCAGGGCGTGGAGGTGCTGGCACTCAAGCGCGACCGCGACATGCGGATCGTGCGCGGCGGCGCGATCTCCATGATTTTCCAGGAGCCGATGGCGAGCTTCGCGCCAGCGATCACGATCGGCGACCAGATGGTCGAACAATTGCTGATCCATTCCTCGATGACCAGGGTGGAAGCAAAGGAACTTTCGATCGAGATGCTGGCTCGCGTCGGAATCCCCGAACCCGCCCGCCGTTTCAACCAGTATTCGTTCGAATTCTCCGGCGGTATGCGCCAGCGCGCGATGATCGCCATGGCGCTCTCCACCCGGCCGAAACTGCTGATCGCCGACGAGCCGACGACGGCACTCGACGTTACCATCCAGGCCCAGGTCATCGCCCTGATGAAGGACCTGGTTGCCGAGTTCGGCATGGCGATCCTGTTCATCACCCACGATCTCGGCGTCATCGCGCAAACCGCCGACCGGGTAGCCGTGATGTATCTCGGCAGGATCATCGAGACCGGTCCGGTGCGCCAGGTAATCCGCGATCCCCACCACCCCTATACGCGCGGCCTGCTCAACGCGCTGCCAAAGCTGGAAGACCTCGATTCCGAACTGACCCCGGTGCCGGGCGACATCCCCTCGCCGCTCGATCGCCCGTCTGGCTGTGTGTTCAACACCCGCTGCCCCGTCATGTTCGGCGAGCCCTGCCTGGCCGAGATACCGCAACTGATGCAAGACGAGACCGGACGAATGGCTGCCTGCCACCTAGTGGCGCGAAACCGGGGGGCAAAAACATGAGCACGCCGGTCATCTCTGCGCGCAATCTCACGGTCACCTACCGGATCGGCCACAGCCTGCTGGGCAAGGGAGTGTCCCTCAACGCCGTCGAGGACGTTTCCATCGAGATCGAGCGCGGCAACTTCTTTGGCCTGGTCGGCGAGTCTGGTTCCGGCAAGACGACGCTCGGGCGCGCCATCCTGAAGGCGGCGCCGATTACCGGCGGCCACGTGAACTACACCGACGACGAGGTTTCCTACGACCTCGCCAATGTCACCAAGGCGGAATTGAAGGACTACCGCAAGCGCGCGCAGCTCATCTTCCAGGACCCCTATGCGGCGCTCTCTCCGCGCATGACAGTACGCGACATCATTGCCGAGCCGCTGGAAGTGATGGGCCTGACGAGGACGCGCGAGGAGACGGATGCGCGGGTGCGCGAGATCGCCGCGAAATGCCGGCTCAACCTGGAGCACCTCCGGCGCTTTCCGCATGCCTTTTCCGGCGGGCAGCGCCAGCGCATATCGATTGCGCGCGCGCTTGTCTCCGGTCCGCGCTTCATTGTCGCCGATGAGAGCGTTGCCGCACTCGACGTCTCGATCCAGGCCGACGTCTTGAACCTGCTCAAGCAGATCCAGCGCGACATGGGCATCTCCTTCCTGTTCATCAGCCACGACCTTTCGGTCGTCGCCCATGTTTGCGATCATGTGGCGGTGATGTATCTGGGAAGGCTTGTCGAGACAGCGCCGACACGCGCGCTGTTCTCCCGTCCGCGCCACCCCTACACCAGCGCGTTGCTGTCGGCGATCCCCTCGCTCGACCCCGACGAGCGGGGCGAAACCGACAAGCTGGAGGGCGAAATTCCCTCGCCCACCAATCCGCCGCCGGGCTGCAGGTTCCACACCCGCTGCCGGTTTGCCCGCGACAGGTGCCGCACCGACGTGCCCGAACTGCGCGAGATGGGCCCCGGCCACTTCGCCTCGTGCCATTTCGCCGAGGAGTTCGACTTCACCCAGCACTACGGATCGGCCGCAACGGCGGCTAAATGATATGGCGCGCGGAAACATCCTCTTCATCACCGTCGACCAGCTCAGCGCCGACCTGATCGACGGCGCGTTGGCTGCCCATGTGCCGACGCCGAATATCGACCGGCTGGCCAACCAGGGCGTCTCGTTCGCCAACCATTTCACGGTAACCGTTCCCTGTGGCCCTGCCCGCGCCAGCCTGCTTACCGGGCTCTATGCGATGAACCACCGTTCGGTGCGCAACGGTGCGCCGCTCGCCCGCCACCACGCGACCATCGGCACCGAGATGCGCAAGGCCGGTTACGAACCGCTGCTGTTCGGCTACACCGACACGACGCCGGACCCGACCGGGATGGACCCGGAGGACCCCGACCTTTCGATCTACGAAGGCGTGGCGCCCGGTTTTCGCGAACTGGTGGAGATGCGCCTCGAAGCCGGTCTCGAATGGCCGGCCTGGCTGAGAAGCCGCGGCCACGACATCGGCCGCGAATTCGCCGGCAAGGTGCCCGACCTGTTCCGCCCGGTTGCCGCTTCCGGGCATAACCTGCCGCGGATCACCGATCCCGCGATTTACTCGGCCGAAGAAAGCGACACCGCCTATCTGACGAACCGGACGATCCAGGCGCTTGACGTGCGGCGCAACCGGCCCTGGTTCGCCCACGTCACCTATATCCGCCCGCACCCGCCGCTGGTTGCGCCAGCGCCCTTCAACACGATGGTCGATCCGGCCACCCTGCCCGCGCCGAACAGGGCCTCTCCGGACCACCCCTTTGTCAACGCGTGGTTTTCAGCCCCCTCGAATGCCGGGCTCTACTGGGGATTCGACGGCGACTGCGCAGCGATGACCGGCGAGACGGCCGCGCAACTTCGCGCGGTCTATTGCGGCCTGACCGCCGAGGTTGACCGTCATATCGGCCGTCTGCTCGACTGGCTCGACGAGACCGGGCAAACGGAGAACACACTGGTCATCCTTACCTCCGACCACGGCGAGATGCTGGGCGACAAGGGCATGTGGGGCAAGGAAAGCGTGTTCGAATCCGCTTACCGCGTCCCGCTCGTCATCCGCGATCCCGCGGGCAAGGCGGATGGCCGCCGCATCGAAGCGCTGACCGAGTCGGTTGACCTCGCACCGACAATCCTTGCCTTTGCCAGACGTGAACCGCCGCCGGCGATGGACGGACACTCCCTCCTGCCCTTCACCGCGGGCGACAATCCCGACTGGCGCGACGCCGCCTTCCTGGAAATCGATCTCGCCCACCCCGAGCATCCGACGCGTTTCCAGCAGGCCTGGTCGCTTGGCGCCAATCGCTGTCACGCCTCGATCCTGCGCGAGGCGCGCTGGAAATACGTCCATTTCGCCGGCGGGGTGGCGCCCATGCTGTTCGATCTGGCGGCAGACCCGAACGAAACAATCGATCTGGCGGGTGATCCGGCTTGCGCCGGCGAGGTTTCCAGGCTTGCCCACAAGCTGATCGACCGCATGACCGAGCGGCGCGACCGGCGGCTGACGGGCATCGCCATCGGAGACTGACCGCAGAGTCAGTGCGATGCTGCCAGCACGACGACCCCGGCGGCAACGACAAGGGCGGCGACAAGGCGGTCCTTCCACGGCCTTTCGCCGAACCACAATACGCCGATCAGCGCTGCGATGATGACGCTCGACTCGCGCACGGCGGATACCGAGCCCAGTGTGGCGAACTGCTTGGCATAGATCGCCAGCCCATAGGCCAGCGCCGAAATCACTCCGCCGGCGATCCCGACGGCCCAGGTACGTGCGCTCGTCGTCCCTAAAGCATGGCGGCGCACGTACAAGAAGCCCAGACCCGCGATGCATTCGAGCAGGAACAACCAGCCGATATAACCGATCGGATTGACCGAGACCCGCACGCCCATGCCGTCAACCACCGAATAGGCGGCAATGGTGACGCCGGTCATCAGCGCGGCGGCCACCGCCTTTCCGCTGGCGCGGAACTGCTTTTTTCCGAACAGCAGCAGCACGATGCCGGCAGAGACCATCAGGATACCCGCCCAAGCGCCCCACGGAAGCACCTCTCCGGCAAAGGTTTGCGCGCCGAGCGCGACCATGATCGGCGCCACACCGCGCGCGATGGGATAGACCTGGCTCAGGTCTCCATGCCGGTAGGCGACGACCAGGAAGCCGTAGTAGAAGAAATGGATCAGCGTGGAAGCGGCGATGAACGGCCAGCTTTCCGCCGCCGGCGGCAGGAAGGCAAACACGAGGACCAGGCCGAGCAGCCCGTGGCCGAAATTGATCAGCCCCATGGTCAGCGCGCGATCCGCCGCGCCCTTGACCAACGCGTTCCACAAAGCGTGCAGCAGGGCCGCGACCAGCACCAGGGCAAGGGCGAAGGAACTCACCTAACGAGCACCCTTGCTTTCCGGCACCGGATCGCGAACACCGCCAAACACCTATCTCCCTGGCAGCAGATACAGGATCACGGCCGTTCGCCGCGCGCGAGGCGGCGGTTGATATCCTCGATCACCGGCTCGATGTCGGCGAGGCTGTCGATGACATAGTGGGCGCCCGCCTTTTCGAGGATGTCGCGCGTCCTGGCCATGCGCCGCGCCAACTCGTCCCTGGAAAGCGCCGCGCCCTGCTCGGGCGTATCGACATCCATGTAGTTGGAATAACGCACGACGCCGACACCCCAGCAACCGGCATTCAACGCTTCGCCGACGCCCGATGTGGTGTCATCGACCTTGACGACCGCATGGATCGGATAGACGCCGAGCATGTCGAGGTTCTTGTAAACCATGAACGGCCCCGGCCGCGCACCGTGAACGACCTCGTCGCCGGCAACCGACGCGTCGGGCCGGTAGCCCTGCTTCGCCGCCTCTTCCTCCAGGATGTCGACCATGGCGCGGGTGAAACCCGTTGAAGATCCGATCTTGACGCCCTGGCTCTGCAACCGCTGCGTTACTTCCGCGACCCCCGGAAGGAGCGTGCAATACTGCCGCAAACAGGCAAGCTGCATCGGCACGAAATCGGCGAACATCGCGTCGACATCGCTTTGGCCGGGATAGGCGCCCTTCACGGCTTTCCAGCGCTCGCGGATCACCGGATCCTCGGTCAGTGCCTTGATATGCAGGTCCTTGCGCAGGCCCATCGGTCCGCGCGCTTCGGCCATCGAGATCTCGACGCCCTGCATCTTAAAGACCTCGACGAAAACAACCGCGGGAGCGACGACATAGGCGTCGGCTGTCGTGCCGCTCCAGTCGAGGATCATTGCCTTGACCTTGCCGCGATAGGACCGGCTGTAAACATAGTCGGACATGAATTTCTCCTGATTTCGAATGCCTGGTGTTGGGTGGATCTTGTTCAGGCCGCCAGCCTGGCGCGTTCCGCGATGGCGGCTTCCGGCGGCGTGGCATCATCGACGCCCATGTCGAAGAGCGCTTCGCCGGCCGCCCCGACGGCCCGCCGCATCACGTGCTCGTCCATCCGCCCGATGCAGCCCACGCGAAAGCTGTCGACCACGGTGAGCTTGCCCGGATAGATGATGAAGCCCTTTTCCTTCATCAGGTCGTAGAAGCGCGTAAAGACGAAGGCGGGATGTGCGGGATTGAAGAAGGTGACGATGATCGGCGACAGCCACTGGTCCTTGAGCAGCGTCTCGAAGCCGAGCGCCCGCATGCCGGCCACGAGGACATCGCGATTGCGGGTGTAGCGCGCGCGCCTGCCCGCAACGCCGCCTTCGATCTCATGCAGGCGTAGGGCTTCGAGGAATGCGGCCACCGCATGGGTCGGCGGCGTGAAGCGCCACTGGCCGGTCTTGTTCATGTAGGCCCATTGCGCATGGATATCGAGGCTGAGCGAATGGCTGTTGCCCGCTGCCGCTTCCAGCGCGTCCTTTCGCGCGATCACGAAGCTGAAGCCCGGCACGCCCTCGATGCACTTGTTGGCCGACGACACCAACGCCTCGAAGGCGATCGTGTTGACGTCGAAGGCAACGCCGCCGAACGCACTCATGGAATCGACCAGGAGCTTGCGACCTGCCGCGGCGACCGCTTCCGCGATTTCGCCCAGCGGATTGAGAATGCCCGAACTGGTTTCGCAATGGATCGCAATGACATGAGTGATGGCCGGATCGGCCGCCAGCGCCGCCGCGACCTCATCGCCGCGCGGCGGCAGGTAATCGCCCTTGTCGATCACCGCATGCGCCCGGCCGAGATAGCGCAGCGTTTCCGCGGCGCGCAGCCCGTAGGCGCCGTTGGCCAGCACCAGCACCTTGCCGTCGCGCGGCACGAAGCTGCCGAGCATGGCCTCGACCGCGAAGGTGCCGCTGCCCTGCAGGGGAACGCAATCGCAGGTGCCGTCCACATCTCCGGCGATCGCCAGCAACTTGCGGCGCAATTCCGCCGTCATCGCCCTGAAATCGCCATCCCAGGAACCCCAGTCGCGAAGCATCGCCTGCTTGACGCTGGCCGCGGTTGTCAGTGGGCCGGGCGTCAGCAAATAGGGCTCGCCCATGGCCGGCGGTGGAAACGCGGTGTCGCTGGGATTGGTCATCGCACGGATCGCTGTGTTTGTTCGAACGGTGAACGTGGCCCGGATTTCCCATGCGCCCAGGTATTTGTAAAATCGTTATTTCGTATCAACCCATAAATTGTTTCAGCATATGCAGGCGTCGCGGCGTCGCCTGGCAGCGTCCTATTGCGGTGCCAGCCGGCTTTCCAGCAGATCGCCGCTTTCCTGCAGGACCGGATAGGCCGCGGTCGCCAGCAGCGAATTGATCTCCTTGAAGGCGCGCACGACTTCGAGATGGATTTCGCTGGTCTCGATGCTTTCCGCCTTGCCGGAGCCAAGACGCTGGAGGTGGCGGTTATGGCTTTCGCGCTCCAGCCTCCGTATCGCTTCCTTTTCGCGCACGAGCAGGCGGCACGATTCCAGGTCTTCCGACAGCAGCACGTTGAAGGCGAGTTCCATGTTCGACAGCACGCGGGCGTGCAGCGCTACGATTTCCCCCCAACCCTCGTCGGAGAAGCGCTTGTATCGGGACACCTTGACCTCGGCCAGCGGAACCAGTGTCTTGGCGATGATGTCGCCGATGTGCTCGAGGTTGACCGCGAAATCGACCAGACGCATGGCGCGTTGCGCTTCGGCCGACGACAGTTCGCCACGATTGACCTCGGCAATGTAGAGCTTGACCTCCCGGTGCCCCTTGTTCACCAGCTTGTCCATGCCGCGAATGTGGTCGAGATCCTCTTTCGACGCCTTGTAAAACAGGTCGACAACGGGGCGGAACATCTGTTCGACCGTCCCGCCGATGCGCAGCAGCTCGCGCGTGGCGCTCGCAAGCGCCATCCGCGGCGTGCCCAACGAAGAACGATCGAGCGCGCTCGCCGGCTCCAGCCTGGCCGAGATTCCCATTCGTGGTTCAGGCAGGAGGACCGAGACAAGCCGTTCCATCAACCCCGCGAGCGGCACGCAAAGAAGAACCAGCAGGCCGTTGAAAACCACGTGGAAGGTGATGAGCTGGCGCACCTCGCCGCCGCCCAGCCGCTCGAGCGGGAGTTCGACAACGGGCAAGGCCGCCAGCACCGCCACCGCGGCCACGCCGCGAAAGATCAGGTTTGCCAACGGGATGCGCCGGGCTGCCACGTCCAGGCCGCGGGTCAGCCATACGGCGATCAGGCCACCGCCGAGATTTGCGCCCAGCACCATCGGCAAGGCGGCATCGAGCGGCAGCACGCCGCGGCCGGCGAAGGTGGCGATCAACAGCACGGCGGCGACCGAGGAATGGACGAACCAGGCAACGATTGCGGCAATGGCAAACGAGGACAGCGGATCGCGCGCCAGATAGGATGCGATCTGTGGCAATGCAGCGCTGTCGCGCAGCGGCTCCGTCGCCTGGCCGATCATCTGGAGCGACAGCAGGATAAGCGCGATCCCGACCATGATCCGGCCCACCTGGCGAACCGGTCTCGCCTCGAAACGCAGGAACAGGCTCGCGCCGATGATGATCAGCACGGGGATCAGCAGCGACAGGTCGAACGACAGGATCTGGACGACCAGCGCCGAGCCGAAATCGGCGCCGAGCAATGCCGCGATCCCGGCGGATGTACCAAGAACGCCGCTGGCGGCAAAGCCAGCCGCCAATATGCCGACCGCCGTCGAGCTTTGCAGCATGACGGCCAGGACGGTGCCGACGACCGCGGCGCGGAAGTTCTTGCCACGGACCTTGCGCAGGGCTTCCTTCAGGCGCGCGCCGAACGCCCGTTCGACCCCGGTGCGCACCATGCGCACGGCCCAAAGCAGCAGCAGCACCGCGCCGGCCAGGTGCAACAAGACGAGCAATGGATGCATGACCTGCTCCGCGCCATCGTTAAAGCTGTCAAACAGACGCCTTTGTCATTTATAATTCAAATCGTTAGAATTAATGTTTCCATCGACAAGCATTATATTCGGAGAACCGGCCGATGCGATACGTCCAATTGCGCGCCTTTCATCACGTCGCCGTCCATGGCGGGTTTTCGCGGGCAGCCGAAGAGCTCTGCCTCACCCAACCCGCGATTTCCGACCAGGTGCGCAAACTGGAGGACGAATATGACATCCTGCTGTTCAACCGCCACAAGAAGCGCGTGACGCCGACGGAAGCCGGCGATCGGCTGCTGGAGATTACCCGCCGCTTGTTCGACAACGAGAAGCAGGCGCTGGAGCTGTTGTCCGAGGCCCGGGCGCTCAGGGCCGGGACCTTGCGCATCGTTGCCGATTCCGCCCATCACCTGCTGCAGATCATGGCCGAGTTCCGCATGAGATATCCCGGCGTCTCGATTTCGCTGCATGCGGGAAACAGCGAAACGGTGATCGAAAGCCTGCACAGTTACGAAGCCGACATGGGCGTGCTTGGCGAACTGCCGGTCAACCGCGATTACGAGACGCTCAAGCTGAACTCGACCTCCATCGTCGCGTTCGCTGCCCGCGATTTCCATGTTTCGACGCGCAAGACCCTCACATTCGCGCAATTGGCCAGGTTGCCCCTGGTGATGCGCGAACCGGGCTCCCGGACGCGCCAGAAGCTGCAAACGGCGGCAGCCAAGGCCGGGGGGGTTACCCTGGAGCCGGCGATCGAGGCCGAGGGCCGCGAGGCCGTGCGCGAGATCGTCGCCTCGGGGGCGGGTATCGGCTTCGTGTCGGCGGCCGAATTCGGCAACGACAACAGGCTTGTCCGCTATGAGATCGAGCCCGCCGAGGGGCTTGTCATGGACGAGGCGCTGATCTGCCTGCGTGAAAGGGCCTCCAGCAAGCTTGTCCGCTCGTTCTTCGAGATCGCGCGGCAGCGCGCCGGCTGAACGGCAAGATGCGATTTTCCCGGCAGTTAGACAGCGGGATAGACCTGCGTCTGCTTGACGATGCCGTAGGCGAAGCTGGTGTCAATGGAGGCAATGCCCGGAATGGCGTGCAACCGGTTGCGCACGAAGGACTCGTAGGCGTCGAGATCGGCCACGATCACCCTGAGCAGGTAGTCGGCAACGCCGGTCATGAGGAAGCAGTCGAGGATTTCGTCGATCTCCGCGACCCCATGCTCGAAGCGGGCGACGGCCTCCTTCGAATGCTGATCGAGGCGAATGCGGATGAACACGGTCAGCGGCAGCCCATAGGCCTTCTGGTCAACCAGCGCCGTGTAGCCGGCAATCACGCCGCGCTCCTCCAACGCGTGCACGCGCCGCGAACAGGGTGACGGCGACAGGTTGACCTTTTCCGACAGTTCCTGGTTCGTCAACCGGCCATTGATCTGCAATGCGCGGATAATTTGGCGATCTTTGGCATCCATTCCGGCAATCCTTGCGCAATCCTGC
Organism: Notoacmeibacter sp.; assembly: GCA_019912385.1. Taxonomy (GTDB): domain Bacteria; phylum Pseudomonadota; class Alphaproteobacteria; order Rhizobiales; family Rhizobiaceae; genus JAIOIW01. Next base: position 89,571 of record JAIOIW010000031.1, on the reverse strand, counting down.
TAATATTTCCCTTTCTGTTAGCAGCTTTCGCAATTTCATGCCATGGGTTTGGCGCTATCGTTCCCGCAAGTCATCCATGGAGAACACGATGCGCAACGATGCAACGACACGCCCGGCCAGCTTTTCAACCCGCGCGATCCATTTCGGTTACGAGCCGATGGACAACGAGGGTGCACTCACCCCGCCGCTGCACCTGACGTCGACCTTCGCCTTCGAGACCGCGGAAGCCGGCGGCGAAATCTTTGCCGGTGAGCGCCCGGGCTACATCTATTCGCGCATTTCCAATCCCACGCTCGACTTGCTGGAGCGCCGCGTCGCCAGCCTGGAGGGCGCCGAAGCCGCGCTCGCTACCGCATCGGGAATGGGCGCGATCACTTCGACGTTGTGGACGCTGGTTTCTCCCGGCGACGAGATCATCGTCGACAAGACGCTCTACGGCTGCACCTTCGCCTTTCTGCGCCACGGGCTGGCAAAGTTCGGCATCACCATCACCCATGTCGACTTGACCGATGCAGCCAATCTCGCCGCCGCGATCAGCCAGAAGACGCGCATCGTCTATTTCGAGACCCCGGCCAATCCGAACATGCGCCTTGTCGATATCGAGGCGACCGCGAAGATCGCGCGCGCTGCCGGCGCCGTCACCATAGTCGACAACACCTATGCAACGCCGCTGCTGACGCGGCCGATCGAGCTCGGCGCCGATATCGTCGTTCATTCGGCAACCAAGTATCTCGGCGGGCACGGCGACCTGGTAGCAGGCATCGTCGCCGGCAGCACCGAAATGATCGCGACCATCCGTACAACCGGCATGAAGGACATGACCGGTGCGATCATGGCGCCGTTCAACGCCATGCTCGTCCTGCGCGGATTGAAGACGCTGAAGCTGCGCATGGATCGTCACAGCGAAAGCGCGCTGCATGTGGCCAGTGTGCTGGAGCGCCACCCGGCTGTTGCCCAGGTCTTTTACCCCGGCCTGAAGAGCTTTCCCCAGCATGACCTCGCCCGTCGCCAGATGTCGGCGTTCGGCGGCATGATCGCGTTCGAGCTGAAAGGCGGCTATGCGGTCGGCTGCGCAATGATGAACCGCCTCGAGCTGATCCGCCGCGCGGTATCCCTGGGTGACGCGGAAACACTGGTCCAGCACCCTGCGTCGATGACACACTCAACCTACACCCGCGAGGAGCGCGAGGAGCACGGCATTTCGGAGGGGCTTGTCCGCTTGTCGGTCGGGTTGGAAGATTGCGATGATATCCTGGCCGATATCCTTCAGGCGCTGCCCGGCAGCGCCGCGATTGCGGCTTGACGGATACGAGATGACAGGGAGGCGGACATGGCAGCCGACATCGAAAAGCTGAAGGCGGTCGAACAGCAACTCCTCTGGCTCTCCTGCTGGACGATCCATAATGCCAACCATGTCCGCCCCAAGGGCGAAGGCGACGTCAAGGTCGGCGGCCACCAGGCGTCCTGCGCCTCGGTGGTATCGATCATGACCGCGCTCTATTTCGATGCGCTCAGGCCCGAGGATCGCGTGGCGGTCAAGCCCCATGCCGGGCCGGTGTTCCACGCCGCGCAGTACCTGATGGGTAATCAGACCCGCGAGAAGCTGGAAAATTTCCGCGGCTTCGGCGGAACCCAATCCTATCCGAGCCGCACCAAGGACATCGATGACGTCGATTTCTCCACCGGCTCCGTCGGGCTTGGCGTCGCCATGACCGCGTTCGCCTCGCTGGTGCAGGACTACGTCAAGAGCCATGGCTGGGCGGCAAACCGACCCGAGGGCCGCATGGTCGCGCTCGTCGGCGATGCCGAGCTCGACGAAGGCAATATCTATGAATGCCTCCAGGAGGGCTGGAAGCACGGATTGCGCAACACATGGTGGATCATCGACTACAACCGCCAGAGCCTCGACGGCGTCGTGCGTGAGGGCCTGTGGCGGCGCATCGAGGCGATATTCCCGGCTTTCGGCTGGAACGTCGTGCGGCTGAAATACGGCGCCCTCCAGCGCTCGGCCTTCGCCGAGCCAGGCGGCGAGGCATTGCGCGACTGGATCGACCGCTGCCAAAACGATCTCTACGCGGCGCTCACCTACAAGGGCGGCGCGGCCTGGCGCGAGCAGTTGGCCGATGACATCGGTGGAAAGGCCGGCATCGCTGAATTGCTGGCGCGCCGCAGCGACGACGAACTGGCCGAACTGATGACAAATCTCGGCGGCCAGTGCCTGGAAACGCTGACCGAAGCCTTCGCCGATGTCGCCGACGACAGGCCCACGGCCTTCCTTGCCTACACGATCAAGGGCTGGGGTACGCCGCTTGCCGGCCACAAGGACAACCATGCCGGCCTGATGACCGAAGCGCAGATGGAGTCCTTCCGAACGCAGATGGGCGTAACGGCGGGCGCCGAATGGGATCGTCTCCCGGCAACCGGCGACACGGGCACGCTTGAGGAATGGTTGGATGGCGTACCGTTCTTTTCAGCCGGGCGTCGCCGCTACGCGGCCGGACCAATCGAGACGGGCGGCGCCGTCTATCTCGACGACGCGATCCAGTCGACCCAGGCCGGGTTCGGCAAGATCCTCGACGAAATCGCCCGGTCCGGCTCGCCCCTGTCGGAACGCATCGTCACCACCTCTCCCGACGTGACCGTTTCGACCAATCTCGGCGGCTGGGTCAACCGCAGGGGGTTGTTTGCCCGCGATGCGCGCTCCGACCTGTTTCGCGAGCAGAACATCCCGTCGGCGCAGAAATGGGGATTTTCGCCAAGGGGCCAGCATATCGAGCTCGGAATCGCCGAGATGAACCTGTTCCTTCTGCTCGGCGCGGCGGGCCTCAGCCATTCGCTTTTCGGCGAGCGCCTGTTGCCCGTTGGCACGGTTTACGACCCATTCATCGCCCGCGGCCTCGATGCGCTCAACTATGCCTGCTACCAGGATTCCCGTTTCATCATCGCCGGCACGCCGTCGGGCGTGACGCTGGCGCCCGAAGGCGGCGCGCACCAATCCGTCGGCACGCCCTTGATCGGCATGAGCCAGGACGGGCTCGCCGCCTTCGAGCCGGCCTTCCTGGATGAACTGTCGGTCATCATGGACTGGGCGTTCGACTATCTCCAGCGCGGCGGCGAAGGCGACCCGTCGGAGCGCACCTGGCTGCGCGACGAAACGGGCGGGTCGGTCTATCTGCGGCTTTCGACCCGGCCCGTCGAACAGATACGCGCAGCCCGCGACGAACAATTCGCCCAAGGCGTGGTCGACGGCGCCTACTGGCTGCGCGAACCCGGCCCGAACGCCGAGATCGTGATCGTCTATCAGGGCTGCGTGGCGCCGGAGGCGATCGCGGCGGCTGGCCGCATCAGCAACGACCGGCGCGACATCGGCGTCCTTGCCGTCACCTCGGCCGACCGGCTCAATGCCGGCTGGACGGCGGCGCGGCGCGCACGTGCACGCGGCCATGGCTCCGCGGAAAGCCATGTCGGACGGCTGTTCGCCCGCCTGCCCCGCCACTGCACGCTGATTACCGTGATCGACGGGCATCCCGCGACGCTTGCCTGGCTCGGTTCCGTCACCGGCCACCGGACCGTGCCTATCGGTGTCGAGCACTTCGGCCAGACGGGCACGATCGCCGACCTCTACCGTCATTTTGGCATCGACGCCGATTCCATCGTCGCCGCGGCCAACGAACTGTCCCCCGGCAGGCCGATCGGCCTTCGCGCCCGTATCGCCTGACAGATCCTACGCGCCAAGAATCCCCGGCAGGTTCAACCCATGCTCGCGGGCGCAGTCGAGCGCGATCTCGTAGCCGGCATCGGCGTGGCGCATGACGCCGCTCGCCGGATCGTTCCACAATACGCGCTCCAGGCGGCGGTCGGCGTCTTCGCTGCCGTCGCACACGATCACCATTCCGGCATGTTGCGAAAAGCCCATGCCGACGCCGCCGCCATGATGCAGCGACACCCAGGTCGCGCCCGACGCCGTGTTGAGCAGCGCGTTCAGCAGCGGCCAGTCGGAAACGGCGTCCGATCCGTCCTTCATCGCCTCGGTCTCGCGGTTGGGCGAGGCGACCGAACCGGAATCAAGATGGTCGCGGCCGATCACCACCGGCGCCGTCAATTCCCCAGACCGCACCATCTCGTTGAAGGCAAGGCCTGCCTTGTGCCTCTCGCCGAGCCCGATCCAGCAGATGCGGGCGGGAAGGCCCTGGAAGGCGATGCGTTCGCGCGCCATGTCGAGCCAGTTGAGCAGATGGACGTTGTCGGGGAACAGCGCCTTCATTTTCGCGTCCGTCTTGTAGATGTCCTCCGGGTCGCCTGACAGCGCACACCAGCGGAACGGGCCGATCCCCTTGCAGAACAACGGCCGGATATAGGCCGGTACGAAGCCCGGAAACGCAAAGGCGTTCTCCAGCCCCTCCTCCTTGGCCACCTGGCGGATATTGTTGCCGTAATCGAGCGTGGGCACGCCGGCGTTCCAGAAGTCCACCATCGCGGCGACGTGTATCTTCATGGACGCCCGCGCGGCCTTCTCCACCGCCTTGGGATCGCTCTCGCGCTTCTCGCGCCATTCGGCGACGGTCCAGCCCCTGGGCAGGTAGCCGTTGACCGGATCGTGCGCCGAGGTCTGGTCGGTGACGATATCGGGGCGGACGCCGCCATCGCCCATGCGCTGCACGAGTTCGGGGAATATGTCGGCGGCATTGCCGAGGAGCCCGACCGAACGCGCTTCGCCGGCCTTCGTCCAGCGCCCGATCATCTCCAGGGCCTCGTCGAGCGAATGCGCCTTCTCGTCGAGATAGCGGGTGCGAAGCCGGAAATCGATGCGCGCCTCGTCGCATTCCACCGCCAGGCAGCAGGCGCCCGCCATCACAGCCGCCAGCGGCTGCGCGCCGCCCATGCCGCCAAGTCCCGCGGTCAGGATCCACCTGCCCGCAAGATCGCCGCCATAATGCTGGCGCCCGGCCTCGGCGAAGGTTTCGTAGGTGCCCTGAACGATGCCCTGAGTCCCGATATAGATCCACGACCCGGCGGTCATCTGCCCATACATGGCGAGACCCTTGCGGTCGAGTTCGGAAAAATGATCCCAGGTCGCCCAATGCGGCACGAGGTTCGAATTGGCGATCAGCACGCGCGGCGCGTCGGCGTGGGTGCGGAACACGCCGACCGGCTTGCCGGACTGGACAAGCAGGGTCTCGTCGCCCTCCAGCCCCTTCAGGCACTCCACGATACGGTCGAAGTCGGCCCAGGTGCGCGCCGCCCGGCCAATGCCGCCATATACCACCAGTTCGTGCGGGTTTTCAGCCACGTCGGGATGCAGATTGTTCATCAGCATGCGCATCGGCGCCTCGGTGAGCCAGGATTTCGCCGTGATCTCCGAGCCGGTCGGCGGATAGACGTCGCGCAGATTGTGCCGGGGATTTGCAGTCATCGGTCGTTCTCCTTGCGTATATCTCAGGCGCTGTGTTCCAGCGCCCAGGCTTCGAGATGCCCCAGGATCGAGCCGAGCACGGCACGCAGATTGGCTGCAGCGTTGTCATCGAGGGCAAAGGGCGGTTCTTCGGCTTTCAGGTAGGCCGACTGGGCGATCTCCATCTGCACGGCATGGATGCCGTCCTGCGAGCGCCCATAGCGGCGCGTGGTCCAGCCGCCCTTAAAGCGTCCATTGAGAATATGCGTATATGCTTTTGTTTTTTGGCATATATTTAACACGATGCTTTCCAATTCGTGGGCGCAAGCGCGGCCGTCATTCGTTCCGATATTGAGGTCAGGCAGCACGCTGTCGAACAGGAACGGGATCTCGCTGCGGATGGAATGGCAGTCGTAGAGCACGACCTGCCCATGCAATCGGCGCAGGCGCGCCAGTTCGCCGCCCAGCGCCGCGTGATAGGCGGCATGGAATCCCTCGCGACGGCGTTCGGTCTCTGCCTCGTCCGGCGCATGGCCGTCGCGCCAGATCGCTTCGCCGTCGAAGTCGGTCAGCGGACAAAGCCCCGTCGTGTTCTGACCGGGATAGAGCGACAGCCCGGCCGGATCGCGATTGGCGTCGATCAGGTAGCGATGGAAATTTGCCCGCACCACGGTGGCACCGGGTAAGAGGCCCGCATAGAGCCGATCGATGTGCCAATCGGTGTCGGCAAGTAAACGCCCGCGCGCATTGAGCCCGTCGAACACATCCTTGGGCAGCCATGTGTCCGTGTGCGGCATGGCGAGGAGCACCGGGCTTTCGCCGCTTGTGACCGTTACCGGCTCCATGTCGGCCCCTCCCAGTCGATGATCGGTCGCTTGCCCGCGGCGATCACTATTTCCTCGCTTTCGATCAGGTCGCGCGCCTTTTCCAGGTCGCCCGCGAGATAGCGGTCCGCCTCAAGCGGCGCGATGTCGGTCCGCAACCGCCGGATCGCCCGCTGCAGGGGTCTGCTGGTCTTCAGCGGCGCGCGGAAACCGATGCCTTGCGCCGCGCACAACAGTTCGACGCCGAGGATTGCCGCGAGGTTGCGATTCATCCGCGCCAGGCGCCGCGCGCCGTGGGCGGCCATGGAGACATGATCCTCCTGGTTGGCGCTGGTCGGTGTGGAATCGGTCGAGCACGGGGTGGCGAGGTGCTTGTTCTCGCTCATCAGCGCAGCCGACGTCACCTCCGCGATCATGAAGCCGGAATTGAGCCCGGGATCAGGAGTCAGGAACGGCGGCAGGTCGAAGGAGAGCGTCGGATCGACCATCAGCGCGATACGCCGCTGCGCGATCGACCCCATCTCGGCGATGGCGAGCGCTATCTGGTCGGCGGCAAACGCCACCGGCTCGGCGTGGAAATTGCCTCCCGACAGGATATCGCCGCTGTCGGCAAGCACCAGCGGATTGTCGGTCACCGCATTGGCCTCGATCTCCAGCGTGCGTGCCGCCTGGCGCAGCAAGTCCAGGCAGGCGCCCGTCACCTGCGGCTGGCAACGGATGCAGTAGGGGTCCTGCACCCGGCTGTCATTCTCGCGATGGCTTTCCCGGATCGCCGAGCCTTCCATCAGCGCGCGCATGGCGGCGGCGACCTCGATCTGGCCGGGCTGTCCGCGCAGTTCGTGGATCTCCGGCCTGAGCGGCGCCGTCGAGCCCATGATCGCGTCGGTGGCGAGCGCGCTGGTGACGATTGCCGCCTCGATGTTGCGCCGCGCGTCGAACAGCGCGGCGAGCGCGCAGGCGGTCGAGAACTGCGTGCCGTTGATCAGCGCCAGCCCTTCCTTGGCGGCCAGCGCGACCGGCCTGAGCCCGGCGCTCGCGAGCGCTTCGCCGCCGGCCAGGCGTGTTCCGGCGAAATCAGCTTCGCCCTCGCCGATCATCACGGCTGCCATGTGCGCGAGCGGCGCGAGATCGCCCGAGGCGCCGACCGAGCCCTGTGCCGGGATCACCGGCGTGGCGCCGGCGGAAAGCATGCCTTCGAGCAGCGCGACGATCTCCCAACGTACGCCCGACGCCCCGCGGCCGAGCGACAGCAGCTTCAGCGCCATCATCAGCCGTGCGATCGCCGGTTCGACTGCTTCGCCGACACCGCAGCAGTGCGACAGGATGAGGTTGCGCTGCAGGGCGGCGGTATCGCGGGCGGCGATCTTCACGCTCGCAAGCTTGCCGAAGCCGGTATTGACGCCATAGACCGCGGCACTGTTTTCCGCCGCGCTCGCGACTTGCGCCGCCGCGCGCTCCACCGGTTTTCTTGCCCGGGCGGGCAACTTCGCGGCATGGCCGCCGCGATAAAGCCGTTCCAGCTGCCTGAGCGTCGCCTTGCCGGGCGTCAGCGTCACCGTGTTCACCAATTGCCTCCGAAAATGCGCTGATGCAGCGCGTTGAAGCCAATGCGATAGGAAAGCTCCGCCGGTTGCTCCACGTTCCAGACCGCCAGGTCGGCGCGCATCCCGGGCGCAATACAGCCGCAACCGGCAAGGCCGAGCGCCCTGGCGGCATTGATCGTCGTGCCCGCAAGCGCTTCGGCCGGGGTGATGCGAAACAGCGTGCAGGCCATGTTCATGGCGAGAAGCAGCGAAGCGAGCGGCGACGAACCCGGATTGCAGTCGGTCGCGATCGCCATCTGTACACCGTGCTGGCGGAACAGACCGACCGGCGGAAGTTGGGTCTCGCGCAGCGTGTAGAAGGCGCCCGGCAGCAGCACCGCCACGGACCTGGCATCGGCCATGGCTTTGACGCCCTCTTCATCGAGATACTCCAGATGGTCGGCAGAAAGCGCACCGTAATGCGCGGCCAATTTGGCCCCGCCGAGATTCGACAATTGCTCCGCGTGAAGCTTCACCGGCAGGCCGAGCGCTTTCGCCCGGTCGAACACCATGACGATTTCGCCCGGTGAAAAGGCGATGCCTTCGCAGAAACCGTCGACGGCATCCACGAGTCCCTCTGCCGCCGCTGCCTCCAGCGCCGGTAGGCAGACCTCGGCAAGGTAGTCTCGTGGCCTGCCCGCAAATTCCGGCGGCACTGCATGGGCGCCGAGGAAGCTGGTGCGCACGCGCACCGGCCGTGCTTCGCCGATTCGCCGCGCGACCCGCAGCATCTTCAATTCCGTATCGACGTCGAGCCCGTAGCCCGACTTGATCTCCAGCGTCGTGACACCCTCGCCGATCAACGCATCGACGCGCGGCAGGGTCATGGCGAGAAGGTCGTCCTCGCTTGCCGCGCGCGTGGCTGCCACCGTCGACAGGATGCCGCCACCCGCCCGCGCGATCTCTTCGTAGCTCGCGCCCTCCAGCCGCATTTCGAACTCGCGCGCGCGATCGCCGCCATGGACGATGTGGGTGTGGCAGTCGATCAGCCCCGGCGTGACCAGCCTGCCCTCCAGATCATCCGCATCCCACCCCTTCAATGTATCGGGGATCGCCCCGGAAGGACCGCACCACGCGATCCGCCCCTCCGCGATGGCGACCACGCCGTCATCGATCACGGCCCCCTGCGCCGCCCCGGAAGTCATGGCCGCAAGCCTTGCGTGGATGAGAAGGCGGTTTTGCACGTCGTGACGACCCTTGAAGAAAGCAGGACTTGCGTTATTATGTCTGCACATATTATGGAGTCAAGCGGCCATGGAACACAAAACCTTTTGGGCCGGACAGGCGCTGACGGCGCAAGGCTGGCGGAGCGGGGTCCGGGTCGAAATCGGCGCGGATGGGCGCATCATTGCGGTCGAACCGGATACGCAGCCGCAAGGAGCACGCGTCGGCGTCCTGCTACCCGCACCGGCCAACCTGCACAGCCATGCCTTCCAGCGCGCAATGGCCGGGTTGACGGAAAGGCGCGGTCCCGACCCGCGCGACAGCTTCTGGACCTGGCGGGCCTTGATGTACCGTTTCCTGGAACGGCTGACGCCCGACGACGTCGAGGCGATCGCCGCTTTCGTGCAGATGGAAATGCTGGAAGCCGGCTATGCCGCGGTGGCCGAATTCCACTACCTGCACCACCAGGCCGACGGACGGCCCTATGACAACCCGGCGGAGATGGCCGAACGCATCGCCGCGGCGGCGCGGCTGACCGGGATCGGGCTCACCCTGCTGCCCGTACTATACGAACAGGGCGGCTGCGACGGCAGACCGCTCGGGCCCGGCCAGATCCGTTTCGGCTGCGACGTCGACGGATTTACCGCCCTTCTCGACGCGACTCGGCCTTCGGTCGCCGCGCTTGGCGACGATGCCGTCCTCGGCGTGGCGCCCCACTCCTTGCGCGCGGTCAGCCATCGGGGACTGGCGGCGGCCATCGCCCTGATACCCGATGCCCCGCTCCACATGCATATCGCCGAACAGACCGGCGAAGTGGAGGAGGTGGAAGCCACGTGGGGCATGCGGCCGGTCGAGTGGCTTTTCGACAACCATGACGTCGACGAACGCTGGTGCCTGATACACTGCACGCACATGCGCTCGGGAGAGACGCGGGCACTGGCCGCGTCAGGCGCTGTCGCCGGTCTTTGCCCGATCACCGAATCCAGTCTCGGTGACGGCATATTCGACGGCCGCGCCTTCCTCGAATCCGGTGGGCGGTTCGGGATCGGTTCGGATTCCAACATCCGCATCGCTCTTGGCGAAGAACTCCGCACGCTGGAATATTCGCAGCGCCTGCGCGAACGCGCGCGCGCCGTTCTCGCCTCGCCGGAACGATCTGCCGGGCGGACCCTGTTCGAAGGCGCAGCGCGCGGCGGCGGCCAGGCTGCTGGGCGCGACGCCGGCGCCATCGAAGCCGGGCGTCTCGCCGACCTTGTTGCACTTGACAAAAACGCCATCGCAATCGAGGGAAAACGGGGCGATACGATACTCGACTGCCTTGTTTTCGCCGGTGGCGACCGTATTGTCACTGACGTCTGGTCGGCCGGTCGCCATGTCGTTTCGGGCGGCGCGCACCGGCACCACGACGCGATCACCGAGCGCTATCGCGCGACAGTCCGCAAACTGGGGAATGACCTTTGACCGCACCTGCCGATGCCAATTCCTGGCAGGCAATCCACGCCGAACTCATGCGCCGTATCGCTGAACGGGTCTGGCAGCCGGGAGATCCGGTGCCGCACGAAGTCGACCTTGCCGCAGAATTCGGCTGTGCGCGGGCCACGGTCAATCGCGCCATGCGCGAGATCGCACAGGCCGGCTTCATCGAGCGCCGACGCAAGGCCGGCACGCGCGTCGCACTCAACCCGGTGCGCCGCGCCACTCTGGAAATCCCCATCACCCGCATCGACGTTGAAAGCCGCGGCATGGCCTGGCGCTACGAGCTCATCGAACGTCAGTTCGCCCACCCGTCGCAGATCGTGGCCGCGCGCATGGGGCTGGCCGCCGACGTTCGGCTTCTTCACGTGCGTGCCCGCCACTTTGCCGATGGTAAGCCGCATCTCTACGAGGACCGCTGGATCCATACAGCAGTTGTGCCCGGCGCGCTCGACGCGGATTTCTCCGCCGTAAGCGCCAATGAATGGCTGGTGCAGAACGCGCCGTTCACGCGCGGCGACGTCACGCTTTCGGCGGCGAATGCAAGCACCATTGAGGCCAGACTTCTCAATACCCCTGAAAATGCCGCCCTCTTCATCGTCGAGCGTTTGACCTGGCATGCTTTTGATCCGATCACCCACGTGCGGCTTGTCTACGCGCCGGGATACCGGATGGAAATGACCATCTGAAACCACTCAACGGCCCGCCATTGATCCATGTCATTGGGTCGCGTTGCGGAATCGGGCAAAAAGCGCCAAAATGGTTACAAAACGCGGAGAACGGCAATGTGCAGGGCAATGGTCGAAAGCGGACGGTTCGACCCGGCACTGTGTCCGCTTCTCATGGATCTGTCGCCGGAGCAGATCATCGAACGGCTCGAGAACGATCCCGACATCCGTGCCTGTGCGCTAGCGGTTGCCACGCCGGGTATCGATACCGAAACGGCATTAAGCGTGTGCGCGCAATCGCTGAAACGCGCCAGGGCCCAAAGGCGTGCCGGCGGCGCCGCCGCTTAACGAAGATCAAGGACGCATCTGCTGTTCTCGTCATCATGACGAAAGAGGTTCCGGGCGGAGGGATGCAAATGGAAACGGTCACGAGGCGGCGCGCGCTCACCATACTGGCAGCCCTTCCCGGAGTCCTGTCGGGAGCGGGCGCGGCAGCGGCCACCCTGCCTCTCTGTCGCTGGACGGGCAGTGCGCTTGGCGCGGAGGCCTCGATCACGCTTGCCGCCGCCAGCCGACCAGAGGCCGAAGCGATCATGGCGTCCGCCCGCGCCGAAATCGACCGCCTGGAAAACCTGCTCAGCCTGTATCGTGCACAAAGCGCTCTCGTCCGCCTCAACGAAGCAGGTAAACTCGACCCGGCCCCGACGGAAATGGTCGACCTGCTTCGCCTGTGCCGCCAGATGCACGACGCGACGGACGGCATGTTCGACCCCACGGTCCAGCCGCTTTGGCAGGCAGCGGCTCGCAACGCGAACGGCGGGTCCGCCGGAACGCCGGATACAGCCCATCCGGTCGGGATGGATCACGTCCGGCTTGAGGCGCACGCCATCCGCTTTCTGCGTCCCGGCATGGCCATGACCTTGAACGGCATCGCCCAGGGCTACATCACAGACCGCGTCGCCGACCTGTTCCGTGCACACGGACTGACCGACATCCTGGTCAATCTCGGTGAATACCGCGCATTGGGGCGCCATCCGGATAACCGGCCGTGGAATCTCGGCATCGGCGACGCCGCGGGCGGCGCCTGGGATATGGAACTGCCTCTCGAAAACGCGTCGATCGCCACCTCCGCGCCATACGGTACCACGCTTGATGCCGCCGGCACGGTGCCGCAAATGATCGACCCGAAGACGCTCCGGCCAGCAGCGCGCTGGAGGCGGGCAAGCGTGCGCGGGCCGCTTGCCGCCTTCGCCGACGCCTTCTCCACGGCGTTTTCCATCATGGAGGAAATGCAGGTCCGAACCACGCTTGCCGCCTGGCCCGCCTACGGCGCGCTGCTGGTCGGCGATGACGGACGGGTGATCCGCATCGCGCTTTAGGGCCAAATCGCACCCTCCCGCTTCAGTGGCTGGTGCCGTCCTCGAAGGTGATCTTGTTCCAGACATTATATTTGCCGGACGGCTTGCGCATCGGCAGTCGCTTCACCTCTTCAAGCGTGTTCGCGTCATAGACGACGACCGCACCGTCATCCTCCCAGATCGACACCAGGGCATGGGCGCCCGTCTTGTCGAATTCGACATGGGCGGCGGTCTTTCCAGGTTCCGGCCGGATTGTCTTCACGATTTCGAGCGTTTCCTTGTCGATCACGTGCATCGCGTCGCGGTTCGGGCCGAAGAAGACGTCGGTCCACGCATAGCGCGATCCATCGTGGCTGCGCATGAAGAAGCCGGGGCCAAGCGTATCGAGCGTCTTCACAACGGTCCAGTTGTCCATATCGATGATCGAGACCTTCGCCTCCTTGAGATGCGGTGTCGCCATGACGCGGCGCCCCTGCCATTCCCAGCTGATACCCGAACCCAGATGCGGCAGCCCCGGCAGCGGTATGCGCGCAATCTCGCGCCCAACCGTCATGTTGACCACCACGCCCTCTCCGCCATTGCGGGAGGAACCGACGAGGCTGCGGTAGTCGGGCGAAAAGAAGAAATCGTCGAGTGGCTCGGACAGCACGATGCGGCGCAAGGCGAACAGACCCTCCGATGACGGCAGCGCTTCCACCATGCCCTTCTCGTAGGAGTGCACCTTGCCCTCATAAACCGGCGGCGCATTCGGATCGGTGGCGATCTCCCACAGTTCCGGCACGTCCTTCAGCGCCACCACGAAACTGTCACGCGGACGCGCCTGGTAGACGGCAGAGACGCGCGAGGACTTGCCGTCCTTGTCGGTGGCTTCGAAGATCCTTTCCGGCGCGAGATCGTCGGCCGACAGGATGACGAGGCTGTGCGGCAGGTAATTGGCAACAGCGACATGCCTGCCATCCTTCGAAAGCGCGATGTTGCGGCTATTGATGCCGGCGCGCACCTCGACGACCTTCTGCAGCGACCAGATATCGTATTTCGTCACCCAGCCGTCGCGCGACATGAAATAGACGAAGCGGCCATCGGGCGAGAATTTCGGCCCGCCATGCAGCGCGTATCGCGTTTCAAAGCGCGTGATCGGTTCCAGCTTGTCCCCATCGAGCAGCGTGGCGTGATGATCGCCCGTCTCGACGACCACGAACAGGTTCATCGGGTCGGCTGCGAACCGCGGGCTGCCGGCCGGGTCGTAATCCGCGTTCGCTTCACGACTGGCAGCTATTTTCGCCTCGCCCCATACCGGATCATAGCCGAGCGGCGTGCGGACATACTCGGCCAGCGCAGCGACTTCGTCTGCCGTCAGTTCCTCGCCAAAAGCGGGCATCTGGGTCTGTATCCGTCCGTTGGCGATCGTGCCGGCGATCGCCTCCGTCTTCGTCCGCCCGAGGCTTTCGGGTATCAGCGCCGGCCCGGTGCCACCTAGCCGCGCTTCGCCATGGCAGGCCGCGCACTTCTCGGCGTATATCTCCACCGGCCCGGCCCTGACGGTGCCCGGCAGCGCGGCCAGCGACAGGACAAGAATCGCTTTAGCGGTATTGATGCGGCGCTTCATGGCGCGCTCCCCGAAACGGTCGCACGACCAACCGGTCGGCGCCCTGCTCGATGCCGATCTCTTCATCTGTCAGGTAGCAGGCCGGGTCCTCGGCCCACGGATCGCCGGTCAGTTGCAGGGCCCGCACGCGCGTGTTGCCGCCGCAGATGTCGAGATGGGCACATTGGCCGCAGCGGCCCTTGACCGGACGCGGACGCTGCTTCAACCCCGCCATCACCGGATCGGACACGTCGCTCCAGATCTCCGGGAACGGCCGCTCGAGCACATTGCCTAGCGTGTAGTGCCACCAGAACGTATCGGGATGGACATTGCCGAGATTGTCGATATTGGCGATGTTGAGGCCGGAGGCGTTTCCGCCCCAGCGCTTGAGCAGCAATTCCAAGTGGTCGGCCTTGCCGGGGTGGTTTTCGCGGGCCCATTTCAGCAGGTATACGCCATCGGCGTCGTTGTTGCCGGTCACGTATTCGCGCCCCGTTCCCGCTTCGATATCGGCCCAGGCCCGCTCGATCAGCAGGTCCATGGCATTGCGCGTGATCTGCCACTCGGCGTCCGTGCCGCGGTTCTTGTTGCCGCGCCCGGCATAGACGAGATGGGACAGGTAGATCTTGTCGACATCTTCGCTTGCCGCGAGATCGAGAAGCGGCTCCAGGTTGGTCGCGTTCTCCATGGTCATGGTGAACCGCAGGCCGATCTTGACGCCGATCGCCTTGAGCCGCCGCACGGCAGCAAGCGAGGCGTCGAATGCGCCCGCCTTGCCGCGGAACCGGTCGTGTACCTCGCCGATACCGTCGAGTGAAATGCCGACATAATCGTATCCCACCTCGCGAATGCGCGCGGCATGGCTGTCATCGATCAGAGCGCCGTTTGTCGACAGCCCGACATAGAAACCCATGTCCTTGGCGCGCTTGGAGATCTCGTAGATATCTGGTCGCAGAAGCGGTTCGCCGCCGGACAGGATCAGCACCGGAACGCGAAACGCCTTCAACTCGCCCATGACCGAAAAGACCTGGGCGGTCGTCAGTTCACCCGGGAAATCGACGTCGCCGGAAATCGAGTAACAATGCCTGCAAAGAAGATTGCAGCGGCGGATCAGGTTCCAGATGACGACAGGGCCGGGCGGCGTGCGATGCACGCCGGGATCGCTCGGATGGCGGATTTCATTGAGATAGTGGGTCAGCCGGAACATGGCGGAACTCCCTTGTTCCCGATGCGCATGCCGGTCTTTTTCAGGATGCGCGTCGAATAGAGGATGTCGTTGGCGCGGCAGGATTGGCCGAGGAGTTCGGCAATCACGCCGCGCTTTGTCTCCACTTCGCCGCGGTCGCGGCCGTGAACCATGGCGAACAGGTTGTAGGGCCAGTCGGGCAGCTTGCGCGGACGGCGGTAACAATGAGAAACGAAGGAAAGCGCGCCCACAGCGGCGCCGAGCCGGTCGATCAGCTCGTCGTCGACGTCCCAGACCGTCATGCCGTTGGCGGTCATGCCGAGCCTGTAGTGATTGGGCACCGCGGCGATGCGGCGGATCGCCCTGTTTTCCAGCAGCCGGTTCACCCGCGCCATCACGACCCCTTCGGCAAGGCCCGTCTCACGCGCGACCGCGGCCCACGGCTCCACCTCCAGCGGCAGGCCGCCTTGCAGCGCCAGCATCAGTTTGCGGTCAATCGCGTCGGGTGTCATCATGCGGGTACCTTGAACTCGACGAAATATTCCACCTGCTTGGGAAACAGGTTGACCTCCAGCCCGGTCGCCTTCTCGATCAGCTTCGCGGTTTCATAGATGCCCGTCGGCGTTTCGCAGGCGAGCACGAACCACATGTTGTAGCGGTGTTCACGCTGGTAGTTGTGCGCCACTTCGTCGAAACGGTTGACGATTTCGGCGACCGCGTCGAACCGGTCGCCCGGCACCGCCATGGCGCACAGGCAGAAGGCCCCGCCCATGCGCTCGGCATTGAACATCGGGCCGAAACGCGACAGCAGACCCGCATCCAGCCACGCCTTGATGCGATCCACGATCTGCTGCTCGCTCAGTCCAGTCTCCGCGGCGAGCGACGCAAAGGGCCTGTGCGCCACGGCAATGCCTTCCTGCAGGCGTTCGAGCAGGTCACGGTCGACCGGATCGTGCAGGGCGCTCATGCCGCGCTCCTGGTTTCGGAAAACCGGGCGCCCGTCTGCTTGAAGCAGCGACGGGAGAACAAGACGGTGTGGTCCCTGGCGAACCCGTCCGCGATTGCGTCGAGACGGGCGGTGACCGCCGCGGCGTCATCGCGCGAACGCGCGTGCACCATGCAGTAGAGATTGAACGGCCAATCGCCGGCGCGTCGCCGCCGGTAGCACAGCGTGACGCCGGGCTCTCCCGCGAACCGCCGCCCGAGTGCCGACGCGCGGTCATCGGGCACGTCCCAGACAGCCATGGCATTGGCGCAGATCCCGACAGCGCGATGGCGCACGACCACGCCGAAACGGCGGATGACATGGGCCTCGGCCAGCGCGGCAAGGCGGCCTATGACGTCGATCTCGTGGCGCCCGATGCGGCCGGCCGCCTCCCGATAGGGACGCGGGACCAGCGCCAGGCCGTCCTCAATGGAGCCCAGCAATGCGCTGTCTCCCTCGTCGACTGCTTCCAGGCGCGGCTGGCGCATAACCGCCCTGTCCTCCAAGGTTCCCCCCTCGAGCGGAAAGCCGAGGTCGAGATGAAAGGCTTCCTCCAGGCGTAGGTCGCGCACGGCATATCCAGTCGCGCGCGAGATGTCCCGCAAGGTCGCCTGTAACTCGGTCTCGCCGGGCGCGGTGACCACGAACCACAGATTGAGTGCGTTCTCACGTTCGTAATTGTGGTTCACGTGGCGATCCGCGCTGACGATCGCGGCAACCCGTTCAAGGTCCCCGGGCGGCACATTCATCGCGGCAAGCGTCGATGCACCGAGCACATTGGGGGCCACGACCGCGCCGATGCGGGTGATGACGCCGGCATCGACGAAGTGGCGATAGCGACAGATGGTCTCGGCCTCGCCCAATCCCACCAGTCCGCCCACTGTCGCGAACGGCGCCCGCACCAGCGGAAAGCCACGCTGGAAGCGGTCAATGAGGATCGTGTCAATGGGGCTGAGCGGATGTGTCATGTCACAGCCCCGTCCTGTGTGCACGCGCGGTAAAGAAGATGCCGCTTGGTTTCATGGCCGACAACGTGGCGACCTTCTCCAGCGTGCGCGTGTTCCACACCTGGATCTCGTCGGCGTCGCGCACGCTCATCCAGACCTCGTGGCCGCGCGGCGCAAATTCCATGTGAAGGACCGCCGGACCGGGCTTCAGTGTCGCCACGACCTTTTGCGAGGGCACGTCTATCACCTGGATGGTGTCGTTGTTCGGCGGCGCGAAATTGACCCATACCTGCCGACCGTCGGGCCGTGCCATGGCAAAGACCGGTTGGCCGTGGACCGGAATGCTGCCCGCTTCCGCGAATGTCCGGTCGTCGAGCAGCAGCACCTCGTTGCGCCCGATCGCCGGCAGCACGAAGAGGCCGTCGGCTTCCGCCCAACCCTCAAGATGCGGCATCTTGTAAACCGGCATGGCCGGATCGTTCTTGCGGTATCCCGCGAGGATCTTTGCCGGTTCCGGCGTAGCCGCCCACAAATCGATATGGCTCAGCCCGTCCTCGCCGAACAGCCCGGCGATGTAGTGCCTTCCGTTGCCGGTCACCAGCCCGTCATAGGGGTTCGTTCCGACATCCTTGAGCCGGGTGATCTTCGGCGCATTTCCTTCTGAGAAATCGGCGATCCAGGTTTCGCCCGCATCCCAAAGCGAGAACACGAAGGCCCGCCCCGGGATATCCACGAGGCCGACGGTCTTCGACAGCGCCTTTCCGTCGCCATAGGTGGCGGGAAGGTCAGCGACGGGGTCCAGCGTTTCGGTATCGAAAACGCGCACCCCGCCGGGCTCGTAATTGGAGACGGCGATCAGCGTGCCGTCGTCGGAGATCGCTCCGCCAATCGAATTGCCGGCCTGGATGATGCGCTTGACGATGCGTTGCTCCAGCATGTCGATCTTCGTCAGCCCGCCGTCACGGCCAAATACGAAAGCGTAACGCTCATCTCGCGAATAGACGACCGATGCATGGCTGATGTCGCCGAGCCCCTCGACGCGCGCGATCCGGGTGTGATGCGTCGTGTCGACGATCAGCACCGAACCGCTTGCGCGTTCGATGACGAGGCCGAGATCGCCGGTTCCGCGCAGCATCGGTGCCGCCAGGAGCGGCGCGTTGAAAAGGACGAGCAGCAGAGCAAGGACAGCGCGCATCATTCCAGCGATCCTTCGATCAGCCGCCTGGCGATCCATTCCGCCTCGTCTTCGGTAATCATGCCTTGCCACGGCGGCATGGCGGTACCGGGAATCCCGTGGAGGATGATGTCGCGCAGGTCGTGCACTTCATATCCGGCGAGCGCCTCCGCCGTGATCGGCCGGCCAAGGCCACCCTTCAGCGTCAGGCCATGGCAGGACCCGCAATCCTGGCGAACCGTGTTGGCGAGCGATGCAGCGACGGCCGCATCGATGTGATTTCCGGCGGCTGCGGGTGAAATGCTGCCGGCGAGCAAGGCGAGAGCGAGCGGAATGGCCGCTTCACGCATTGACTGCCTCCAGCCGCGGCGCGACGAGCCGGACATGCGGTGCCGGCGATGGATGAACCGCCAGGTCGATGCCCGCGGCTTCGCCCACGAAGAAGGCGACCGGATTGGCCATGCCCGCCTCGAGTACGTCCGTCGCGATATGGGCAAGATCGGAAATGATGCGTTTTTCGTCCGGTCTGGTCCCGTTGGAAACGGCAACCACCGGGGTTTGCGGCGCCCGCCCGTGCTCGATCAGCCGCGCGGCGATCTCGGCCATGTGGGCAAAACCCATGTAGATCACCAGCGTCGTGTGCGAGTCGGCAAGGCTCGCCCAGTCGAAATCGAGCGGTTCGTCGTCGCGGCAATGCCCGGTCACGAAGCGCAGGCTGGTCGCCATGCCGCGATGGGTCAAGGGCACCAGCGCGCTGGCCGCGCAGCCCTGCGCGGCGGTGATGCCGGGAACCACCTCGAAGGGAATGCCGGCCTTCGCCAGTTCGATCGCTTCCTCGCTTCCGCGCCCGAAGATGAACGGATCGCCGCCCTTGAGGCGGATCACGGTCAGCCCGCCGCGGGCGAGCCGCACGAGCGTGCGGTTGATCTCGTCCTGGGGCACGGAGTGCTGTTTCGGTTGCTTGCCGACGGACAGAAGAGCCGCCGTGGCAGGTACCAGGTCGAGGATCTCGGTGGAGACAAGGCGATCGTGAACGATGACGTCGGCGGTTCCGATCAGCCGCTTGGCCTTGACCGTCAACAGTTCCGGATCGCCTGGCCCTGCCCCGACGAGAAAGACCTTGCCGGCACCGTTCATGACACTGCTCCTGGCTCGTAACTGTTGCATTGAGGCGGCGGCGGGCGGCGGTGGATCGCGCCGCCCGCGCGCTCGTCAGTACACGTCGTTGCGCGTGTTGAAGACGTTGAATTTGCCGGTCGGCGTGATCAGGTCCGGATCCTTGATCACTTCCTTCAGCTTCAGCGTCTTGTCGTCGACGATGACGATGGCCGAGGGCTTGTCCTTGGCATTCCAGACCGAGAACCAGATCTCGTCACCGGCCTGGTTGAACTCGCCCTGGACGACGCGCGGCTGGCCGTCATCGATGGCTGCCCATTCGCCGATCGGCAACACGGTGTATTCAGGTTCCTCGTTGCTCAGTTCGGAAACCTTGAACACCGCGATCGATGCCGAGATCTCGGCGTCGGGGTTGAGCGGCGCATCGACATAGAGATGACCCGACTGGGGATGCGATTTGACGAACAGCGAGCCGCCGCCCATGCCTTCCAGCGTTTGCACCACCTTCCATGCCTGGTCGGGATGACCTTCGGGATCGGTGCCGATCAGCGAGATAACTTCATCGCCCAGGTGCGACGTAACCCACACGGGCCCGTATTCCGGGTGCATGAGGTTCGCACCGCGGCCCGGATGCGGCGTCTGGCCGCCGGTCTCGACGAGTGCGGTCAGGGTTCCTTCCTTGGTGTCGATCACCGCGACCTTTCCGCGGGCGTTTGCCGCGGTCAGGAAGTAGCGCTTGGTGGAGTCGAAACCGCCATCGTGCAGGAACCGTTCGGCTTCGATCTCGATCGTCTTGAGGTTCCTGATATCGGAATAGTCGACCAGAAGGATCTTGCCGGTTTCCTTGACGTTGACGATGAACTCCGGCTTGTAGTGCGACGCCACGATGGCGGCCACACGCGGTTCCGGATGATATTCCTGCTCGTCATAGGTCATGCCGCGCGTCGACTTGATCTTGAGCGGTTCTAGCGTCGCGCCGTCCATGATGACGTATTGCGGCGGCCAGTAAGCGCCGGCGATCGCGTATTTGTCTTCCCAGCCCTTCATCTTCGACGTTTCGACGGAGCGGGCTTCGGCGCCGACCTTGATTTCGGCGACGGTGGCGGGGACTTCCATCCACAGGTCGATCATGTTGACCTTGGCGTCGCGGCCGATCACGAACAGATAGCGGCCCGAGGCGGATATGCGGCTGATATGCACAGCGTATCCGGTCTTGATCCGGGTCACGATCTTCTTGGTATCGCCGTCGATCAGGGCAACCTCGCCGGTATCGCGCAGCGTCACCGAGAACAGGTTGTCGAGGTTCAGGCTGTTCATCTGCTTGGTCGGCCGCTGGTCGACAGGCACGATCAACTTCCAGGTCTCGCGCATCTGGGCCATGCCGAATTCCGGCGGTTGCGCCGGTTCGTTGAGCAGGTAGCGCGCCATCAGGTCGACGTCTTCATCGCTCAGCTGTCCGGACGTGCCCCAGTTCGGCATGCCGGCCGGTGAGCCGTAGGTGATGAAATCGCGAAGATATTCGTAGCCGTTCGCCTTGGTGACGTCGGTGGTCAGTGCCTTGCCGGTCGCCCCCTTGCGCAGCACGCCGTGGCAGCCCGCGCAACGTTCGAAATAGATCTTGTTGGCGCGGTCGAATTCCGCCTGCGTGAGAGCGGGATCGCCAGGCTTCTGGCCGGGTAATTCGAGCTTCTGCTCGCCGAGAACGTCCTGTTGCGGTACGTATTGACCGCCCGGTGTCGTATCATGTTTCTTGAGATCGGAGGCCGCCGGAGCGGTCTGGGCATAGGCAGAAGGCATCGCGGACATAAGCGATAGTGGAAGAACGACCGCCGACAGGATGGTCGTGTTCCGCAGGAAAGAGTTGAAGCGCATCGGCTGGCTCCCATGGATTGTTTCAATCGGGCGAAGGCAAACTTGCGTGTTCAACGATTCTGTAACTTGACGATCGTCAAGCCGTATGACGACCGTCTTTGGCAGCGTACGCAAATTGGAGCCAGATCACCAGACATGGGCCATTTTTTCCAGAAAAGCCTTTGCGGCCGGACATTTTTCGCGTTCATGCGCTGGGCATTACTGTCTTGTGTCCTGGCGTTTCCGGCCGCCGCGCAGCCCCTGTCCGATGTCGTGGCGCAACATTTCGAAGGCGAAGCGCCGGTCACCGTCGTCGGCCCCGCCGGCAACCCGCCGATAGGCGTGGTGATGCGTGACGGCAAACCCGTCGCCCGCTTCGGAAGTTCGCATGCCATTCTCGGCACCGTCGGCTATTCCGGCAGACCGGTCGATGTCCTGGTGATCGTCGGAAACGACGGCCGCGTCGTCGCAGCCAACCTGCTCGCGCAGGAGGAGCCGATCCTCACGATCGGCATCAGCAGCGAAGCGCTGCACGCCTATGTCGAAGGCTTTGCCGGGGCAGACATGAGCCAGCCGGTCAGCGTGCTCAAACGCGAGGGATCAGTGCCCGACGGCGTTTCGGGCGCGACGGTATCGTCGGGTGTCATCCGAGATGCGATCCTGCGTACCGGGCGGGTGCTGCTCGAAGCGCGCGCCGGACCGGTCGAGGCAAAACGCGAGCCGGAACCCCCGCGACCCTGGGCCGGGTTGATCGCCGATGGCGCGGTGTCCATGCTCTCGGTCAGTTTCGCTGACGCGCGCGAGGCCATGCCGGGAGCGTCCACGCTCCCCGCGGGAGGCGGCCTGTTCTGCGAGATCGCCGCGGCGGTGCTGACCGATCGCGCCAAGGCGGCGCAGTTGCTGGGCGCGGACCGGTTTTCGCGACTCGAACCGCAGATCGGCGCCGACGACCTGCTGGTCCTGGTGGCCGCGCGCGGGATATATTCCGTCAAGGGCACCGCCTGGAAGAAAACCGGCATGCTGGAGCGGCTGGAATTGGCGTCCGGCGGCCGCGTCGTCACGCCTTCGGCGCAGAACCAGATTGCCGTCGAGCGGCTGGCGGCGGACGACGCGCCGGAATTCCGCGAGATCATGCTGTTGGCCATACCGCCCTCTTCGGGCATTGTACGCGGCGATTCCGTCACGCTCACCCTTGTCGTCGACAAGACCGGCGATGGGGCGGCCGCACCCGTCCGCTTCTCCCTGCCGCTTGACGGCGAAGCGGCACCCAAGGTGGCGGCGGCTGCCGAGGAACCCCTGTGGCAGGAAAACTGGCACGAGGCAACGCCGCAACTGGTGATCCTTGCGATCATGCTGACCATCCTGTTCGGCGTCCTGTACGTTTCAGGGCCGGTCGTGCGCAGGCCCAGGCTCTATTTCTGGTTCCGCATGGCGTTCCTCAGCGTGACCCTCGTCTGGCTCGGCTGGATCGCCGGGGCGCAACTGTCCGTGGTCCAGCTTGTCGCGTTCATCAACTCGCTGATCGGCGGCTTCAACTGGGATGTCTTCCTGCTCGCCCCGCTGATCTTCGTCCTCTGGGCATTCATTGCCCTGGGCATCCTGTTTTGGGGACGCGGCGTCTATTGCGGCTGGCTGTGCCCGTTCGGCGCGCTTCAGGAACTGATCCACAAGGCCGGCACGCGGCTCGGCATCAAGCGAATTGAGGTGCCCTGGGAAATCCACGAACGGCTATGGCCGATCAAGTATGTTGCGCTGCTGGCGATCATTGGCCTTTCGCTGCGCGACAGCGGCTCCGCCTTTCGCGCCGCCGAGATCGAGCCGTTCAAGACGGCGATCACCCTGCACTTCCTGCGCGACTGGCCGTTCGTCGCCTATGCCGGCGCCCTGCTTGCCGCCAGCCTGTTCATCGAACGCGCCTATTGCCGCTATCTCTGCCCTCTTGGCGCGGCGCTGGCCATCCCGTCCAAGTTCAAGATCTTCGACTGGCTCATCCGCCGGCCGCAATGCGGGCGCGAGTGCCGGGTGTGTGCGGTGACGTGCACGGTCCAGGCGATCGACCCGATCGGACGGATCAATCCCGACGAATGCATATACTGCCTGAAATGCCAGGTGAACTATCATGACGTGGAGACCTGCGTGCCGTTGAAGATGCGGGCGCGCCGGCGCGCCGGCGCCGCGACGGCCGAGTTTGCTCCAGATTCAGGACAATGACCGACATGAAAAAAAGTGGCCTGCTCTTTCTCACCGCCGGATTCCGGTTCTTCTTTCTTGGTGCCTCCGTGCTTGCCATCGCGACCATGGCCGCCTGGCTCATCTGGCTTGGCATCCATGCTTCCAGCGCGGCGATCAGCGAACCGACCATCGCGGTCGCACCCCATTTCTGGCACGGCCATGAAATGATCTTCGGCTACACGGCGGCCGTCATCGCCGGGTTTTTCCTCACCGC
The DNA here is from genome assembly GCA_019912385.1 of Notoacmeibacter sp. Classification (GTDB taxonomy): domain Bacteria; phylum Pseudomonadota; class Alphaproteobacteria; order Rhizobiales; family Rhizobiaceae; genus JAIOIW01. The sequence goes on along the minus strand of JAIOIW010000031.1, from coordinate 65,819 downwards.
CGTGCCAAGCTGGACCGGCGCGCCGGACGCCCGGATGCTTTTCGTCGCCTCGACAGGCGCGCTGTGGCTGGCGGGACGCGCCGCCATCTGGTTTTCAGCCTGGATCGACCCGTGGATCGTCGCGCTTGTCGACCTTGCCTTCCTGCCGATCCTCTCCTGGCGGCTGACCGTGAACCTGCTGAAGCGTCCCAAGCGCCAGAATGTCGCACTTCTGGCTCTGCTCGCATTGCTGTTTGCCGGCAACGCCATGGTCCACGCCGAATGGACCGGCCTCGCCGACGACACCGCGGAACGCGGATTGTGGGTCGGCCTCTTTGCCGCCGCCGCTTTCATCTCGGTGATCGGCGGGCGGGTGACCCCTGCTTTCACGCGCAATGTGCTCATCAGAGCCGGCGAGCCCGAAACGCTTCCCGCCGACCGGCCGCTGGCCAATCGGACCGGCGTCCTTGCCGCGGTACTGCTCGGCCCGCTGTTTGCCTTCGCGGCACCAGAATGGCTGCTTGGCCTTGTCGCTCTGGTCGCTGCGCTCGCCAACGCCGTTCGCTTCCAGGGTTGGCGCGCCGCGGCAACGATCGGTGAACCGATCCTCTGGGCGCTTCATCTCGGCTTCGCCTTGCTGGTGGCCGGTTACGGGTTGCTGGCGCTCGCGTGGTTGACCGGATTGATCCACCCGATCGCGGCCATGCACGGCCTTGCCATCGGTGCCGTCGGCTGCATGACGCTCGCGATGATGACACGCGCGCCGCTCGGCCACACCGGCCGGCCGCTCAGGGTCGCGCGCCCGATCGCCCTGGCCTACCTTCTCGTGGCGTCCGCCATGATCGTGCGCGTTGCCGGACCGGAACTCTTCTCCGGCTTCTACTATACGGTGATGTTTGTTTCCGGCGGGATGTGGATCGCGGCTTTCGTGATCTACCTTGCGGTTTACTGGCCGGTTCTGACCGGCCCCGACACGCGGGCGAAGCCGGCACGCGACACCTGACCAATATTGCCTCCTGCCTCGGCGGGTCCTTCGCGAACCGGGCGATAGCCCTGCCTGATACGAAAAGTTCCAGGGTCGGACGGCACGCGGCATCGACCGCATCCGGGATATTTGCGGGCTACATCCAGAATGCGTTGAATCTAAAGAATTGCGCCGCCCTGACAAGGGCGGCGCAATCTACTCGGAGGGGCGCCGGTCGGTCCCAGAGGGATTGCCTCAAAGTGGCTTTTGGAACCGGCTGGCTTGAGAACCATAGACCGATGGGAATATCCGCCCTTGACGATCGTCAAGTGGGTTTCGCTGCGGACCGGAACCGGCACTGTCCGAAAAATCTGCCGGAAGGACTTCAATTGGCGGCGCTGCCGGCGCCCGGCCGCATCACCTCGGCGCGCTCCTGCTCCATGAAGTCGGCCAGCCGCCCGATATCACGCACGATCGCCGTATCGCGCTTGATCGAAACCCCGCAGCTGCGCAGTCGCTGGAAGGCGCGCGACAGGCTTTCCGGTTTCATGCCGAGCTTGCCGGCAAGCAGCGCCTTGTCATAGGGCAGTTGGATGGTGCACGGACCGTTGCGCACCGGCGCCAGCGAAACAAGGAACTCGGCCACGCGCTGGGCGCCGGTATGTGCCTTCAGTTGCTCGATCTGACGCACCAGAAGGTGCAGGTGCTGCGAGGTCGACCCCAGCATGGCCAGGCCGATCTCCGGCTTTTCCGCGATCATGTCGAAGACGCGCCTCGCGGGGATCTTCAGCAGGCGCACCTCGGTCACGGCTTCGCCCGAGGCGGGATAGATGCCGGCCGTGAAGGCGGCCGCCTCGGCGAAGTTCTGGCCGCGGGTGAATATCCCGACGACTGCCTCCTCACCCGCTGCAGTCATGCGGTAAACCTTCGCCCAGCCGTCCAGCACGACGAAAATCCATCTTGCGGCATCGCCCTGCATGAACAGCATCTCGCCGCGCTCATGGTGAGATACAGTCGCGTCTGACAGCAGCGCATTCAGTGTCTTGTCGGCAAGCGCGCCGAAAAGGACGGTGTGTTTCAGAGTCGCAAAATCTTCGTCCCGCAGTCCCGAAGCCACGGCTCTCTCCCGGTTCCCCTGCATTGCTCCTATGGTTATCAGGGTTCGCGACCGGTTCAAACCATATGTGCTGCCGGGCCGCCCTCGCCCACATCCTTCTTTCCGCCCGGCGCTACGCGCATTTCGCTATTTCACCAGGATCGCCCTGAAATCATTGACATTGGTTCCCGTCGGACCCGGCACGAACAGACCGCCGGAAACTTCGAAGGCAGACCAGGCGTCATTATCGGCCAGCAGGGCCTGCGGATCGCGGCCCGCGGCTCGCAATCGTGCAATGGTTCCGCCATCGCAGAACGCCCCGGCATTGTCCTCCGAGCCATCGATGCCGTCGGTGTCGGCGGCCAACGCATCAATGCCCTCAAGGCCGTCGATCCCCATGGCAAGGGCAAGCTGGAATTCGCTGTTGCGTCCGCCCTTGCCGTTGCCCCTGACCGTAACGGTGGTTTCACCGCCCGATAGAATGACGCAGGGGCGCGCGAACGGCCGGCCGCGCAGGGCGACTTCGCGGGCGATCGCGGCATGGACTTTCGCCGCCTCGCGCGCCTCGCCCTCGACCGCGTCCGACAGGATGTGCGCGGCGACACCTTGTTCACGCGCCTTGAGCGCCGCGGCATCCAGCGAAAGCGACGCGGAAGCGATGATGCGCACACTGTTGCCGGCAAGGTGCGGATCGTCCGGCAGCGGGCATTCGGCCGGCCGGCTGCGGATGTGGCCGACGACGGCCGCCGGCAATTGCAGGCCGTAATTTTCGATCAACGCCAGCGCATCGGCCCGCGTCGTCCTGTCGGCGACGGTCGGCCCGGAGGCAACTTGCGCCGGATCGTCGCCAGGCACATCCGAGACGATCAGGCTGACGACACGCGCCGGATGGGCGGCGATCGCCAATCGCCCGCCCTTGATGCGCGAAAAATGCTTGCGGACGGTATTCATCGCCGATATCGGCGCACCGGAAGCGAGAAGCGCCTCATTGAGTGCGATCTCGTCATCGAGCGCAAATCCTTCGGGAGGCGCGGGCAGAAGCGCCGAGCCGCCGCCGCAGATCAACGCCACGACCAGATCGTCCCCGGTGAGACCCCGAACCTCGCGCAGCAACCGTTCTGACGCGGCAAGGCCGGCGGCGTCCGGCACCGGGTGGCTGGCCTCGAGCACATCGACGCGCTCGCAGGACACGCCGAAGCCGTAACGGGTCACCACCACGCCTGAGAGCGGCCCGTCCCAAGCCTGCTCGAATGCGCGGGCAAGCTGGGCCGCGCCCTTGCCGGCGCCGACCACCACCGTGCGCCCCTTGGGACGCTCAGGCAGATTGGCCCGGATAGCGGGCGCCGGGTCGGCGGCGGCGATGGCCGCATCGAACAGGCCGGAAAGGAAGGATCTGGGATCTTTGACAGGTGCAGTCATCGGTTGGTTTTCCTGTTCCGGCACAATTCCGCCCGGGGTGTCCGGTTTGGCAGCCAAGCGTTGCCGTTTCAGGCGAAATCGAACCGGAACGGGCAGCGGTGTCAATCTCAGCCGCGGGAACCTACTTGAGATTCACATGCGTTCCCCGGCCCAGACGGAGCGCCTTTTCCAGGATGTGCCCGCCGCAGGCGAGATCCTGTGCTGCGAGGCCGAGCGACCGGTAGAGCGTGATGTCAGATGCCGACATGCGCCCCTCCACCGCACCTGCCAGTACTTCGCCGATTTCGCCCAGGACGTGTTCCTTCGCAATACGTCCGCTCTCCAGAGCAGTGATGATGTCGGCGGCCTGGGCAAAGGCCGACGGCCGGTAATCGGTGAAGAGGCGCGCCATCGCCACCATGTCCTCGTCGATCTCGCGCATCGTCGGGACCGAAGCACCGACCGCGTTGACGTGGGTACCCGGCGCGATCCAGGCACCCTGGAGCACCGTTTCCTTCGACGAAGTGACAGTGCAGACAATATCGGCGCCGGCAACGGCTTCCCCGACGGTGTCGGCAGTCTCGACCCCGATACCGGCATGGCTCGCCCGCATCTCTTCGGCGAAGACGGCGGCGCGTTCCGGCGTCCGGCCGGCGATCCGCAGTTCAGCTATGTCGCGCACTAGCAGCATAGCCTCGACATGGTGCCCGGCCTGCTCGCCGGTGCCGACGATCGCCAGTACCCGTGCGTCGGGCCGGGCAAGTGCGCGTGTGGCGACAGCGCTTGCCGCGGCCGTGCGGATCGCGGTCAGCGCATCGGCAGCAAGCAGCGCCGTCGGCTGGCCGGTCGCCGCCTCGAACAGCGTCATGATGCCGAGATGCGAGGACAGGCCCCTGGCCGGGTTTCCGGGAAACAGCGACAGCAGCTTGACGCCATAGAAGGGATCACCGCCCAGCATCGCGCCCGGCATGACACCCAGCCGGTTGCCGCCGCCCACCTCCATGACCGAGCGCAGGGGCAGGTTTGTTTCGCCCCGCGATACCGTTTTCATCGTCTCGCCGACCACAGCAATCGCCTCGCCCATCGGCAGGAGATCGACGACATCTTTCGCGCCAAGGACGATCATAATTCGGTCGTCGCGCCTTCGGGCCAGACGGCGCCGGTCGCCTGCAGGCCGATCTGTTCTTCCAGCAACGCCGTGTATTCGGCGGGCCGCGCGACATAGGGGAAGTGCCCGCCCGCGGCGAAGCGGTAGGCCCGCCCGGGTTCGAGCCGCGCGCGCACCGCCTCGCGCATCGGCGCGGGGATCAGTGGATCGTCGGCGGCCTCGACCGTCGCTATGCGACTGTTGGGCAGTTTCACCGCCGGCAGCTCGGGTCCGTGCTTGAGCGCGTTCAGGCGGGCGCGCAGTTCCGCTTCGGGAATACGTCCGCCCTGCTCCGCCATGAGGAGTTCGACAAGGTCCGCCTGCTCGGGATGCATCTCGCCCCATGCGCGCAGCCCGATGCCGAAGCCGGCGCGCAGTTCCCCGATCGGTCCGTTGTCGAGGTCGGAACTGTAGGGCGGCCGTGTCCTGATATCCGCCACTGAGGACAGGGTGTTGGCTGCGATCAATCGCTCGGTCAGGTCGGGATGGACGGCGGCGAAATACTGTACGACATAGCCGCCGAGCGAGGAGCCCAGCACCGTGGCCTTGCCGCCGAGATAATCGGAAACGATCTTCGCCAGGTCTCCGGCCCATTCGGCTACGCCGCCCTTTTCCGGATAGGAAAGCGATACGATGCGGGCGCGGTCCTGCAGGGCCTCGATCTGCTGCCAGAAGATGTCGGCGCGGCCGAGCGTGCCAGGGATGAGCAGGAGCGACGGGCCTTGCGAGCCGGCGGCGATCATGCCCCAGTCGCGGCCGTTGACGACGATGCGCCGTTCGGGATGGAGGGCGGCAAACCGGTCCCGGTCGGCGACGAGTGCGCTGGTCATGAGAAGGGATCCTCCACCTTGGGCCAATAGTCGGGCGCGCGTTTCGTGTAGGGAATGTTGGCATAGTCTGGCGTGATCGAGCCCGGTGTCGCCACGTGGATCACCTCGGAGGCGATCGGGGCGAAGCCGGCATGGAAATGCTGCGAGGATTTCACGCAGACCATTCTCTTGTCGGAAAGCTCGATGCCGAGGCCTGTATAGGCTTCGGGGTGGAAGGTCTGGGTGCGGGTGTCGTTGACGACGATGTCGATGCCGGCCGACCGCAGCCAGACCATCTCGCCGAGCAAGGACGGTAGCTCGCCGAAGCGCTGAGTCAGGCCGGAGGCCAGCTTCTTCACGGTCACTGCGAGATCCAGCGGATTGCCGGACATCGGCCCGCACTTGCCGCCGAGCCTGAGGTTGAGCGTCGCGCCTTCGCCCGCCTCCCGGCAGATGCGCACCGCGATCGGGTCCCAGTAGATACCGGTCACCGCATCGGTGATGCCGCGCTTCAGCAACGCCGCCAGCAGGAAGGTCGCGTCGCTCGGCGCGCCGCCGCCGGCATTGTCCGACACGTCGGCCAGGACGACCGGGCCGGAAGGCGCAGCGAGCGCGCGGTCGATCGCCGTCTCGATGTCCGGATAGGGCCGCATGATCCCCTGGCGTAGCGAAAACAGCTTTTCGCCCAGTTCGCGCGCGACTCGCGCCGCGAGTTCCGCGTTGCCGTCGGTGATCGCGAAAGCGCGTGCACCGACTCGCGAGTGGTCACCCCAGGGAAATCCGTGGGCCAGCGACAGCGACAGCACGCCCGGCTCGGATTCGCGCGCGCTCATCTCGTCGACGAAGCTGCGCATCGGTTCGTAGGGCGTGTGCATGGCACAGATCATCCGGCAATCGAATTCGCGCATGACCGGCTTCGTCCTGCCTTGCGCCGCGTCGGCCGCGAGTTGGAACAGGTCACGCGCCCGGTTCGGGATGTCGACATGCGGGTATTCCTTGTAGGCTACCAGCAGCGTCGACTCTGCCAGCATCGCCTCGGTCAGGTGGCAATGCGGATCGAGCAGGCCGCCAATGACCGCGCCGGGGCCGGCAATCGCCCGGCAGCGAGCGATGAGGTCGCCCTCACAGTCGTCATAGCCGTCGGCAATCATCGCGCCGTGCAGCGACAGCAGGACGATGTCGACCGGCCCCGCCCGTTCAAGGTCGCCGACGATCTCGTCGCGGAAGGATTCATAGACCTCGCGCACGGTCGGCCCGGCGGGCTGGGCGTGGGCCGTCAGGCTTTCAACGACCTCCCAGCCCTCGGCCTCCGCCAGTTCGCGCCAGATATGCATCGGCGCGGACCAGTATTCGAGCTTGTGCCTGGTAGCGTCGCCATGGGCGACCGCGCCTTCCTCGAAGCTCAGGCGGCCGGTCGGCAGCGGCGAAAACGAGTTGGTCTCCGTGCTCAGGCTGGCAATGAAAACTCTCATGCGGCGTGTCGTTCCTGTTTTTCCGCCCGTGTCCGGGCGTCGTCCTCGGCGACCAGCCGCCTGGAGAGGCCGGCCAGCACGTGGACCATGATGATGGCGAAGGCGGCGGGCACGGCGGCGGTGAACCAGATCATCGGGACGTTCATCATCTCCGCGCTGCGGTCGAGGCTGCGGCCGAGGAAGCCGCGCGCCATGTTCATGCCGGGCCCGAACAGCGAGTAGTAGAGAACGGGAAAGGCGAAGATCGTGACGCCGGCGGCGCGAAACACCGCCAGCACCTTGCCTGCACGGCCCGCGACCGCGTCCATGTCCGGAAACAGGTTCGGGTCGGAGCGCTCGCGAAAGGCGACCGAGGCGCCGAGCATTCCGGCCCATACCATGGCGCGCCGGGCGAGTTCCTCCGTCCAGACCGGCGGCGCGTCGAACGCATAGCGCGCGATGACCTGGTAGGCGGCGGCGAAGGCCATGGCGAGCACGGCCAGGACCGCGCCGCAGAGCGCGATCCTGTCCAGGCCGGCGGAAAGCCGGTCGAGAAAATTCGCCACTGTTTTCACCGGATCACATGCCCTTGGCCTTTTCCCAGGCCTCGATCTGTTCGCTGGAGATCAGACCACTTTCATAGGCCGGCTGCGAGGCGGCGCGGAACGCGGCGCGCGCTTCCGGGCTCAGGCGCACGATCTCGACGCCGGCGGCCTTGAGCTTGTCATAGACGGCTTCCTGGTTCGCCAGCCAGTCGCGGTTGGCCTTGTTGGCGGCGTCAGTCGCCGCATCGACCTTGGCGCGATCCTCATCGGACAGGCCCTGGTACCAGTCCTCCGACACGATGGTGATGCGCAGCGACGGCGTGATCTCGGCATCGGTGAAGAACTTGATGAAGTCGGTATGGCCGAACAGCAGCGGCACGATCGGCGGGTTCAGGTAGCCGTCGGCAACGCCGGTCTGCAGCGCGTTCGGCACTTCCGCCCAGCTGACGATGGTGCCGGCCGCGCCCCAGGCCTCGTAAAGCTTGATCTGGCTTTCGTCGAGCGCGCGCATGCGCAGGCCGGCCATGTCGGCGACGGTCTCGACCGTCTTCTTGGTGTTGAAGATTCCCGAGCCCTGGCCGACCGTGTTGACGGCCAGTACGCGCACGCCCTTCGGCGCCGTCGCCTCGTTGATCCTGGCCAGCATGTCGCCATCGTAGAGCGCCTTGTCGACCTCCTCCATGTTGTCGAAAAAGTAAGGCAGCCGCAGGCCGTAGATCAGCTTGTCGAGCGAGCCGACAATACCGAGCGGCGACATGGAGACCTCAAGCAGCCCCTGGCTGACCTGGTCGAACAACTCGTCATCGCCGCCGAGCGCTCCGCGCTGGTACTCCTCGGCCTTGACGCCACTGGCGTTGAGGCTTTCGACGAAGGTGTGCGCCCAGACATAGCTTCCCGATCCCTCCAGATCAGGCGGGCTGTCGAGCGCGACCTTGACCTGGGCTGCCGCTGGTGCGCTGACGGCCAGAACGGCCACAAGCGTCGCGGCGAATTTCCATTTTGCGATGTTCATGATCCTACCTCCTGTTGATTTTCATTTTCACGGCACTTCTCGAACTTGCGCGCCCCTCACCCTCCACCGGCCAGGCCGAAGGCGCGCGGGAGCCACAGGCTGATGCCGGGCACGGCGACCAGTAACGCCAGGACGCCGATCTCGACGACGACAAAAGGCAGCACGGCGCGGGCCAGGTGCCAGTAATTGGTCTTGGTGACGGCCGACACCACCAGCAGGCAGCCGCCGAGCGGCGGCGAAACAAGGCCGATGCACAGGTTGAAGCAGAGCACGATGCCGAGATGGACCGGATCGGCGCCCTGGGCGAGCGCGACCGGCGCGAGCAGCGGCACCAGCAGCGCAAGCGCCACCGGCACGTCAAGCACCATGCCGGCCAGCAGGAACAGCACGTTCATGGCGATCATGTATTCGACCGGCCCCAGCCCGAGATCGGTCACGGTCGCGGCGATGGCCTCCGGCAGGCGCTCCAGCGCGCCGAGATGGCCGAGCGCGGCGATCGCGGTGATGATCATGAAGATCGAGCCCGAAAGCGTGGCCGTGCGCCGCAGACCGGCAAGAATCCCGTGACGGTCCAGCCCCTCGTAGAAGCTGCTGGCGGCCAGTGCCGCGAACACGGCGACCGCCGCGGCTTCCGTCGGCGTCATCAGGCCGAACACGATACCGCCGACGATGATCAGCGGCAGCGACAGCGCCGGCAGGGCGCGCAGCACGGTCGGGATCAGCGGCGGCGCCTCCGCGCGCGTCAACCGCGGATGGTCGTCGCGCCAGGCGAAGAAGGCGTTGACCGCGAACAGGGCGGCGGCGAGAAGCAGGCCGGGCAGGATGCCGGCCAGGAACAGCGCGGTTACCGAGGTGCCCATCAGTGCGCCGTAGAAGATCAGGATGATGGATGGCGGGACGATCGGCCCGATGATCGACGACGCGGCGGTCACCGCGCCGGCGTAGATGTCGGTGTAGCCGCGTTCGCGCATCGCCGGGACCAGCGTGTTGGAAAGCGCCGCCGCATCGGCCACCGCCGAGCCGGAAATGCCGGCGAAGAAGACGCTTGTCATGATGTTCACATGGCCGAGGCCGCCGCGCAGCCGCCCGACCAGCGCCATGGAGAGGTCGATCAGCGTGCGCGTGACGCCGCCGCGGTTCATGATCTCTCCGGCGAGGATGAAAAGCGGCATCGCCATCAGGGCGAAGACGTCGATGCGCGAGAAGATCTGCTGCGGCAGGATGGCGAGGTAGCGGCCGTTATCCGTCGCCAGAAACGCGATCACGGCCGCCGCGCCGATGACATAGGCGAGCGCGAGACCCGAAAGCAGGAGCAGGACCGCAAGCGCCGGCGCGATCCAGATCATGCCGCCTGCTCCAGACGCGCCGGAGCGATTGCCGCCGGGTCGAGCCCCTGGTCGGCGATCTCGCCGGGAACCGCGCGGCCCGATGCGAGCGCCGCCGCCACGCACGCTAGCGCGGGCGCCGTCTGGATGCCGTAGCCGCCCTGCCCGGCGAGCCAGAAAAAACCGCGGATGTGCGGATCGTAACCGACCACCGGGCACTTGTCGGCGACGAAGCTGCGCAAGCCGGCCCACTTGTTCTCGATGCGGCGGACCCGAATGTCGAAGGCCGTCTCGATCCGATCGACGCAGATCGCGATGTCGAGTTCCTCCGGCTGCGCGTCGCAGGGCGACGATGGCGTCTCGTCGGCCGGAGAGATCAGCAGCCGCCCGGCATCGGGTTTGAGGTAGAACTGTTCCTGGCAATCGACGGTCAGCGGCCACGCCTGCGGGTCGATTCCATCGGGCGCTGCGATCATCGCCGCGGTGCGGCGCTTTGGAACGAGACCGATCGGGCGGGCCCCGGCGATCGCGCCGACATTGTCGGCCCAGGCGCCGGCGGCATTGACGACAACCTCGCCCCGGAATTCGCCCGCATCGCTGCGCACCAGCCAGTCATCGCCGGCGCGTTCAAGCGCGTCCGCGCGAACATTGCTCGCGAGCCGGCCGCCAGCATCGCGGAAGCGGCGCAGATATCCGTGATGCAGGGCGTGAACGTCGATGTCGCTGGCGCGCCCGTCATGCATCGCCGCCGCCACATACCCGTCGCGCAGCAGCGGCGAGAGCGCCCTCGCCTCGTTCGGGCCGAGCGTAGCGACCGGCAGGTCTCGGGAGACTTCCGCGATCACCGCGTCCAGCGCCTCGCGCTGGTCGTCGCGCGCGATCATCAGCATGCCGCGTTCCGACAGCAGCGGGTGGTCGGCGAAGCCGCGCGGCGGCGTGCCGAAGAAGGAGGCCGAGGCGCGCGTCAACGCGCGGATCGGCGCCGGGCCATAGGATTCGGCAAACAGGGCCGCCGAGCGGCCCGTGGTGTGGTAGCCCGGCTGGCTCTCCATTTCGAGCAGGAGGACACGTGATCCCTGCGCCAGTTCGGCGGCCACGGACGCACCGGCGATGCCGGCGCCGATGACGATGAAGTCGTATCTCCCGTCAGATTGCGTCAATTCGCTCTCCACCGATGACGCCACCCGGTTCCACCGCTCAATCGGCGTTTGAACCGTCCCACGTTGTCATGCTAACGTATTTTCCAATTGGAAAAAAGGGAGAATTTTCCGATTGGAAAAAACATTTGCCTCCGCCGGCCTCGTGCCAGGCACCGAACCCTCGGAAGTTCAATCGGAATCGGCGCTCGGCCGGCGCGTGCGCGAAATGCGCAAGGCGAAGGGCTGGAAGCTCGCAGACCTCGCCGCGCGCACGGGGCTGGCCGTGTCGACCATCTCGAAGATGGAGCGCGGCGAGATCTCGCTGACCTATGACCGCTTCATGCGGCTAGCACAGGGACTCGGCCTCGACGTCGGCGAACTGTTCGACCCCGGTGCCGAGAACTTCGCGTCCGGGTCCGTCTCCGTTACGCGGGCCCGCATGGCGCCCGTTCACGAGACTCCGACCTATTATTACGAGATGCTGAACTCGGATCTGACCGGCAAGCACATGGTACCGATGATCGGGATGGTCCACGCCCACAGCATTGCCGAGTTCAGCGCCTTCATCAGCCATCCCGGCGAGGAGTTCGTCCACATCATCGCGGGCAGTATCGAGCTCCATATCTCCGGACGCGAGCCTGTCCGGCTGGAAGCCGGCGACAGCATGTACTTCGACTCCGGAATGGGCCATGCCTACGTATCGGCAGGTGCCGAAGACGCGCGGATCCTCGTGGTTTGCTGGAAACCGGGCAAGCCATGACCAAACGTCCGGCCGCTTTCCCCATGGTCAGATGTTTTTGAGCGTCCAGTCGACGATCTCCCGAGCGACGTCCCGGAAAGCCGCGTCCAGCGCTCGCACATAGGCGTCATTGCCCTTGCCGGCAACTGCCTTCTCGGCCTCGAACACGCGCTGGCGCCTGACGACGCCGTTGCGGTCGTTGAGCAGCCGCACCGAGATCGAGACATGCGCGCGCTCCGCGCCATTGGCATGGATCTCGAACGCGCGGATGTCGGAGATCACCTGGTAATCGATCGCCAGCCCCTCGCCGGGGCGGCCGACGCCCGTGATGCGCCCGGAGCGCTGGTAGCTCTCGATCAGCCTGGTCTGGACCACCTTGGGAAGGCGGTCGCCCCATTGCGCCCCGGCCAGGTATGTGATCGCGCCCTGCTGGGGACGCACGACGATGTTCTCGCTGTCGAGCGCCTTCAGCGTAGCCGGCTCCGTTACCAGGATCTGGCGGCTCACCCGGCGTCCGTTCCCGTCGGGACTGACGGCCGACAGGTCGAAAGTATCGAGCGGAGAGGGTGCGCCGCCGGGCAGCAGGCTGCACCCGGAAAGCGCTGCAAGCCCGGCCGCGAAGGCGATGGCAATCGCTGTTCTGGCTATGGATTTCGTCGTCACCTGCCGCACCCTTGCGAATCCCGCCGCCACGTCGCCGGCGACCGATTCCTGCTGTCCGCGCCAACCAAAGTCAACGCCGCACCCGCCCGTCGTAGGAGCGCACCTCGCCGGCGCCGCCCGTGATGATGCGCTGGGGATTGCGCTCCAGGCTGGTGATTGCTTCCTCGATTCGCCCGATCGAACGGCGGCTGTCGCGCACCAGCGCCTCCACGTCGCGCAACCCCGGCCCGGAGAAGCGCGCCAGCCCGTCGGTGATGGTCGCCAGCCGGCCATTCAGCGTTTCGGCGATCTTCCTGAACGAACGCACCGTGTCGCGCACTTCCGAAATCAGCCCGTTGTCGTCGGCCGAGCCGATCAGCCCGTCGACCTTGGCCAGGACGCCGTCGAGGCGCACCGAGCTCTGGTTAAGACGTCCGGCGAGCTCCCTTGCATCGGTGATGAACTGGTCGATGTCGTCGGAGCGCTTGTTTATCCGCGCCGTCACGCCGGCCACATCGCTGCTGGCGGTCTTGAAGTTGGTGATCGCGGCCGACACATCGTCCGGGCTGACCGCGGCCACCACCTTGTCGATGCGCTCCAGCGTGCCGCCCGCGTTTTCGCCAAGCACGGCGATCTTGTCAGCCGCCTTGGCCACATCGCCCATGATCCCCTTGAGGCCCTGGGTGGAATCGTCAAGCCGCTTGGTGAAGGCCTCGACATTGGCGACGATGGTCTTGACCTTGTCGCGATCGACCGCGTCGATGAGGTTCTCCGCCGCGCCGAGCGCGCTGTCGAGGCGGTCGGACACGCCGTTCAGCGTCTTGGAGAGTGCCCCGACAGAGGACAGCAATTCGTCGACGCGGTCCGCATTGTCCGCCAGCGCCTTGGAGAAGGTGCGTGCGTTCTCCGCCGTTTCGACGAGGGGTTTGCGCACTTCTTTCACAATGTCGCGCAGATCGGTCACCGCCTCGTCCGCGCGCGACAGGAATTCGCGGGATGTCTCCAGCAGGTCCGCGAAGGCCGACGGATTGGCGGTAATGACGGCGATGGCGCCCTTCTTCTCCGCCTCGTCGATCAGGTTCGGTTCGCCGGGATCCCCGCCGCGCAAGTCGATGTTGGTTGCGCCCGCCAGCCCGGTGATCGAAATATCCGCCTTGGTGGACCGCTTGATCGGTGTCCTGCGGTCAACGACCGCCTGGGCAATGGCCAGCTGGGGATTGCCGGGATCGAGGAAGACCCGCGTGATGTCCCCCACGCGCACGCCGTTGAACAGGACCGCGCTTCCGCGCGCGAGCCCCGAGGCGGACCCGGGAATGCGGATCTGGAGATCGGCGGTGTCGTATTTCTGGCTCAGCCCCGCCTCCCAGTAGACGAAGCCGAAGGCGGCAAGCATCACCAGCAGAGTGAAGAAACCGACGGTCACGTAGTTGGCGCGTGTTTCCATGACAGCTGGCTATCCTGAAGAGTTCCGTCCGGCACCGTCGATCCGGCGCGCCCGCTTGCCCCTGAAATAGGACTGGACCCAGGGATCGTCGAATTGGAGCATGCTGTCGATCGTCCCGACAACCATGACCTTTTTCTGTCCAAGAACAGCAATCCGGTCGCACACGGCAAACAGGCTGTCGAGATCGTGAGTCACCATATAGACCGTCAGGCCGAGCGTGTCGCGCAGATCGGCCACCAGCTCGTCGAATTCCGCCGCGCCGATCGGATCGAGCCCCGACGTCGGCTCGTCGAGAAACACGATCGACGGATCCAGCGCCAGCGCGCGCGCCAGCGCCGCGCGCTTCGTCATGCCGCCCGACAGCTCGGAGGGCAGCTTGTTTGCGGCGTCCTGCGGCAGACCGACCAGGTCGATCTTCAGGCGCGCCAGCTCCTCCATCAACGGCTTGGGCAGGTCGAGGTATTCGCGCATCGGCACCTCGATGTTTTCCAACACGGTCAGAGCCGAAAACAGCGCGCCATGCTGGAACATGACGCCCTTGTTGGTGTCGATCGCGAAGCTCTCGGCCTCGCTGGCATGGTCGAGATCGGTCCCGAACAGGCGAATCGTCCCCGACTGCTTGCGCACCAGCCCGAGGATCGAACGTAGCAGTACCGATTTGCCCGCGCCCGAAGCGCCGACAAATCCCATAATCTCGCCGCGATAGACGTCCAGCGACAGGTTTTCCAGGACCGTGGTCGTGCCGAATGCCACGTTGACGTCGCGCACAGACAGGACGATCTCGTGGTCTCCCGAAGCCACCGCGGGGATTGAGCCGTGGATTTCTGTGTCTGCCTGCATGTCCTCCCTTTTAAGCGAAGGGCGCCAATTTGAAACAGCAAAAACCAGTATCGCTAATTTACGCCCCACTCGTTAACACAAAATCAACCATAAGTACGCGCTCCGGATTGTCCCAGTTGGCAAACCTTACTGCGGACAATCTTGCCCGGCGCGTTCAATCGGGCTATTGCGGCAAATATCCATCGCATTTCCGATCACCAGCCGAGACTCGCTCCCATGCCCCTTCCTGAAAAGGCCTTTCCCGTTTCCTGGGACCAGTTCCATCGCGATGCCCGCGCACTTGCCTGGCGCCTTTCGGGCAAGGCGGAAAGTTACCGGGCGATCGTCTGCATCACGCGCGGAGGATTGGTTCCCGCCGCGATCATCTCGCGCGAACTGGGCATCCGGGTGATCGAGACCGTCGGGGTCGCATCCTATCATGAATACACCGAACAGGGCGAAATGGCTGTTTTGAAACCGATTTCGCCGGATCTCGCCAACAATGACGGCGAAGGCATCCTGATCGTCGACGACCTGACGGATACCGGCAAGACGGCGGCAATAGTGCGCGCGATGATCCCGAAGGCCCATTTCGCCACCGTTTATGCCAAGCCCAAGGGCGTGCCGCTGGTCGATACCTTCGTCACCGAGGTCAGCCAGGACACCTGGATCTATTTCCCCTGGGACATGGGATTTTCCTACCAGAAGCCGATCGCCGAAGATCACAAGGGCTGAATCGCGGCCATGGGCACTGCCTCACGCAGGCGAAAGCCGGCCCTCGCCTTCATCCTAACCACGGTCGTCATCAACATGCTGGGCGTCGGCCTGGCATGGCCGATCCTGCCGAAACTGGTCCAGAGCTTCGAAGGCGGTGACGTCTCGGGCGCGGCATTCACCTATGGCTTGCTCGCCGCCGGCTTCGCGGTGGCGCAGTTCGTTTTCCAGCCGGTCGCAGGCGCGCTTTCCGATCATTTCGGCCGCCGCACGATCATGCTTGCCGCGCTCGCGGGCATCGCGGTCGACCACCTGGTCGTGGCACTGGCGCCCACCCTTGCCTGGCTCGCGGTCGCGCGCGTCGTCGGCGGCATCTTCGCCACCACCAACGCGACCGCCAATGCCTATATCGCCGACATATCCGCACCCGGCGAACGGTCCCGCAATTTCGGTCTTGTCGGCGCGGCTTTCGGCTTCGGTTTCGTTGCCGGCCCGCTGCTCGGCGGTTTCCTGGGTAGCATCGATTTGCGCCTGCCCTTCTTCGCTGCGGGCGCGCTTGCCGCAGCCAATCTGCTTTTCGGGTTTTTCGCGCTGCCGGAATCACTGGAGCCGAAGAACCGAAAAACCTTCAGCGTCGCGGCAGCCAATCCGTTTGCCACCCTGGCCCGCATCGCCCGTTTTCCTGGCCTTGGAGCACTGATGGCGGCTTTGTTCCTGACCAGTATCGGCCAACGCGGTCTCGAGGCGATCTGGGTGCTCTATCTCGACCACCGTTTCGGCTGGGGCGTGCGCGACGCCTCCATATCGCTGGCCTTCGTCGGATTCCTGTTCATCGTCGTCCAGGGAGGGATGGTCGGCCCGGTCGTGCGCCGCTTCGGCGAGTGGCGCGTCGTCGCAGGCGGCTTTGCCTTGTCGGCGGCCACTCTCGGCGCCTACGGCCTGGCAACGCGGGGATGGATGGTCTATCCGCTGATCGCGATGCACATACTGGGCAACGCGCTCGCAACCCCGGCTTTGACCGCGATCTGTTCCAGGCAGGCTCCGGAGAACGAGCAGGGCCTGCTGCAGGGCACGCTCTCCAGTATCAATGCCGTCGCCATCATCATCGGCCCGTTCGCGGCATCGATGGTGCTGTCGGCGGTGACCGCGGCGCCGCCCCTGCTCGACCTGCCCGGAGCCTGGTTCATCATCTCCGCCCTGCTGTTTGGCGCCGGAACGGCACTGGTCGTCCGGCAGATGGCCAGGCAAGCGCAGATACCGGCCGGAATGCGTCCAGAAAGCGACAATACTTGAGACGGGGGTTGATCGACTCGCGGCTTCGATCCATCTCTTGGACATGATTTCAGGCGCGTCGCGAATTCGTCTCATGCAAAAGGTCCGCCGGGTGCTCGGTGCGCCCGAACCGGTGCTGCAGTGCGCCATCCTGCCCTGGCGGCGTGCCAGGAAGGGTGTGGAGATCATGCTGATCACCAGCCGCGGAACGGGACGCTGGGTCTTGCCGAAGGGCTGGCCGGAAAAGGGCGAGACGCTTTGCCAGGCCGCGGAGCGCGAAGCGGCCGAGGAAGCGGGCGTTCTTGGCGCCGCAACGTCCGAGCCGATCGGCAGTTTCTTCTACGACAAGGAACTCGACAGCGGGTTGACGCGGCGCTGCGAAGTGCAGGTTTTTGCGATGCAGGTGAAGGAAATGGCCAAGCGCTGGCCAGAGAAAGACAAGCGCAATCGTGTCTGGGTCTCGCCCGCGACCGCGTCGACCATGGTCGCCGAACCCGATCTCGCCGAACTGCTGGCGAATTTCCGTGGAAAACCCAAGAAAACTGCGGCGTAAACCCCGATTTGTGACAGTGTCTGCGCCGTGAAAGGCGGGCATCGGGCCCCCCCGGAATTTGCTACGGAACAAGCCATGGCCGAGACGCCACCGCATCTCAGGAAAGAGACGCTCGACAAGGACCTTGGCAAGATCGCCGATGTCGAGGTGGCGGCGGTTTCAGTGGCGCGAAGCCTGATCGCGCCGGGCATCGGACTGGCCTTCCTGGCCCTATCCACGATCTTCGCAACGCTCTATATCGGCGGTTCGCCCGGCGCGGTGACGGTGATCGCCGCGGCGGCGATCGGCGCCTACATGGCGCTTAACATCGGCGCCAACGACGTCGCCAACAATGTCGGCCCTGCGGTCGGATCGCGGGCAATGACCATGGGGGGCGCGCTGATCGTGGCCGCCGTGTGCGAAAGCGCCGGCGCACTGATCGCAGGCGGCGACGTCGTCGGCACGATTTCCAAGGGAATCATCGATCCCGTCGCGGTCTCCAGCACACCGGTCTTCATCGCCGCGATGATGGCGGCGCTGATCTCGTCAGCGCTGTGGGTCAACCTGGCGACATGGATCGGCGCCCCGGTCTCCACCACCCATTCGGTTGTCGGCGGTGTCATGGGCGCTGGCATGGCGGCGGCCGGCTTCTCGGCCGTCAACTGGCCGACAATGGGTGCGATCGCCGCAAGCTGGGTGATCTCGCCGCTTCTCGGTGGCATCATCGCGGCCGCCTTCCTCGCCTTCATCAAGGCGTTCATCATCTACCAGGACGACAAGATTGCCGCCGCGCGACGCTGGGTACCCCTCCTGATCGCGATCATGGCCGGCGCATTCACCGCCTATCTCGCCATGAAGGGGCTGAAAAAGATCGTCAGGCTCGACGGCACCATGATCGCGGCACTGGGCGTCGGCGCGTTCTTTGTGGTTTGGCTGGTCATCAAGCCGCTGATCCGCCGCCAATCCGAGGGCATGGAGAACCGCAACCAGTCGCTGCGGCGCCTTTTCCGTATTCCGCTGATCTTTTCCGCCGCCCTTCTTTCCTTCGCCCATGGTGCCAATGATGTCGCCAACGCCGTCGGGCCGCTGGCTGCAATCGTCCACACCGCGGCGCTGGGCGAGGTCGCGGCGAATGTGGCGATTCCGATCTGGGTCATGGTGATCGGCGCGGTCGGCATTTCGGTCGGCCTGCTCCTGTTCGGGCCGCGCCTGATCCGCATGGTCGGCGAGCAGATCACCCGGCTGAACCCGCTGCGCGCCTATTGCGTGGCGCTTTCGGCCGCCATCACCGTCATCATCGCTTCATGGCTCGGCCTTCCGGTGTCCTCCACCCACATCGCGGTCGGCGCCGTGTTCGGCGTCGGTTTCTTCCGCGAGTGGTACACCGCCAGGTCGAAGCGCCGCCGTGCCTACCTGGAGCGCAAGTACGGCAAGTGGCAGGAATCGCGCAACGGGCCACTGGAAAAGACCTGGGAAGCCGCCGAGAAGCCCTGGGAGGACGAGGAACCCGGACCGGCCGTTCCGGCCGAGGAAATCCAGCGGCGCCGCCTGGTCCGCCGGGCCCATTTCACCACCATCGTGGCGGCCTGGCTCATCACCGTTCCGGCGGCAGCTGCGCTTGCCGCCGCGATTTACGGGCTACTGCGGCTGATCGGTTGAGACGGGTGGCCGCGAACTCGCGGCCTCAGACCGCCGCGTGCCGCCATTCGCCCGCCGCCTGGCGCAGGATCTGCCAGGCCGAGGTCAGGAACAGCCCCGCCATGACCGCCGCGACGATCAGGTCGGGCCAGCCGGTCGCCGTGCCCCAAACACCGAGCGCGGCCGCCATGACGGCGACATTGCCGATGGCGTCGTTGCGCGAGCACAGCCAAACGGAACGGATATTGGCGTCTCCGTCCTTGTACTTGATCAGCAACAGCACGCACGCGAGATTGGCGACCAGCGCCATGAAGCCGACCGCGCCCATGACCTCGGCGTGCGGCACGCCCTGGACGAAAACGCGCCAGAGCGTGGAGCCGAACACGAACAGGCCCATCGCAAGCAGGCTCATTCCCTTGGCCAGCGCGGCGGTCGCCCTCACCCGCGCGGAAGAACCGATGACGGCAAGCGAAATGCCGTAGGTCAGCGTATCGCCAAGGAAGTCCAGCGCGTCAGCCTGCAACGCCTGGCTGCCCGCAAGCTGTCCGGCGGTCATTTCCACGAGGAACATCGACGCGTTGATGGCGATCACCGCCCAAAGCCGGCGCTTGTAATCGGCCGACAGCCCTTCGAATTGCGCACTGTCATGATCGCAGCAGGAGCCCATCGCAAGACCTCTTGAATGTTGTCGGTTACAACCTAATCTCTCTAGTGGCTATAGGTTCAAGGGGTCGTCCTATGTTTTCCATCGGCGAGGTTGCGCGGGCAACCGGCGTAAAGGTACCGACCATCCGCTACTACGAGACGATCGGGCTGCTGGATGATCCCGGCCGCACGGCCGGCAACCAGCGTCGCTATGGCCAGGGTGAAGTGGACCGGCTTGCCTTCATCCGCCACGCCCGCGACCTCGGTTTTCCCCTCGACGCGGTACGCGCCTTGATCCGCCTCTCGCGCCATCCCGGGCAGTCCTGCGCCGACGCCGACAAGATCGCCGCCGACCAGCTTGCTGCGGTGCGCGCACGCATCGCCCGTTTGAAGCGCCTGGAAAGCGAGCTGGAACGCATCGCAGGCTGTTGCACATCGGGCAGCGCGGTCGGCGACTGCCGGGTCATCGAGGCCCTGTCGCACCACGGCCGGTGCACGGGCGAGCATTAAGCGTATTGGCGCCGGACCGAGCCCGCGCACGGTCCCCTTCCCGCCGTTCCCTGGAACCGTGAGACCGACAAGACCGGTTGGAACGGGCATCCTGTCCGAGCGGCGGCCCCACGATTACCCTTATGATCGCCTCTGGCAGAATTATTCGTTCCGCACGCGATGATCAGGTATTTGTTAGTGGTTTTCGCCCATCCTTGCGCCTGGCGCAGAGATTGGACCTGCCACATGAAACTGGATTGGTCGGCAAGAGGACGAGCCCGCATTTACGCAATCACGGTGCTTGGAACCGTGACTTGCATAGGCTTTTCGTTCGCTTTCGACAGCTACTCCCTGGCCGGCGGAACCTGGCAGTGGGGCAGCGCCCCCCTCAACAACCTCATCATCCCCCTGCTTCTCGCACCGCCGCTTTTCTACTTTCTTCTGAGCAAGATGCGCCAGCTTTCGATCGCCCATCACGAACTGATGACCATCGCGTCGACCGATAGCCTCACCTCTCTGCTCAATCGCCGGGCATTCACGGAGATGGTCGAGGGATATCTCAAGCTTGTCGACGAAGCGGTTGCGCCGAAGCACGGTGCATTGCTCGTCATCGACGTCGATCATTTCAAGGCCGTCAACGACCGCTTCGGGCACGACATGGGCGACGAGGCGCTCAAACTCGTTGCCAACACCATTTCCGCCACCGTTCGCGGAACCGACCTGGTCGGGCGGTTCGGGGGCGAGGAATTTTGCGTGTTCATCCCCGGGCAGCCGGCAGATCGCATTCCCGTCATTGCTGAACGCATCAGATCGGCTGTCAACAACGCCGCGTTCATTGCCGGCGGTCAAAGCCATCCTTTGTCGGTGAGCGTCGGCGGCGTGATTTTCGACAACCGTGCGCCGTTCAGCGAACTCTATCGCGGCGCCGATGAGGAACTTTATAACGCCAAGCGTAACGGCCGTAACCGTGTCGAGCTTTGCACATATGATCGCGGCGCGGAGATGCAACAGACCCTGCACTGAGATTGCGGTCCGGACGATTGCCGAGCCGTTGCGGATTTCGCGGCGGGCACAAACTCCCCCGCCTGCCGTCTCCTGCCGCCGCGTATCAAATGCGACGGCACCGCTTCCAGCGCAAAACATCCGGCCTGAAGTCCGATCAGCTCACTTTGAGGATGACGGCCATCGCGGAGTCGCCCGCCGCACAGCCCTGGTAAAGGCCGTACCCGCCACCCTTGATCGCAAGTTCCTCGATCATCTCGATCATCGCGCGCAACGCGGTCGGACCCTGCGGATGGCCCCAGATCAGCGAGCTGCCGTAATTGTTCATCTGCCGCCAGTCGATGCCGAAGGCCCGGGCAAACGCGATGTCGTTGACCGCGAAGGGATTGTGCGACTTGATCGCCGCCATATCCCCGATCTCGAGGCCGGCAAGGTCGAGCGCCCGGCGAGCGGCCGCGATGGGTGCGGCCGGCATGTGCGCGACATCTTCGCGACCCATGCCCGTCGAAACCAGTTCGATCGTGATCGCCGAGTCGCGCGACAATTCGGCCGCGCGCTCCTCCGACGAAACGACCACCATGCCCGCGCTGCCGTCCGCCGGATGCGTCTGCGCGGCGAACGTGACCGTTCCCCCGTCGCGCACCGGCTTGAGGCCGGCGAGTTTTTCCGCCGTCGTCGGATAGACGCCGTCGTCGCCGTTGAGAACCCCGACCGACTTGCGGTAGCGGACGTCGGGAATATCGAAATTCTCCGCCATGTAGCGAAGCTGGAATGCGCGGTTGTCGGCAAGCGCGTCCTGGTACTGCGCATGGCGGGCGAGAACCAGCTCGTGCTGTTCCTGCGTGTCGATGCCGTCACGCCGCGCCACGTTCTCGGCAGTATCCACCATGGCGCACCGGGCAAACGGGTCCTTGTTGAAACTGTCGAGAACGATGTCCTCGGACACGCCGGTGCCGCCCGGTCCGGCGGGCGCCGGATAATAGGCGTGGGGACCGTTGGATGTGCGGTCGCCGGAGACGATCAACGCGGCCTGCGCCGCGCCTATCGCGATCTCGCCGGCGGCCGTGGCCAGCAGGCGCGCGCCGGTCGCACAGGCCTGGCTGATCGTCGGGCCGGTGAGCCGTTCGGCCCCCATCATGGCGGTGAACCAGGGCAGGCCATAGAAGCTGCGGTTCTGGGGAACCGTCATCCCGTAGGCGGCGAAGTCGAAGGCGTCGAGCCCGATGGAGCGCTCCGACAGCGCGTTCTTTGCCACGTAGGCGGCGAACTCCATCGAATGCAGATGGGAAAAAGCGCCCTGCCAGCGCGCAAAAGGCGTCGACCAGTAGGCGCCATAGGGAATATATGCGGTCATGTCGTTCTCATTTGTGGGGAGGATGAGCGTTCAAAGGGCGATGTAGGCTGCCGGATCGTCGCCCTGCAGCGCCTCGACATCGCCAACCCGGTTGGCGAGGATCTGGCGCTGGTTGAGATAGGCCTTGTCGGTGATCTCGCCCGTGTCGGGATTGGGCGGTACCGCCATCAGCCGCGCCCGCGTCGCATGGCGCGACGAACCGCCGCCGGCCGCCTTCAACGCGGCAAGCCCATTTTTCACGTAGGCGTGTACGGCATCGCTGGCCAGCACATCCCCAAGCGGCGCGTCCGCATCCGCCTGCGCCAGCCTGCGGCATGCCATCTCGTTGGGGAAGACGAGGAAACCGATCTCGTCGTGGTCGTGCCCTGTAACGACGATATCCTGCGCCACCGGCGACAGTGCGTCGATGCCGGCGATACGGATATCACCGACGCTGACCCATGTTCCCGACGACAGCTTGAAGTCCTCGCTGACTCGGCCATCGAAGAACAGGCCCTTGTCCGGATCGTTCGGATCGGCGAAGCGCACCGCGTCACCCATGATGTAGAAGCCTTCCTCGTCGAAAGCCTTCTTCGTCATTTCCTCGAACCGGAAATAGCCGGGCGTTACGTTCGGTCCCTTGACCCGCACCTCCAGCTTGTCGCCGTTCGGGACAAGCTTCAACTCCGTTCCCGGCACGGGCACGCCGATATTGCCGGTCGTCTCGGCCTGGAAATGGCAACTGGTCGACAGCGGCGCCGTTTCGGTGGAGCCCCAGGCGGCAACGAGCGGCACCACCCTGCCCTTCGCCTTGAGCGAAAGCTCGATGAGCTTGTCCCAGATCGTCTTCGGCAGCGCCGCGGCGGCGTAGAAGACCAGGTCCATGTTGAAGAACGCATCACTGAATTCCGGATCGTTCTCCAGTTCGTGGATCAGCATGTCGTAGCCGCGCGGCACATTGAAGCTGATGGTCGGCCGGATTTCCTTGATATTGGCGGCCGTGCGGCCGATCAGCGGCGGCGCCGGCTTGCCATCGTCGATATAAAGCGCGCCGCCGTTGCGCAGCACGAGATTGGTGGTGAAATTGGCGCCGAAAGTATGGCTCCAGGGCAGCCAGTCGACAACCACCGGCGGCTTGCGGGTCAGGAACGGCCAGACGACGCGATTGGCCTCCTGGTTCGTGGTCAGCATCCTGTGGGTGTTGATCACCGCCTTGGGCGTGCCAGTGGACCCCGAAGTGAACAGCAGCTTGGCAATGGTATCCGGCCCGACCGCGGCAAAGGCTTCGTCCACGGCCGCCTCATTGGCGGTATCGCGCGCATCCGCGAAACGGACCGCTCCGAACACGTCTCCCGGCGCGACGCTTGAAGCGACGATGCTCGCCGCGTGCAAGCCTTCGATTGCCGCCAGTGCACCGCCATAGGTGTTGGTGTCGGAAACGTAGATCAGGCCCGGATCGAGCAATTCGATCATTGCTTTCAGTTTCGCGTGGTCTTTCGACATCAGAGAATAGGCGGTCGAAACCGTCGCCACCGGAATGCCCGCATGCATCGCGGCGAGCGCAAGCAGCGCATGGTCGACTGCATTTTCCGACAGGACGGCGACGGGCCGCTGCGGGCTCGCTTCGCTTTTCAGAAGCCAGCCGGCGATCGCCCTGACATCCTTCAGAACCTCGGCATAGGTGAGTCTGCGCCACGATCCGTCCGGCTTCTTCTCGGCAACACAGACGGCATCCGGGGTTTTCGCCGCCCACTCGACAAGCCAGTCGCCGATGCATCGCGAAGGCTCCGTGAGCTCATGGGCGCTGCGCAGATAAATCGTGCCGTCACTCTTCCGCGACAGTTCCACGCGTGGCGCGGCAAACAAGGCTTCGCCAGCGGACGCCGGCTCCAGAGGTCTCCCTCCCATATCCCATACTCCCATGATTCATATTTGGGATTATCTTTTCGTGCAATATAATTCACATATTTATAGCATTTGCAACAATTATGAAAAAAAATGCACAATCAAGAGGACTGAACCCCACTCGCTCGCCCGCAGTCCTTGATTACCAACCATCCGCGAGAAGCCATGCGATACAAACCGCTTGACATTTGGCGGGTATAATTATGACTATGATGTCATATTCATATCATACGGACCGGATGATGTCGCCTCTTGCCGCAACAACGGGAATTCACGAGGAAGCAACGGAGGCGGCATTCAGCTACCGCACGGAACTCGAACGCGCAGCCAGGGGGAAGAAGAAGGGCGAGCGAACCAGCGCTCTCATCCGCATCGCAACCTGCCGGTTGCTCGACAATGTCGCGCCGCGGGAATTGACGGTCAGCGCGATCTGCAAGCAGGCAAAAATCGCACACGGAACCTTCTACATCTATTTCTCCGACCGCAATGCGCTCCTTGGCGACCTCACCCTGGGTTTCGTCCATTTCGTGCAGAAGGTCATGCGGGCAGCCGGCCACGACAATCCAGACGACACGATTCGCGCGGCAACCGGCGCCTATTTCGAGCTGTTCCAGCAGAACCGCGGCCTCATGAAAAGCCTTGTCAATCATCTCGACGGATTTCCGGAAACCCGCGAAGCCTTCCACAGGCTGAACCGCGAATGGATCGGGACCGTCGTCGCCGCTGTCGAGCGGCGCCTTTCCCGCGAGGGCCGCGCCGCCAGCGTCGGGCACGAGGAACTGATGCGGCGCGCCTATGCGCTGGGCGGCATGACCGACCAGTATCTGGCGGGCCTGTTACTGTCGCAGGATCCGACGATGCAGGCAATTTCAAGCGACAAGGCTGACGTGGTGAACACGCTGAGCCTGATCTGGAAGCGGGGCATGGAGCCGTGACAGTGATCGGAAACGCCGAATGGATGACCGCGGATGAGTTGCAGCCGCACCAGCGGGAAGCCTGGCGCTCGCAGCGCGAGCATGTCGCGGCACGGTCGGAATTCTATCGCGACCTGTGGAGCGGCAAGGCCCCTCCGCAAGATCTGCGCGACTTGCCGGAACTGCCGCTCTCCGACAAGTCGCAATTGCGCTCCGCGCAGGCGCAGCACCCGCCCTTCGGCAATTACCTTGCCGCGCCCCGCGCCCAGGCTGTTCGCCTGCACCGCACCTCGGGTACGACCGGCCAGGCCATGAACCTTGCGCTATCGGCCCGCGATTGCGAAATCACGCAGATCGTCGGCGGCCGCAGCCAGCGCGCGGCCGGCCTGACGCCGGACCACACCGTCGTTCACTGCCTGAACTACCAGATGTGGATGGGCGGCGTGACCGATCACCTGACGCTGGAGGCAACCGGCGCCCTCGTCGTGCCGTTCGGCGTCGGATCGACGGAACTGCTCATCCGCACGATCCGAGAGGTGGGCATTTCGGCGATCTCCTGCACGCCCTCCTATCCCGCTGTGCTGGAACGCGTGATCGCCGAGAAGTTCCCGGACCTGAAACCGCGCGACCTGGGCTTGAAACTTGGCCTTTTCGGCGGCGAGGCTGCCTTGGACGATCCCGCTTTCCGTGCCCGCCTGAAAGAGGTCTGGGGCATGGAGCCGCGCAACGCCAACTACGGTGTCTCCGACGTGCTGTCTAATTTCGCAGCCCAGTGCGAGCACGACACGCGGCTCCATTTCCTGGCCGCCGACGTGCTCCACCCCGAATTGGTCGAGCCCGAGTCCGGATCGCCGCTGGCGTTCAAAGCCGGCGCGACGGGCGAACTCGTGCTCACCCACCTTATCCGCGATTGCCAGCCGCTCGTGCGGTTTCGCACCGGCGACATAATCGCGGTGGACGAGACCGCCCCTTGCCGGTGCGGGCGGACCGGTTTCCGTTTCCGCGTCGTCGGCCGTTCTGACGACATGATCGTCGTGCGTGGGCTGAACATGTTCCCTACCATGGTCGGTGCCGTTGTCAGCGGGTTCGACGCTTTGTCGGGTGATTACCGCATCATCCTCGACAACCCGCCGCCCTATGACCGGCTTCCGGTTTCCGTCGAGCTTGCCCGCGGCCGCGAGGCACCGCCCGATCTCGCCCGTGAAGTTGAGGCCTCGATCAAGGCCAAGCTGGGCGCAACCGCTCATGTCACCGTGCTGCCCGCCGGTTCCTTTCCGCTGACCGAGGGCAAGACCAGACGCGTCATCAGGAGATACCAATGACAGGCTTTACCTATGAAACCGTCCTCAGCGCGCTCGGCGGCAACGGCGTGCGCACGATCACGCTCAATCGCCCCGGCAGCCTGAATGCCATGAACCGGCAATTGATCGACGATGTCGCGGCGGCCTTTGATGATGCCAATGCCGACCCGGACACCCGGGTCATCATCCTGACCGGAGCCGGCAAGGCCTTTTGCGCCGGGGATGATCGCCGCGAACATGTACAACCCGAAACCGAAGAGGAGGCGCGCGACCTCGTCCTCGCCATCCAGCGCGCAACCCACGCGATCACGCTAGGTGCCAAGCCGGTGGTCGGCGCGATCAACGGCTGGGCCGTCGGCGGCGGGTTCGAATGGGCGATCAACTGCGATTTCCCGATCTGGGCGGAGAATGCCAGGGGCTTTTTCCCCGAAGTATCGTTGAACCTGTTCGTTACCGGCGCGGTCACGTCCCTGCTGCCGGCTCTGGTCGGCCTCAACAAGGCGCGCGAGATGCTGTTTTTCGGACACCGCTACGGCGCGGCCGAACTGGCCAAGGCCGGCGTCGCATGGAAGGTCGTGCCCGATGCGGAACTCATGGCGCAGGCAATAAAGGTCGCTGAAGACCTGTCTGCCCTCCCATCGCTCTCGGTTCGCGCGATGAAGCGCGTTCTCAACGCGGCCGCGGTGCCCGATCTGCACCGCGCGCTGCAACTGGAAACCGACGCGACGGTGGCGGGTTTCATGGATCCGCAGACCACGCGCCTGCTCAAGGCATTTTGAGCTGCAGGCAAGGCTGGCATTGACGTCGATCACGGGACAGTCCAATCGCGTTCATTCAGCTTCGACCGCCTCCTGCTCCGATCGTCACAAGAACTTTCCGCGTCTTGCCTGGTCCGGGAAACGCGATCGGACGCTTTGTTCTTCGCACCTTGCCGTCCACAATGATTTTCAGCTTGCCGTGCCCCAAATTGTGCGGGTCTTCGAGCAATACCTCTATCGTGCCGTGCGGTCCGCTGACCACGGCCTCCACCCTGCCCCAGGCACGCGGCAGGCAGGGATCGATCGTCAGGCCGCCGCCCTCTAACCGCAGACCGAGGATGGCCTCGACGCCGAGTTGCCATGTCCAGCCGGCAGCACCCGTGTACCAGGACCACCCGCCAAGGCCGCGATTCGGTCCCGGGCCGTAAACATCGCCGGCCAGTACATAGGGTTCTCGGGCATAGTGCGACGCATCGGCTTTCGTCGCGCTGCGGCGGACCGGATTGATTATGTCGAAGATCTGCCAGGCCCCGTCCCCGTCGCCCTGCCGGGCCAGGGCATGCCCCACCCAGGTCGCCGCATGGGTATATTGTCCGCCGTTTTCCCGGATGCCTGCCGGGTAGGCCTTGATGTATCCGGGATCGCGCGGTGTCGAGTGGAATGGCGGGTCCAGCAACTGGATGATGCGGTTTTCCCGGTCCACAAGGCGGGTGCGGACGGAATCCATGGCGATGTTCGCGCGGGTATCCGACGGATTGCCGGCGATGACTGCCCAGGTCTGGGCGATCGCGTCGATCTGGCATTCATCGTTCTGCCTGGAACCCCAGGGTCTCCCTTCGTCGTCGAAGGCCCGCACATACCATTCCCCGTCCCATGCATGCCGCGCAATCGCGTCTTCCAGCGAACCGGCATAGGCCAGAAACTCGCCAACATCCCTCCCCTTGCTTTGCAGCACCGGAGCGAAATGCCGGATCGTGGCGATCTGGAACCAGGCCAGCCAGACGCTTTCGCCGCGGCCCCTGTCGCCAATCCGGTCCATGCCGTCATTCCAGTCGCCGGTCCCAATCAGAGGCAGGCCGTGATGGCCCACCGACATCATTCGGCCGAGCGCACGCTCGCAATGCTCGAGAAGCGATGCGCGTTCGCCGGAAGCAAACAGCGCGTAGCGGTCATGTTCCTTTGGCGACAGCGGCGGCGCAGAGAGGAACGCCACCTCCTCGTCGAGGATCGAAGCATCGCCGGTGGCCTCGACATAGCGGGCGGCGACGAACGGCAGCCAGATGAAGTCGTCGGAGCAATGTGTGCGCACGCCCCGGCCCGACGGCGGATGCCACCAGTGCTGTGCATCCCCCTCTTCGAACTGGTGTGCCGCGGCGCGCAGGATCTGGCCGCGGGCGCGCACCGGCTCGCTGAACATCAGCGCCAGCACATCCTGAAGCTGGTCGCGGAAACCGAATGCGCCGCCCGCCTGGTAATATCCGGCGCGCGCCATGAGCCGCGATGCGGTCGTCTGGTAGAGAAGCCAGCGGTTGATCATCAGGTCGAAGGCGGGATCGGGCGTCTTCACCTGGACGGCGCCGAGCCGCCTTGTCCAGGTTTCCTTCACGCCGGCGAAAGCCGGTTCAGCGGCCGCCGGATCGCGCCATTTGGCGACAAGCGTCTCGGTTTCCGCCCGGTCGGCGCCCTCGCCGAGCACGAACGTGACTTCCGCCGATTGTCCCGACCCGACATCCAGGTAGACCTGGTAAGCCGCGCAGACATCGCCGTCGGGCGCGAACCGGCCACCGAGATCGTGTTGCCGAAGGCCTGCGGGATCGGCGACACTGCCCTCGACCCCCAGGAAGTCGCGGCGGCTGCCGGTGACGCTGTGCGGCGGCAGCGTCGCCGTCAGGAATGCGATGCGACCGGCGAATTCCGCGTTCCAGCCATTGCTTGCGAGGATCGCCCGGGTCGTCGCGTCATACTGGCACGCCGTATGCGGTTTCGCGGTGCTGGCCAGCGCGCCCAGCAACCATTCCACATAGTAGGTTGCCGTCACGCGTCGCGGCTCGTCCGTCCGGTTGACCAGCTTCAGCGTCACGATCTTCACCGGATCGTCGGCCGGCACGAACACCCGCAGCGTCTGTTCCAGGCCGTTGCTGTTGCGCGACCAAGCGGTGTGCCCGGCACCATGGCGCACGAGGCAGGCCGCGTCACGGCCTGCCGGCGCGGGCGTCGGCGACCAGAAGGCGCCGCTGTGCTCGTCGCGCAAGTACAGGGCCTCGCCGGGCGTGTCGCAGACCGGGTCGTTGGACCACGGCGTCAGCCGGTTCTCGCCGCTGTTGACCGCCCAGGTGAAGCCGAGGCCGGCTTCGCTGACGATGGTCCCGAAGCCGTCATTGGCAAGCACATTGCACCACGGCGAAGGCGTCGTGTCTTTGGCCTCGAGATAGATGACATAGTCGCCATCGGCGCGATCGAAACCGCCGATACCGTTGTCGAACTCCAGGTCCCGCGGGCGGGCCACCGGTTCCATCGGGTAGCGCTTCGCCGGCTCGGGCGGCGCGAAGGGCGGCTGCGGTGCGCGGTGCTCCAGCACCCTGTCGAGGATCGTCGCCAGCGGCGGGCCGTCATCGTCCAGTACGACATGGGCAGCCGCGCACAGAAGCCGGATCAGGTCCTGATTGATGCTTGCCGCCGAGAGCAGGTGTATCCCCCCCGAAGTTCCGAGGTCTTCATAGGCGTCGCTCTCGCGCAGGATCGACAGGATACGTTCGCGAAGCGGCGCCTCATATCCCGCTGCCTCGTTGCGCAACACGACGAGATCCATGCGCATCTGGCCGCGACGCCACAGGCGCTGCGCCTTGATCAGCAGTTCGAGCAGGTTCGAAGGCGCATCGCTTTCCATTTGCAGCAGGAGAATGGGAAAGTCCCCCGATATGCCGAACTGCCACAGGTCGGGCTGGCTGGTTCTGTTGGCGACGACATCGCCCGGCATTTCCCTCGTGTCGGGGTGCGGGGCCAGCAGCAGCGAGGCGAGAACCTGGAGTTCGGGCAGCCGAGGCGGATCGATCCCGAAACGGGCAACCTCGCGCGCGGCGGCGCGGGCCGCATCGTGGCGCGGCCTCTCGATCATGCCCGACGCATGGCGTTCGGCCGCTTCCAGCACCTCACCGCGCGAATCGCCGGCAACCGTCACGAAGCTGAACCTCTTTGTCTCATAAGGATCGAGGCGTATCCTGGTTTGCAGGCTCATGATCGGATCCAGCGTCCAGCCGGTCGTTCCTGACAGGCCTTTGTCAAGCGCGCGCGGCGCACGGCGATCCCCCAGCCGGCCGAGAAAACGGGCCCGGTCCGTTTCGTACCCGGTCACCGCTATTGCCGGATCGTCGGAAGCGAGCCTGTGCAGCAACACGGGTGGACGCGATTCCGGCCGCCGCGGCCTTCGTGTAAACAGCAGGCCGTTTTGCTTGCGCAGATACCGGCTGCCGACGAACAGCTTGCTGAACGCGGGATGGCGCTCGTCTTCGAGTGGCGGTGCGAGAACCACTTCGGCGTAGCTCGTGAAGTCGATGGTTCGCTCCGATCCGCTCTCGTTGGTGACCGAGATCTCGCGGATATCGGCATCGTCGCCAGCCGCCACCACCGCTTCCATGCGAATGGCGATCCCGCGGTCGCGCCTGAAAGTCTCGACCATGTGCTGGTTGAAGATGACCGTCACATCATGATTTTCCACGCCGGACGGCGACCTTCCGACCGACCAGGTTTCGCCGGAATCCACATCGCGCACGTAGATCCAATAGCCGAAAGCGTCGCAGGTGGGGTCCGGCCGCCACCGCGTCAGCGAAATCCCCTGGCGAACGAGATACCCCGCGCCGGATTCCGATATCCAGGACGCCATGCGCCCGTTTCCCAGCATTTGCATCTGCGGCACCATGGCCGCGCGCGACGGCACCCACTGCGGAAGCGGCGCGACTTCGTGCTCCTTCTCCGCCTCGTGCCGGACTTCCTCGATACGGCCTTTTTCGACCGGCGCCCCCCAGGGCACCCGTTCCTGAAGCAGCATGTTTACCGATTGCATGCGCTTTTCCGAAAGGAACCGCCGCGCAAAGATGTCATCGTTCAGGGCATTGGCGATGGCAGCCATGGTCATGCCGTGATGATGGGCCATGTAGTTCATGACAAGGTTGTAGTCGCGGCCTTCGGGAACGCGTTCGGGCGTGAAATCCATCGCATCGTGGAAGCCATAGGTCCCGAGTGCTCCAAGCGCTTGCAATTCCCTCATGTTCCGCACCGCTGCGGTTGGCCAGCAGCACAGCGCCAAGGCACTCGCATAGGGCGCGATGACGAGGTCTTCCGTCATGCCGCGCCGCAGCGCGAGCCCCGGCGCGCCGAATGCACGGTACTGGTAGTTGCCCTCGCGATCGGTCGCCGCGAAGGCGGATTCGGAGATACCCCAGGGCACGCCACGCTGCCGCCCGTAGGCGCGCTGATAGTCGACGGCAATGGCTTCGCTTTCGCCAAGCAGCGTGTCGCGCCGACCCGGCAGAAAGATGGCCGGCATGAGGTATTCGAACATCGAACCGTTCCACGACAGGACCGACGGTTTGTTTCTCAGCCTTGTGACCGGGCGCCCGAGAGCGAACCAGTGCTTGAGTGGAACATCGCGCTTTGCAATGGCGAAATAGCTCGCGATACGCGCTTCGGTCGCCAGCAGGTCGTAGTGATTGGCATCGATCTGGCCGGAACTGACGTTGTAGCCGATGCGGAACAACCGCGCTTCGGGGTCGTAGAGCATTGCGAAATCCATTCCGAAGGCCCTGTCCTCGGCGCGCTCTGCGATCTCCAGCAGGTCTTTGCGCAAGACCTCCTGCGCGGCCATCCCCCGGTCAACCGCCTCACGCATCCGCTCCAGCCAGCGGCTCACTTGGCTGCCGGGCGCGCCAGCCGCGAATTCCCTGTCCAGGATTTCGATAATGCCGCCTTTTCGTTCGTCCAGCGCATTCAATGCGATCGAAGGCGCCAAGGCATCCGCCAATTCGCGCGCGATTGCCGCCGCCGCTTCCGGCGCGTCTTCGGCAACCGCCAGCCAGGGCAGAAAAGTCGCGAAATCGCGTGACAGGGCCCTGATGTGGTGATGAACGCGCTCGTTCCACATGTGGATTTCGACAAGGTGATCCTCCGCAATATCAGCGGTTTTCGAGATTGCCTCGCGGACAAGCTCCTCCAGTTGAAGCCACAGCCGGCCGACTTCGCGTAACGGTCCGCACCAGTCGGATCGCGGGTGCCCGGCGTCCCCGATCGCCTTCAGGAAATCCGCCTTGCAGCGATTCAGGTCCGCACTGTTCCTTTCCGGAAACCTGTCGAGCGCATCGAACAGCAGGTCGAGTGTGCAGGAGAGGCCGTCCCACGTCTGTGGCGCGATCGCCGGGCCCGCCGCGAGATCGCGGCATCCCTGCCGAAGTGAGACCAGGCAAACCGCCAGGTTTCCGCTATCGACGGTCGAGACATAGCGCGGCTCGAGCGGCTCGAGCGTCCTGGTATCGTACCAGTTGAGCACGTGCCCGCGATGGCTCTCCAGGCGGTCGATCGAATCGAGCGCATTGCGCATGCGGGCAGCGAAATCCGCTGCTCCGGTAAAACCGAAATCGAGTGCCGCCTGGGCCGATGTCAGGAAAAGACCGATATTCGTCGGCGATGTGCGATGCGCTACCTCGCGCCTCGGCGCTTCCTGGAAATTGTCCGGCGGCAGCCAATTGTCGTCCGGTCCGGCAAATATCTCGAAATACAGCCATGTACGGCGCGCGACCGCCTTGAGAAATGTCCGTTCGTCCCGGTTCAGGATCTGCCGCCGAAGTGTGCGCGGTTTGCCGAGCCACACCGCGATCTCGGGCGCGATAATCCACAGCGCGAGCACGGGCGCCGCGGGCAGCAGGGACCCACCGCCATAAATGGCGAGGTCCAGGGCCAGCACAGTCGCGAATGCCGTCGAGGGCCACATCCGCCGCCAGGCGTTGATGCGTGAATCCGCACTTGTCTCCAGGGAACCGGCTTGTGCCGCGGTGCGCCATTGCAACAGGCGACTGCGGCTCCATGCCAGCCGCCAGAGCGTTCGGCCGATCGCGTCGAGCGAGATCAGGGTGTCGCTGACAAGAAAGGCGATGGTCAGGAACCAGCGGCCAAGGCGTTCGCCAACCGGAAAGGCCAGATCGCCGCGATATCCGCGGCGGAATACGCGGATCGCCAGGGTACCGGCTTCGCCGAGAAGATAGGCGGCGGGAGCGGCGACCGCCAGGCCCGTCCACACCCAGGCACTGCCGGGCAATGCCATCCAGCCGCCGATGAAGAACAGCAGCAATGCCGGGGCCAGCAGGCTGCGGCGCAGATTGTCGACGATCTTCCAGCGGTCGATGATCGAGAGCGAATTTCGCGCCCGCTGCCCGCCCGCCAGCGGAATGGTCCGCTTGAGCCACGGCAAGAGCTGCCAATCGCCACGGATCCAGCGATGCAGGCGCCACGAATATTCCGCGTAGGTCTGCGGAAAATCCTCATAGAGGACAATGTCGGTAGCCAACGCTACCCGTCCGTGCACGCCTTCGAAGAGGTCATGGCTGAGGATCGTGTTTTCCGGCGTCCGCCCCTCCAGGCATGCCTGGAAGGCAGCCACGTCGTAGATGCCCTTGCCGACATAGATCCCGGCGGCAAAAAGGTCCTGGTAGACATCCGAAACAGCCCTCGAATAGATGTCGATCGCCGTATCACCGGCATAGAAGCGGCAGAACAGTGAAACCGAGCCTTTGAACGGCAGCACTTCGACGCGCGGTTGAACGATGGTGTATCCGGCCACCACCTTTCGCGTTTGCTGATCGACGACGGGTGAGTTCAGCGGATGGGCAAGCGCACCGATCATCCGCGCGGCAGATCCCGGCGGAAGCGCGGTATCCGCGTCCAGCGTGATGACGAACCGCGTACCGCGCAGGCGCTCGATGTCGCCTTCGCGTATTTCGAATGCATCGGCGGAGCCGCCGAGCACGAATTCGTTGAACTGCTCGAGTTTACCGCGCTTTCTTTCCCAACCCAGCCAGTTGCCCTCCGCCGGATTATACCGGCGTGGGCGATGAAGCAGGTGGAAAAGCCCGGCTCCCGCCTCGCCATGCCGGTCATTGAGCGCGCGGACGGCTGCCTTCAGCCGATCCGTTATGGCCGCATCCCCGGGCATATGCTCCTGCGGTGCATCGCCGAAATCGCTGAGCAACACGAAACGCAGCATCGGATCGGAATTCGACAACCACCGGATTTCCAGTTGCTCGGCGATATGGGCAACCTCCTCGGCGCTTGTCACGATCACCGGCACGACGACACATGTCGGACAGTCGGCGGGTATCGCGTCGCTGAAATCCATCATGGCAATAAGCCGCGGCTCCACGAGACGCGTAATCACCCAGTGCAAAAGCGCGACCGAAAGCATCGTCGCCGGCAGCAAGAACAGCAGCAGGCCCGCCAATTGCGCGAACGGCCCGGCGTCGTACGCCCGGATCTTCCACAAGGGCAGAAGCAGAACGGCCGAAACCAGCATGATGAAAGCCGCGGCGTAAGCCTTTCCCGCATGCCGCAGGAGTGCACGGCGGAAGCCGTCTCCCAGGCGAACGCGGTATCCCAGCCGGCGCTCGAGCGTGGCGCGACCTTCATCGATCAGCCAGTAGCCGACATGCTTCATGCGCTTCATCGCGTGGCTGCCGCCCGCAAATTCCAGCGCGGTATCGGCAACCGTCTTTTCACTCGCGCCGGAACGGTCGCTCAGGTCTTCGACCACCCTGCGGTACCGGTCGCGGGTTTCGAAATCCATGAGCGGATAGACGCCCGCCGGGTCGGCGCCGAGCAGCGCCTCGACCAGGCTCGCCGCGTCGAAAACGTCGCGCCATTCGATCGAACGCACGGCAGCAAGCGCTGTGATCGCCCGGGCAATCCGGTCCGTTGGCGCCTGGGAACGCCGTTCGGCAGCAAACCGGCTCGGCACGAAAGGCGGTTCCAGTTCCGGGTCAAGCGCGGCAAATCCGTCGCCCAGGATTTCCAGGGCTGCCAGCCTGAGCATCGAAGGCAGCGCCCACAGCTCGGCAATCGTGAAAGGTGAACCGCGCTGGTAGTCCCGAAGGAAATCGACGACCGCCGGCGCCCGAAACCGGGCGGGCAATTCCTTCAGAATGCCGTGCGCCGCATTGAATATCCCCGGCAATCGCGTACCGCCCTCCCCGTCGACACCGCTAAGACGGCGGTAGAATTCGGGAGGCAGATCGCGCCGGACTTCGCGAATTGCGCGCGAGACCTGGTAATCGTTGTCGAGCAGCCAGTCGGCCGCCTGTTCATGGTCGGGAGGCGGATCGCCGCAATAGCGTCTGACCCGGCCCAGCCACGCCGGAAGCTTGTCCAGATTGGCCAGGACATCCAGCGCCTCGGGCGGTCTGGGCGAGCGATCGGTCCGGGATGCCCCGTCCGGCATCTTCTGCGCGGAGGGATCCTTTTGCGACAGCCCTCCGGCGGGATTCATTGGGCAACCGCCCCCGGTTTTCGGGTGCCCTTCGCACGGGCTCCCGAAAAGACATGGGCATTCGTTTCAGCATTTGCGCTGCGAACCATCAGTACCGGAACGCTCGATCGGCTCAACAGATAGTTTGCGACATTCCCCAGCGCCACGTCGGCATATCCGCTCTGTCCATGAGAGGCCAGCACAAGAAGATCGGCCGACTGCTCTCTGATTGCGGCGACCAGTTGGCGGCGAACGTCTCCACCGCTGAGCACAAGCGTCCGTATCCGCAATCCGCCGGTGCGCACGCGGCTGCCGAGCCTGTTGAGATACTTCCTGGCCACCCGCTCGTTGCGCTGCCTGATACGGTCGAGCAATTCGGCGTCATCGGGTTCGGCGGGGCCGGCGCGCGTGAGTTCCGTTTCCGGCGTCGCATGGACCAACAGCAGTTCGGCATCCTCGGACGCGGCAATCTTGACGGCAACGGGTATGGCCATTTCCGATTGCCCGGAGCCGT
This sequence comes from Notoacmeibacter sp., assembly GCA_019912385.1. Taxonomy (GTDB): domain Bacteria; phylum Pseudomonadota; class Alphaproteobacteria; order Rhizobiales; family Rhizobiaceae; genus JAIOIW01. Next base: position 29,790 of record JAIOIW010000031.1, on the reverse strand, counting down.
CGAGCGGAACGATGATCCGGGTAAATCCCTTCACCGGCGGTTCTGTCATGGCGGGAGAAAGAAGCAGCGAGTTGGTTCCGCCCTCCAGGATCTGCCGCGCGGTCCCTCCGATGTGCCCCGCCGCCCAGCCGTCGCCCCGGAAAATTGCCACAATATCTTCCGGGTGTCCGGACAGCGCGCCACATATCTGTTCCGCGCAACGCCCCTCCAGAACATGCACCTCCGCAGTTCCGTTTTCGCCTGCGTACTGCCGGGCAATGTTGGAGATAAAGGCATTCGCCTCGCGACGCTTGATCTCCCACTCGACGGGATCGGACGGCGACGGACCTCCAAGTGCCTCTGTTTCTATGACATGGAAGAAAGCGAGGTCGGCGCCGAGCGCCTTCGCGATCGCCCTGGCGGGCGGCATCACCATTTGCGATTCAGTCTGCGTTCCGACGCAAATGACCATCCGAGCCGCTTCGTTGCGACGTTTGTTCGATATTGCGTTCAATTGTTCATTTCCGCCCGACGCTGTCGATGACGCTTGCATTGACCGGACTCCCTACTGAACAGCCGGGTCCATCATTGCCGCCGGCCGCGCGATTTCGCGCAGGGCCCTTCCATCGGAAATCGGCGATATCCGCTCCTCAGCCTGGCTGAAGGCACAGTGAAACTCGGCATTTGGTTTAAGAAGGTACCAGTGAATGCGGTCAGGTCATTAACAGCCATCAATGATTGTTTGCTATTCGATCACCCTCTGGCCTGTCACGGCTCCGCGGTATCGCTACCGCAAACGGCAAAGATGCACGCAGTAATCGCCGAAAAGGCGTGGGAAAACCGCCGGCAGCCGGATGGTCCGCCCCTTACGGCGATGTTTTCGGCTGCCGGGGAGTTGCCGGGCCGGCGGTCGGCGGCATAAAGGATCGATCTCCGCTCCAACATACGGCAGCCGTCCATGACCACGACATCCGCAACCTCCACGACCATCGACAAGGATTGGTGGCGCGGCGCGGTCATCTACCAGATCTATCCGCGCTCGTTTCAGGATTCCAACAATGACGGAATCGGCGATCTTGCCGGCATCCGCCAGCGCCTCGGCCACATCGCAGATCTCGGCGCAGACGCGGTCTGGATATCGCCCTTCTTCACCTCGCCGATGAAGGATTTCGGCTACGATGTGTCGAACTACACCGATGTCGATCCGATGTTCGGGACAATCGAGGATTTCCGCGCGCTTGTGGCCGACGCCCACCGGCTGAGGCTGAAGGTGATGATCGACCAGGTGCTGTCGCACACCTCAGACCGCCACCCCTGGTTTGTCGAAAGCCGGTCTGGCCTCTCCAATGCCAAGTCCGACTGGTACGTCTGGGCCGATGCCAGGCCTGACGGCACGCCGCCCAACAACTGGCTGTCGATCTTCGGCGGCAGCGCCTGGGAATGGGACACCACCCGGCGCCAGTACTATCTGCACAATTTCCTCGGTTCCCAGCCTGACCTGAACTTCCACAACCGCGCGGTCCAGGATGCGCTTCTGGACACCGTGCGGTTCTGGCTCGATCTGGGGGTCGACGGATTCCGGCTCGACACCGTCAATTTCTATTTCCACTCGAAAAAGCTGGAAGACAATCCGGCGCTGCCGGAAGACCAGCGCGATGCCTCGACCGCGCCCGCGGTCAATCCCTACAATTTCCAGGACCACCTCTACGACAAGAGCCAGCCGGAAAACCTCGATTTCCTGCGCCGCTTCCGCGCGCTTCTGGACAGCTATCCGGCTGCCGCGGCTGTCGGCGAAGTCGGCGACGGGCAGCGCGGCGTCGAACTCATGGCCGCCTACACCAGCGGCGGCGACAAGATGCACATGTGCTACTCGTTCGACTTCCTGTCGGACGCCCCGCCGTCGCCGGCACGCGTTCGCGCCATCGCCGGCGGTTTTTTCGCCGCGGCACCGGACGGCTGGCCGTGCTGGGCCTTTTCCAACCACGACGTCGTGCGCCATGCCACGCGGTGGGCCAGCGACCAGCCTTCCGGCTTGCGCGAACAACGCCTGAAGATGCTTGCCGGTGTGCTGCTGTCTCTCGCCGGCTCGGTATGCCTCTACCAGGGCGAGGAACTGGGCCTGCCCGAGGCCGACCTGGCCTATGAAGACCTGCGCGATCCCTACGGAATCCGGTTCTGGCCGGAGTTCAAGGGGCGTGATGGCTGCCGCACGCCGATGCCGTGGGACCGCGTCGCGCCGAATGCCGGGTTTTCCGATTCCGCCCATTGCTGGCTGCCGGTCCCGCAGATCCATCATCAATATGCCGTATCGGAGCAAGGCGGCGACCCGGATTCGGTTCTCGAACACTATCGCCGGTTCCTGCAATTCCGGCGCGCTCATCCGGCGCTGGCGAAAGGCACGATGGAGTTCCTTGACCTCGGGCCACATGTCCTCGCGTTCAGCCGCGAATCCGGCGCCGAGATCGTGTTGTGCGTGTTCAACTTCTCCGGAGATGCGATTGCTGTCGATCTGCCTGGTGGCATGGATGTTTCGCCGCTCGCGGGTCACGGTTTCGGCGGCGTGCTGAACGGCAACACGCTGAACCTCGCGGCCAGCGACGCCTGGATCGGGTCGATCTCCACCTGAGACCGATCTGTGGAAACCTGCCGATGCGCTGCCGGCCGATCAGGAAAACCGGCTTCGGACAGAGCGCGACGCATCCGGCAATGCCGGCTCGCGCCGCGACCGCCTCATGGCTCGGGGACGAGGAGAACGAGGCCGTCGAGTTCCGGCGCCGCGACGATCTGGCAGGACAGGCGGCTTTCGGGGCGCCTCTCGGCCTCGGTGATGTCGAGCATGGCGTCTTCGGTTTCTTCCGGCGCGCCGGTTTTCGCCTGCCACGCCTCGTCGACATAGACATGGCAGGTTGCGCATGACAGGCAGCCGCCGCACTCTCCGACGACATGCGGCACGTCGTTGGCGATCGCCGCCTCCATCAGGTTGCGGCCCGGTTCGACCTCGGCGGAGATTTCGCGCCCATCCGCCAGTTTCCATGTCACATGTATCATTCAAGCTCTCTCGTTCCTGCCGTCGTGATGCTGGTACGCGCGCGGCGATCCAGTCACAGGTAATGGATGTAGAAGTCGCGCAGCGCCTCGCCCTCCAGCTCCGCAGTCTTGCCTATCTCGTCGCGTTTCATGAAGACGAGGTTGTCGCACAGGCCGCGCCCGACCGCGTCCGCCAGCGCCGCATCGGCCTCCAGCGCGTCGAGCGCCGCGCCGAGGTTTTCCGGAACGCCCTCACTCGCGTCCTGGCTTTCGAAGCAGTCGCCGGTTTCCATCGGCGGCAACTCGTAGCCATTGGCGACCCCGAGGCGGGCCGCCTGCAGCACCGCGGCGACATGGGTATAGGGATTGGCCGAGCCGTCGCCCATGCGGTGCTCGATACGCGCCTTCTTGCCCCCTTCCGACGAGATGCGCGTGGTGACGCCACGGTGGTCGCCGCCCCAGTTGCACCAGTAGCCGGACAGCGTCGCCGGCTGCAGGCGCCGATAGGAGTTGACCGTCGGCGCCACCAGCGCCGCCATCGATGCATGGTGCTTCATCAGCCCCGCGATGCAGCCGCGCGCGAGATCGTTGAGATTGTGCGGTCCGCCGGTCTCGCCATTGGCAAGCGCGTTGTTGCCGGCCTTGTCGGTGAAGGAGAAGTTGACGTGCAGCCCGTTGCCGCCCTTTTCCAGGATCGGCTTGGGCATGAAGGTCAGCACGATGCCGTGGTCGAGCGCGATCTCGCGCGCCATCAGGCGGAACAGGAAGGCGTCATCGACCGCGCGCACCGCATCGTCATAAGTCAGCGTGAACTCGAATTGCGGGCTGTCATATTCCGATGTCATCACCTCCAGCGAAAAGCCCATCTCTTCCGCGGAAAACCAGATCGCGTCCATGAAGCCGTCGGGGTCGGCAAGGCGGCCGGTGGAATAGACATAGGCACCGGGCGTGTCATAGGGCACGAGGCGGCCGGTATCGTCGCGCCGGAAGGCATAGGCTTCCAGTTCAAGCCCGACCTTCGGGGTCAACCCCATCCTGCCCCAGTCCGCGACCGCGCGTTTCAGCGCACCGCGCCCGCACATCGCCAGGGGATTGCCGTCCGCGCCATAAAGGTCGGAGACGACGATCTTGGTTTCCGGTTCCCAGCCGTCGCGGATTTCGGACGCCACATAGCGCGCTTCCATGTCCGGCAGGCCGTCCAGCATCATCGAGCCCGGCGACGGGATCAGGTCCTTGTCGTAGGTGACGGCAAAGGTCGACTGGCAAAAGCGCGACGCGCCGTCGCCGATCTTGGACGCCGGCAGGTATTTGCCGCGCGCCAGGTTGAGATGATCGCAGAACAGAAGTCTCAGGCGCTCGCCCATGTCTTTCCCCTCACTTTGCACCTTTGCGGCGCTTTAGCCGTTCCTCTACAAATAGAGTTTTTATTGTAACCGAACGGTATTAGTTGAGCGTCACCTCGATCGGCAAACGCTTGATTCCACCGACAAAATTGGACCGCAGGAATTCGTGCGACCCGGCCTGGCGGATCGATTTGACCCGCTTGGCCAGTTCTTGGAACAGCAGGCGGATTTCGAGCCTCGCCAGCCACATGCCGAGGCAGACATGCGGCCCGCCCTGGCCGAACGACATGTGCCGGTTGGGCGAGCGGGCGAAATCGACCGTGAACGGATTGTCGAAGGCCGCGTCGTCGCGGTTCGCGGACGCGAACCACAGCAGCACCTTGTCGCCCTCGCGGACGGTCTTGCCGTGTATTTCGAAGTCGCGCGTCGCGGTGCGGCGGAAATACATCGCGGGCGATGCCCAGCGGATCACCTCGTCGGGCATCGTCTCCCAGATGCTTTCGTCGCCGGACCGCAGTAGGTCCAGGAGTTCCGGCTGCTTGCACAGCGCAAGGATCCCGGCGGCGATGGAATAGCGTGTCGTGTCGTTGCCGGCGGCGACCACGAGGCAGAAGAAATTGCGGAACTCGGTGTCGGAGATGACGTTTCCATGCACATCGGGCTGGCGGATGAGGTGGAGCACGCCGCTCGTGTCCCCGGCCTGTTCCTTCTTGCTCATCAGTTGTTGGGCATAGCCATAGAGCTCCGCACCGGCCGGCGAATTGAACGGCATCATGCGGTATGCGTCGGTCTCCATGCGGTCGAGCACATGGTCAGTGAACTCCGGGTCGGTGTTCGCGATCAGCGCATCGCCCTTTTCCACCAGCCAGGGCAGGTCCTCGTCAGGCACGCCAATGATCTGGCCCAGCATGCGCATCGGCAATTGCCGGGCGATCGCCTTGGTGGCGTCGAACACACCCTCCTTGAGCGCCTCGTCCAGGATCTCGTCGCAAAGCTGCCTGATCTGGCCTTCGAACTGCGCCACGACCGGCTTGGAGAAGGCCTTGGCGACCTTGACGCGGGTGCGCGTGTGCTCGGGCGGATCGGTCTCCTGGAATGTTCGGCGCGCCAGGTACTCCTCGTAGGACTGGTCTTCCATGCGGATGCCGCGAGCCGACGACAGCAGTTCGAAGTTGCGGTTCAATTCCGCGATATCGTTGTAGCGAGTGACCGACCAGAACCCCTTGCCGCCATCCCAGTCGGTCCAGGCCAACGGGTCTTCGCGGCGCAGGCGGGCAAAGGTGTTATGCGGCGCACCGCCGACGAATGCATCATGGCTCGACAGGTCGGCATGCCCGTCATCGGTAGGAATCCAGACTGTCATTTGTTCAGCCTCACATGTTTGCAATATTTAGAACACATGTTAAATATATTCACAAGCCCTCCTTTGTGTGCACAGAACGGAAATTCAGCTCATGAGCATGCGGATCGCGATCCTGCTGACCAGCAACGACACCTCCGATTTCGCCAGCCGCCATCCCGACGACGGCGAGAAGTTCCGCCGCCTGTTGCAACCGCTCAGGCCGGACTGGGAATTCGTGACCGTGCCGGTCAAGGACGGGGTGTTCCCGGACGATCCTGCTTCGTTCGACGGCTATGTGGTTGCCGGCAGCCCCGCCTCGGTCAACGACCCGCATCCATGGATCGAGAAATTGCTGGAATTCATTCGCGCGCTCAACGAACGCAGGATACCGACGGTCGGCGCCTGTTTCGGCCACCAGGCGATCGCGCTCGCGCTTGGCGGCGCGGTGGAAAAAAATCCCGGCGGCTGGAGTCTGGGCATCGAGGATGCGCCGTTTTCGACATCAAAACCTTGGATGGTTCCCGCGCACGGCACGCTGAAGCTCTATTCGGCCCACAAGGAGCAGGTAACGCGCTTGCCCGAGGGCGCGGAAGTGATCGGCGGCCATGCATTCTGCCCGGTCGGGGCCATGGCGATCGGCGACCACATCTTCACCACCGAGTACCATCCGGAAATGACGGAAGATTTCATGACCGGACTGGTCGCGGAGATGGACGGTATCATCGACGCGGAGACCCGCGAGCGCGCCTATGCACAACTCAGGCAGCCCGCTCAGGGCGGCGAATTCGCCAAATGGATGATCGCTTTCTTTGAGATGGCGCGGTAGGCGGCGCTCAGGAAGCCAGCGTCTCGCTCGATACCGCCCCGTCCAGGCCCGTCGACCCGTAGAGCCATTCCACGACGTTGTACCAGTCGTCGGGCGATTTCGCCCGCATCACCGCGTTGCGCAGCGCCGCGTGCGCGCCGTCCGGGTGGTAGATGTGCTGGCCGATCTCGCGCGACTGCAACTGAACGCGCGCGGTGCGCAGCCGGCGCCTGGCGTTGTAGGCGGGCAGTACGCGCTCGACATCGCCCGACTGCGCCTCCATCTCGGCGGCCAGGCATACGGCGTCTTCCATCGCCATGCAGGCGCCCTGGGCGAAGTACTGCATCATCGGATGCGCCGCGTCGCCGAGAAGCGCGACCCGGCCATCGACCCAGTTCATCACCGGATCACGGTCGCACAGTACCCACAATTTCCAGTCCTTGCCGCGCTCGATGACCTGGCGGGCAACCGGATTGACGTGCTCGAAGCCCTTGCGCACTTCGTCATGGGTGACGGGCTTGCCGGCAACCGGCTCCGGCGCGTCATTGTGGTAGGTGACGACCAGATTGAATACTTTCCAGCCTGAAAGCGGGTAATGGACAATGTGGCACTTCGGCCCCGCCCACAGCGTCGCCGCATTCCAGCGCAGGTCCTCGGGCATCTCGTCGGTCGGGATCACCGAGCGATAGGTGGTGTGGCCTGTGACGCGCGGCATGCCGTCGCCGACGACCCGCTTGCGCACATTCGACCACAGGCCGTCGGCGCCGATCAGCGCCCGGCCTTCGACCCGTGATCCGTCGGCCAGCAGAGCGGTGACCGACGTGCCGTTCTGTTCGTAGTCGACGACCTCGGCAGAGGTGCGCAGTTCGACCAGTTCGTGGTCCTGGCACGCTTTCAGGAACACGCCGTGCAGATCGCCGCGATGGACCACGCCGTATGGATTGCGGAAGCGGGCGCGGAAAGCCTCGTCCAGCGGAATGCGGGTGATCTCGTCGCCGCTGATCGCATCCATCAGCCGCAGGCTGTCAATATAGACCGCCATGGCGCGCGCGGCGTCGCCCACACCCAGATAGTCGAAGGCGTGAAACGCGTTGGGGCCGAGCTGGATGCCGGCGCCGATCTCGCCAAGCTGCGGCGCCTTTTCGAGCACGATCGACGCAAAACCCTTCTGGGCCAGCCCCATGGCCGTCGCCAGGCCGCCAATTCCCCCGCCGGCAATGATGATGGGTGCGATCTTCGTCATGGTCACAATTCCTCCCCTGCGCCCGCGCACCGGAATACTTTGAATGCCGCCGCCGCTATTCCGCTTCGCCGATTGTCAGCGATATAGGGTCCAGCCCGTCGATGCCGCCCTCGATCCGGTCCCCGGCGACCACCGCACCGACGCCCGCGGGCGTGCCGGTATAGATCAGGTCGCCCGGCGCGAGGTGATAGAAGCCCGACAGGTGGCTGACGATTTCCTCGACCCGCCAGATCAGGTCCGACAGATGCGCGTCCTGCTTCGTTTCGCCGTTGACCGCAAGGTGGATGCGCTGCGAAGCCACCGGGCCGAACTCGCCCGCCTTGGTGATCGCAGCGATCACGGCGGACTGCTCGACATCCTTGCCGAGATCCCAGGGCCGTTGCCTGGCGCGTTCGGCAAGCTGGATATCGCGCCGGGTCATGTCCAGGCCGCAGGCATATCCGTAGATGGCCGCCGCCGCCTCCTCCGGACCGGCCCGGAACACCGGCTTTCCGATCGCGATCACCAGTTCCATCTCGTAGTGGAAATTCCCGGTTCCCGGCGGATAGGCGATCGTGGTTCCGGTCGGCTGGATGGCCGAGGCCGACTTGGTGAAATAGAACGGCGCTTCGCGGTCGACCTCGACACCCATCTCGGCGGCATGGGCGGCATAGTTGCGCCCGACGCAGAAGACGCGGTGGACGGGATAGGCCGCTTCCTCCCCCTTGACCGGAACGGTTCTGACCTCCGGTGCCGAAAACAACAGGCCGCTCATCGCGCTCTCTCCTCGTAATATCCAAGTTTTTCCTGCAGCGGCCGGTCGTGGACGCGGATCAGGAACGACTCCTCTGCCGCCTCATGCGTGATCCGCGCAAAGACCGGCGCCGTGAACGTGTCCTTCGCTCCCCATTCGAATCGCTCGCCATTGATCGTGCTGACACCACGTCCGCGAATGACGTGATAGGCGGCGGACGAGGAGCGCAGCGGCGGCTCGTGCTTCTGCCCGGCGGCCAGCATCTTGGCGGTGAAACCCATGGTCGGCAGCACGTCGTCACCCGTTTCCGGATTGACGAAATCAAGCTCGGCCGGACCTTCGTCCGTGTATTTCGCCATTTCGCGCAGGGCCGCCTCGGTGCGCACCCAGGGATAGCGCATCATCGGATAGCGGCGCGGGCCGCTCTTGAGCTTGCGCGCCGGCGCAAGCCCGGCGGAGCGGTATTCGACCTGGCTGGCATCCGGCCTGTTGCGCTTCGCCTGGAGCGGCCCCTCCTTGGCGTAGGAACCTTCGAGGTAATAGAACAGCGGCAGGTCGAGCGCATCCAGCCAGACCACCGGTTCGGTGCCCTCGTGGCCGTGGTCGTGCCATTCGCCGCCGGGGGTAAGCACCAGGTCGCCCTCCTCCATCGGCAGCTTCTCGCCATCGACCACCGTGTAGCCGCCCTTGCCTTCAACGATGATGCGCACCGCAGACGGCGTGTGCACATGGGCGGGCGCCGTTTCGCCCGGCAGAAGATATTGCAGGCCCAGATAGATCGACGCCGTCGCCTGCATGGCCCCGGTTCCCCGGCCGGGATCGGACAGCACGAGCACCCGCCGCTCGGCCTTTTCGACCGGCGTCAGCTCGCCCGCCCTGTGCAGCAGCGGCCGCAGTTTTTCGTAGTTCCAGTAGCCCGGCCGCGTCACCGGGTTGGGCGCCCCGTGCGGCAACACGTTGCGCATCATCGGCCACAAGGGCGCAACACCGGCCGCGCTCATCGCATCGCGATAATCCTGCGGCAGTTCCTCCAGCGTCCCGAGCTTCTGGCTCATTTCGTCCTCCCGTTCATTCTGCTTTTAAGTAGCATGCTTATTGTTTGTATGCTTGTCAATAGCCGCGGGGCGCCTATGATGGCAGCTGATTTGCATCGACGAGAACACACATGCTCGACATCCACAACATGGCCGGTCACCTGATCCGCCGCCTCAACCAGATCTCGGTTTCGGTCTTTTCAGACCGGGTAAGCCAGGCGGGATACGATGTGACGCCGGTGCAGTACGGAGCCCTGGCGGCGATCGCCGCGCATCCCGGTCTCGACCAGGCAACGCTGGCCGGCCTGATCGCCTATGACCGGGTGACGATTGGCGGCGTGGTCGACCGGCTCGAGCAGAAAGCCTATGTGAAACGCGTAGTCAGCCCGCGCGACCGCCGCGCCCGCGAACTCCACCTGACCGGCAAGGGACGCGATGTCCTGACGGCTCTCGGCCCGATCGTTCAAGCCATCCAGTCGGAGATCCTCAGCGGCCTCTCGATACAGGAACGCGAGACCTTTCTGAAGCTGCTGGAGAAGACCACCGATGCCGGAAACGAATTGAGCCGCGCACCGCTCAGAACCATCTAGCGCGTTTCATCCCGGCAACCGGCTTTCCCCGGCATCCTTGTCGTGCCCGATGCTATCGCGGAATTCGCGCGGCGACAGGCCGGTCGCACGCGAAAAGACGCGGCTGAAATAGGCCGGGTCGGCAAAACCGAGCGCATAGGCGATCGTCGAGACCGGCAGATTGGTATAGACGAGATTGCGCCTCGCCTCGCGGATCACCCTGTCTGCAATGACGCGCGAAGCGCCCTGGCCAACCATGTCGCGGGTGACCCGGCTCAGATGCGCCGGCGTTATGCCAAGAGCACGGGCATAGTCGGTTACGGTCCGGTGTTCGAGGAAATGCGCCTCGACGAGCTTTTCGAACGCCCGGAACATTCCTGCCTCGCGCGTTTTCGCCACCGTATCGCCGACCTGCTCCAGGTCGCGCGCAACAAGCCCCAGGACCGCGCCGCCGAACGCCCTGAGCACCTGCGCGCGCGCAAATCCCCTGCCCGCATATTCCTTGAAAAGCTGTTCCATGACCGTCTGCAACTCCGGGCCGGCACGAACGACCGCCGGGCGCGCCAGCACATGGATCAGTCCTTCCGAGGGCTCCAGAGCCTGGTCGACCATCTCGGCGGCAAACGTCACCACCCAACCCTGCGTCCCCGGGGTGAACGAAAAACCGTGAACGCATCCCGTCGGCACGTTCACCGCGTCCATTTCGCGCAACTCCCGGACCGTTCCGTCAAGGCGAGCCTTGCCGCCGCCCCGCTCGAAGAGCAGGATCTGGTGCAACCGGGCGTGACGATGGGGCGCGAACTCCCAATCATGCAGGACCGAACGGGCCTCGATCGTCTCGCAATGGACGACATCGGGCAGGTCGCCGGCTTCGCCGAACAGGTTGAAATTCAGGATCGCGGCGTTCTCGAGAGGCAATGTCATGTTCGATATGTACAAGAATTACGTCGTCTGATCCATTCTAAAGCGCCTATTGCGCGTTAAATACGTCCAACAGGATCTACGGAGGACGACCCATGAAAACACAGGTTTGCATCATCGGCGGTGGCCCGTCGGGCCTGATGCTGTCACAACTTCTGCACCTCAAGGGCATCGACAATGTCGTGCTGGAGAAGCATTCCAGGGAGTATGTGCTGAGCCGCATCCGTGCCGGCGTGCTGGAACACGGCTTTGCCGAACTGATGCGCGAGGCACAGTGCGGCGAGCGCATGGACAAGGAAGGTGAAATCCACGAGGGCTTCTTCATCGCCCACGATGGCGTGCTGGACCGTGTCGACCTGCACAAATATTCGGGCGGCAGCTCCGTCGTGGTTTATGGCCAGACCGAGCTGACCCGCGACCTCTACGAGGCGCGCGACAAGATGAACGGCATGGTGATCCACAATGCCGAGGACGTGACCCCTCACGGCCTGACCTCCGACACGCCCTATGTCACCTATCGCGACGGCGACGAGGTCATCCGCATCGATTGCGACTATATCATCGGCGCCGACGGTTTCCACGGCGTGAGTCGCAAGTCGATCCCCCGGGACGTGTTGAAGGAATACGAGCGGCTGTACCCGGTCGGCTGGCTGGGCGTCCTGTCGCGCACGAAACCGGTTTCGCCGGAACTGATCTACGCCAGGCACGAGCGCGGCTTCGCGCTTTGCTCGCTGCGTTCGCAGGTACTCAGCCGCTACTACATCCAGGTGCCGCTGACCGACACGGTCGAGGACTGGTCGGATGACGATTTCTGGGCCGAACTCAAGCGCCGGCTGCCCAAAGAGGTGGCCGACCGGATGGAAACCGGCCCGTCGATCGAAAAATCGATCGCGCCGCTGCGGTCCTTCGTCGCCGAACCGATGCGCTACGGCAACCTGTTCCTGGCCGGAGACGCCGCCCATATCGTGCCGCCGACCGGTGCGCGCGGGCTCAACAGCGCGGCTTCGGACATCTACTATCTCTATCACGCCATGGTCGACCACTATAGGAACGGCGACGACACCGGGCTTGAGAACTACTCCGCCAAGGCATTGGCGCGGGTGTGGAAGGCGCAGCGGTTCTCGTGGTGGATGACCATGCTGCTGCACACTTTCCCCGATACGATCCCCTATGATGTCAAACTGCAGCAGACCGACCTGGAATACCTGTTCTCGTCGGAAGCGGCGCTGAACTCGCTCGCGGAGAACTATGTCGGACTGCCCTTCTGAGGCTTGAAGACAAGGCAATCGATACGGCTGCGGAGATTGACCGCAGCCGTTTTCGGTTTTCTGGCAGGGCCGCGACTCCCCGCGCACCGGCTTCCGTCCTGCGCGGGCAGCGATCCTTTCCCTCGAACCTGCCTGCATCCCGGATCCCGAATGCGGCGACATCGCGGGTTGCAAATCCGGCGGTTCTCGCGCTGCCACCCGCCTTTTCCACGCTATTCTCACAGACAGTGAAGTCCGAGACAGCAATTTCCTCCGCTGCGCTTGCGCAAAAGCGGTTCCGTCTGCCACATGTGATCCGGAACCCGTAATGCAACCCGCCGGCAAATCCGCCCGATGACTTTCTTGCTCCTGATCGAACAGATCCTCAACGGGCTGCAATTCGGCGTGATGCTGTTTCTCATGGCCGCCGGACTGACGCTGGTCTTCGGCGTCATGGGTCTGATCAATCTCGCCCATGGGTCGCTCTACATGGTCGGCGCTTTCGCCGCAGCCGCTGTAGCGGCATCCACCGGATCGTTCCTGCTCGCATTGGCAGGTGCGCTCGCCGCCGCCGCCGCCGCCGGCGCCGTGGTGGAAATCCTCGTCATCCGCCGCCTCTACGCGCGCGACCATCTCGACCAGGTGCTGGCGACCTTCGCCCTCATCCTGATCTTTTCGGAGGGAACCCGCTGGCTGTTCGGCTCGTTTCCGCTCTACCTCGACGTGCCGTCCTGGCTCGCCGGACCCGTTACGCTCCCCGGCTCCATCCAGTATCCGCTCTACCGCCTGGTCATCATCATTGCCGGGCTTGTCATCGCCGCGGGCCTGTTCGCCCTGATCTCGCGCACCCGCATCGGCATCCAGATCCGCGCCGGCGAGGCCGACCGCGAGATGATCGCCGCGCTGGGCATCGACATATCCAGGCTCTACACGGTGATCTTCGCGCTGGGCGCGGCGCTGGCCGGCCTGGCCGGCGCGCTGGTCGGCGCCATCCAGTCGGTGCAGGTGGGCATGGGCGAACCGGTGCTGATCCTGGCCTTCGTGGTGATCGTCATCGGCGGCATCGGCTCCATCAAGGGCGCACTCGTCGGCTCGCTGCTCGTCGGCCTTACCGATACGCTCGGCAAGGTGTTCCTGCCGCAACTCTTCGGCCTGATGCTCGATCCCTCGGCGGCGACGACCGTCGGCGCGTCGCTCGCCTCGATGCTGATCTACATCCTTATGGCTGGCATCCTGATCATGCGGCCGTCCGGCCTGTTCGGGAGCGCCTGACATGGCTGCAACCCGTGAACGCCTGATCAACGCTGCGATCCTTTTTGCGCTCCTGGCGGTACCGCTTTGGGCCTGGATCGCGGACGAGCCGTTCGTGATCACGCTCGCCACCCGCATAGCGATCCTGGCGCTCGCCGGCGTCGGGCTGAACATCGCGCTGGGCCTCGGCGGACTGGTGAGCTTCGGGCACGCGGCCTTCTTCGGGATCGGCGGCTACGCGATGGGCATCCTGGCCAGCCACGCGCAGGACTACACGCCGCTCATGGAATGGCCGCTGGCGATCGAGGGCACCCGGTCCATGCCCGTCATCTGGCTGGTGGCGATGGCCGCCGCCGCGCTCGCTGCACTGGTCATCGGTGCGTTGTCGCTGCGCACCTCCGGCGTCTATTTCATCATGGTCACGCTCGCGTTTGCGCAGATGCTCTACTATTTCACCATCGGCTGGCCGGCCTATGGCGGCGAGGACGGGTTGTCGATCTATGTGCGCAACGTCTTTCCCGGCATGAACACGCTTGACCCGGTCCAGTTCCTGGCGATCTGTTATGCCCTCCTCGCCGTCGCGCTGTTCTTCACCGCCCGGCTCGCCCGCTCGCCCTTCGGCCTGGCGCTTGCCGCCGCGCGCCAGAATGCCGAACGGGTGGAGACCGTGGGGCTCAGGCCTTTCCGGCTGCGCCTCGTTGCCTTCGTGATCTCGGGCGCGATTACCGGGCTTGCCGGCGCGCTCTACGCCGACCTCAACCGTTTCGTCAGCCCGGCCATGTTCAACTGGCACACCAGCGGCGAGATCATGGTGTTCGTGATCCTTGGCGGCGTCGCTCGCCTGTTCGGGCCGGTCGCGGGCGCGGCGCTGTTCATCCTGCTGGAAAACTACCTCGGCGGCCTGTCCGACTACTGGCAGGCCTATCTCGGCTTCCTGCTCCTCGGCGTCGTGCTGTTTGCCCGCGGCGGATTGATCGGCACCCTGGCGGGCCGGGAGGTCGCCGATGGGTGAGATCGTTCTGGAGACAAGGGAAATCTCCAAATCCTTCGGCGCGCTCAGGGCGTCCCGCGAAATCTCGCTGACCCTGCGCGAAGGGGAAATTCACGCCCTGATCGGGCCCAACGGCGCGGGCAAGTCCACGCTGATCAAGCAGGTCGCGGGCAGTCTGCGGCCCGACAGCGGCAGCGTGCACTTCCTCGGTGAGGACGTCTCGGCGCTCGACACGCCGGCGCGCGCGCGCCGGGGGCTCGGCCGCACCTTCCAGATTTCCGCCCTCGCAATGGATTTCACGGTTTTGCAGAACGCGGTTCTCGGCGCGCTCGGGGCACGCGGCGAGGCCTTCCGCTTCTTCCGTCCGGTCATGCGGGATCGCGCGCTGCGGCAGGTGGCCGAGGAAGCCCTGGAACGCGTCGGATTGCAGGACCATGCCGCGAGCCGTACCGCCGAGCTCAGTCACGGCCAGCGCCGTCAACTGGAGGTCGCCGTCGCGTTGACGCTCAATCCCCGGGCCTTCGTGATGGACGAACCGATGGCCGGACTGGGAGCAGACGGTTCCCGGCAACTGACCGGGTTCCTCGACGGCCTGCGCGCCGAAGCCCCGATCCTGCTCGTCGAGCACGACATGGACGCTGTCTTCGCGCTCGCCGACCGGATCTCCGTGCTGGTCTACGGCGAGGTGATCGCGACGGGTACGGCCAGCGAAATCCGCGCCAACAGCGAGGTCCGCCGGGCCTATCTCGGCGAGGAGGACGACGCGTGAACCTGCTCAAGGTCGAGAACCTCGCCGTCCACTACGGCGCCTCCAAGGCGCTGTTCGATGTCAATCTGGTCATCGGCGAAGCCGAAGTCGTCGCCCTCATGGGGCGCAACGGCATGGGCAAGACGACCACGATCAAGGCGATCTGCCGCATGATCGCAGCGCATTCGGGATCGATCGGCTTTGCCGGACACGACCTGCTCGCCCTGCCCGCGCACAAGGCGGCGCGCCTGGGAATTGGTCTTGTGCCGGAGGGACGCCGCTGTTTCGCGCCGCTGACAGTGCGCGAAAACCTGCTTGCGTCAGCCCGTCCCGGCCACTGGGATATCGAGCGGGTGACCGGCCTTTTTCCGGGCCTGGCGGAAAGGCGCGACCAGCGAGCTGGTTCGCTTTCCGGCGGCGAGCAGCAGATGCTGGCGATCGGCCGCGCATTGATGACCAATCCGCGTTTGCTCATCCTCGACGAGGCCACCGAAGGCCTCGCCCCGGTCGTCCGCCAGGAGATCTGGTCTGTCATCGCCCGCCTCAAGGCCGATACCGGGCTGGCGATCCTCGTGGTCGACAAGTCGCTGCGCGAACTGACAGCGGTCGCCGACCGCGCCGTGATCGTCGAGCGGGGAGCGACCGTCTGGACAGGCGCACTCGACAACCTCTCTCCCGATCTGACCAACCGCTATCTCGGCGTCTGACGTGCCGGGCGGCGGCGGCGCCCGTCGTCCTTTGGTCGGAATTGGCTTTTTGCACCTGGAGTGATATCGAAATACGGTTTTCAGGGTGGAGGAGGCAGGCGATGGCAAGTTCCCATCATGCCGATCTGGTGATCGAGACCGTGCGTTCGCCGTCCGCCGCCGCTGTCTCTCGGCTCGCCGCCTCATGGCGCCGTTCGCTCGTCAATCACGGCCTGGACCCGGCACAGCAGCACGCACCCGAACGGATTGAAGCAGCGACCCTTCGCTTGCGCCGGTCCGCGCTCGAGCGCTTCATGACCATCGCCGCACCGAAACTCGACCATCTTTTCGGCCTTGTCGGCAATTCCGGCTGTTGCGTCCTGCTGACCGACCGCGACGGTATCGTGCTTGACCAGCGCAGCACGGACGCCGACGCACGCGTTTTCCAGGACTGGGGCCTGTGGAGCGGCGCAGTCTGGAGCGAGGCGGCGGAAGGAACCAACGGCATCGGCACCTGCCTGGCAGAACAGCGGCAGGTCGTCATCCATCGAGGCGAACACTTCCTCGCCCGCAACACGATGATGAGCTGCATGGACGCGCCGATCTACGGGGCGGACGGAAAGGTGCTTGCCGCGCTGGACGTCTCCTCCTGCCGGACGGACCAGACCGAGGCATTCACCCGGCTGATCGCCGCAACGGTATCGCAGGCCGCACGCCAGATCGAAACCGACAATTTTCGCGCCTCGTTCCCGCAGGCCCGCATCATCGATGCCGCGGATCGAGAAACGGAAAGCGCGACATTGCTGGCCGTCGACGACGACGATCTCGTGATCGGCGCGACGCGGGCCGCCCGCCGCGCGTTCGGGCTGGGCAGCGAAGGCACCATCCGTCCCCGCCCCGCTTCCGACATTCTCGGCCGCACCGAAGGGCCGTCCGGCCTGGAAAAGGCGGAACGCGCGGCGCTCGTGCGCGCCATCGCCCGCGCCGACGGCAACCTCTCGGCGGCCGCGCGTGCGCTCGGCATCGGCCGGGCCACGCTCTATCGCCGGATGAAGAACCTGGACCTGAACTGACACGCCTGCGGGGTATCGGTTCCCGCCCCACGTTTCCGGACGAAACACGGTCGAATGTGTCTCACCGGTGAGACAGTCGCCCAGCGCCAGCGCGCGGCGGGGGCTGAATGCGCCGCGCAACTCCCCCATACACGGTTCGTGCGCCAGAACGGTCCGGTTGTGGAGGAGAACGTCTATGAATATCATGACCCAGCCCGCGACGGGCCAGTACAGATCGCCATTCAAGGCAAGATACGACAACTTCATCGGCGGCAGGTTCGTGCCGCCGGTCAACGGCCGCTACTTCGAGAACATCACGCCGATCACCGGCGCGATCATCAACGAGGTCGCGCGCTCCGACGCCGCCGACATCGAGCTGGCGCTCGACGCCGCCCACGCCGCCAGGGAAGCCTGGGGCAGGACATCGGCCGCCGAACGTTCCAACATCCTGCTGAAGATCGCCGACCGGCTGGAGCAGAACCTCGATCTGCTCGCCCGGGCCGAGACCTGGGACAACGGCAAGCCGATCCGCGAGACCACCGCCGCCGACATCCCGCTGTCGGTCGACCATTTCCGCTATTTCGCTTCCGTCCTGCGCGGCCAGGAAGGCACGATGAGCGAGATCGACGCCGACACCGTGGCCTATCACTTCCACGAGCCGCTGGGCGTGGTCGGCCAGATCATCCCGTGGAACTTCTCGATCCTGATGGCGGCGTGGAAGCTGGCCCCGGCGCTGGCGGCCGGCAATTGCATCGTCATGAAGCCCGCCGAACAGACGCCCGCCGCGATCATGGTTCTCGTGGAGCTGATCGCCGATCTGCTGCCCGCAGGCGTGCTGAACATCGTCAACGGCTATGGCGCCGAGGCGGGCGATGCGCTGGCGCGCTCGAGCCGGATCGCCAAGATCGCCTTCACCGGATCGACCGCCACCGGCCGCAAGATCATGGAGGCCGCGACCGTCAACCTGATCCCCGTCACGCTGGAACTGGGCGGCAAATCGCCCAACATCTTCTTCTCCGACGTGATGGCTCAGGATGACGCCTTCCTCGACAAGGCGGTCGAGGGCTTCGTTCTGTTCGCCTTCAACCAGGGCGAGGTCTGCACCTGCCCCAGCCGCGCGCTGATCCAGGAAGACATCTACGAAGAATTCATCAAACGCTGCATTGCCAGGGTAAAGGCGATCAAGCAGGGCGATCCGCGCGACATGTCGACCATGGTCGGCGCGCAGGCCAGCGCCCAACAGCAGGACAAGATCCTGTCCTACCTCACCATCGGCGTCGAGGAAGGCGCCGAGGTGCTGGTCGGCGGCGATGCCGCGCGGTTCAACGGCGATCTGTCCAACGGCTTCTACATCCAGCCGACGATCCTCAAGGGCCACAACAAGATGCGCGTCTTCCAGGAGGAGATCTTCGGCCCCGTGGTGTCGGTCACCACCTTCAAGGACGAGGCCGAGGCGCTCGCCATCGCCAACGACACCATGTACGGCCTGGGCGCAGGCGTCTGGTCGCGCGACGCCAACCGCTGCTACCGCTTCGGCCGGGCGATCGAGGCCGGCCGGGTGTGGGTCAACAACTACCACGCCTATCCGGCCCACGCGGCTTTCGGCGGCTACAAGCAGTCCGGCATCGGGCGCGAGACCCACAAGATGATGCTCGACCACTACCAGCAGACCAAGAACATCCTGATGAGCTACAATCCCAACAAGCTCGGGTTCTTCTGATATCCTCCCAGGATGGCGGGGGGCCGCATGGTCCCCTGCCCGACCCGCCGACACCGCATATGCAACGAAACCGGCCGCCGATGTCTCTTCCTGACAACGGCGGATCCTTCCCCGTCAGGCGGCTCGCCATTGTTCCAGCGCGGCTTCGATCGCCGCACGCGTCCGCGTCGCCGCTTCTTCCTTCACCGGGCCAAAGCCGCGGATTTCCATGACCAGTCCGGCAATACGCGCCGCCTCGTCCCGGTTTTCCGCAGTCAGCCCCGCCAGCAGCGTTCCGGTCAGGGCGTTGTATTCGCCGATCAGCGCGCGCTCCAGCTTGCGGTCCTTGGAATGGCCGAAGACATCGAACGGCGTGCCCCGCAGGTGCTTCATGCGCGCGAGGATGGCCACGGGGCGCCTGATCCAGCCGCCGAACGAGCGCTTCCTGGGCCGTCCGCGCGCATCCCTGTCCGCCGGCATGAAGGGCGGCGCCAAATGATGGCGAACGGTGAAGTCGCCCTCGAACCTGTCCTTCAACCCCTCGATGAAACCCGTCTGCGTGTGGAGCCGCGCAACCTCGTATTCATCCTTGTAGGACATCAGCTTGAACAGGCCCTTGGCCACCGCCTCGGTCAGCGCTCCCGCCTCCCCGGCAACGCGCTCCTCCGCGGCCTTCACGCCCGCGACCGTGTCGAGATATTTCCGCGACCACGCCCGGCTCTGGTAGCCGGTGAGAAAGTCGGCGCGAACGGCGACCGTTTGCTCCAGTGTCTGCGGCGCGGATTCCGGGAGCCGGGCGAACCTTGCCACCTCCTCAGGCGCGCTGACCGCGATGCGGCCCCAGTGGAAAGCCTTCTTGTTGAGATCGGGTTTCACGCCGTTGAGCTCGATCGCGCGCATCAGCGCGGCTTCGCCAAGCGGCACCAGTCCTGACTGCCACGCGGCGCCCAGCATCATGACATTGGCAAAGACGCTGTCGCCCAGCAGCGCCTCGGACAGCGCGTTGGCGTCGAGTGTGTTCAATGCGTCGTCACCCAGCGCCGTGCGTATCTCTTCGATGCGCTCGGACGGCCTGAGGCTCACATCGCGTTTGCGCGCAAAATCGCCGGTCGCCATTTCGGCGCTGTTGAGCACGCCGCGGGTCCTGCCCCGGCGATAGGTGATCGAGGCCTTGGGCGACGAACTCACCACGAGATCGCAGCCGATCAGCGCGTCGGCCGAGCTTGGTTCGATGCGCACCTGGTTCACATCGCGCCCGTTCGCGCTCATCCGCAGATAGCTCAGCACCGGCCCGAACTTTTGTGCAAAGCCCATGAAGTCGAGCACGCTTGCTCCCTTGCCCTCCAGGTTGGCGGCCATTGCGATGAGTTGCCCGACGGTAACGACGCCGGTGCCGCCGACGCCGGTCACCAGGATGTCGTAGGGCGTTTCAAGGTCCGGCAGCACCGGATCGGGCAGCGCGGCCTTCAGGCTTTCGAGCGCTTCGCCGGCGCTTGGCGCCGGTTGCATCTTTCGTGTCGCGCCTTCCACGGTCACGAAACTCGGGCAGAACCCGTTGAGGCAGGTGAAGTCCTTGTTGCAGGAATTGAGGTTGATCTGCCGCTTGCGGCCGAATTCGGTTTCCAGCGGCTCGACCGACAGGCAGTTCGATTCAACCGAGCAGTCGCCGCAGCCCTCGCAGACCAGTGGGTTGATGACGGCGAACCGCTGCGGGTCCTCCAGCCTGCCGCGCTTGCGCAGCCGGCGCTTCTCCGTCGCGCACATCTGCTGATAGATCAGCACGGTCGTGCCGGGGATTTCGCGCAATTCGCGCTGCAGGCGGTCCATCTCGTCGCGGTGATGGATCGTGACGCCCGGCGGAAAATCCGCCGGATGGAAATTTTCAGGCTGATCGGAGACGACGACGATCTTTTTCGCGCCTTCCGCATCGAGCGCCTGCGCAACCGACCGGACCGAGATCGGCCCGTCAACGGCCTGGCCGCCGGTCATGGCGACGGCGTCGTTGAACAGGATCTTGAAGGTGATGTTGGTGCCCGCCGCGATCGCCTGGCGAACGGCCAACGAGCCCGAATGGTAATAGGTGCCTTCGCCGAGGTTCTGGAACACGTGCTTGCCGCCATTGAACCGCGACCGCGCGACCCAGTTCACCCCCTCGCCGCCCATCTGGATCAGCGACGTCGTGTTGCGATCCATCCAGCTTGCCATGAAATGGCAGCCGATCCCGGCAAGCGCCTGGCTGCCCTCGGGCACCCTGGTCGAGGTGTTGTGCGGACAGCCCGAGCAGAAATAGGGCGTGCGCGCGGCCCCCGTCACCTCGATGGGGTGAGGCGGAGGCACCAGCGCGTCGGCAATCTCGGTCAGGTTCAATCCCGGAAAATTGTAATCGAGCCGCCGTGCCAGGATGCGCGCCAGCATGAGCGGGCCGAGTTCGTGCGTCCAGGGGATCAGCCGGTTGCCGTCCTGGTCACGCTTGCCGACCATGCGCTTGGGCTTGTGGCCGGGGAAATCGTAGAAATATTCCTTGAGCTGGCTTTCGATGATCCCGCGCTTTTCCTCCACCACGAGAAGTTCCTTCTTCTCCATGGCGAAATCGAGCGCGCCGACATGCTCGATCGGCCACACCATGCCGATCTTGTAGATGTCGATGCCCAGGTCTCGCGCCCTCGCCCTGTCGATGCCGAGCAGGCGCAGCGCCTCCAGCATGTCGAGATGGGACTTGCCGGTCGTCACGATCCCGTAATGCGCGGCCGTAAAACCGAAATGTGCCCGGTCGACGGGATTGGCCCGCGCGAAGGCGAGAACCGCTTGCTTCTTGGCCTCAATGCGGTCCTCGATCTGGAAGCCCGGCAGGTCCGGCCAGCGGTAGTGCAAGCCGTCCGCTGGCGGCGTGAAATCCCCGGGTGTCACGAAATCGCGGTCGGCGCGAAGCTCGAACGACATGCCGGATTCCACCGTCTCCGAAATCGCCTTGAAGCCCACCCACATGCCAGAAAAGCGCGACAGCGCGTAGCCGTATTCCGCAAACGGCAGATACTCCTCGACACTTGCCGGATTGAGCGTCGGCATGAAGAAGTTCATGAACGCCACGTCGGACTGGTGCGGCATGGACGACGAGACGCAGCCATGGTCGTCGCCGGCGACAACGAGCACGCCGCCATGCGGCGACGAGCCATAGGCATTGCCATGCTTGAGCGCGTCCGACGCGCGGTCGACGCCAGGCCCCTTGCCGTACCACAGGCCGAACACCGCCTCGACCTCCTTGTCGGGATCGGTCTCGACCTGCTGCGTTCCGATCATCTGGGTGGCGCCGAATTCCTCGTTCACCGCGGGCAGGAATTCCACGCCCGCTTCCTCGACAACTTGCCGGTTGCGCGAAATCTCGAGGTCGATGCCGCCGAGCGGCGAGCCGCGATAGCCGGAGATATAGCCGCGTGTGTCGAGCCCGCGCCGCCGGTCTCGCCGCGCCTGGTCGAGCGCGGCGCGCACGATAGCTTGCGTGCCGGTGAGGAACACCCGGCCCTCGCTCAGCGTATAGCGATCGCCGAGTTCGTAATCACGAAGGATCGGTGTCTGGTCCGTCATTTCTGTCTCCCTGTGAAAAATATTACCGGGAGTTTCGGAAATTTGCTTTCAATCCAGCGGCGTTCAGGCTTTATCTTGAACGTGTTTCCCATTCACAATAGGAAGTTGGTAGAATAATTCATGCCTGCGAGAACTCCCCTGGGTCCTTCCGATGTCCGCCTCCTGCGGGCATTGCAGGAAAACGGCCGCGCCTCGATCCAGGACCTGGCCGAGATCGCCGGCCTGTCGACATCGACCTGTTGGCGGCGTGTCAGGGAACTGGAAGCGGCCGGTGTGATCGGTTCCTACAGGGCGGTCGTGAACGCGGAGGCTTGCGGGCTCGATTTCGAGGCGCTGGTGCAGGTGGTCCTGTCCCGCCACGAACCCGACAAGCTTCACACATTCGTCGATGCGATCTCGCGCCGCGCCGAGGTGCTGGACTGCTATGCCACGACCGGTGACGCGGACTACCACCTTCGGGTCTGCTGCCGCAACAAGGAGGATTACTACCGCTTCCTCGAGGAGTTCCTGTTCCGCATTCCGGTCGTCGCCAAGGTCACGAGCAACCTTGTCCTCAAGGAGATCAAGCGCAACACGCCGCTTCCGCTCGACCAGGCTTGATGCGCGCGGTCCACCGGAAAGTGGCATTGAAGGCTGGCTAGTCGCGCGCAATGTTGGTAGCGAGAAGGCTCCGGTAACGAGCAGGACGCAACGATGTTCTCCAACACTTTTCCCGATCGCGCGGTGATCTCCGAAACGGTGGCCAGGATGCTGCTGGAGATCAATGCCGTGCATTTCCGCGCCGACCAGCCATTCACTTTCACCTCCGGCCTGGCGAGCCCGGTCTATATCGACTGCCGCAAGCTTATCTCCTATCCGCGCATCCGCTCCGCGATCATGGATTTCGCGGCGTCGGTCATCCTGCGCGACGCCGGCTTCGAGCAGTTCGACGCGGTTGCCGGCGGCGAGACGGCGGGCATCCCGTTCGCCGCCTGGCTTTCCGACAAGCTTGCCCTGCCGATGCTGTATGTCCGCAAGAAGCCGAAGGGTTTCGGGCGCGATGCCCAGATCGAGGGCTCGCTAGAAGAGGGCGCCCGCATCCTCCTCGTCGAGGACCTGACCACCGACGGCGGCAGCAAGATCAAGTTCGCCGAGGCGATCACCCGTGCCGGCGCCAGGGTGACCGACACATTCGCCGTCTTCTACTACGACATCTTCCCCGACACGCCGCAAAAACTCGAAGCCGCCGGCATGCGCCTCCACTATCTCGCCACATGGTGGGACATTCTCGACGCGGTGAAGAAGCAGAACCGTTTCGACCCGGACGTTATCGCCGAGGTCGAGAGCTTCCTCAACAATCCGATCGAATGGTCGGCCAAACATGGCGGCATATCGGAGCTGCCGCAAAAGTAGAGCCGGTCATCGCCTGGCGGGCGGCGACGGCCGGGTTCAAAGCCCTCCCAGCGCCTGAGCCAATCGGTCCGCATCATGGCGGAACGGATCGGCGGTCGCCCGGAAACTGGCCCTTATGCCCCGCGCATGCACGGCCTGTTCCATGCGCAGTACCGTGTACATCTTGCCGAAGGAGTAATGCGCGCCACGGCAAGCACCCGCCTTCCCGTCCGTTTCACGCGATTGGCGATCGGATATTGCACCGAGGGAATGCGGGCGTCGTGCAGCGTGCGGCAAAGCGCCTTCGCACTTTCTGCCAGATCCGCCTCGTTGCGCAACGGTTTGTGCCGACCGGAGCAATGCTGTCCGGATCGTTCAAGTTTTCGGTATTTCATCGCTGAACAGAACGGTCGCCAAACCTGATGAGGCAAAATACCGCAACAGTACTGTCAATAATAGATGCTCTGTTATGTTTGCGTTAGCACTTCCCACAGTATCAGTCTGACAATCAAGTTCCGCGCTGTCTCACCCGTAACCCACGGAGGAAGAATTTATTGCGTGTCTTGTATGTCTCTTCGGAAATCCACCCATTGGCAAAAACCGGCGGCCTGGCCGACGTGAGCAACGCACTTCCGTCCGCCCTCTCGAAGCTGGGGGTCGACGTCCGGCTTTTCACACCGGGTTATCCGTCCGCTCTCGAGGCCGCATGCCAGAAGCGTGTTGTTGCCGTACTGGATAACGTCCTCGGATTCGACGATGTTCGCCTGGTCCGCGCGGTCACACCGGACCTTGGGCTTCCTGTCTGGCTGGTCGACTGCCCCGCGCTCTATGCACGCGACGGCGGGCCCTATCTGGACCACAATGGCGACGAATGGCCGGACAACGCGCTTCGCTTTGCCATGCTGAACCACGTTGCCGCTAGACTGTCCCTGGGCGAAACACCGGTCGCATGGCGTCCGGATATCGTGCATGCCCATGATTGGCATGCCGGATTGCTGCCGGCCATGCTGGCGGCCAGCCGGGATTGGCGCCCGGCCAGCGTATTCACCATTCACAACATGGCGTTCCAGGGTAACTTCCCGGCCCGCGCACTCGCGTCCGCGAATTGCGATCCCGGGCAGTTTCACACCGACGGTTTCGGCGTTCCCGGCGAGATTTCGTTCCTGAAAGCCGGTATTCACTTTTCCGATTGCGTCACCACGGTCAGCCGGACCTATGCCAGCGAGATCACGACACCCGAATACGGGTGCGGCCTCGACGGCCTGTTGCGGCGCCGCGGCGGCGATCTCGTGGGGATCCTCAACGGCGTCGACTATGGGATCTGGGACCCGAGAGAGGATCCGCTGCTGGCGCAACGGTACAGCGCTGACGATTTGTCGGGCAAGCAGGCGTGCAAACGGTATCTGCAGGAGGCCTTCGGCCTGGAAATCGATCCGGACCGGCCTGTCGTCGCCTTCATGAGCCGACTGGCCGACCAGAAGATGGCCGATTGCGTCCTGGAGGCGTTGCCGTGGATATCGGAGCGGGGCGCGCAATTCGCCCTCGTGGCCGATGGTGACAAGGCGCTCGAAGCCGCTTTCCGCGATGCCACGGCCCGCAACCGAGATGTCGGCGTTCAGATCGGTTACGATGAACCTTCGGCGCATCGCCTGCTGGCGGGAGCCGACATTCTCCTTGCCCCGTCGCGTTACGAACCCTGTGGCCTGACCCATCTCTACGCCATGCGCTACGGCACGGTCCCCGTCGTCCGCCGGACAGGGGGCCTGGCCGACACGGTCACGCAGAAAGACGCCGCAGCGGCGATGGAACCGTCGAGAACGGGCTATCTATTCGAGGAACCAACCACGGCTGCCATGATCCGGGCACTCGATTCGGCGCTGACCACGTTCCGCTATCCGCATTTCTGGCGGCAGCTGATGCTGAACTGCATGTCGGCCGATTTCGGATGGGAGGAATCCGCGCAGCGCTACCTCGCCCTCTACCGGCAAGTGGCCCGGCAAGCCGATGGACCGGGCGCCCGGTTCACAGCCGCCATTTCCTCAAGCGCCTGAGCCGCGCGATGTCTTCGGCGGCATGCGGCCCGTCCCGGACATCAGGGCTCCCGAATCGCGAATTAACCATGTGGGAAACAGCCCCTCCTCCTCCCCGCTATCCACATGCGCGACACACAAGATATAGCGTCATAAAACATTTACGAAACGAATCCTTGACGGTCCGAAACGAGTCGCCTTTTAATGCCTCATCGTTCGCGTTGGGGGCGTGGCCGGAGAGTTCTTCAGCCGGCATTTTTCCGTAACGGGTAGCACATTCGCCTGGTGAAACGCTGGTTTCCCATGGGCGGCGAAGCTGTGTCGCCGGGTACGGGCGTGATCATGATCGGGGGATGCGTAAACGAGCTGTTAACACTATATTTAGTGTTTGCGGCCACAGTTGTCCCAAGATACGGTGGTTTTCTCTCGGGGAGAGAATCACCATCAGGAACCGAAAGGGGCCCCGCGGCCCTGACGGAAAACGGTACGGGCACCATCGCCTCAATGCCGCGTTTTCGCATCGGCCGCGGAACAGGAGAGCCGGCCATTTCGAGGGGTCGGCAACAAGTGGCGGACAGCCGGACGCCCATGCGCTATATTCGAGGACAGGCGCGTGGGCCCGGCACCAAATGTGGATGAAGGGGAAAGTCAGATGCGCATCGAACGTCGGTTCACCAAGGCAGGACAGGATGCCTACGCGGCGATCGAGTTCCGCAAGGCGGTGAGCGAGATCAGGAATCCGGACGGCTCGGTCGTCTTCCGGCTCGACGATATCGATGTGCCCGCGCAGTTTTCCCAGGTCGCTGCCGACATTCTGGCGCAGAAATATTTCCGCAAGGCGGGCGTGCCTGCGCGGTTGAAACGCGTGGAGGAAAACGACGTTCCGTCGTTCCTGTGGCGCTCGGTGGCCGACGAGGAAGCGCTGGCCGGACTGCCCGAGGATGAGCGCTACGGCTCGGAGACCGACGCGCGCCAGGTGTTCACGCGTCTTGCCGGCACTTGGACCTACTGGGGCTGGAAGGGCGGCTATTTCAATTCCGAGGACGACGCACAGGCCTTCATGGACGAGCTGTGCTACATGCTCGCCACCCAGCGCGTCGCGCCCAACTCGCCGCAATGGTTCAACACCGGCCTGCATTGGGCCTACGGCATCGACGGCCCCGGCCAGGGCCATTTCTATGTCGATCCGTTCACCGGCAAGCTGACCGCCTCGAAATCGGCCTACTAGCATCCCCAGCCCCATGCCTGCTTCATCCAGTCCGTCGGCGACGACCTCGTCAACGAAGGCGGCATCATGGATTTGTGGGTGCGCGAGGCGCGCCTGTTCAAATACGGTTCGGGCACCGGTTCCAACTTCTCGCAACTGCGCGGCGCGGGCGAGCGGCTTTCGGGCGGCGGCAAGTCGTCCGGCCTGATGAGCTTCCTGAAGATCGGCGACCGCGCCGCGGGCGCCATCAAGTCGGGCGGCACGACCCGGCGCGCGGCCAAGATGGTCGTGGTCGACATCGACCACCCCGACATCGAGGACTACGTCGAGTGGAAGGTGCGCGAAGAGCAGAAGGTGGCGGCCCTCGTCACCGGCTCCAGGATCGTCAAGCAGCACCTGACCGCGATCATGAAGGCCTGCGTCAACTGCGCCGGCCACGACGACGACTGTTACGACCCCAAGCTCAACCCGGCCCTGAAGCGCGAGATCAAGGCGGCCAAGAAGAGCCAGGTGCCCGAGAACTACATCAAGCGCGTGATCCAGTTCGCCCGCCAGGGCTATACCTCCATCGAGTTCCGCACCTATGACACCGACTGGGATTCGGAGGCCTACCTGACCGTCTCGGGCCAGAACTCCAACAATTCGGTCTCGGTTCGCGACGACTTCCTGCGCGCGGTCGAAAATGACGGCGACTGGAACCTCACCAACCGCATCGACGGCAAGGTCGCCAGGACGCTGAAGGCGCGCGACCTGTGGGAGAAGATCGGCCACGCCGCCTGGGCCTCGGCCGATCCGGGCCTGCATTTCAACACCACCATGAACGACTGGCATACCTGCAAGGCGGCCGGCCCGATCCGCGCGTCGAATCCGTGCTCGGAATACATGTTCCTCGACGACACGGCCTGCAACCTCGCCTCGCTGAACCTGCTGCAGTTCAAGGACGCTGAGACCAAGCGCATCGACATCGCCGCCTTCGAACATGCGGTGCGGCTGTGGACGGTCGTGCTCGAGGTCTCCGTCATGATGGCGCAGTTCCCGTCGAAGCAGATCGCGAAGCGTTCATACGAATACCGCACGCTCGGCCTCGGTTTCGCCAATATCGGCGGCCTGCTGATGACCACGGGCATCCCGTATGACTCCGACGAGGGCCGCGCGATCTGCGGCGCGCTGACGGCGATCATGACGGGTGTGGCCTATGCCACGAGCGCCGAAATGGCCGGCGAGCTCGGCACCTTCCCCAATTTCGAACCCAACCGCGAGCACATGCTGCGCGTCATGCGCAACCACCGCCGCGCCGCCCACGGCCTGTCGGAAGGCTATGAGGACCTGGCGGTCGCCCCGGTGCCGCTCGACCATGCGTCATGCCCCGACGCCGACCTGATCGAACATGCGACGGCGGCCTGGGACCGGGCGCTGGAGCTTGGCGAGAAGCACGGCTACCGCAACGCGCAGGCGACCGTGATCGCGCCCACCGGCACGATCGGCCTCGTCATGGACTGCGACACCACCGGCATCGAGCCCGACTTCGCGCTGGTGAAGTTCAAGAAGCTCGCCGGCGGCGGCTATTTCAAGATCATCAACCGCGCCGTGCCCGAGGCGCTGCGCACGCTCGGCTATTCCGAGGCCCAGATCGGCGAGATCGAGGCCTATGCGGTCGGCCACGGCAATCTCAACCAGGCGCCGGCCGTCAACCCCGGCTCGCTTAAGACCAAGGGCTTCACCGACGACAGGATCGCCGCCCTCAATACCGCGCTCAAGAGCGCCTTCGACATCAAGTTCGCCTTCAACAAGTGGACGCTGGGCGAGGATTTCTGCCGCCAGACGCTCGGCTTCACCAGCGAGCAGCTCGACGATTTCTCCTTCGAGATGCTGCCTGCGCTCGGTTTCTCCAAGAAGGAGATCGAGGCCGCCAACATCCACATCTGCGGGGCGATGACGCTGGAAGGAGCGCCGTTCCTGAAAGCGGAGCACCTGCCGGTATTCGATTGCGCCAATCCGTGCGGCAAGATCGGCAAGCGCTATCTTTCGGTGGACAGCCACATCCACATGATGGCCGCCGCCCAGCCCTTCATCTCGGGCGCGATCTCCAAGACCATCAATATGCCCAACGAGGCGACGGTCGAGGATTGCAAGTCGGCCTACATGATGTCGTGGAAGCTGGCGCTGAAGGCCAACGCCCTCTACCGCGACGGCTCCAAGCTCTCGCAGCCGCTCAATGCCTCGCTGATCGAGGACGAGGAAGACGAGGACGATGCGGCGGAAGCCATCGCCGAGGCACCCAAGGCCGCGGCGGCGGCCACGATCGCCGAAAAGATCGTCGAGCGGATCGTCGAGAGGGTCACCCGCGAGCGCGAGAAGCTGCCCAACCGGCGCAAGGGCTACACCCAGAAGGCGGTGGTCGGCGGCCACAAGGTCTATCTGCGCACCGGCGAGTTCGACGACGGCCGGCTGGGCGAGATCTTCATCGACATGCACAAGGAGGGCGCCGCCTTCCGCGCGATGATGAACAATTTCGCCATCGCCATCTCGCTCGGCCTGCAATACGGCGTGCCGCTGGACGAATATGTCGAGGCCTTCACCTTCACCAAGTTCGAGCCGGCCGGCATGGTGATGGGCAACGACGCCATCAAGAACGCCACGTCGATCCTCGACTACGTGTTCCGCGAACTGGCGATCTCCTACCTTGGCCGCCACGACCTTGCCCATGTCGACACGTCCGACTTCTCCAACACCTCGCTCGGCAAGGGCATCTCGGAAGGCAAGGCCCTGCCCTTCTCCAAGGGACTGACCCGCGGTGCCACGCTGAAGGTGGTCACCGGCGCCGGCACCGAGACGCCCAAGGGCTCGGCCGGCACCAATCCCGGCCCGGCGCCGGCCAAGGCGCCCGTCGCCCTGGCCCCGGCTCCTGTCCGCGCGGTCGCCTCGGCTGC
>JAIOIW010000030.1 GCA_019912385.1 Notoacmeibacter sp. | reverse complement strand
TCGAAATCCTCGTCGGTCAGCGTGCGGTCGGTGGGCTGGATCGTCACCTCGATGGCGACGGATTTCCGGCCCTCGCCGATCGACGCGCCCTCGAACAGGTCGAACACGTTGACGCCCGTCACCAGCTTCTTGTCGGCGCTGGCCGCCGCCCGGGTGATCTCACCGGCGGGAACCGACTTGTCGACGACAAAGGCGAAGTCGCGGGTGACCGCCTGGAAGTTCGAGAGATCGAGGCGCGGCTTGGTGCGCGTCGCCTTGGCCTTGGGCTCGGGAATGGCGTCGAGATAGACCTCGAAGCCACAGAGCGGACCGGTGACGTCGAGCGCCTCCAGCACCTTCGGGTGGAACTCGCCGAATGTGCCGAGCACCATCTTCGGGCCGAGGCGAACCGTGCCGGAGCGGCCGGGGTGGTACCAGTCCGGCGCACCGGCCACGATCTGCAGCTTGTCGATCGGGGCGCCGGCGGCTTCCAGTGCTTCCAGCGCGTCGGCCTTTGCGTCGAACACACCGACGGGCGCGGCATTGCCGGACCAGTGGCGGCCCTCGGCGCCCAGATGCGCGGTGCCGCGGCGCACGCCGCCGGCAACCCGGCGCTGGGCGTCGGGCGTGTCGCCCTCATAGGTGCCGGAGACCTCGAACAGCGCCACGTCGGCAAAGCCGCGCTGGGCGTTGCGCTGGGCCGCCGCCAGCAGGCCCGGCAGCAGTGAGGGGCGCATGTCGGACATGTCGGCTGCGATCGGATTGGCAAGCTTCAGCGCCGGCTTGCCGCCGCCGAACAGTTCGGCGTGGGCGGCCGGGATGAACGACCAGTTGACTGCCTCCATCATGCCGCGCACGGCGAGCGCGCGGCGCGCGGCGCGGGTGCGGTTCTGCAGCGTGGTCAGCATGCGCGTCGCCACCGCCTCCTCGCCCTCCAGCGGCACGGGCGCAATCTCGTTCACGCCATGGATGCGCATGACCTCTTCCACCAGGTCGGCCTTGCCGTCGACGTCGGGGCGCCAGGACGGCACGATCACGTCGACCACGTCTCCGCTTGCCTGCGGCTCGAAGCCGAGGCGGGCGAGGATCGCGAGGCTTTCGTCCTTCGACACGTCGAGACCGGTCAGACGCTTCACCTCGGAGACGGGGAAGGAAACGATCTTGCGCTCCGCCGGGTCGTAACGGCGCCCGGCAATGGCGATTTCGCTCGGCTCTCCGCCGCAAAGTTCCATCACCAGATGGGTGGCGAGTTCGATGCCCGGTTCGTTGAAGGCCGGGTCGATACCGCGCTCGTTGCGGTAGCGCGCATCGGTGATGATGCCGAGATCGCGGCCGGTGCGCGCGACGCTCATCGGCTCCCAGACGGCGGCCTCGATCAGCACGTCGGTGGTGTCGATCTCGCAGCCCGAATGCTCGCCGCCCATGACGCCGGCGATCGATTCAACGCCGTTGTCGTCGGCAATGACACACATGTCGGGCCCGAGCGTGTATTCGCGCCCGTCGAGCGCAAGCAGGGTTTCGCCCTCGTTGGCGCGGCGCACCATGAGATTGCCCTTGACCTTGGCTGCGTCGAACACGTGCAGTGGGCGGCCATGGCCGAAGGTCATGTAGTTGGTGATGTCGACCAGCGCGTTGATGGGCCTGAGGCCGATGGCGATCAGGCGCTGCTGCATCCAGGCCGGCGACGGGCCGTTGTTCACGCCGCGCACGAGGCGCAGCGCGAAGGTACGGCAGAGGTCCGGCGCCTCGATGATGACCTTGACCGGGCATTCGCCCTTGCCGGCGGCCGGGGCGATGGCATGTTGCTTGAGCGCGCCCATGCCGGCGGCGGCCAGATCGCGGGCGATGCCGTGCACGCCGGTGCAGTCCGGACGGTTCGGCGTCAGGCCGATCTCGATCACCGGATCGTCGAGCTTCGCCCAGGAGGCGAAGGATTTTCCGAGCGGCGCGTCGGCGGGCAGGTCGATGATGCCGGTGTGCTCGTCCGACATCTGCAACTCGCGCTCCGAGCACATCATACCGTGGCTCTCGACACCGCGGATCTTGCCGACGGACAGCGTCAGGTCGATGCCGGGCACATAAGTGCCGGGCGCGGCGAAGGCGCCGACGAGGCCCGCGCGCGCATTGGGCGCACCGCAGACGACCTGGACGGGCTTGCCGTCACCGGTGTCGACGGAGAGCACCTGCAGCTTGTCGGCGTCGGGGTGCGGATTGGCGGTCAGCACCCTGGCGATGACGAAGGGCCTGAGCGCGGCCTTGTCATCGACGGATTCGACCTCCAGCCCGATCATGGTGAGCTTGTCGACGATCTCGTCGAGCGTCGCCTCGGTGTCGAGGTGGTCCTTCAGCCAGGAGAGGGTGAATTTCATGGGTCCGTTCTCCTTACGCGCTCAGGCCGCCGAACAGGGTCGGCAGGTCGAGCGGGCGGAAGCCGTAGTGGGCGAGCCAGCGCACGTCGGCGGTGAAGTAGTCGCGCAGGTCCGGCATGCCGTATTTCAGCGTGGCGATGCGGTCGATGCCCATACCCCAGGCAAAGCCCTGGTACTCGTCGGGATCGAGCCCGCCATGGCGCAGCACGTTGGGATGCACCATGCCGCAGCCGAGGATCTCCATCCAGTCGTTGCCCTGGCCGAACAGCACCTCGCCGGGGCGCGAGCGGTCGCACTGGATGTCGACCTCCAGGCTCGGCTCGGTGAAGGGGAAGAAGGACGGGCGGAAGCGCATGTTGATGTGCTCGACCTCGAAGAACGCCTTGCAGAACTCGGTCAACACCCACTTCATGTTGGCGACGTTCGCGGTTTTATCGATCACCAGCCCTTCGAGCTGGTGGAACATCGGCGAGTGGGTGGCGTCGGAATCGCAGCGGTAGGTCTTGCCCGGAATGACGATGCGGATCGGCGGCTTTTGCGCCTCCATGGTGCGGATCTGCACCGGCGAGGTGTGGGTGCGCAGCAGCTTGCGCTCGCCATTCTCGCCGGGCGAGAAGAAGAAGGTGTCGTGCATCTCTCGGGCCGGATGGCCTTCGGGGAAGTTGAGCGCGGTGAAATTGTAGTAGTCGGTCTCGATGTCCGGACCCTCGGCGATGGCGAAGCCGAGATCGCCGAAGATCGCCGCAATCTCGTCGATGACCTGGGAGATCGGGTGGACGCGGCCGCGCTCGGCCGGCGGCATGTGGACGGGCAGCGTAACGTCGACGGTTTCGCTCGCCAGCCGAGCCACGATCGCGGCATCCTTCAACTCGCTCTTGCGCGCGGCGATCGCCTGGGTGATGCGGTCGCGCAGGCCGTTGATCGCCGGGCCCATTTCCTTGCGCTCCTCCGGGCTCATCGAGCCCAGCGTCTTCAGCCTTTCGGAGATCGAGCCCTTCTTGCCAAGGGCTGCGACGCGCACCGCCTCGATCGCCGCCTCGTCGGCAGCGGCGGCGATGGCCGCGGTGATGGACTGTTCGAGTTCAGCCAGATCGCTCATTGATTCCGGTCCGTCATTTGCATTTCGTTCGGTTCATCGTGTCCGGTTCATAGAAAAACCCGCGACCGGCGTCAGCCAGCGCGGGTTTCCCAGGTTCTCGATTTCAAGCTTGGGAAAGCGCTGGTCAGGAAACCGCGCTCTCAAACTCGTTCGCCGCGTGATCCTTGAGATAGGCGAGCGCGCCCTTGGACTGCGCAACGAGTGCGGCGAAAGCCTGCGGCTCGTGGATCGCCAGGTCCGACAGGACCTTGCGGTCGACCTCGATGCCGGCCTTGTTGAGACCGTCGATGAAGCGGCCATAGGTCAGGCCGTGCTCGCGAACAGCGGCGTTGATGCGCTGGATCCAGAGCGCGCGGAAATTGCGCTTCCTGGCGCGGCGGTCGCGCGTCGCATACTGCATCGATTTCTCGACGGCCTGCTTGGCGATGCGGATCGTGTTCTTGCGGCGGCCATAGAAACCCTTGGCGGCCTTGAGGACTTTCTTGTGCTTGGCGTGGGCGGTTACACCGCGTTTGACGCGTGCCATGTCATGATCTCCTTGAAAACTGAAGCGTCCGGGGTCGGCTCAGAGGCCGCCGCCGTTGGGCAGGTAATTCCTGATGACCTTCTTGGCGTCGGCCTCCGGGAGGACCATCATGCCGCGGGCATCACGAATGAACTTGTTGGAACGCTTGATCATGCCATGGCGCTTGCCTGCGGCAGCCACCTTGACCTTGCCGGTGCCGGTAATCTTGAACCGCTTCTTTGCGGAGGATTTGGTCTTCATCTTGGGCATTTTGCTCATTCTCCTTTGAAGGAAGCCGGCCGGAACCTTCCACCGCTTCCCGGTTTTTCGCATCCGGAGCCGACCAAAGCCCCGGAAAGCATTACGAACCGCCACGGCATGCCCTGCCGGACGGCTCTGAACGGCGGGTCTATACAGGGTTCGTGTTTGCGATGCAACAGGCTGCACGCCTGATCTCCGGCGGGCCGGTCCGAACGGCAATCCGCGCGCCGTTTCCTGGTATGGCCCGGCAAACCGCGCTGTCGCGGAGTCATTGAAGCGTTCGCCGAGTTTTCCTATTTGCTTTCATATGACGACCGGGCAAGGCTTCCGCCGCCGTCCCCCAGAACAAGGACTTCGATGTTCGAATATTATGAGATCCCGCCGCATGGGCCTACGCTGAAAAAGATCATCAGCCACTGCAAGCTCGCCGAATACAAGCGTGGCGACATCGTATCGGAGGCCGGAGCGAGGGATCCCGCCATCCTGATCGTCTCGTCGGGGGTATTGTGCATGCAACGGCGCGATCCCGCCACCGGGAAGGACATTTTGTATGCGCCCGTATTTCGCGGCGGGGCGGTCAATGTCATCGGCGCGCTGACCAACCATTCCGATCTCACAATCCGTTCGCTTTCGCGCAGCAATGTCTACCGGCTCGAGCACGAGGCGATCGACAGACTGAAATCCTCCCCCCAGTTCGTCGAATGGTGCACGGCACAGATCGCACACAACATGGAATCGCTTTTTCAATATGTCCTTGCGATACGGTCCTCCTCCGTCGACGAGCGCGTCATGCAAATTTTCAAGGCTGCCTATTGGGAAACGCACCGGAAGATGCCCGAGGGCAAGTTCGAGCTGGCGTGGCCGATCACGCAAAACGACCTGGCGGCGCTGGCCGGCATTTCACGGCCCTATCTGAATTCCAGCCTTCGGCGCCTCGAAAAGGCGGGCAAGGCCCGGTTTTCGGGAGAACAGGCCTACATCTGTTCGTAGTACCTGTTTACGGCACATACTTTTACGTGTAAAATATAAAACAAAAGTGTTATTATGCATGTTTCGAAGGTATGGCGATAC
Source organism: Notoacmeibacter sp. (assembly GCA_019912385.1). Lineage (GTDB taxonomy): Bacteria > Pseudomonadota > Alphaproteobacteria > Rhizobiales > Rhizobiaceae > JAIOIW01. Next base: position 109,798 of record JAIOIW010000030.1, on the reverse strand, counting down.
GCGCTAGACAAAAATCGTGGAATGCAGAACGCTGGGGAGAACGACTGGCGATTCAAGTGGTTGCAATACCGTGGCCTACCCAGTGCACGGGCCGTCGGAACGAATATTCGATAAGGAACTTACGTTTACGTCCCAGTATTCGTAATATGTCGCGCGCTGGAAAAACAAGGATATTTGGAAACGCCGGCAAGGCAGTTCCCATACGGCATTTGCCGATGGATCGGTCTTGGTGGGCGGACCCGGACGGTGGCGGTACATGTGCGGCGCCTGGCAAAGCAATCAGACGTGGGGCATTGCAATGCCGGGACCGCACATCCCGTCGCCGTCCGGAATGCATCTCGGTCAGGGCGGACGCAGGAAATCCGCCGGGACGACGTTAGCGATCGTCCCGACAATTCCTTGTGCTGAATCTCGTTATTGCGCCCGATGCGGGCCGAAGCGCACCGTGGCGCGCCGGCGCCGCCTCAACGCGGCGCCAGGACCATCATCATCTGACGGCCTTCGAGCCTCGGCTCGGCCTCGACCTTGGCGATGGCCTCGACTTCCTCGCGAACCTTGTCCAGCAGCTTCATGCCGAGTTCCTGGTGCGCCATCTCGCGGCCGCGGAACCGCAGCGTGATCTTGACCTTGTCACCCTCCTCGAAGAAACGCCGAACCGCCCTCATCTTCACCTCGTAGTCGTGGGTGTCGATGTTGGGACGCATCTTGATCTCCTTGATCTCGATGGTCTTGGTCTTCTTGCGCGCCTCGGCGGCTTTTTTCTGCTTCTCGTATTTCAGCTTGCCAAGATCGAGAATCTTGCAGACGGGAGGCACGGCATTGGGAGATATCTCAACGAGGTCGAGGCCCGCCTCTTCGGCGGCAGCCAGTGCTTCCTCGATGGAAATGTCACCGCGATTGTTGCCTTCACTGTCGATGAGCTGAACCCGCGGAACGCGGATTTCTGAATTGGCGCGCGGGCCTTCCTTGGTGGGCGGCGGCGCTCTAAACGGTCTGCGAATGGCCGTGGTCTCCTTTAACGTTGAACCGACTTGCTCAGGCCTCATCCGGCGCGCGGACGGGCGTTACGCGGCTATGGTGTCAGCCGCGCGGCATTGTCAATAGCATGCAATGTTTCAAAAATCACCCTTGCGCCGAGAATCGCCCGACACAGGCACAGAAGGGTTTTCCCGCCGCCCCCCGCATGGCAAGAAATGCGCAACGCACACGGAAGGCAGGCATGAGCGACAAACCGGAAATGATCGATGTGGACGGCGTCGCGATCGCGGTGCGCCATGTGGCGGGCGGCACGCCCGGCCTTGTCTGGCTCGGCGGCTACCGCTCCGACATGGCGGGCACCAAGGCGGAAGCGCTCGGCACCTGGGCGGCGGCGCGCGGGCTTGCCCATACGCGCCATGACTATTCCGGCCACGGCCTGTCGGGTGGCGCATTCGCGGACGGAACGATTTCGCGCTGGCTTGGCGAAAGCCTGGCCGTGTTCGATCGTTTCACCGCCGGCCCGCAAATTCTCGTCGGCTCGTCGATGGGCGGATGGATCGCGCTCAGGATGGTGCAGGAACTGGCCCGGCGTGGCGCGGCGGACCGTGTCGCAGGCCTGCTGCTGGTCGCCCCTGCCCCCGATTTCACGGTCGAGCTGATGGAGCCGGAACTGACCGCCAGCCAGAAGCGCGACCTGGAGGAGCAGGGCTTTTTCGAGGAGCCGTCGGCTTATTCCGAGGAGCCTTACATCTATACAAGTGCCCTCCTCGACGACGGGCGCCGCAATCGCGTCCTTGACGGCGTCATCGACACCCGTTGCCCGGTACACATCCTGCAGGGCATGGCCGATCTCGACGTGCCCTTCACCCATGCCGAGCGGCTGCTGGAGCACCTGCCGGCCGACGACGTGACGCTGACGCTCGTCAAGGACGGCGACCACCGGTTGTCGCGTCCGCAGGACCTCGACCTGCTGATGCGTGCGGCGGCAGGGCTGGTGGATTTGGCGACGAAGAAAATCTGACAGTCAGAAATCCAGCGGCGCGTTGTCGATCACTTCCTTCATCACGAAGAAGGTGCGGGTCTGGCGCACGCCGGGCAAGGCGATGAGCTGGGTTCCGTGCAGCCGGTTGAAGGCCGCCATGTCACGCACCCTGATTTTCAGCATGTAGTCGAAATCCCCCGCCACGAGATGGCAGTCGAGAACGACCGGCAGCTTTCGAACCGCTTTCTCGAAAGCGGCGAAGCTTTCCGGCGTCGAGCGGTCGAGCACGACGCCGACCATGACGAGCGCGCCGCGATCGACGCTTTGGGGCGCGACCATGGCTCGGACCGCCGTGACGTGGCCGCGCGAAAACAGGCGCTGGATGCGGCGGTGGCAGGTCGCCGGGCTGACATTGGCGCGCACGGCGATCTCGGCATTGGTCAGCCGCCCCTCCGCCTGAAACAGGCGTAGGATGCGCAGATCGGCCCTGTCGAGATTTTCGGGTGCGGAAGATTCTTTCATTTCCTTACTTTCTGCCTTCGATGATGCTGCATGATTTCCCGTTGACGAGTTTGTTTCTCTCATTTCCGATATGCTCTTTGCAAGCACATGTCAGGCCGCGCGCGTTATGGTCGACACCTGTTTCAAACGCGCCATGGAGCCGGCAATGCTGCAAGATTTCGAACGCTACCCCCTGACTTTCGGTCCCTCGCCGATCGAGAAACTGCCACGCCTTTCGCAAGCCCTCGGCGGCGCCGTCGATATCTACGCCAAGCGCGAGGACTGCAATTCGGGGCTGGCGTTCGGCGGCAACAAGATCCGCAAGCTGGAATACATCGTGCCCGATGCGCTGGCCTCGGGCGCCGACACGCTGGTGACGATCGGCGGTGTGCAGTCGAACCACACGCGGCAGGTCGCGGCCGTGGCGGCCAAGCTCGGTTTGAAATGTCGGCTGGTGCAGGAAAGCTGGGTGCCGTTCCCCGACGCCGTCTACGACCGGGTGGGCAACATTCTCATGAGCCGGGTGATGGGCGCGGAGATCGAGCTGGTCGACGAAGGCTTCGACATCGGCATCCGCGAAAGCTGGGAGCGGGCGCTGGAGGACGTGAAGGCGAAGGGTGGCAAGCCCTATGCGATTCCCGCCGGTGCCTCGGTGCATGAACTCGGCGGCTTGGGGTTTGCCGGCTTCGCCGAAGAAGTGCGCCAGCAGGAAGCGGAGATGGGCTTTGTCTTCGACTACATCGTCGTGTGCACGGTGACCGGCTCGACCCATGCGGGCATGCTCGCGGGCTTCGCCATGGACGGGCGCGAGCGCCGCGTCATCGGTATCGACGCCTCGGGAACGCCGGCCCAGACAAAAGCCCAGGTGCTGGAGATCGCGCGACGGACCGCCGGACAGATCGGCCTTGGCCGTGCACTTGGCGCCGACGACGTGGTGCTGATCGAGGACTACGCCTATCCCGCCTATGGCGTGCCATCGGAGGAAACCAACGAGGCCATCCGCATGGCTGCGCGCACCGAGGGCATGATGACCGACCCGGTCTATGAGGGGAAATCCATGCAAGGCATGATCGACCTTGTGAAGAAGGGGTATTTCCCCGCCGGATCGCGCGTCCTTTACGCCCATCTGGGCGGCGTTCCGGCAATCAATGGCTATAGCTACCTTTACCGGAACGGCTGATTTTTTTGCGGTAACATCATATGGTTATCCGATTTCCGGGGTGGAATTCTTGATTTGGCGCACCGCTGTTCCCATCTCGAATTCATGCAGCCGGATTGGCTGCGTTCAAACCGGAAGGAACGGCTTACGATGACCAATTCCGCACTGATCCGTCCCGCGTGGACACCTGCGACAATCGGATTGATGGTGCTCGGCTTTATCGTGTTCTGGCCGCTCGGCCTCGCCATGCTGGCCTACATTCTGTGGGGCGATCGGCTCGAGGGCTTCAAGCGAGACGTCAACCGCGCGACCGACGGCGTGTTCGCGGGCTGCCGCGGCCATCACCGCAAACACCGTCACGGCATGTACGGACGCACCGGTAACGTCGCCTTCGACGACTGGCGCGCGAAGGAACTCGAGCGCCTCGAAGAGGAGCGCCGCAAGCTGGACGAGATGCGCGAGGAGTTCGACAGCTACATGCGCGAACTGCGCCGCGCCAAGGACCAGGAAGAGTTCGACCGCTTCATGCGCGACCGCGAGGCCGACAAGGCCAGGCGCGCGGGCTCCGTGCCCGACGTGAAGTCCGACGACGACGCGTAATTCTCCCGAGGCTTGAGCCTCAACTCAAGCGCCGGGTCCGGAAACGGGCCCGGCGTTCTTATTGTCGCCAATCGCCCGTACGAATCGACTATTATCTCGCCATGCTGCCGCGTTTCCTGACCCAGCAACCGAAACCGCCGCCCGCGCCGCGCGAACGCGTCCACGCCGTCGGCGGACGCGAGATGCCCTTGCGCGTCGTGGAGAACGTGCGCGCGACGAGGCTGACATTGAGGATCGGCGCCGGCGGCAAGAGCCTGCGCATCACCGTGCCGCCGCGCTATCCCGAACGCGAGATCGATCTGTTCCTCGCCCGCCACCAGGGCTGGCTGGAGGAGAAACTCGCCAGAGTGCCTGACCGGCCGGAGCTTCGCCCCGGCGTCAAGCTGCCCGTGCTCGGCGTACCACATCGCATCGTCCACGAGCCGGGCAAGCGCGGCACGGTGGAAAAGACTGCGGTCGACGGCGAACCGGTGTTGATCGTCCACGGCGACCGGGCGCATCTGAAGCGCCGGCTCGCCGACTTCATGAAACGCGAGGCGAAACGCCACATAGAACCGCTGGTGGCGAAGCATGCCGGCGCGGTCGGGCGGCCGGCCAGGTCGGTGCGCTTCAAGGACACGATGAGCCGATGGGGCTCGTGCACCGCGGAGGGCGGGCTGTCCTTTTCCTGGCGCATCATGATGGCGCCGCCGGCGGTGGTCGACTATCTCGTGGCGCATGAGTGCGCGCATCTCAGGGAGATGAACCACTCCCGCGCCTTCTGGAAACTTTGCGAGGAGCTTTGCCCGCGCACAGTGGAGGCCAAGGCGTGGCTCAAGCGCAACGGCTCGGCGCTGCAGGCGATCGGGTTCTAAGCCGGGGCCGCGGCATTTTTCCAGGCAACAACGTCACAGCTTGCGCTACCCTCGACTTCACCGCCCACCCGCGCTATCTCCCGGCCCATGGACATCAAGATCTGCGGCCTGAAAACGGAAGAAGCGGTGCGCGCGGCCATTGCCGGCGGCGCAAGCCATATCGGCTTCATCTTCTTCGCCAGGAGCCCGCGCAACGTGGACGTGGAGACCGCCGCGCAGCTGGCAGAGATCGCCAGGGCGGCGGATGTGACGACTGTTGCCGTCACCGTCGATGCGGATGACGCATTCCTCGATGAGATCGTTTCGGCAATGAAGCCCGCCATGCTGCAACTGCATGGCAGCGAAAACCCGGCGCACGTGGCCGACATCAAGGCGCGCTACGGCCTGCCGGTGATGAAGGCGATCGCCATCTCGGAGATAGCCGACATCGACCGGATCGCGCCCTATCGCGGCATCGCCGACCGGTTCCTGTTCGACGCCAAACCGCCCAAGGGGTCGCAGCTTCCCGGCGGCAACGCGGTTTCCTTCGATTGGTCGATCCTGACGGAACTGCCACCCGGCATCGACTGGATGCTGTCGGGCGGCATTGATGCCGGAAACGTCGGCGAGGCGATCCGCGTCGCCAGTCCGCCCGGTCTCGACCTCTCGTCGGGTGTGGAAAGCGCGCCCGGCGTCAAGGACATCGGCCTGATCGCAGCGTTTTTCGAGGCGGTGAAGAAGGCGCGTTGACCACCTCGCCCCGCTCGCGGGGAGGAGGAAGTCTTCCGCCGCATTGCCCCGCCGCCAAAGCTGCGATATGGGAAGCCCTATTGCAGGAGTACATGTCGTGAACCAGCCGGCCAATCCCAATTCCTTCCGCACAGGACCCGACGAACAGGGCATGTTCGGCATTTTCGGCGGCCGTTTCGTCGCCGAGACGCTGATGCCGCTGATCCTGGACCTGCAGGATGAATGGAACAAAGCCAAGACCGATCCGGAATTCCAGGCGGAGCTGAAGTCGCTCGGCGCACATTATGTCGGCCGCCCGAGCCCGCTCTATTTCGCCGAACGGCTCACCGAACATCTCGGCGGCGCGAAGATCTATTTCAAGCGCGAAGAGCTCAACCACACCGGCTCGCACAAGATCAACAACTGCATCGGCCAGATCCTGCTCGCCAGACGCATGGGCAAGACGCGCATCATCGCGGAGACAGGCGCGGGCCAGCACGGCGTGGCGAGCGCGACCGTTGCCGCGCGCTTCGGCTTTCCCTGTGTCGTCTACATGGGCGCGACCGACGTGGAGCGCCAGGCGCCCAACGTGTTCCGCATGAAGCTGCTCGGCGCGGAGGTGCGACCCGTCACCGCCGGCCACGGCACGCTGAAGGACGCTATGAACGAGGCACTGCGCGACTGGGTCACCAATGTCGAGGATACCTACTACCTGATCGGCACGGTTGCCGGCCCGCACCCCTATCCGGAAATGGTGCGCGACTTCCAGGCCGTGATCGGTGTCGAGGCGCGCCAGCAGATCCTGGAGGCCGAAGGCCGTCTTCCGGATCTGGTGATCGCCGCGGTCGGCGGCGGTTCCAACGCGATGGGCATCTTCCATCCCTTCCTCGACGACAAGGATGTGCAGATCGTCGGCGTAGAGGCCGGCGGCCGGGGCCTTGAGGGCGACGAGCATTGCGCCTCGATCACCGCCGGGAGGCCGGGCGTGCTGCACGGCAACCGCACCTACCTGCTGCAGAACGAGGACGGCCAGATCAAGGACGGTCATTCGATCTCGGCCGGGCTCGACTATCCGGGCATCGGACCGGAACATTCGTGGCTCAAGGACATCGGCCGGGCCGAATACGTGCCGATCATGGACACCGAAGCGCTGGAGGCATTCCAGCTGCTCACCAGGCTGGAAGGCATCATCCCGGCGCTGGAGCCATCACATGCTATCGCCGAAGTGATGAAGCGAGCGCCGATGATGGCCAAGGACCAGATCATCCTGATGAACCTCTCCGGTCGCGGCGACAAGGATGTCATGACCGTTGGCAAGATCCTGGGGCACGAGCTTTGAGATGATTTTCGAGATCTACCGGTCGAAGCAGAACCCGCAGCACTATGTGGCGATCGCCGCCGGCGACACGCAGGAAAATGCGGTTGAAATCCGCAAGAGCCCCAATCTGGCCTTCCTGACCAAAGTCCCTGACGACGGCCAGCCGCGCATCGCTTTCGACCCGATGGAAGCGAAAAGCCGGATCGAACGTGACGGTTTCTACGCCTTCGCGGTGACGATCGAAATCCGCGAACACGCCGAATAGACATGGCCTCGCATTTTTGACGAGACAGGACCCAATGACCACACGCATCGACCGCAAATTCGAAGCCCTGAAGGCCGAAGGCCGCCCGGCACTCGTCACCTATTTCATGGGCGGCGACCCGGACTACGAAACCTCGCTACGCATCATGAAGGCGCTGCCGGGTGCCGGCGCCGACGTCATCGAACTCGGCATGCCGTTTTCAGACCCGATGGCCGACGGCCCGGCGATCCAGGCGGCGGGATTGCGCGCGCTCAAGGGCGGCCAGACGCTCGTCAGGACACTGGCGATGGCGCGCGCGTTCCGCGAAGAGGACGACACCACGCCGATCGTGATGATGGGCTATTACAACCCGATCTACATCTACGGCGTCGACCGCTTCCTGAAGGATGCGGTCGCGTCGGGCGTCGACGGGCTGATCGTGGTCGACCTGCCGCCGGAAATGGACGAGGAACTGTGTCTGCCGGCGCTCAAGGCGGGGGTCAACTTCATCCGGCTTGCCACCCCGACCACCGACGAGAAGCGCCTGCCGACCGTGCTCAACAACACGTCTGGCTTCGTCTATTATGTGTCGATGACCGGGATTACCGGTTCGGCGCTGCCGGACACGTCGAAGGTGGGCGACGCGGTGGCGCGCATCAAGGCCCACACAGACCTGCCCGTTTGCGTCGGCTTCGGTGTCAAGACCGCCAGCCAGGCGCGCGCCATCGGCTCGTCGGCAGACGGTGTCGTCGTGGGCACGGCGATCGTCAACGCGATTGCCAATGTGCTTGGCCCCGATGGCCAGATGACCGCCGATCCGGCGGAGGCGGTGGCTACCTTCGTATCCGGCCTCGCCAAGGGCGTGCGCGACGCGCGTCTTGCAGAAGCGGGATAACCGGCCCACATTATTGCCATTGAAATGGGAGGCCGCCCACAGCGGCCCGGGATAGAGCCATGAACTGGATCACCAATTTCGTCCGCCCCAAGATCTCCTCGATGCTCGGGCGCCGCGAGATGCCGGAAAACCTCTGGATCAAGTGCCCGGAGACCGGCGAAATGGTGTTCCACAAGGAACTGGAGGACAATCTGTGGGTCGTACCCTCCTCCGGCTATCACATGAAGATGCCGGTCAGGGACCGCCTTGCGGCGTTTTTCGACGGCGGCAAGTACGAGATGATGGAACAGCCGAAAGTGGCGAGCGACCCGCTGAAGTTCCGCGACGTGAAGAAATATACCGACCGCATCAAGGAAAACCGGACCAAGACCGGCCTTGAGGATTCGGTCGTCAACGCGCTCGGCGAGATCGAGGGCCTGCCCGTCGTCGTCACCGCGCATGACTTCGCCTTCATGGGCGGTTCGCTGGGCATGGCCGCCGGCGAGGCGATCATCCAGGGTTTCATGAAGGCGATCGAACTGAAGCGGCCGCTGGTGCTGTTTGCCGCCTCGGGCGGCGCCCGCATGCAGGAAGGCATCCTCTCGCTGATGCAATTGCCGCGAACCACTGTGGCCGTGGAAATGCTCAAGGAAGCCGGACTGCCCTACGTCGTCGTTCTCACCAACCCGACGACGGGCGGCGTCTCGGCCTCCTATGCCATGCTGGGCGACGTGCAAATCGCGGAGCCGGGCGCGGTGATCGGCTTTGCCGGCAAACGGGTCATCGAACAGACGATCCGCGAGAAATTGCCCGACAATTTCCAGACAGCGGAATATCTTCGCGATCACGGCATGGTCGACATGGTGATCGAGCGCAAGGAATTGAAGCCAACCATTGCGCGGGTCCTGAAGATGCTGACCGGAATGCCGGCCGGGGAGACCGCCGAAACGGAAGCCGAGCCCGCCGGATCTGCGCTGCCGTTGCCTGACGCCGCGACCTCCGCAAGGCCGGAAACGCACGAAAACGCCTGACCACCCTTTCCCGCCCGCAAAAGGGCATATCCGAATTTCCGCACCGGCCTTCCCCAGCGCCGGCGCTGCAGGACCGTCATCATGGTCGACCAGAACACCTCCCACGCCGCCCACGAAATCGATGCGCTGATGGCGCTGCATCCGAAGGGTTTCGACCTTTCGCTTGATCGCATCACACGGTTGCTGGACCGCCTCGGCAACCCGCAGGACCGGCTTCCGCCCGTGATCCACATTGCCGGCACCAACGGCAAGGGCTCGGCGACCGCCTTTGCCCGCGCGGCGCTGGAAGCGGCGGGCCTGTCGGTGCATGTCCACATCTCGCCGCACCTGGTCAATTGGCACGAGCGTTTCCGCCTCGGCCAGCCGGGCGGCGGCAAGCTTGTCGCCGACGACGTGCTTGCCGACGCAATCCGGCGCGTGGCCGAGGCCAATGCAGGCGAGAAGATCACCGTGTTCGAGATCCTGACCGCGGTCACCTTCCTGCTGTTTGCCGAGCATCCCGCCGACGCGGCGATTATCGAGGTCGGACTCGGCGGCCGGTTCGACGCGACAAACGTCATCAAGGAGCCGGCGGTATCGGTGATCATGCCGATCTCGGTCGACCACGAGGCCTGGCTTGGCGACCGCGTTGAACTGATCGCCGCCGAGAAAGCCGGAATTCTCAAGCCTGGATGCCCGGCGGTGATCGGCTGGCAGGACTCCGACGCCGCCCGCGACGTGCTGATCGATACGGCCGAGCGGCTGGATTGCCCCTATGTCGTCTATGGTCAGGATTTCTATGCCTACGAGGAGGATGGAAGGCTGGTGTACCAGGACGGCGACGTGCTGTTCGACCTCACGCTGCCACGGCTGCCGGGGCGCCACCAATACGCCAATGCGGCGACGGCCATCGCCGCAGTGCGCATGGCCGGTTTCGACATCGGCCATCGCGCCGCCGACACGGCGATGCAGACGGTCGACTGGCCGGCTCGCATGCAGCGCCTGACCGAAGGCCGTCTTGTGGAGCTGGCGCCCGCGGGAGCGGAAATCTGGCTCGACGGCGGGCACAATCCCGGGGCGGGCATGGTGATCGCGGAGGAACTGGCGGCGCGCGAGGAACGCGACGAACGCCCGCTGTTCATGATTGCCGGCATGATCGAAACCAAGGACCAGACGGGCTTTTTCCGCGCCTTCCAGGGCCTTGCACGCCACCTCTATGCCGTGCCGGTCAGCGACAGCGATGCGGGCGTGCCAAATGACGTGCTGGCCGCGCTCGCGCGCGAGGCCGGGCTATCGGCCGAACCGGTCAGCTCGGTCGCCAGCGCCCTGCAGCTTCTGCGCGATACCTGGAAAGCGGGCGAGAAGCCGCCGCGCATCCTCATCTGCGGCTCGCTCTACCTCGCAGGCGAAGTATTGCGCGAGAACGGAACGATCCCGCAGTAGAGAACCTCCGGGTTTGGCTCGCCGCCCTATGCGCCGGGCGGTAATGCGCATTCAGCCAATGTCGTCCTGTCGAGTTCGCGGAGAAAGGCTTCGCGGGCAGCCTTGAGCCGAACCTTGAGCCGGCATCGGCGCGTGACCACGCAGGCACCGCCATCGGACCTGAAGCATTCGACGAGGGCCGAGCGCGATTCCAGCAGCCGGACGATCTCCCCCAGGCTGATTTCGTCGGCCGACCGCGCCAGGCGAAATCCACCGCCCGCGCCGCGCTGCGTGGCGATGATCCCCGCCGCCGCCAGTTCGCGGATGATCTTCACCAGATGATTGCGCGAGATGCCGAACGCGCTGGCCGTTTCGTCCGTGGTGAATACACGGTCCGGCTCCGCGGCCAGTTGCATCAGCGCCCGCAGGCCATAATCGGTAAAAGACGTCAGGCGCATCGTCGCGATCCGGTTCCGGCATTGGCAAAACGGTGTTTCGCGTGATAAAGAGATATTTAGAATACCTATTTGAGGGTGCGATGACAACGGCTGATCGACGGGCAATGGCGATTGCAGATATTGTCGAGCGCACGGGCATCGACGAGGATCTGATCGAACGGCTGGTGCGAACCTTTTACGCGAATATCCGTCGCGACGCCCTGCTGGGGCCGCTGTTCGATGCCCGGATCTCGGACTGGGAGCCGCATCTGCAGCGCATGTGCGCGTTCTGGTCCTCGGTCGCGCTGATGAGCGGACGGTATCACGGCCGGCCGATGGAAGCGCATCTGCCCCTGCCGATCGATGCCCGCCATTTCGACCGCTGGCTCGAACTGTTCGAACGTACCGCGCGCAAAATCTGCAATCCGCCGGCGGCAACCCATTTCATCGAGCGCGCGCGGCAAATCGCGGAGAGCCTCGAGATGGGGATCGCGGGCGGGCTTGGCGTCATGCTTGCGAAAGGCCAGCGTCTGGAGCGCCCGGACAACGAGATCTTTCTACCCCGGCATCCGGCCGTCGTGATGGAGCAGGAACCATGAGGAAGAACGACGACGAGGATGACGGCGGAACCTTCGCTTCGCCGCCCTGTTTCATGCATGAGGTCGATCCGGCCTATATGGGCCTGTCCCGGGCCGCCGATCCGATACAACGCGCCGATGTCGGCCGCTGGCGCAAGGCCGAGCGGGAACGGCTGATCGCGGAGCGGCTAGCGATTTCACCCGATGCAAGGCGCGATCTGGGAGACCGGATCGCCGCCCGCCTGGAGGACGCCATCGGCGACGTCAAAGGGCTGACGGTCAGCGCATACTGGCCGTTTCGCGGCGAACCGGACCTGCGGCGCCTGCTGGAACGGGTCGTCGCCCGCGGCGGCCGGGCGGCGCTGCCGGTCGTCGTCGATAAGGGCCGGCCGCTGGTTTTCCGCGCCTGGTCCCCGGGCGATCCGCTGGAACGCGGCATATGGAACATCCCGGTGCCGCTTGAAAGCAGCGAGCCGGTTGTGCCCGACGTGGTAATCGCGCCGGTTGTCGGTTTCGACCCCTCCTGTTACCGGCTTGGCTATGGCGGCGGCTTCTTTGACCGCACGCTGGCGGCCATGGAGCGAAAGCCGCGTGTCTTTGGCGTCGGCTACGCCCAGGCCGCGATTCCGACCATCTATCCCCAGGCGCACGACATCCCGATGGACGCCGTGATCAGCGAACTTGGCGCACAATTCCCGACGAGAAGTGCTGACGGGAACTGCCAATAGGGCACATTGCGATTAGACATAACCGGAGACGACGGACCGGTCCGGTCCGAATAACGGGAACCGGCAGAGCGAGGTCGATGACATGAGAGTACGCCCCGACATACTCAGAACCGAGACGATCAGCGGACGATCAGTCACGCGGGACGAAGCCGGTTATCTCGTGGATCCCGAACTCTGGGACGAAAGCATCGCCCGCCACCTTGCCGAAGAAGAGGGCCTGAAACTCGAACAAAGGCACTGGGCTATTATCAACTTCATGCGTTCCTATCTCGAGCAGCATGGAATTATCGCCGACGCGCGGTTCGTATTCCGCTTCCTGGCGGAAATGGAAGGGACCGACACCGCCGCGGGCCGCCGGTTGTTTTTCGAGCTGTTCCCCTACGGCTATGTCAAACAGGCGTGCAAGATCGCCGGCATGCGCCAGCCGCGCGCCTGGAGCACGGGTTAAGGCCGATCGACCTGAACGCCTGGCCGGCAGGGACAGCCGCCTGCCGCTCTCATTCCCTGGGCGGGATGTTGAGCGCCTTCTGGCTGGCCGGCCGCGCAAGGCAGCGGTCGAGCCATGCGGTGACGTTCTCCATCCCGGTCAGGCCGACCAGCTCGCCCGCCTCGTAGAAGTCGCGCACCGTGCGCACCCAGGCGAACATTGCGATATCGGCGATCGAATAGTCGCTGCCCATGATCCATTCGCGCCCTTCCAGCCGGCCATCGAGCACCTGAAGCAGGCGTTTCGTCTCGTTGACGTAGCGCTCCAGCGGACGCCTGTCCTCGATGTCCTTGCCGGCGAACTTGAGGAAGAAGCCAAGCTGGCCGAACATCGGGCCGATGCCGCCCATCTGGAACATCACCCATTGGATGGTTTCGTAGCGGGTCGCCGGATCGGACGACAGGAACCTGCCCGACTTTTCGGCGAGGTAGATCAGGATAGCGCCCGATTCGAACAGGGCGAGCGGCTTGCCGCCCGGGCCGTCGGGATCGATGATCGCGGGAATCTTGCCGTTCGGATTGAGCGCCAGGAATTCCGGCGTCTTCTGGTCGTCCTTCGAAAGGAAAACCGTATGCGCCTCGTAGGGCAGCCCGGTTTCCTCGAGCATCGCCGACGCCTTGATGCCGTTGGGCGTGGGAAAGGAATAAAGCTGGATGCGCTCGGGATGCGCCGCCGGCCAGCGGTTGTTGATCTTGAAATCTGCAATGCCCGTCATAAAAGCCCCCTCTCGTTTCGTGACCGAGAAAGTAAGGACCGGGCAACGACATGCAAGTGCCAGGCAACGCATGTTCCGGCGACAAACCGTCACCGGAATGATTTCGCCGCATTGCCTGTCCGGGCGCACACACGCTATCGTCGCGGCCGTCTTGCAAGAGGAGGAATTTCATGGCGACGGTGCATCTGGTCGGCGATGACGAGGCGGGGTCGGATGCCGCTGCGGTGTTTGCCGATATCCGCAAGACACGCAATTCCGACTTCATCAACAATTTCTGGCGGGCGCTCGCCGTCGACCCGGTCCTGCTCAAGCGCACCTGGGAGGAAGTCAAGGCGATCATGACCGCACCGGGCGCGCTCGATCCGCTGACGCGCGAGATGATCTATATCGCGGTTTCGGCGGCCAACGGTTGCGCCTATTGCGTTCACTCGCACACGGCTTCCGCGCGCGCCAAGGGCATGACCGATGCGCAGTATGGCGAACTCCTGTCGGTCGTGGCGCTGGCCGGCAAGACCAATCATATCGCCAACGCGATGCAGATCCCGATTGATCCGGAATTCGATGCCGGGGCCGCACGCAGCCGCTAGGTCCGCCCGGCCATGTTTACGCACAGTCGTGCTTTTTGACGAGACGCGGCGCGCCTGTTGGCATAACGTGCCGCCACGGAGCCAAGTGGAGGAATGCCCATGTACAAAGCCGTCGGTTCGCCCGGTTCGCGCCTGACGCGCGTAGTCTGGATGCTGGAGGAACTCGGCCAGCCCTATGAAATCGTCAAGGCCAAGCCGCATTCCGAACAGATGCGCAGATACAATCCGTCCGGCAAGGCGCCGGCGCTGGTCGACGGCGAACTGGTCCTGACCGACTCGGCGGCGATCTGCGTCTATCTCGGCGAGAAGCACAGCGACATGGGCATGGCCTCAAACAGCCTCGCCGAGCGTGCATTGATCGACAGCTGGGTGCATTTCGCCCAGTCGGAGCTCGAAGCACCGCTGTGGAACAAGCTGAAGCATCGCATGCTGATCCCGGAAGAATTGCGCGTGGAGGTCGGTCCCTGGACCGCGTGGGAATTTGCCCGCGACGTCAAGGCGCTGGAGCGGCGGCTGGGCGCCAACAGCTTCGCGCTCGGCGAGCGATTCAGTGCCGTCGACGTCATTCTCGGCCACATCGGCCAGTGGGCACGCGGTGCGAGATTCGCCATCGTATCGGACACCGTCAACGCCTATTTCGATCGCGTGCTCGGCCGCCCGGCGGCTGCCAGGGCGAAGATGCGCGAGGCGGAAGCGGCTTCGGCGCCCGCCGCATAGGGTCCGGCATGAAAAAACCCGGACGGTTGCCCGTCCGGGTTCGGTATCAGCCCGATAAAGACCGGTTTACATGCCGGAATGCTTCTTCATCATCTCCTGGGCGTAGGCGATCATGCCTTTTCCGTCGAGGCCCTTGCCTTCCATCTCGGCGACCCATGCGTCAATCAGCGGGGTGGCGGTATCGCGCCAGCGCTGGGTTTCGGCCTCGTCGAGTGCGATGATGTTGTTGCCGGCCTTCTCGGCGATCGACTTGCCGAAGGCATCGCCTTCGTCCATCGCCTTGCCGAACAGGGCCGCGGCCTCGATGCCGGAATTGTCGTCGATGACCTTCTTGAGGTCATCGGGCAAGTTTTCGTAAGCCGCCTTGTTCATCGCGAAGACGAAGGTGGCCGTGTAGAGGCCGTTCGGGCCGGCAAAACCGGTATGGTTCCTGACCAGTTCCGGCACCTTGAGCGGCACCGTGACCTCCCACGGGATGGTCGTGCCGTCGATCACGCCCTTCGACAGGGCTTCCGACACGGCCGGAACCGGCATGCCAACCGGCGTGGCGCCGAGCTTTTCCAGCATCTGGTTGACGACGCGGGTGCCGCCGCGCAGCTTCAGTCCGTTCATGTCCTCAAGCTTGGTAACCGGGTCCTTGGCATGGATCAGACCGGGGCCATGCGTGTGCCAGGCGATGACGTGGTAGTCGGCGAACTCGTCCATGCAGTATTTCATGCAGTATTCGTGGAATGCCTTGGAGGTCTGCTCGCCATTGGTCATCATGAAGGGCAGTTCGAAGGCCTCGGTCGCCGGGAACCGGCCCGGCGTGTAACCGATCACGGTCCAGGTGAAGTCGATGACCCCGTCCCTCACCTGATCGACCAGTTCCGGCGGCTTGCCGCCGAGCTGCATGGAGGGATAGAGCTGGACCTTGATGCGTCCGCCCGACTCGGCTTCCACCTTCTGTACCCAGGGCTCGATGGCCTTTGACGGGATGGTCGCCTGGGCGGGGAGCATCTGGTGCAGTTTCAACGTGACTTCCTGCGCGAAGGCGGAAGCCGAGATGACAACGCCCGTCGCGGCAGCGGCGAGCAGTACGGCTAGTCTTTTCATCCTATATCCTCCCTTGGAACGGATGGCGATCCGGCGATCGATTTCGATTGCCAATCCATTATGCACGATAACCAATATCGATGATTGCCGCACCTCCGGTCAATCTCGATACACAGGCGCACATTCGCTTGCCCTGTTTTTTCTCTTCCTCCGAGAAAAACACGTCGCGGTGATCTATGGCCGTGTCGTGCGAAATGAGGTCAACGGCACACAGACCGCATTCGCCGCGCTCGCAATCCGAGATCATGTCGACGCCGGCCCTGGTCAAGGCTTCAAGCAGGGATTCGTCGGGCGCGACCTCGACACGGATGTTGCTGTTGGCAACTTCGACGGCAAAGGGCTGCTCGGCGAAGGCGCCGGAATCGCCGAACACCTCGAAGCGCAACCGGCTTGCCGATCGCCCGGCCTCAACCCAGGCGCGCTTCGCGTCTTCCAGCATGCCGATCGGCCCGCAGATGTAAAGCTCGCCATCGGCAGGCAGCATGCGGATCTCGCTGGCGAGGTCGATCCTGCGCCCTTCATTCGAGGCGAAGAACTCCACGTCGTCGCCAAGAAGTTCGCGCAACTCGTCGGCAAAGGCCATCTGCTCGCGGCTGCGCGCGCCATAGGCCAGGCGCACGGGGACGCCCTTGAGCTTGAGCGCCCGCGCCATGCCGTAGATCGGCGTGATGCCGATGCCGCCGGCGACCAGCAGGCAGGACGAGGCGCGCCAGGACAGTTCGAACCGGTTCTCGGGCACCGCGAGGCGCGTGCGCGCACCTTCAATCAGCGACCACATGTAGCGCGAGCCGCCACGGCTGTGTTGATGGGCACGCACGGCGACACGGATGAAGCCGGGGTCTGCCGGCAGACAGGTGTAGGAGCGGTGCGCCTTCAACCCGTCAATATCCACCTCGATCGTAGTGTGCGAACCCGGAGCGAAGCGGGGCATCGGCCCGGCGACGGCGAACTCGATCAGCCGCACGTCCTCGGCTATGGTCCGGGCGCGGACCACGGCCGCGTCGCGCCATTTGCGCCTGCCTTGCATTGCGTTCCTCCCTTCGCGTTCTCAGCCCGAAACCAGGGCGAGGCCCGGCACGCGGGCAAAAAGCTTGCGGTTCACCATCACGAAGTCGAGATTCTGGCGGGCAAGGCGCGCATGCTCGCGCGCCAGCGCCTCGGCGCGTGTCCCTTCCCGCATCTCGATGGCATTGACGATGGAGCGGTGGTGCATCTGGCCGATGACGAGCGAAGCTCGGAACTGCGGTATGCCGGTCTGGATGTCGAGAAACGCGCTCGGACCGGAAAACGGCAACCGCTCAACACGTTCGATCTCGCGGCGGATGATGTCCGATCCCGCCAACGACTTGAGCAGGTCGTGAAACTCGGCATTGCCGTCCATGTAGGCCTGGAAGTCGAAGTCCTCGGGCGAGCCTCCGACGATTTCATCCATGCGGATCATCAGGGCGTTCAGCGCCGCAAGTTTCGCCGGCGCGATCCCGCGCTCGGCGGCCAGCCTTGCGGCCGTGCCCTCAAGCACGCCTCGCAACTCGATGGCGTCGATGACGTCGGCCTGGGTGAAGGTGCGCACGGCATAGCCGCCCGAGGGGATCACCTCCAGGATACCCTCCTGCTCCAGCCTGGCAAGGGCCGCCCGCACCGGCGTGCGCGACAGGCCAAGCCGCGCCGACACGTTGATCTCCGACAGCCGCTCGCCGGGTGTGAACGAACCGGAAAAGACGAGATCACGGACGCCAAGGATCGCCTTGACCGTCTGGGACGAGGAACTGTCGGCCTGAGGTTTTCTGGGCATGGGCTACTCCGCTGCAATGCGCATGGTTTGCTCGTCCTCGATCATCTGCGCGATCAGCTTGCGCGCCCACATCGAGCCGGAATCGATGTTGAGATTGTAGAAGACATGATCGGGATTGTCCTCAATGGCCTTCTGCTGCGCTTCCAGGATTGCCTCGTCCTCGCGGAAAATCGTCGCCACACCCTCACGCAGCTGGTGGGTGCGCGCCTGGTTGCCAAGATCGTAGTTGCGGGCGAAGGCCCAGAAGTAGTGGCAACTCGATTCGGTTTCGGGCGTGATGGTGTTGAGCACGAAGCCGTTTACGCCCTGGGTGCGGTCGCCCTCAGGCGCGCCGGTTCCAGCCGGCGCGACACCGACATCGATGGTGATCGTAGCCGGCGCTTCGAAATTGATGATCTGCCAGCGGTCGACATTGCCCGGCTTGCCGAGTTGGCCGCGCCAGAACGGCGGCGGCTCGATGTCGCGCATCCAGCGCGTCACGGTGGCGGTGCGCCGGGTATGGGTGGTCGCGAAAGGCGCTTCGGCGACCGCGCGGTTGCCGATCGACGAGCCGTGGACATAGGTCTCGTGCGTCAGGTCCATCAGGTTGTCGAGCACCAGGCGATAGTTGCAGGCGACGTGGATGACCTTGCCGTCGGCGGCCCATTGCGGATCCTGGTTCCAGTGCAGGTCCGGAACAAGCGTCGGGTCCGCCTCGGCCGGATCGCCGGGCCATATCCACAGGAAGCGGTGTTTCTCGGCGACCGGGTAGCTCCTGACGCAGGCCGACGGATTGATGGTATCCTGGGAGGGCATGTATACACAACGGCCGGTATCGTCGAATTCCAATCCGTGGTAGCCGCAAATGACGTTGTCGCCGTTGAGTTCGCCCTTCGACAGCGGCAGCAGGCGGTGCCAGCACGTATCGGCGAGCGCCACGGGCGCACCATCGAGCTTGCGATACATGACCACGGGCTTGCCGCATATGGTGCGGGCAAGCAGGGAGCGGCCGAGTTCGACGTCCCACGCGGCAGCATACCAGGCGTTGAGCGGAAAGCTGCGCTGTACCATGGTTCCTCCGATCCTCCTGCTCTCGCGAATTCATATTGTATACAACTTGTTTACGAGGTAGGCAAGGCCGAGACCGCATGCTAGTGGTTTCCTCGTTTCCCGCATTTGCCCTAGCGGCCGATACAAACGGGATGCAAATGTGGGAAACGAACCACTAGAAGCATGGTCCGTTCCAAGACAGATTTCCGGAGGAGCCAAGAGATGAGCAAGCCCCCTTATCGCGCCGATCACGTCGGCAGCCTGCTGCGGCCGCAACCGGTCAAGGACGCGCGCAGGAAGTTCTTCGAGGAGAAATCGATTTCCGCCGACGAGCTGAAGGCCGTGGAAGATGCCGCGATCATCGACCTGATCAGGATGCAGGAAGATGTCGGGCTGAAGGCCGTGACGGACGGCGAGCAGCGACGCTCGTTCTGGCACTACGATTTCATGGGCGAGTTGACCGGCTTCGAGATGGAGGAGCGCGAAGAAGGCGTGCAGTTCGCCGGCGTCAAGCTGCGCCCCATTTTTCCCACCATCAAGGGCAAGCTCGACTTTCCGGCCGACCATCCGCATATCGAGCACTTCAAGTTCGTCGCCGCCAACACCAGGGTGACACCGAAGATCTCGATCCCCGGCCCGAGCTGCTGTCATTTCCGCACCGCGCCGGCCGACATCAAGCCCGCCGAATACAAGGATGCCGACGTGCTGTTCGCCGATATCGCGGCGACCTACAAGAAAGCCGTACAGGCCTTCTACGACGCCGGCTGCCGTTACCTGCAGATGGACGATATCTTCTTTGCCTATCTGTGTGATCCCAAGCACCGCGCCGCCAAGAAGGAAGAGGGCCAGGACCCCGACTGGCTGATCGACCGCTATGCGTGGATGATGCGCGAGGCGATCAAGGACCGGCCCTCCGACATGGTGATCGGCATGCACATGTGCCGCGGCAATTTCCGCTCGACGCACGCCGCCGAGGGCGCCTACGACCTCGCCGCCGAAGCGATCTTCTCCACCGGCGTCGACATCTTCTTCATGGAATACGATACCGACCGGGCCGGCGGGCTGGAGCCGCTCAAGCTGCTGCCCAAGGGCAAGCAGCGCGTGCTGCCGGGCTTCATCACCACCAAGACGCCGAAGCTGGAGAGCATCGACGACCTCAAGCGCAAATTCGAGGAAGCCTCCAAATACGCCGACATCGATCAGCTCGGCATCGCGCCGCAATGCGGCTTCGCCTCCACCGAGGAAGGCAATGCGCTGACGGAAGCCGAGCAGCGCGCCAAGCTGGAACTCGTGGTCAAGACCGCCGAGGCGATCTGGGGCGGCGTGGAGAAGTAGGGGGCGCTGGCCTATCCGCCATCCCCGGGCTCCGGCCCGGGAATGGCGATTTCGTCGGGGCGGTTGCAGGCTACCGGGCCGGCGCGAGGCAATGCGGCTACGGCGAAAAGCGGTCAATTTCCCGCCCTTTTGTTCTCCCCGCACAACCCGGTACAACCGTTCTCGCGCGCCCCGCGCATTTTGTTCCCTCCATGTTCTTGATTTATTCCTTTATCCATGTTTTCCTGCTCCTGAATTTGCACAAGAGCAGGTGTTGAAGGTTGCGTGGGGCCACCGACGACCCGAGGGGGTGGTATGGTTTCGCACGTCCACACGGTGGCTTTCCAGGGCATCGAGGCGGTCGCCGTCAATGTCCAGGTGATGGTCGCGCCGGGCAAGATGAACATCCACATCGTCGGCCTGCCCGACAAAGCGGTGGCCGAAAGCCGCGAGCGGGTGCAGGCGGCACTGCATGCGTCGGGCCTGTCGATGCCGGTCAAGAAGGTGACGGTCAACCTGGCGCCGGCGGACCTGCCCAAGGAAGGCAGCCATTACGATTTGCCGATCGCGCTCGGACTGATGGCCGCGCTTGGCGCCATTCCCGGCGACGCTCTGGACGGTTTCGTCGTGCTCGGCGAACTAGCGCTCGACGGCACGATCGCGCCGGTGGCGGGCGCCCTGCCGGCGGCAATGGGTGCAAACGCGCTCGGCAAGGGGCTGATCTGCCCGCATGCGTCCGGGCCGGAAGCTGCCTGGGCCGGCGCCGACATCGATATTCTCGCCCCGCGCAGCCTGATCGCCATCGCCAATCATTTTCGCGGCACGCAGGTGCTGTCCAGGCCCGAGGCGATGATCCGCCAGGCGCCCGCCAACCTGCCCGACATGGCCGATATAAAAGGCCAGGAAACGGCCAAGCGCGCGCTCGAAGTGGCGGCGGCCGGCGGGCACAACCTGTTGATGGTCGGGCCTCCCGGTTCGGGCAAATCCATGCTGGCACAGCGCCTGCCCTCGATCCTGCCGCGTTTGAGCCCGCGCGAACTGCTCGACGTTTCCATGATCGCATCGATCGCAGGGGCGCTTGCCGGCGGCAAGCTGTCGGACCGCCGGCCGTTTCGTGCACCACATCATTCGGCCTCGATGGCGGCGATGGTCGGTGGCGGCATCAAGGCGCGGCCGGGCGAGGTTTCGCTGGCGCATAACGGGGTGCTGTTCCTCGACGAGTTTCCCGAATTTTCCCCGGCCGTGCTGGATTCGCTGCGCCAGCCGCTGGAATCGGGCGAATGCGCGATCGCGCGCGCCAATCACCGCGTCTCCTACCCGGCGCGCATCCAGCTTGTCGCGGCGATGAACCCGTGCCGCTGCGGCATGGCGGGCGAGCCCGGATACCGCTGCGCGCGCGGCGAACGCTGCCGCACCGACTACCAGGCGCGGATTTCCGGTCCGTTGCTCGATCGCATCGATCTCAGGATCGAGGTTCCGGCGGTATCGGCGGCCGACCTGATCCGCCCGGCGCCTTCGGAAAGCTCGGCGGCAATTGCGGCGCGCGTGGCGCGTGCGCGGGAGATCCAGGAAGATCGCTACGGCGCGCTCGGCCTTCCCTCATCCACAACGAACGCGCACTGCCCGACCGCGCTGGTCGAGCAGGTTGCCGCCGCCGACGAGGCCGGCCTGCACCTGCTGCACGAGGCGGCGGAGAAGCTGGGCTTTTCGGCGCGCGCCTATCACCGTGTGCTCAAGGTGGCGCGCACGCTCGCCGATCTCGACGGCGCCGATGCGGTCGGGCGCATTCATCTCGCCGAGGCGATCTCCTACCGCATCGCCGGCGACCGTATTGCCAGCGCGGCGTGATCCGGATCGCCGGCGCGACCCACAGGCATGCGCTCCCGTCGCGGCACGGGCCTTCACTGGTGGCAAAAAGCTGAATGGCGACTGGCTAGCGGACCGAGCCGACCAGCGGGTTGGAGTCGGTTCGCAGGCTGACCCAGTGGCCGGTATAGTCGCTGGCCTGGCGCTTGAGGAAGCGGTAGCCGGTTTCGTTCCAGCCGAGCACCTTGTCGGTCAGATTGTCGAGGACGTAGTCACCCTTGTCGGTGCGCACGGTCAGCACCGCGTGGCCTTCGCCGTCCGGCTTGCGCACAACGGTGATGAGAAGATCGGACAGAGGCACGCCCGCGCGCGACAGCAGCCGGCGCTTTTCCAGCACATAGTCCTCGCAATCGCCGACGCCCGACGGATAGGCCCAGACCTCGTCCCTGCCGTAGATGTCATAGTCGTTCATCGGGGTTACGGCCCTGTTGACCCGCATGTTGATCGCGCGGATCTGGCGCCACACGGTACTGGTAAGGCGTAGCGGCCCCTTGTCGGGTGTGCGTATCGTGCATTCGCCCGGATTGGCGATGCAGAATTCGTAATGGCCGATGGGTTGCGAGGTCAGGCGCCCGGTCACCATGTTCGAGCCGGCCGTCGCACCCGCACCGCCGGCGAGCAGGAGCGCGCCGGATGCCAGCGCAAAAACCGCCTTTCGCGTGAACCTACCCATTACCATCGCCCGATCCCGCAGGAGTTCTTCTCGTTAACGAAAAGTTAACTTTAGCGACGGCGCGGAGTCAATTGCGAGGCAATGGCTATGGTAAACATGGTTACCGGCATCAACAGCCCGGCCGGCGGCCATGAGCGGCCGCGCTGCGCCTGGCCAAGCCAATGTTCAGGCGCGCTTTTTTTCCGGCCTGGATGCAGGTCTTGTCGCGACGCGCCCGTGGGCGGCCATGAAATCGACGATGCGCGGCACGATATTGTTGCGGAAGCGCGACCCGTTGAACACACCATAGTGGCCAACGGCCGGCTGGGTGTAGTGCTGTTTCATTGAATCGGGAAGGTTGACGCACAGATCGTGGGCTGCCTCGGTCTGTCCGCCGCCGGTGATGTCGTCGTTTTCGCCCTCCACGGTCAGCATCGCCACATTGCGGATGGCGCCGGGATCGACCTGCTCGCCGCGATGTTTCATGGTTCCGCGCGGCAGATGGTGGTCGATGAAGACGGTTTCGACGGTCTGGAGATAGAATTCCGCCGTCAGGTCCATCACCGCGAGGTACTCGTCATAGAAGTCGCGGTGCTTTTCCGCCGAATCGCCGTCGTCCTTGACCAGATGGAGGAAGAAATCCTTGTGGGCGATGATGTGGCGGTCGAGATTCATGCTCATGAAGCCCGAAAGCTGCAGGAAACCGGGATAGACTTCGCGCATGAAGCCCTGGTGCGGCCACGGCACGCGCATGACCACGTTTTCGCGGAACCAGTCGATGCCCTTCTGCTGGGCGAGGTCGTTGACGGCGGTGGGCGAGCGCGTGGTGTCGATCGGACCGCCCATCAGGATCATGGAGGCCGGCGCGAAGCGATCGCCGCGCTCTTCCATCAGCGATATCGCGGCAAGCACGGGCACCGACGGCTGGCACACTGCCATGACATGGGCGCCCTCGCCCAGTTCATGCAGCATCTCCACGACATAGTCGATGTAGTCGTCAAGATCGAAGGAGCCGTCCGAGACCGGCACTGTGCGGGCGTCCACCCAATCGGTGATATAGACGTCGGCGTGCTGCATCATCGCTTCGACGGTGCCGCGCAACAGCGTTGCGTAATGGCCAGACATCGGCGCGACGATCAGGAGCTTGGGATCGGGTTTGCGGCCTGCCGGCAGGTCGCGGGCAAAGTGCAGCAGATTGCAGAAGGGCCGCGACCAGACCACCTCTTCGGTCACCGCGACCGCCTTGCCGTCGACGGTCGTTGCCGGAAGGTCGAAACCCGGCTTGGAATAGCGCCGCGTCATCCGCTCGAACAACTCGGCGGAAGCGGCGACGGAGCGGCCGATGGAGCTCTGCGAGAACGGATTGAGCGGGTTGGAATAGAACAGGCGGGTTGCATCGGCGACCGCACGATACGGCTGCAATGCGGCGTGGTTGAGCTCGTAAAGATGATAGAACATCAGACTTTCAGCACCCCGTTTTGCGTGACGCAACCGCTCGCGCCGTTGCCCTGCCCGCCATGCCGGCAAACCGGCAGCTTTGTTTTGAACGATAAGCTTTTTCTACCGCAATGCAATGCGACCATGGCCGGACAGCCGCCGGGCACCGGTTTCGGAGCCCTTCGGGCGGACCAGGCAGGCCGGTTCAGGCATCGGCCCCTTCGACGATGACCATCTCGGCGTCGGCGACGGTCAGCCGGATCGCCTTGGCCGCCTGGTATTCCGGCGAGTTGTAGCAATCGATCGCTGCCTGTCTGGAGGGAAACTCGATAACCACGTTGCGCGCATGGTCAGGGCCTTCCATGGTCTCGTAGGCGCCGCCGCGCGCCAGGAATTTCGCGCCATGGCGCTCGAATGCCGGCTTGGCAGTCGCCACGTAGTCCTTGTAGCGCTCGGGATCGCGCACATCGACGCGTGCGATCCAGTATCCCTTGGCCATCAGCTCATCCTTTCCTGAAATCCACCGGCCGTCCTATGCGGACGCGATCTGGGCAAGGATAGACCGGGCGGCTTGCGGCTTGTCAACCGCCGCCGTGACGGGGCGGCCGACAACCAGATGGCTGGCACCGGCGGCAATCGCGTCGGCCGGCGTGACCACACGCTTCTGGTCGCCCTTATCGGTGCCGGCCGGGCGGATGCCCGGCGTCACCACGGCCATGGATGGCCCGACGATCTGCCGCACGGCCGCGGCTTCGAGCGCCGAGCAGACGATACCGCCCATGCCGGCATCGCGGGCCTGGGCGGCGCGGCGGGCAACAAGCGCCTGCGCTCCGTCGGCATAGCCGGCATCGGCCAGGTCGCCGTCGTCCATGGAGGTCAGCACCGTGACGCCGAGCAGGCTGAGCCCGGAACCCGACGCGGCTTCGACGGCCGCACGCATCGCCTTGGGATAGGCGTGGATGGTCAGCATGGAAACGCCCGTCCTGGCGATGTTTTCGACGCCCTTGGCGACGGTGTTGTCTATGTCGAGCAGTTTCATGTCGAGAAAGACCTTGCGGCCATCGGCCACGAGTTCGCGGGCAAAGTCGAGGCCGCCGGCGAAGGCGAGCTGGTAACCGATCTTGTAGAAAGAAACCTGGTCGCCGAGCTCGGCGACGATCGCGGCAGCCTCCCCGACCGTCGGGACATCGAGGGCGACGATCAGCCGCTCGTCCGCGCTCATTCGCCAATCCTCGTCGAAAGCATCCGCGCGCGTTCGATCAGCGTCTGGCAGACGGTCGTCATGATGTCGCGCGAGCGCGGGTCCTTGAACCCGCCGTCCTCGTCGAAAGCGTCCTGGCCGCGCATGATCGAGCATTGCGGCGACACGACCTCGCAGCCGACATGCACCAGAACGGTTCGCAGGTGATTGATCGCGTAGATGCCCGCAAACGGGCCGTTCGACGACGAACACAGTGCAAAGGCCTTGCCAGAGAAGGGATGCAGCGGCCGCCCGTTATCCTTCGACACGCGGCTGACCCAGTCGATCGTGTTTTTCAGCAATGACGGGAGCGACCTGTTGTATTCCGGCGTCGCCACCAGCACCCCGTCATGGGCGGCAATGAGGCGGGCAAGCTTCACCGCGTTTTCCGGTATGCCCTTCTCGCGCTCCAGATCCTCGTCCATGATCGGCAGCGGATAGTCGGCAAGCGAAATGCGCGTCACTTCCGCGCCTTGCAGCGCAAGTTCCTTCTGCGCGTTGTCGGCGGTCTTGCCACTAAATGCGCCGACCCGGCTGGAGCCGGCGAAAACGAGTATCTTCGGTGTCACGGCGGTCGGTTGCTCCGTTGCAATTCAGGATTCATGGTTCAAATCCGGCGACGATCCGCAATAGCAGGAATACCGCATTTGGCAAACGGCCGGGCCGCAGGAGCCAACAGAAAACGATGCGTTGCGCCGGTCACACGCCGGGCATTCCACCCAGGTGCGACAACAATTCGGCGACGTTGCAGGCACGGAACTTCTTCAACAGGCGGGCGCGATAAGCCTCGACGGTGCGCGGCGAGATGTCGAGCAGGCGCGCGATCTCCTTCGACGTGCGCCCCTCGCCCAGATGCATGACGATCTGGCGTTCGCGCGCCGTCAGTTCCGCCACGGTGCGCTCGTGGGACAGGTCGGCAATGCTCCACACGGCATGGGCCAGCGGGTCACCTTCCTTGGTCAGCGTCATGCCGCGCACCCGGCACCAGAAAAGGGATCCGTCGGCGCGCGCCATGATGCGCTCATCCGAATAGCGGTTTTCCTCGCGCAGCGAGCGCACGCCGATATTTCGGATCTTCACGAATTCATCGAACGAAGGATAGAGGATGGCGAAGGACTGGTCGATCAGCTGCTCGCGTTCGAAGCCGAACATGCGGGCGAAGGTCCCGTTACAGGTGCGAATGACCCGGTTCTCTGTCATGGCGATGCCGATCGGTGCCATTTCAAAGGCCAGAAGGTTCAATTCATCGTGTTTCTGCGTCTTCGCCATGCGTGTTTCTACGATATTGCGCGTCAATCCGCTCCGGGGCGATACTAACAGCGTGCACTGTGGCGAAAAGGAAAAAAAGCGCCGCAGGCAGGGGAGGTTTGTACCTTCGGGAGGTATAGTTCATGAACCTGGCCCACTGGCTGGTCAGAAGCGCGACGCTTGGCCCGCGCCGCCCGGCCTTGCTGAAGGGCGAAGCGGTGATCGCCGACTACGCGGCATTTGCCACGTCGGCGGCCGCGATCGGCGGTGCGCTTTCCACGGCGCACGCCGTCGAGCCGGGCGACCGCGTGGCGATCTTTGCCAAGAACACGACCGAATATCTCGAGGCGATGTACGCAACATGGTTTGCCGGCGCCGCGATCGTGCCGGTCAACGCCAAGCTGCATGCCCGCGAAGCCGCCTGGATCATCGACAATGCCGGCGCGAAGCTGGTCTTCGTCACCGAAGCGCTGGGCAATGAACTGGCCCCGCATCTTCCGGGGTGCTGCAAAGCCATGATCGACATAAAGGGCGCGGATTTCGCCGCAATGCGCAAGGCGGCCCCGCTGGCGGCGCCGATCGCCCGCGGGAGGGACGACATGGCCTGGCTGTTCTACACCTCCGGGACCACAGGCAAGCCGAAGGGGGTGATGATCTCCAACGGCAATATCCACGCCATGACATTCTCCTATTTCGTCGACGTGGACACGACCTATGCCACCGACGCGGCGCTCTATGCCGCGCCGATGAGCCACGGCGCGGGGCTCTACAACGTCCAGCACGTGCTGAGGGGCGCGCGCCACGTGGTAACCGAATCCGGCGGGTTCGAGGCGGCCGAAATCTTCCAGACGGCCCGCGCGCTCGGCGATGTGCACATGTTCGCCGCGCCCACCATGGTCAGGAGGCTCACCGACGCGGCCAAGGCCTCCGGCGAGACCGGCGACGGCATCCGCACCATCGTCTATGGTGGAGGGCCGATGTATCTTGCCGATATCATGGAGGCGGTCGACGTGCTGGGGTCGCGTTTCTGCCAGATCTATGGCCAGGGCGAGAGCCCGATGTGCATTACCGCACTGCCGCGCCACCTGGTGAACGATCGCAGCCACCCGCGCTGGCGCGAACGTCTTGCCTCGGTCGGCGTCGCGCAATCCTGCGTCGAAGTCACGGTTGTCGATGCGGACGGACGCCCTGTCGCCGCCGGGGAAACCGGCGAGGTGACGGTTCGCGGCGCGGCCGTGATGCCGGGCTACTGGAACAATGCCGAGGCGAACGCCGCAACGCTTCGCGATGGCTGGCTTTGGACCGGCGACATGGGCGCGTTCGACGAGGACGGTTTCCTCACACTGAAAGACCGCTCCAAGGACGTGATCATCTCCGGCGGCACCAACATCTATCCGCGCGAGGTGGAGGAAGCGCTGCTGACCCACCCGGCCGTCGCCGAGGTATCGGTAGTCGGCGCTCCCGACGCGGAGTGGGGGGAAACGGTGATGGCTTTCGTGGTCTGCGCGCCCGGCGTCAGGGTCGAACCCGGCGAACTCGACCGCCACTGCCTCGACAGTATCGCGCGCTTCAAGCGGCCGAAGAGCTACCGCTTCGTCGCCGAACTGCCCAAGAACAATTACGGCAAGGTGCTGAAGACGGAACTTCGCGCCCTTGTCGCCGCTGAACGAGAGGATGCATGACGATGGGACATCTCGACGGGCGTACTGCCCTGGTCACCGGCTCGGTCCAGGGAATCGGATTGTCGGTCGCCAAGGCGCTGGCGGCAGCCGGCGCGCGTATCGCCGTGCACGGGCTGGCGACGGCGAAGCAGGCCGACGAGGCGATTGCCGCGGTCAGTAGCGCGGGCGCGCCCGAAGCGCGCTTCTTTGATGCGGACATGCGCGACGTGGCGGCGATCGACGCGATGATGGACAATCTGGAGGAATGGGGACCTGTCGACGTCCTGGTCAACAATGCCGGAATCCAGAAGACCGCTTCGCTGGCCGAGGCGACGCCCGACACATGGGATGCCATCATCGCCGTCAACCTGTCGGCCGCCTTCCACACCATGCGCCGCGCGCTGCCGGGCATGGCGGAACGCGGCTTCGGCCGCGTGGTCAACATCGCCTCGGTACACGGTCTCGTCGCCTCGAAGGACAAGGCCCCCTATGTGGCCTCCAAATTCGGCCTTGTCGGCATGAGCAAGGTCGCGGCGCTGGAATATGCCGCGAGCGGCAGCCGCGCCAGCGGCGGGGTCACGGTCAACTGCATCTGCCCCGGCTGGACCGAGACCGTGCTGATCGAACCGCAGATCGACGCGCGCGCGGCCCAGTTCGGCGGCGACCGCGACAAGGGTATTGCCAGCCTGCTGTCGGAAAAGCAGCCGAGCCTGCGCACCTCCGATCCCGCGGAAATCGGCGAACTGGCGGCGTGGCTGTGCCACAGGACCGCGCACAACATCACCGGCACGGCCATCCCGATCGATGGCGGCTGGACCGCGCAGTGACTGCAAAACGAAGACTTTCGAACCGAAGACCTTTCATCGTCTCACAGGAGGAGAAAGCATGAAACGACTACTGACAACGCTGGGCCTGGCGACGGCACTTGCCGCCGGCATGGCCTCATTCGCAAGCGCCCAGGATGGCGATCCGGTCAAGATCGCCATCGTTCACGGGCTTTCGGGCTCGCCGCTGGAAGCCTTCTCGAAACAGACTTCGGCAGGCTTCAATCTCGGACTGGAATACGCCACCGGCGGCACCATGTCGGTCAAGGGCCGCAAGATCGAGGTCATCGAGAAGGATACGCAGTTCAAGCCCGATGTCGCCCGCTCGGTGCTGGCCGAAGCCTATGGCGACGACGGCGTGCTGATCGCGGTCGGGGGAACCTCGTCGGGCGTGACGACGGCGATGCTGCCGGTCGCCGCGGAATACGAGCGTATCCTGCTGGTCGAACCGGCGGTCGCCGATTCGCTGACCGGCGAGAGTTCCAACCGCTACGTCTTCAAGACCTCGCGCAACTCGTCGATGGACATGCAGGCGCAGGCCAAGGCGCTGAAGCCCGACGAGAACCTCTATGTGGCGACGCTGGCCGAGGACTACGCCTTCGGCAAGGACGGCATCGCCGCCTTCAAGAAGGCCCTTGAAGGCTCCGGCGCCCATGTCGTGGCGGAAGAATACGTGCCGCTCAAGACCACCGACTACACCGCCGTCGGCGAGCGCCTGTTCAACGCGCTGAAAGACCAGCCCGGCCGCAAGGTGATCCTGATCTACGTCGCCGGCTCCGGCGATCCGATGGGCGCGCTCGTGGGCATGGATCCCACGCGCTACAACATCGAGATCTCCACCGGCGGCCACATCCTTGCGGTGTTGCCCACCTACAAGCGGGTGCCCGGCATGGAAGGCGCGATCTACTATTACTACGAGCTGCCGAAGAACCCGATCAACGACTGGCTGGTTGCCGAGCACCAGAAGCGGTTCGACGCTCCGCCGGACTTCTTCACCGCCGGCGGCATGGCTGCGGCGCTCGCCATCGCAAAGGCGCTCGAGACCGCCGACGAGTGGGACACCGAAACGCTGATCTCGACCATGGAAGGCATGAGCTGGGAAACGCCGAAGGGCACCATGACGTTCCGCCCCGAGGATCACCAGGCGCTGCAGTCCATGTATCACTTCAAGATCAAGGTCGACGACAACGTGAAGTGGGCAATCCCGGAACTGGTGCGCGAGATCAAGGCGGACGAGATGGACATCCCGATCGGCCGCAACAACCAGCAATAAGCAACCGGCAGGTTGCCGCCCTCTCCCCGCCCGCGGGGAGAGGGACGCCAGCGCCACCGCTCGGGTACAGAACCGCAACGATCGACATGGGCCAAGCCATGACAACGCCATCGCTCGAAACGCGCGACCTGACGATCCGCTTCGGCGGCCATGCGGCGGTGAACAATGTCTCCTGCGCGTTCAATCCCGGCGAACTGACCGTGATCGTCGGCCCCAACGGTGCCGGCAAGACGACCTATTTCAACCTGATTTCGGGGCAGTTGACGCCGACGGCCGGCTCGGTGCTCAAGTCGGGCAAGGACATTTCCAGCCTGTCGCCATCGGCCCGCGCCAAGGCGGGGCTCGGCCGCGCCTTCCAGCTCACAAACCTGTTTCCCCGCCTTTCTGTGCTGGAGAATATCCGGCTTGCGGTCCAGGCCCGGCGCGGCTTCGGCCCGCGGCTGTTTGCTCGCGCAGCGAGCTTCACCGAACTGGGCGATCGCGCCATGGAGCATCTGAAGGCCGCGCGGCTGGAACATGTCGCTGCCCTGCCCGCCGCCGCGCTGCCGCATGGCGACCAGCGCAAGCTGGAAGTGGCGATGCTGCTGGCCATGGAGCCCGACATCTTCATGTTCGACGAGCCGACGGCCGGCATGAGCGTCGACGAGGCGCCGGTGATCCTGGAACTGATCGAGGCGATCAAGGCCGACAGCGGGAAGACCGTGCTGCTGGTGGAGCACAAGATGGACGTGGTGCGCGCGCTCGCCGACCGCATCGTCGTGCTGCACAACGGCGAACTGGTCGCCGACGGCGCACCCGAAGAGGTGATCGCGCTGCCCATCGTGCGCGAAATCTATCTCGGCATCCCCGCGGAGGACGCGGCATGAGCGACTTCATCCTCCGGCTCGACGATGTCCACACCGATATCGGCCAGTACCACATCCTGCACGGCATCACGCTCGACGTGCCCGAGGGCGGGGTCTATGTGCTGCTGGGGCGCAACGGCGCCGGCAAGACGACGACGCTGAGGACGATCATGGGGCTGTGGCGCGCGCGCGCCGGCGCCATCGTCTTCCGCCACCACGACATCACCGCGCTTCACACCTCCGACATCGCCCGCCTCGGCATCGCCTACGTGCCGGAGAACATGGGCGTCTTCGGCCGCCTGACGGTGGAGGAGAACATGCGCCTCGCCTCGACCACCGGGCGGTTCAACGACGACCGGCTGGGGCGCGTCTTCGCGCTGTTTCCGGCGATGGAGAAATTCTGGACCAAGCCCGCCTGGTCGCTTTCGGGCGGGCAGAAGCAGATGCTGGCAATCTCGCGGGCCATCATCGAGCGGCGCGAAATGATCCTGATCGACGAGCCGACCAAGGGGCTGGCGCCGGCGATCATCCGCGCCATGATCGACGCCTTCCGCGAGATCGCGCAGGAAACAACGATCCTGCTGGTGGAACAGAATTTCCTGTTCGCTTCGTCGCTGGGCGCCGGCGTGTCGGTGATCGACGACGGCCGCATTGCCCATTCCGGCGAGATGTCGGCGCTGGCGGGCGACAAGGCGCTGCAAACGAGACTGCTCAGCCTGTCGCTCGACGCGCACCAGTGAGGGGGAAATCGAGATGATGGCAATCCGCGAAATCAGGAGGTCCGCATGAACGCCTCGACGCTCTTCGCCCGTGTCGGCGGCGTCAACGCCCTGCCGGTGCTGCTGATGATCATCGCGCTGCCGTTGATCGGATCTTACTCGTCCTGGGTGACGCTGACGGTCGCGGGCCTGGCCATGGGGATGATGATCTTCCTGATGGCCTCGGGACTTTCGCTGGTCTTCGGACTGATGGACGTGCTCAATTTCGGCCATTCGGCCTTCATCTCGTTCGGCGCCTTCATCGCCGCCTCGATGCTGGCGCTGATGCCCGGTTTTGTCGGTTCCAGTTCGGTGGCGCTCAATTTCCTGGCCCTGTTTACCGCCATCGGCGTCGCCAGCCTGTTCGGCCTCGTCGCCGGCTGGTTCTTCGAGCGCGTGATCGTCAAGCCGGTCTATCGCGACCATCTGCGCCAGATCCTCATCACCATCGGCGCGCTGATCGTCGCCGAGCAGATCATCCTGGCGACCTGGGGCGGCAATCCGGTCGCCGTGCCGCGCCCGGCAATGCTCGAAGGCTCATTCATCATTGGCGACATCTCGATCGAGATCTACCGGGTGTTCGCCTTCGGTCTCGGGCTGGCGGTGTTCATCGTGCTCTACCTGGTGCTCAACCGCACGCGCATCGGCCTGCTGATCCGCGCCGGCGTGGAGGACCGCGAGATGGTCGAGGCGCTGGGTTTCAAAATCGACCGCCTCTTCGTGGGCGTGTTCATGGTCGGCTCGGCGCTCGCCGCCATGGGCGGGGCGATGTGGGCGGGCTACCAGGGCCTGATCTCGGGCGCGCTCGGCGGCGAGTTGATGATCCTGGTGTTCATCGTCGTCATCATCGGCGGGCTGGGCTCGATCGAGGGGTCGCTGCTCGGTGCGCTGCTGGTCGGGCTGCTGGGCAACTACGTCGCCTTCCTGTTTCCCAAGCTGTCGCTCGCCTCCAACATGCTGCTGATGATGGCGATCCTGCTGTGGCGGCCCTGGGGCTTGCGCCCGGCGCTGAAATTGTGAGGCGGGGCGAATGACCGACACGGCAATTCCCTCAAATCCGCCAGCCGACCGGGCACGCACCGGACGGATGATCGTCTATGGCGTGGCCGGGCTGATCGGTCTGGCGCTGATGTTCGCGCCGTTCCTGTTTCCCGACGTGCGCAGCGGCCAGGTGGCGGCGCGCATCTGCATCTTCATCGTGCTGGCGGCGAGCTACGACCTGCTGATCGGCTATACCGGCATCGTTTCCTTCGCTCACACCATGTTCTTCGGGCTCGGCGCCTATGGCGTGGCGATGGCGCTGAAGGGCATGGGGGCGACATGGGGCGCGATCGCGCTGGGCGGGTCGGCGGGCGTGCTGGCGGCCATCGTGCTCGCGGTGCTGATCGGCGTGCTGTCGCTGCGCGTCAAGGCGATCTTCTTTGCCATGGTGACGCTTGCCGCTGCCTCGGTGATGGCCGTGCTCGCCTCGCAGCTCTCCGATTTCACCGGCGGCGAGGACGGCATCGTCTATTCGGCGCCGAAGCTGTTTTCGCCGGCGACCAAGCTGCTGACGACCGACGACGGCAAGGTCGCGAAACTGCTCGGCGTATCCATGAACGGCAAGATTGCCGCCTATTATTTCGTCTTCTTGTCCTGCCTTGCGCTGTTCTATGTGCTGAACCGCATCGTGCGCTCGCCGCTCGGCACCGTGCTGGAGGCGATCCGCGAGAACGATCTTCGCGCCGAGGCGATCGGCTACCGAGTGGTCGCCTACCGCACGTCGGTATTCGTCATCGCTGCGGTCATCGCCGCGCTTGCCGGGGCGGTGTGGGCTGTTTGGCTGAGATATACCGGGCCGGAGACCACATTCTCCTTCGCCATCATGATCGACATCCTGCTGATGGTGGTGATCGGCGGCATGGGAACGATGGTCGGCGCCGTGATCGGCGTGGTGATCATGAACCTCGCCCAGTTCTACCTGAAGGATTTGATGGGCGCGGCGGCCGAGGCGACCTCGGCGGTGCCGGTGCTGCCGCAACTCCTCGATCCGGATCGCTGGCTGTTGTGGCTGGGCCTGCTGTTCATCCTGCTGGTCTATTTCTTTCCGGCAGGCATTGCCGGCACGCTCATGAAAAAGGGATCGCACTGATGGTTCAACCGCGTTCAACCTATGTCGCGTGCGGCCCGCACGAGCTGCACGTTACCGAGTGGGGCGATCCGGCAAAGCCACCGTTGGTGATGTGGCACGGGCTGGCGCGCACCGGACGCGATTTCGACGAGGTGGCGCTGGCGCTCGCCGATACCTACTTCGTGATCTGCCCCGATACGCTGGGCCGGGGGCTGTCGTCCTGGGCAAACGACGTGGCGACCGATTATTCCTATGCCGCGTTCAGCGACCATGCCGAAGCCGTCCTTGACTACTACGGTGCCGGCAAGATGCGCTGGGTCGGCACGTCGATGGGCGGCCTGCTCGGCGTCACGCTTGCAGCCGGACGGCTGAAAGGGCGTATCAGCCATCTCGTCGTCAACGACATCGGCCCGCAGATCCCCGAGGAGGCGAGCGGCCGCATCGCCTCCTATGTCGGCAACCCGCCTGTTTTCGACACCATGGCCGCGCTCGAGGCCTGGTTGAGAACCGCCTATGAGCCGTTTGGCGAAAACCCCGCATCGTTCTGGCGGCGCATGACCGACACGTCGGGACGGCGCACCGATGCCGGCAAGGTGACCGTACACTACGATCCGCAGATCGTGACCATGTTCACCTTGCACAAGTCGGATCTCGATTGCTGGCCGGCCTGGGATGCGGTGGAAGCGCCGACCCTGCTGTTGCGCGGCGAGACGTCCGACGTGCTGCCGAGGGACGTCGCCAACGAAATGTGCGCTCGCGGACCGAAGCCGAAGTTCGAGGAACTGCCCGGCTACGGCCACGCGCCGACGATGGTGAGCGAACGCGAGCAGCGATTGCTGCGGTCTTTCCTGGCGAGTTGAACGCGCTCTAGCCGGCCAGCAGTTTCTCTATCTCGTCAACCGGATGCTTGGTGAGGTCCTTGTCGATCTCGGCGACAACACGGTTTTCGACGTCCTTGTGATAGGCCTTGCGCAACTCGCCGAGAATCCTGGGGGCGGCGGCGACAATCAGGCGCTCGCATTTGCCGGCCTGCACCATGGCATGCATGCGGCCGGCGATCTCCCTGGCGAAACGCTCTTTCGCCACGCGATGCCAGTCCGTTTCCTCCACCGCACTGCGGTGGCCGAGGAAGGACGCATCATTCAGCCGTCCCGGGCGAGCAGTGCCCTGGTCCCTGGTGGGCGGATTGTCCTGCTCCATCTCGCGCAGGACCTGCAGTTCCAGGTTGGCGGTGTCGCCCGCATTGACGAGAAACAATGCCTTTTCGCCATCGGCAACGACAACGATGTCGCCTCGCTGGATGATCATGTCGCCCATATCCATCTCCTTCGGTTCCTTGTCGGCTGTCTGCCGGCACGGCAATTGGCGGATGCCTGCTGGAACGGATTTTCCAGACCAGACCTGACGGCGCAAAAACGATTGCCATCCGAGGGGGCAGGCAAAAGCCCTGTTCCTTCTCCTGGCAACCGAACCGGCCCACATTTCATGCATCGTCCGGCAGACTCCAACCTGCCTCCCATCAAGACGATTTCAAGGCCGTGTGCCTTGATGTCTGTCAACGAAAATGCGCTCGCCAGGGAGACGCGTGATGAAAATATTGACCGCAAACCGGCTTGTCGACGGCGAAGTCGTGTGGCTGGCCGCAGACCACTCCTGGGTGGGTGCGATCGACGGCGCGGAAATCGCGCATGACGCGGCAACCGAGAAGAAGCTGGCGCGTGCCGGCCATGCCGCGTTCCTCAGGAACGAGGTCGTGGACGTCAACCTGATCGACATCGCCCTGGTCGATGGTCGAGTCGAGCCGCAGCGGCTGCGCGAGTGCATTCGCGCCGCCGGCCCGACGGTGCGCCGCGATCTCGGCAAGCAGGCGGTGGCCGCCTTGTCGCGCGCCGCCTGAAACACACCGGGAAGGTCCGCTCATGTACCGCTACGACGAATTCGATCGTGCCTTTGTGGCCGCACGGATCGCGGAATACCGCGATCAGGTGGAGCGGCGGCTCGCCGGCGAGATCACCGAAGACCAGTTCAAGCCGCTCAGGCTGATGAACGGCGTCTATCTGCAGCTTCACGCCTACATGCTGCGCGTCGCCGTTCCCTACGGCACGCTGTCGGCGCGCCAGATGCGCATGCTTGCCCATATCGCGCGCAAATACGACCGCGGCTACGGCCATTTCACCACCCGCCAGAACATCCAGTACAACTGGCCGTCGCTCGCCGACACGCCCGCCATCCTGGAAGACCTGGCGAAGGTCGAGATGCACGCCATCCAGACCTCGGGCAACTGCATCCGCAACGTGACGACGGACCATTTCGCCGGCGCCGCCGCCGACGAGGTCGCCGATCCTCGACCGCATGCGGAAATCCTGCGCCAGTGGTCCTCGGTGCATCCGGAATTCTCCTACCTGCCGCGCAAGTTCAAGATCGCGGTGACGGGGGCGCAAAAAGACCGCGCGGCGATCCAGACGCACGACATCGGCCTGCAGCTGAAGCGCACCGACATAGGCGAGCTTGGTTTTGCCGTGTGGGTCGGCGGCGGCCAGGGCCGCACGCCGATCCTGGCCAGGAAAATCCGCGACTTCCTCCCCGAGGCCGACCTGCTGTCCTATGTGACCGCGATCCTGCGCGTCTACAATCTCAACGGCCGGCGCGACAACAAGTACAAGGCGCGCATCAAGATCCTCGTCAGCGAGATCGGCGCCGAGAAATTCGCCGCGGCGGTCGAGCGCGAGTGGGAAACGCTGAAAGATGGCGAGTTGCGGCTGCCGGCGGAGGATATCGCCGCGATCTCCGCCTATTTCGCGCCGCCGCAACTGCCGGCGCGCGCGGAAGGCGTCGTCAACGAAATCGCGGCGAAGAAGCAGAACGCGGGCTTTACCGCCTGGCATCGCCAGAACATCACGGCCCACCGGCATCCCGACTATGCGGTGGTGACGATCTCGCTCAAGGGTATCGGCGAAATCCCGGGCGACGCTTCGGCGGACCAGATGGACGCCGTCGCCGATCTCGCCGAGGAATACGGTTTCAGCGAGATCAGGGTCAGCCACGAACAGAACCTGGTGCTGCCGCATGTCGCGCGCGCCGATCTCAAGGCCGTCCATGACCGGCTCGTCGAGATCCACCTGGCGACCGCCAATGCCGGGCTGGTCACCGACATCATCGCCTGCCCCGGGCTCGACTATTGCGCGCTGGCCAATGCCCGCTCGATCCCGGTCGCCCAGGAAATCGCCACCCGCTTCGCCTCGCCGGCACGCCAGGCAGAGATCGGCGAACTGAAGCTGAAGATTTCCGGCTGCATCAATGCCTGCGGGCATCACCATGTCGGCCATATCGGCATTCTCGGCGTCGAGAAGAAAGGCGCCGAACTCTACCAGATCACGCTTGGCGGCTCGGCCGACGAGAACGCCTCGATCGGCGAGATCGTCGGCCGCGGCTTTAGTCCCGAGCAGATCACCGACGCGATCGAGACCGTTGTCGAGACCTATCTGGCGCAGCGGTCCGGCCACGAGGAAAGCTTCATCGCGTTCTATCGCCGCGCTGGCGCGGCACCATTCAGGGAGGCGCTTTATGGTGCTGATGCCAGGGCAGCCTGACGCTGCCGAAACGAAAGCCGAAGCCGCGGTGCTCGAAGCCCGCTATGGCGGGCTGGAGCCGGCGCGGATCATCGAACTGGCGGTTGGCCGCCTGTTTGCCGGTGAGATCGGCGCAGTGTCGTCGTTCGGCGCGGATTCCGCCGTGCTGCTGCACCTGATTTCCCGGGTCGACCGCTCCCTGCCGGTCGCCTTCCTGGAGACCGGCAAGCATTTCGAGGAGACGATCGGCTACCGCGACGCGCTGGTTTCCGATCTCGGCCTGACCGGACTGCGCATCGTCGAACCGCGCGCCAAATCGCTATCTGAGAGCGATCCCGCCGGCGATCTGCACAAGACCGATACCGACGGGTGCTGCGCGGTGCGCAAGGTCGAACCGATGGCGCGCACTGTGGAGCCGTGGCGCGCCTGGTTCACCGGGCGCAAGCGTTTCCAGTCGGCCACACGGGCGAAACTGCC
The DNA here is from genome assembly GCA_019912385.1 of Notoacmeibacter sp. Taxonomy (GTDB): domain Bacteria; phylum Pseudomonadota; class Alphaproteobacteria; order Rhizobiales; family Rhizobiaceae; genus JAIOIW01. Next base: position 71,709 of record JAIOIW010000030.1, on the reverse strand, counting down.
GGTCTTCGAAGCCGTCGGCAGCCGGGTCCGCATCAATCCGCTCGCCGGCTGGGACGCGCGCGACATCCAGGCCTATGCCACGGTCCACGGCCTGCGCGAGAACCCGCTGGTCGCCTATGGTTACCTGTCGATCGGCTGCTTCCCCTGCACCCAGCCGGTCAAGCCGGGCGATGACCCGCGCGCCGGGCGCTGGTCGGGATCGGCCAAGACGGAATGCGGCATCCATCTCGGCGGGCTCGAGCAATCGCTCGCCTCATCCTCGCTGTGACGGAGACGACCATGACCGACGGGACAACAGAGCCGCGACTGTGGACACGAACCGGTTTCGCCACGGACCGATGGATACGGGCGGAAAGCCTGGACGGGGCGGCGGACGACGCCCAGATCCTGCTTCCGCTTGAAGCCTTCCTTGTGCTGGACGCGGCAGCGCTTGAAACCCGTGCAGGGCGCATCGGCGTCGAGTTGCAGCCCGGCGATCCGATCGAGGCGATAACGGACAGGCTCGATGAGCTTGCGCTCGTCGCGCTTGCCTTTCCCGGCTTTGCCGACGGACGCAGCTATTCCAAGGCACATCTGCTGCGCACACGCTGCGGCTATGCCGGCACCATCCGCGCCACCGGTGAGGTGCTGACCGACCAGCTCGCGCACATGTTGCGCACCGGTTTCGACGAACTTGTCGTCAGCGATCCGGTGGCGCAGGCCAGGCTTTCGGCCGGGCAGACCGGCGGGCTCGGCTATCACTACCAGCCGGCCGCCAATCCTGCGCCTTCGCCGCGATCCTATTCATGGCGGCGGGTATCGGCCCGGAGCAGCGAGGAAAACCCGCGTATCCACCACAACTGACAGCAGTGCCTTCGCCAAATCCGGTTGTGATGATCGCGCGCGGGCGTGGCCTACGCGGCGTCGTCCGGTTCGGTGACGATTTCAACCAGTTCGAATTCGAACACCAGATCCTTGCCGGCGAGCGGATGATTGCCGTCAACCGTGATGCTCTCCTCGCTGGTCGCGGTGACGACCAGATTGACCGGCTGGCCGGCCTCGGTGGTCGCCTGGAGCTGCATGCCGGTTTCGGGCTCGATTTCCGGCGGCAGGGCCGAGCGCGGAACTTCCTGGACCTGGCCAGGATTGTAGGGGCCGTAAGCGTCGGTCGCGGCAATCGTCGCGCTTTTCTTCTCGCCGACGATCATGCCGGCGATCTCCCTTTCGAGACCCGGAATGATCTGGCCGGCGCCGAGCCTGAAGCCGAGCGGCTCGCGCCCCGCAGAACTGTCGAACTGCGTGCCGTCGGTCAGGGTGCCGGTGTAGTGGATGCGTACGATGTCGCCGGATTTCGCCGTGCTCATGATGGTTCTCCTCGGTCTGGCAAAACTGGAGCCAGACGCAGCGGAATGACCGGTCAGAATTGCGCGGGGTTGAAGCCGCGTGGGCGTTTGCGATCCACAGATTCGCATGGGGGTGCAGTGGATGCAACCCTGCCCGAACGTCAGGCCTGCGGGCCTTTCGGGCGTTCCGTCCCTTCGCTATAACCGGTTTGCCAGGCTGCGGAGGACGGCCGGCACGGGAGGGACAATGACTGGCGAAGTAAGCAGCGCCGGCGCGGATGGGGAAATCGCGCTGATCGGGGCCGGGCCATCCGGCCTGGCGATGGCAAAGACACTCATCGAACAGGGGATCGCGTTTCGCGGCTTCGAGTTGAACGGCGACGTCGGCGGGCTCTGGGACATCGAAGGGCCGCGCTCGACCATGTACGAGACCGCGCACCTGATCTCGTCGAAACGGATGACCGAATTCGCCGATTTCCCGATGGCCGACGGCGTGGCGGACTATCCCTCGCACCGCGAGATGAGGCACTACTTCCGCGCATTCGCCCGCCATTTCGATCTCTACCGGCACTTCCATTTCGACGCCGAGGTGCTTCGCGCCGAACCGAAGGGCAAGAGCGGAGACGGCTGGACGATCACCTGGCGCGACGGCGAAGGTGCAGAGCACAGCGAGGACTTCGCCGGGCTGATCATTGCCAACGGAACGTTGTCGGAACCCAACATGCCGCAATTCGCGGGTTCGTTTTCCGGCGAGTTCCTCCATTCCAGCGCCTATCGCTCGCCGTCGATCCTTGCCGGCAAGAGGGTCCTGATCGTCGGCGGCGGCAATTCGGGATGCGACATTGCCGTGGACGCCATCCATCACGGCGCAAGCTGCGACATCTCGCTTCGCCGCGGCTACTATTTCGTGCCCAAATACATATTCGGCAAGCCGGCGGACACGGTGGGCGGCGCGCTCTCGCTACCGTCGTGGCTGAAGCGCAGGATCGACGGCCTGATCCTCAAATGGTTTGCCGGCGACCCGCAGAAATACGGATTTCCGGCGCCCGATTATGCACTCTACGAGTCGCATCCGGTGGTCAATTCGCTGATCCTGTTCCATGCCGGACACGGCGATATCCGCGTGCGCGCCGATGTCAGGCACTTCGACGGAAACACCGTGCATTTTTCCGACGGCACATCCGGCGACTACGACCTGGTGCTGGCGGCGACCGGCTACAAGCTGCACTACCCGTTCATCGACAACACACTGCTCAACTGGCAGGGCGATGCGCCGCACCTGTTCATGAACGCGATGCATCCAACCCGCGACGACCTGTTCGTCATCGGCATGGTCGAGGCGCTGGGGCTTGGCTGGCAGGGCCGCCACGAGCAGGCCGAGATGGTCGCCCGCTACATTGCCGGCTTGCGCGACGGCAACCCGGCGGCGCTGGCGATCAGGGCGGAAAAGGCGAAGGCGTTCGAGCGGCTGACCGGCGGCAGACACTACATCGACCTGCCGCGCATGGCCTATTACGTCGACAAGAAGACCTTCCGCAGCGCGGTCACGCGCCGGATCGGGCAACTGAAGGGAGCGCGGCCATGAAGGACATCGACGATATCATGCTGAACTTCAGCCCCGGCTCGCTGATGCTGCTCAACGCGATCCTGAGCATCGTCATGTTCGCCATCGCGCTGGACCTGAAGCCCGCTGATTTCAAGGCGCTGCTGCGGGCGCCCAAACCGGTCATCACCGGCATGGTCTCCCAATTCGTGGTGCTGCCGGTGCTGACCTTCGCGATGGTGGTGGCGCTGCAGCCGCGTCCTTCGATCGCGCTCGGACTGATCCTGGTTGCCGCCTGCCCCGGCGGCAACATCTCCAATTTCATCACCCACCGGGCGCGCGGCAACACCGCCCTTTCGGTGTCGATGACGGCCATCGCCACGATCGCGGCACTGCTGCTCACACCGTTCAATGTCGCCTTCTGGGGCTCGCTCTACGGCCCGACGCGCGAGATCCTGCGCGCCGTATCGATCGATCCGGTGCAGGTGGCCGTCACCGTCTTCTTCATGCTGGTGCTGCCGCTTTGCCTCGGCATCGCGGTCAATGTCGTGCGGCCCGCGCTTGCCGCGCGCATCCGGCGGCCGTTCCAGATCCTGTCGATGGTAATCTTCGTCGCCTTCATCGTCGCCGCGCTCGCCGGCAACTGGGATTTCTTCCTCGGCTATGCCGGCATGGTTGCGTTGCTTGTCTTCCTGCACAACGCCCTCGCGTTTGCCGGGGGCTACGCGACCGCGACGCTGGCCGGCGTCACGGACGCCGACCGCCGTGCGATCACCATCGAAACCGGCATCCAGAATTCGGGCCTCGGGCTGATCCTGATCTTCGCCTTTTTCGGCGGGCTGGGCGGCATGGCGGTGGTCGCAGCTTTCTGGGGCATCTGGCATGTCATCTCGGGCATGGCGCTAGCTTCGGTGATGGCGCGCGCAAGCGAAGCGACGGCATGAATACGATCCTGGTCACCGGCGCGGCCGGCGCGGTCGGACAGGCACTGCTCGCCGCGCTGGGCGCAACGCCGCTTGCCGCCAGGACCTTCGCGACCGACCTGCGCCGTCCCGCGGACCTTCCAACCGGTATGCGGTTTATGGCGCTCGACGTGACCAGCGAAGATTCCGGCCGCGTGATCGGCGCGGTGAAACCCCGCGCGGTCGTCCATCTCGCCTCGATCGTCACGCCGCCGAAGGGCATGGCGCGCGAGACGGCTTTCGCCGTCGACGTCACCGGCACGAAGAACGTGCTCGATGCCTGTCTCGCCCATGGCGTGTACCGCCTGGTGGTGACGTCGAGCGGGGCTGCCTATGGCTACCACGTCGACAATCCCGTGCCGCTGACCGAAGGCGATCCTGTGCGCGGCAACCCGGAATTTGCCTATTCCGACCACAAGCGGCAGGTGGAGGAGATGCTGGCCAGCACGCGCGCCGCGCATCCGGAACTGGAACAGGTGGTGCTGCGCGTCGGCACGGTGATCGGCCCGGCGATCGACAACCAGATCACGGCGCTTTTTGGCAAACCGCAGCTGTTGGCGGCGGGCCGGTCGGAGAGCCCGTTCGTATTCATCTGGACGCAGGACCTCGCCCGGATCCTGATGCGCGCGGCGACCGACGGGCCGCCCGGCATCTTCAACGTCGCCGGCGATGGCGCGATGGGGATTTCCGAGATTGCCGCCGCGCTTGGAAAGCCCGTCCTGCGCATCCCGGTCTGGCTGCTCAAGGCGGCGCTGGCGATTGCGCAACCGCTCGGACTGTCGCGCTACGGACCGGAGCAGGTGCGCTTCCTCCAATACCGGCCGGTGCTCGACAACACGGCGCTGAAGACCGTGTTCGGTTATCGACCGGAGAAGACCAGCGCCGAGGCCTTCGCCACCTGGGCGGAGGCGCAACGGTGAGCGCGGCAAAGACAGCGGTCATCACCGGGGGTGCCGGCGGGCTCGGCCGGGCGTTGGCCGATGCCCTGGTTGCCGAGAGCTAGTTTCCGGTGCTGCTCGATCTCGACGGCCCGGCGCTGAAGCAGGCGGCGGAAGGGCTGGGCGATACCGCTCTCGTCCTTGCCTGCGACGTCACCGACGACGCTTCGGTAACGCGGGCCTGCGCGCAATTCCTCGACGCGCGGCCCTCGGTCGACCTCGTCATCTACAGTGCCGGCGTGACCCAGATCCGGGACTTCGCGCACTCCACGCTCGACGAACAACGCCGGGTGATGGAGATCAACCATTTCGGCGCGGTCAGGGTGGCAAAACACATGCTGGGGCCGGTGCGGGCCAGCGGCGGCATTCACCTCGCCATCTCGTCAGTCGCGGGCTTCACGCCCTTGACCCGGCGCACGGCCTATGCGGCCAGCAAGCACGCGCTGGAAGGCTTCTTCCGCTCGCTCGCGGCGGAAGAGGCGGAGCATGGCGTTTCCGTGCTGGTCGCCGCACCCTCCTTCATCGCCACCAATCGCGGTGACGCGGCGGCGGCAAGCGGGGGGATCGGCCGGCCGGGCGCCGCGACGGACGGCGTGGACGAGATGACGGCCGGCCAGGCCGCCGCGATCATCGTGAACGGCATCAAGCGCCGCCGTGCGTTCATTCCCGTCGGCCGAGTGGCGCGGATGGCGTGGTGGATCAACCGGCTGTCGCCCGCGCTCTACCTGCACCTGATGCGCCGGCGGATGGCGGGCGGGGGGCCGTAAGAGAGCTACCGCTTGTACCAGGCGACCTGCGTACCGGTTACCAGCAGCGTGCCGTCGCGCGCCCACAGTTCCATGTGCTGGTCGAAGAAATTGGCATGCATGCGCTTGGCATGGGCCATGCCGAGCACCGGGCCGGTGCCGTGGCGGGCGATCTCCGCCGCCGTGGCGTGGAAATAGGTGGTCAGCGACACCGTGCCCATCGGCGCCATGGTGCCGCGCACCTTGACGAGGCGCAGCAGGAAGGAGTCGGCGATTGCCGCGAGCGACAAATGGTCGAGCGGGCGCGCGGGCCGGTCGGCGATCCACAGCAGCGAGCGGGAATCGCGCAACGGCTCGAACGGTTCCGACACGATCTCGGGGCGGCCCTCGACGAAACGGAATTCATAGGCCTCGATCCATTTGAGCGGCGCCGGCATGCCGAGCGGCTTGATTTCCTCCGGCGCGGGCGCACCCGGCATCTCGCTGTCGTGGTGGGAAAACACGTCGCCGCGCGCGCCGGTGACGATTGAGGCCGTGCCGCGCGTCTCGCCCGCCTGCATCAGGTCCAGCGACCAGTGCTGGGTGTACTTGCCGCCGCGCACGAGCCTTGAAGCGATCTCGAATTCCCCGTCGGCGATGGCGCCACAGAAATTGACCGTCATCGCCACCGGGTCGCCGCGTTTTTCAGCATCCAGCATCACGGCGTTGAGGAGACCCGCCGCGGTGATGCCGCCGAAGGGGCCGGCCATATTGGCATAGGCAGGCGAGGTGCGCCCGCGCCAGCGCCCTTCGCCGAGCGACTCGATTGCAATTGCGGCATCCAATGGGTGGACCGCGGCCATGCCCCTCTCTCCCGAATACATGCGTCGATTCAGGAGCGAACATATATGAATGAAATCACCGATCAAGGACGGGAGACGGCCCGACGCGCGTCGCATGCCGCGGGCGCCGCAGGGTTCCACTCGCTCCCCTTTTGGCGTCTCCTCTTTTCAAAAGTTGAATACAATTTTGCTCCACAGATACGGCAATTGCGATTCATCTCTTGCGTTTCTCGCCTTGAAATGAGAGGAGTGTATACAATTATTGATAGAGGAGGAGATCGATAATGGTGCAGTCGAACCTCGAAGAGGCCATTGCGCAAGCCGGGAATGCAGTGAGCCTTCTGAGAAACTCGAATATCGGGATGTATGTCTATCCGATCGTGGCGGCCGAATTCAGCAACTGGCGCAGCGAGCAGCGCGCATGGCGCGAGACCGCGGTTCTGTTCGACCAGACCCATCACATGGACGAGCTTATCGTGGAGGGTCCCGATGCCGAATCCTTCCTGGAGCGGATCGGGGTCAACAGCTTCGCCAATTTCGAACTGAGCCGGGCGAAGCATTTCGTACCCGTCACGCCGGCAGGCCATGTCGTGGGCGACATGATCATTTTCCGCGAGCGCAAGGACAAGTTCATCCTTGTCGGCCGCGCGCCGACCGCCAACTGGGTCAAGTTCCATTCGGCGACCGGCAACTGGAAGGTGCGCCTCACCCACGACCCGCGGTCCGACAGCCGCCCGGACGGCAAGGCAATCTACCGCACGCACTACCGGTTCCAGATCCAGGGACCCGACGCCAACAAGATCTTCGAGAAGATCAATGGCGGCCCCATTCCGGACGTCAAGTTCTTCCACGTCGACTGGATCAATATCGGTTCGCGCCGTGTCCAGGCCCTGCGCCACGGCATGGCAGGCGCACCGGGTCTTGAGGTATGGGGGCCCTATGCCGACAAGCACTATATCCAGTCGACCATATTGCAGGCGGCGCGCGATGTCGGCGTCGACCTCCGGATCTGCGGCAGCCGCGCCTACTCGACGAATACACTGGAATCGGGATGGATTCCCTCGCCATTGCCGGGAATCTACACCGGCGACGGCATGATGGCCGACTACCGCCAGTGGCTGGGCGCCGACGCCTACGAGGCGGTCGGCTCGATCGGCGGAAGCTTCGTCAGCGACAATATCGAGGACTACTACGTCAATCCGTTCGAACTCGGTTACGGCTTCTATATCGGCTGGAAGACCGATTTCATCGGCAAGGATGCCCTCATCCGGATGAAGGATGCGGCAAACCGCAAGAAGGTGACCTTCGAGTGGAACCGCGACGATGTCGTGAAGGTGATCGCGTCCTCCTTCGAGGAAGGTACCCCTTACAAATATATCGACTTCCCGCAGCCCAACTATGCATCGACCAGTGCCGACATGGTGACGCGCGACGGCAAGATGGTCGGGATGTCCATGTTCAACGGGTATTCGTTCAACGAACGGTGCATGCTGTCGCTGGGCGTCGTCGATGCCGACGTGGAGGTCGGCGATGTCCTGACGCTCGTCTGGGGCGAGCCCGAGACGACCGGCAAGACATCGACCGAGCCGCACAAGCAGGCCGAGATCCGCGTGCGTGTCTCGCCAACGCCCTATGCGCGCGAGGCGCGGGAGAGCTACGCCGACAGCTGGCGGACGAAGTCGTCAGCCTGAACGGCCGCATTCTTCCGTCCCGGCGACGTGCATTTTCCGGGACGGGAACACAGTACCAGTATCGATGCGTCATCAACGGGAGGAATGAAGATGAAGCATGTCACAAGGCTCGCCGCTGCGGCGCTGTTTCTTGCCGGGCTCTCCGCTGCGGCAAAGGCGGAGGAATTGAAATTCGCATCGTTCGTACCGCCGCAGCATACGGTTACGGCTTCCGTGATCGACAAGCTCGCCGAAGGCGTGAATGCGGCAACCAACGGAGCCCTCACGATCCGCAACTATCCGGGCGGTGAACTGGGTGCCGGTCCGGTGGAGCAATATGTCCGCGTGGTCCAGGGTGCGGCCGACATGTCGTGGAGCTTGCAGGGCTACACGTCGTCGCAGTTCCCCAAGACGATGATCATCGAGCTGCCCGGTGCCGTAAAGGACGGCGCCACCGGCTATGACATGCTGTGGAATGCCTATGACAGCCACCTGGCCTCGGAATATCCGGGCACCAAACCGCTGGCGCTCTGGGTATCCGAGCCGAATGTCATCATCATGCGGGACAAGCAGATCCGCACGCCGCAAGACATGGCCGGCCTGAAGATCCGCGTCGCGGGTTCTGTTGCCGCCGACGTGGTGACCGCACTTGGCGCGACGCCGGTCCAGATGCCGATCCCGCAGGTCTACAACGCCTTGCAGACCGGACTGATCGACGGCATCATCACGGGGTCGAGCGCCATTGCCGACTTCAAGCTGCTCGAGGTCGCCAACAGCTACACGATCGGCGCCCCGCTCGGCCGGATCGCGTTTTTCGCGGTCATGAACCAGGCCAAGTATGACAGCCTGCCCGACGACCAGAAGGCGGCGATCGACGCCAACAGCGGCCGCGCGCTCTCCAAGAGCGCGGAAGACGCCTGGAACGCGAAGGCCGACCAGACGATCGCCGGCCTCAAGGCCGACCCGAAAAAGACCGTGATCGAGCTCGACGCTGCGGGGATCGAAGCCTTCGCCAAGGCCACGCTTCCCGTGGCCGACAAGGTGATCGCCGATCTCGGTGCGCAGGACGTACTCAAGGCGATGCGGGGCGAATAAGCCGCAATGCTGGCAATTCGGCGACTGGCGGACAGGCTCATCGGCCTGTCCGCGATTACCGGTTCGATCGGCCTGATCGTCGAGGTGGCCATCATTCTCGTCGACGTGATCGGCCGCGCCCTGGGATATCCCCTGCTGGGGTCGCAGGACCTCATCACCATGACGCTGGTGATTGTGGTTTTCGGCGCCATGGCGCTGTGCGACCGCAAGGGCGGTCACATCGCCATCGATGTTTTCGAGCGCCATTTTCCGGCGGGCTTCAACAAGATCATCGATATCGCATCGGCGCTTCTGGGCGCCGTGATTTTCGCGATGATCGCCTGGACCGTTTACGAGAGCGCCAGGCTCTCGCTCATGCTCAACTTGTCGACCAACCTGCTTAACCTGCCCAAGGCGTGGTTCCAGTGGGCGCTGTGCGCCTTCTCCGCGTTGACCGCGATCGGCATGACGCTGCGCGCCGTCGAGCTGACGATGGGCATTCGCGACGTGCGGATGGAGGATTCCGCTTCATGAGCGCCTCAGCCGTCGGTCTGCTCGGGCTGGCCGCTCTTCTTGTCCTGGTCATCATCCGCGTCCCGGTCGCCTTCGCGATGTTCGTGGTCGGCTATTTCGGCATCGCCGCCCTGAACGGATTCAATGCGGCCAACAGCACACTGGCCTCGGAGGCGTTCACGCTGGCTTCGTCGCCCGAACTGGTCGTCATCCCGCTGTTCATCCTGATGGGAAACGTCGCGTCCGCGACCGGCATGAGCCGGCAGCTCTATGACGCGGCCTATGCGATCATCGGGCAGGTCCGCGGCGGACTGGCCTCGGCCACGGTGATCGGCTGCGGCGGGTTTGCCGCGCTTTCCGGATCGTCCGTCGCCTCCGCGCTGACCATGGGCAAGGTGGCGCTTTCCGAAATGGACCGCTTCGAATACGACCCGCGGCTCTCGACCGGCGTTGTCGCGGCGGGGGGGACGCTCGGCATCCTGATCCCGCCTTCCACCGGCTTCGTGATCTATGCGATCCTGACGGAGCAATCCATCGGCCGGCTGTTTCTCGCGGGCGTTCTGCCCGGCCTTCTTCTGCTCGGAATCTTCATCCTGACGATCACCGGCATCTGCTGGTGGCGCCCGGCAATGGGTCCCGCGGGACCGAGGACATCGGCGCGCGAAAAACTCGGCGCAATGCTCGGCGCCGGCCCAATCATCATGATCATCATGCTGACCATCGGCGGCATCTATGGCGGCATATTCTCGCCCGTCGAAGCTGCCGCGGTGGGCGCGGGTTTCGTCATCGCGCTTGGATTCGTGACGTCGAAACTGTCCCTGCCGGCGCTATGGGCAGCGGCAAAGGATTCGATCGTCACCACGGCGACCGTGATGCTGATCCTGATCGCGGCGCATATCATCAACCCGTTCCTGGCGCTGAGCCATATTCCCCAGTTCGTCGGTTCGGCCATCGAAGCGCTCGACCTGCCGGTTTTAGGGATCCTGGCGCTGATCCTCGCCATCTACCTGGTGCTCGGCTGCTTTCTTGAGGGCTTCGCGATGATGGTGCTGACCCTGCCGATCTTCTTTCCGATCGTCAACCAGCTCGGGATCGATCCGATCTGGTTCGGGGTGCTGGTCGTGTTGACGCTGGAAATGGGGCTGATCTCGCCGCCGGTCGGCATCAATGTCTTCATCGTCAAGTCGGTGGCGCGGAACGTGCCGCTGGGCACGATCTTCAGGGGCATCGTTCCGTTCTGGTTCGCCATGCTCGTGACGCTGATCATCCTGGTGCTGTTCCCGCAGATTGTGCTGATCCTGCCGGACACGATGATCGGGTAGACGGCGCACCCGCGGCGATGTCTGCAAGCCATGAATGCGACGGCATCCGGCCGCGCGCCGCCGGGCAACCGGGTGCACGCCCTGTTTTGGGTCCGGTTGCGGCTTGACAATTGCATGCTGCCGTTTCGCGCCACGTTCCACAGCCATATGGTGTTCGGGCAACTTCCCGACTTACGGAACCTGGAAAGGCGTGCCGTTCACCGTCTCCACCGGCGTCCATACGTTGCGCCGCCAGGCGCTTGCCTCGCGCAGACGGCCCGGGCGGCAGCAAGTATTGACATGCATCATCGCCGGATGTCCGTTCCGGCTCATACAAATTGATTGGCAGCAATTTGCAGGGGCTGGATCATGAAATCGCTTTTCCTCGTTTTCACGGTCGCCGTGGCTTCGGCCTTCGCCGTGTCATCGCCGGCCATATCCGACGTGCGGATTGCCGAAACCGGTACCGGCTACCCCACGATTTCCGCCGCGCTCGATGCCGCTCCGGCCGGAGCAACCATCGAGGTTTCCAGCGGCGACTATCGCGAGGCAATCGTGATTGCACGACCGGTCTCTCTGCTTGGAAAGGACGATGGCGGCGGCGCGCCGCGAATTGATGGAGGTGCGGCATCTTCCGCCATTGAAATCAAGGCGGCCGGAGTGGTGATCAACGGTTTCGAGATCACGGCTTCGCGGTCGCGGTCCCTGCAATTCGGGATCTTTTCCTCCTATTCGGAAGAAGCTTGCGTCATGGTCCGCGCATCCGGCGCCGTCATCAGCAACAACCGCATTTCCGGTTGCCATCACGGGGTCTACCTGCGCGGGGTGGAGAGTGGCGCAATCGAACTGAACGAGATTGTCGGCAACCGGTTCGGCGGCATTTTCGTCCTGAACAGCCGCAATGTCGGAATTCGTGAGAACCGGGTCGAAGCGAACGCCTATAACGGAATCAGCGTCGGATCGGCCATCTTTCCGCCCGGTATGATGCAGGCCATGCGCCCGCTTGCCGGCGACGTTGTCATTACAGCCGAGACGCGCCCGCTCGACGCGGTAATGTCGTCCGATATCGAAATTGCCGGCAATGACGTGTCCGGGCACGGCCATGCCGGCATCGTGGTCGGCACCGCGCGCCGCGTGGCCATCTTGTCCAACAAGACCTACGCCAATGGCGGTCAGCCGGTACCGCGCGCCAACCCGCCCGTGGTCCTGGGTTCCTCGCCGGATATCCGCGGCTACGGCATCGGGCTGATCTGCGACACCAGCAATTCCCGCGTCGAAGCCAACGAGGCGGAAAACAACGACAGCCTGGGTATCCTGCTCGACACCGCCCACGCAAACCATGTCGGCACCAACTCGGTCTCCGGTAACGGAACCGGAATCGGCCTGTTTGGCTCGACCGGGAACACGGTGCAGGAAAACCATGTCCGGCAGAACGCGGATTTCGGCATTCGCCTGGAACGTGGCCTCCCCTCGAACCCGCCTGCGATCGCAAACTTGATCATTGGCAACGATCTGGACGGCAACGGGGCCAATGCCTTCGATACCTCAGGGCGAGACACTGCGCCGGCCCGCGTCCAGGGTGTTGCCAAGGGCGGGCCGGTCGACCGCCAGATGCTTGCGGTTCCGAACCAATGGAATGATGGCACGCGCGGCAACCACCATTCGGATTTCGACGAGGCGGCGGAAGGGTTTGTCGACACGAATGGCGACGGTATCGGCGAGGTCGCGCATCCGATTGCGGGCGGTAACGCGGTTGACCATTATCCGCTCGCTGCAAGCGTCAGGTTCGGCGCCGCCATTTCTCCTGCCAGGGTGGCGGCTGCGGCCTGCGGGCAGACCGGCCTGCCCTGTTTTGCAGCATCGGGCACACCATGCGGCGCACCGGTGCGCTAACGAGGAAGGCATGGTCGCGCCGTTCGGCAGAAGCGGAGGCCGCAAGCGGACCGGCGTCAGACGTCCAGATTGGCCACGCTCAGCGCGATGTCCTCGATGAATTCGCGGCGCGGCCCCACCTCCTCGCCCACCAGGCCGGCAAACAGAGAATCGGCACCGGCAGCGCACCATAGATGTCGCCACGCGCGGCGGCGAAGCGGCTGAGCGCGCGGGCATCGTCGCCGTAGCCGAGATCGCGCTCGTCTCGCGAGACCTGGGCCGGCTGACACAGGCGCTTTGCGCCGCGCGTGAAACGCTCGAAGCGCCTGGTGACCGCATCGAGACCTATTCTGGTCAGCCGGAATTGACGTGGGAAGCAGACGAACCGGCCTTCATTGGGCACCTGGGATTCGGTGTGGATCCCGATGCCGACTGGCACGGCAACGTCTTTGAACCGCGGCCTCCAACCGGTCACCGATCGCGCCGATTTCATATTCCGGCATCGCTCGTTTCCTCAGGCGAGCGGGGAGAAGGCCGTTGGCGTCAGGAAGGTGCTTTCCTGGTGCACGAGAAATGGCAGGATCTTCGGGACGAATGCCTGCCATTCGGCATCGGCTCCCAGCTTTGCCCGTTGAGCGCTCCGGTGCCCGAAATCATCGTAGGACCAGATGAAGACGACTGAATTGAGCGTCCCGCTCTCGGTCGTCCAGCAGCCGACGAGTCTTGCGTATTTGGTGATGATGTGGAGCCCCTCGGCCTCATACACTTTCAGGAATTCGCCTGCCTGTCCGGCGCCAAGCTGATAGACACGCTGCTCAAAGATCATTTGTGAACCTTCCAATCTGCGGGTCTTCCGGAGGGGAGACCCTTGCCGTGCTTGCGACAATGACTCGCGATCATTAATTCGTCAATTGACGATAATATGCGCAAGAATTATCGCTTCCAGCGATTTCATGGTATCACCCGACGTTGAATCGCACCGGCAATCAACTTGGGAAATGTGACCTGTGAAGGCAAAATCGACGAGTTTGCGCGGAAGGCTAGGCAGGGAAGAACCGTCGCCCGCGTCAAGGAAAAAAGTCAGGCGCATGCCCTATGCCGAACGGCGGGCCCAGATCCTGAAAAAGGCCACGGAGCTTTTCGCAGAGTATGGCCTGACCGCCCAGACGCGCGCATTAGCTGCCGAATGCGGGATCTCGCAGCGGCTCCTCTACCGGTTCTTTCCGACCAAGGAAGATCTTCTCCGCGAGGTGTACGACACCGCAATCGTCGGTCCATTCCAGGCCGTGTGGTTCGCGGAACTGAGCGACCGGAACCGTCCGATGCATGACCGGCTCACCAAGTTCTACAACGATTATCTTGACGCCGTTCTTGGAAGGCGCTGGCTGAGGCTGTTTCTCTACTCCTCACTTGCGGAAGCCGACATGGCGCCGAACTACATCTCCTCGATCATCACGAAGCTGACCGAGACCATCGTGGCGGAAACCGCCCACGAACGCGGCATGAAGCTCGATATGGAGCAGGAGGCGGTGCACGAAGTCGGCTGGACCATCCACGGCGCGATCTCCCACTACGCGATTCGGCGGCACATCTACCGCGCGAGCCACGTCATCCCGCAGGACATGGTAGTGGCGATGCACGTTCGCGTCTTCCTGAGCGGCTTCGACTCAATCGTCTCCCAGTTCGAGCGCGTAGAGCGCTGAGAGTCCAGGCACCGACATCCTGTCCGTCGGAATTACGCATGCGACATAAGTCGTCAATTGACGACAAACAAAACCGCTGCTACCGTTTCATCGTGGAGGTCGGGACGTCCCGACGAGCTCGCGGCCGGACTGACGCCGGGAGGGAGCGATAAAAGGGAGATGTCAGATGAAGAACGGTATCGGTCGCGCGATAGGCAGGCGCGAATTTCTGAAAGCCTCGGCTGCGGCCGGGGTGGCGGCATTCGCAATGCCGGCGGTGAAGGCGTTTGCAGCGGGCGGCGGCGTCAACTTCCAGACGTGGTCGGCGGCGGTCGACCTGGTGAAGAGCCATGCGGCCGCCTTTGAGCAGGCGACCGGTCTGACCGTAGAATATGCGAATTCGCCATGGGCCCAGTATCGGGACGCGATGGTGACGAAGTTCGTAGGCGCTGCGCCGATGGACGTGATGTGGGTTTCCGACGCATGGCTGCCGGAATGGGCCGAGGCCGGCTGGATTTCGCCGATCGACGAATATGAATCACTCATGGCCTACAACAGCGACGCCGAGGCCTTCTGTACGGACTCGATGACGTATAATGGACGCCAGTACGGGCTGACCTACTACACCGATTTCATGGGCTTCCTCTATGACGCCGACAAACTGCAGGAAGCCGGCTTCTCCGCGCCGCCGTCCAGTTGGGACGAGGTCGTCGAGCAGTCTCTCGTCATGAAGGAGAAGGGAATTTCCGATTTCCCGATGATGCTTGCGATGGCCAAGGAAAGCTGGCTGATCGAATTCATGTCGGCCATGGTCTTCTCGCAGGGCGGGCGCTTCACGGACGACAATGGCGACTCGGTCATGCAGGACGAGAAGCTCGGCGCCCAGGCCGCGCTTCGGTGGATCGTGGATGCGGTCAACAAGCACAAGATCGTCTCGCCGGGTTGCGTCGAGACGGGAGAACTGTCGGGCCTCAAGGCATTTGCATCCGGCAACCATGCCTTTGCCCTCCTGCCGAAGTACCGCCTGGCCATGCTCAACGACCCGGCACAGTCGCAGATTGCCGGCCGCGCGAAGCAGGCGCTGATGCCCATGGGCGCCGATGGTTCCCATGCCACGGTGGGCTGGATGCGCTTCCACGGCATGTCCGCCCAAGCCGCAGCAGACAAGGCGCGCGCGGACAACGCCGCGAAGCTGATCGAGTGGTTCGGCGGCAAGTCGAACGGTGCCTACACATTCCAGAAGCTGCTGTTTCTCGATATCGGGGCCGGCTTCGGCGTGAAACCGCTGTTCGAGGATCCGGCAATCCGCGAGAAGTACAACTCCTATGCCGATGTCGAGGTCATCCAGCAGCAGCAGGCGCTAGCCCGCAAGAAGGACGTGGTCACCCCGTGGTTCGGCGACTGGAGCGAGACCAATGGCGCTGCCTGGCAGTCGGCTATCCTGGGCAACATTTCGCCCGCGGATGCCCTCAGGAAGTCAGGTGAGGAATGGGACGAACTGAAGTCGGAGTCCTGAAAAAAGAACAGGCGCTACGATCCCGTTCCTGCTCGGGCGCCCGATTTCAGTTGAAGCGCGATCCGCAAGTCCGCACGTGCGAGGTGGTCGCGTAGCGCGCTTCCGTTCCTGCCGAACAAAGCCGGCATCCGGTTGCGGCATGACGCCGCCTGTCGCGCAGCGCGCGGCAGGCATTCAGTGAGGAAGCGAAGGGAGTTCCGGCAAGATGAGATCGAAACCGGCAGGCAGCAGTATGGCCGTAAGCTTGCGCCGGCACTTCAACTACGAAGAACGCACGGCGCTGCTGTTCATTGCACCGGTGATGTCGGTACTAGGCCTGGTGGCGGTCTTTCCGATCGCATACTCGTTCTATCTCAGTTTCTTCAGCATCAAGCTCACGCGCCCGAACCGCACGCCATTCGTCTGGTTCGACAACTATCTCGATCTTTTTCGCGACGAGCTGTTCTGGACCGCCGTGCTGCGCACCGTCAGCTTCACGTTGATGTCTGTCACTGCGATCACCGTACTGGCCCTCCTGGTGGCGCTCCTGTTGAACGAGACATTCCGGGGGCGGCGCCTGGTCAGCACGGTTCTGCTGATCCCTTGGGCCATACCTTATGTAGCCGACGCATTGATGTGGAAATGGATCTACGATTCCGGTTACGGCGCGCTCAACGGCTTGCTGTACCAGCTCGATTTCATCGACAAATACATGGTCTGGCTTGGCGACCAGAAGAAGACGTTGCCTTTGATCGCCAATGCCTTCGTGTGGAAAGAGGTGCCGCTTGCCACAATTCTTCTCCTGGTGTCGCTGAAGTCCATTCCGCAGGACCTCTACCAGGCTGCCCGGGTGGACGGCGCTCCACTCATGCAGCGTTTCTTCCATATCACGCTGCCTTCGATGCGGACCGGATTCATGCTGGTGATCATCTACGAGACCATGATGGCCATCCGTCACTTCGACCTGTTCTTCATCCTCACCGAGGGCGGTCCGGGCACGGCATCGCATGTGCTTTCCTGGGAGATCTACGTCGAGACATTCCGCAATCTTTCATTCGGATCAGGGGCGGCGATGTCCTACCTGCTGGCGCTGGTCACCTTTGCGCTCGCCTATTTCATCATCCGGACTCTCGGCAGGAGCGTCTGACATGCAAAGCAGTCAAGAACCCTCTGTCGTGAAGCCTGTCCGGGCGCGCAGCATCAATTACGAGCGGCAGGCGAAAATCCTTGGATGGCTCCACCGCGGCGTCATCCTGTTCGGCTCGCTGGCCGTCCTGCTGGTGGTGCTTGCACCGGTCACCTGGCTTGTCTCGTCGTCATTCCAGACGGAGGCCGAGATTGTTTCGGTTCCCCCGCACTGGATTCCCGAACAACCGACCCTGAAGAACTTCCAGGCGATCTTCAGCGCGAGCGCGGATGAGACGGTCACCTACGAAACCCGCAGCACGCAGGACCCATCCTCCGGCAACTACATTCCATCGACGGCACGCAATCTGTTGCCGGCGATGCGCAACAGTCTTGCCGTGGCAACGCTGGTCGTCATCTTCAACCTGCTGGTGGGAATACCGGCGGCCTATGCGATGGCGAAGATCCGGTTCTGGGGACGCAGCGGCTCCGTCTATTTTATCCTGATGACGCGCGTCATTCCGGACATCGCGCTCGTGGTGCCATTCTTCCTCGTCATCAAGAACCTTGGTCTGCTCGATAACATCATGTCGCTCGTCATCACCTATCTGGCGATCACGGTGCCGTTCACGGTGTTCATCCTGATCCAGTATTTCGAGGGTCTTCCGGACGAACTGGACAAGGCGGCACGCGTCGATGGCTGCTCGCGCCTGCAGACTCTGACCAAGGTGTTCCTGCCACTTTCACTTCCCTCGCTGGTCGCTGTGATCCTGTTTGCCTTCCTGACAAGCTGGAACGAGTTTCTCCTGGCGCTGATGTTCACGCAGACGGCACAGTCGCAGACGCTGCCGATCGTGCTGGCGTCGTTCACATCCGACTTCACGATCAGCTTCTCATTCATCAACGCAGCCGGACTGCTCGCAATCGTGCCGCCGGTGATCATCGCAATTGTCTTTGAACGTTACATCGTCTCCGGCCTGACGGCCGGCGCGGTCAAGGGTTAACAGGGAGTCCGCGCGTGGCCCGCATCCTTTTCGAAAACGCAACGAAGCGCTACCCGAACGGTTTCGTCGCACTGGAAAAACTCAATCTCGAAATCAAGGACCGGGAGTTCGTTGTTCTGCTCGGCCCGTCGGGCTGCGGCAAGTCCACGACCCTCAACATGATCGCCGGCCTGGAGGAAATCACCGACGGCGACCTGTATTTCGACGAAGAGCGCGTGAACTTCACACCGCCGCATCATCGTGACGTTGCCATGGTGTTCCAGAGCTACGCGCTCTACCCGCACAAGACAGTGTACGAAAACATCGCTTTCGGACTTGTGATGCGCAAGCACCCCAAGGAAGAGATCGACCGGCGCGTGAAAGACGCTGCGCAGCGACTGGAAATCACCCACCTGCTTGAGAGGAAGCCAAGCCAGCTCTCGGGCGGCCAGCGTCAGCGTGTTGCGCTCGGACGCGCGATGGTGCGCCAGCCCGCGGTCTTCCTGATGGACGAACCACTGTCGAACCTTGATGCCGCGCTCCGGATCTCGATGCGCGCCGAGATCAAGGAACTGCACCGCTCGATGCAGACGACATTCGTCTACGTCACACACGACCAGGCGGAAGCCCTGACCCTTGCTGACCGGATCGTGGTGATGCGCGACGGCGTGGTCCAGCAGATCGGTACGCCGGACGAGATCTACGAACACCCGGCAAACATGTTCGTCGCCTCTTTCCTGGGCAATCCGCCGATCAACTACCTGGAAGGCGAACTGGCCGTCGACGGCGAGACAGTCCACTTTGCACGCGGCGACCTGCGCCTGGAGGTTGGCTCCGACCGAGGGCAGTCGCTGAGATCGTTCGGTGGGCGCCGGGTCAAGCTGGGAATCCGGGCCGAGGATGTCGACGAGCGCTCCGAGCCCGCAAAAGGCGAAATGATCGCGGGGACTGTGACGTCCGTTTTGCCTGTCGGCTCGGACCAGTTCCTGGGCCTCCGGGTTGAAGGCGAGGAACTGTTCTTCCGCGTCAACAAGGACCTTCGTCACGACTACGGCGACAAGATCAGGCTGTCCGCCAACTCCGGCCGGCTGCACGTTTTTGATGCCGAGACCGAGACCAGCCTGATCGGGTAGGGTAATGAAGCCGGCATCCTTCAACTACCATCGGCCGCAAACCGTGGAGGCCGCGATCGGCCTTCTGGCGCGTTATGGCGCGTCCGCCAAGCCGATCGCCGGCGGCCAAAGCCTCGGTCCGATGCTGAACATGAGGCTGGCGCGCCCCGAACATCTCGTTGATCTCAACGATCTGGTGGAATTGGACTTCCTTCGCGCCTCCGGCGAAGTGCTGGAAATCGGCGCAATGACGCGGCACATCCGGATTGCCACCGCGCCCGAGGTCCGCCGGGCGCATCCGCTTCTGGCGGCCGCCGCGGCAACGATCGGCCACTATCCGATACGCCAGCGCGGCACGATCGGCGGCAGCCTGGTACACGCCGATCCGGCGGCTCAGATCCCGCTCATCGCAACGCTATGCAATGCAGAAATCATCGTGAGCGGAATGGCCGGGACAAGGGAGGTTTCCGCATCCGAATTCTTCCAGGCGGTCATGACCGTGGATCTGAGGCATGGCGAAATGCTGACCGCAGTGAGGTTCCCGGTGCTCGCTGCCACTACCGGATGGGGCTTCCGGCTCTTCAGCCGCCGGCGCGGCGACTTCGCCATTGTCGCGGTCGCCACCACGCTCTCCCTCGATGGAGACGGCCGGTTTGCGACTGTCGACATTGCGGTCGGCGGCGTCGATTCCGTGCCGCTGCGCATCGATCTTTCCGGTGCGGCGATCAAGGGCGAGATTCCGACAGAATCCCGGGTCTCCGACATGGCCGCCTTCGTCGCCGACAGGATCAATCCGGACGACGGTGCGACGATCCCGGCGGAATACCGCAGAAAGCTGGCGGCTGAACTTGCACGACAAGCGCTGCACGAAGCGCTGGAACGGACGCGGGGGGTGGCATCGTGAGCGAGGCGCGGATGATTTCGCTGACGGTCAACGGCCAGACGCGGGAGACCGTTGCGGAGCCGCGTCGCTTGCTGTGCGACGTTCTGCGGGAAGACTTCAACCTCACAGGAACCCATGTGGGTTGCGAACATGGCGTATGCGGCGCCTGTACCGTGCTGATCGACGACAAGCCCGCGAGGGCGTGCCTGACCTACGCCGTCCAGATGGAGGGGCACGAGATAACGACGATCGAAGCGGTCGGAGAGGCACAGTTGAGCCCGCTGCAACGAGCGCTGCACGAAGAGCACGGGCTGCAGTGCGGGTTCTGCACGCCGGGCATAGTGATGACGTTCGAGGCATTCCTGCGCGACGTGCCTGATCCGACCGAGGAGGAGGTGCGGGATGTGCTTTCAGGCAATCTCTGCCGATGCACCGGATACCAGAACATCGTCGCCGCCGTGCTCAAGGCAGCTGCAACCATGAGGGAGGCGCGGCTGTGAGCGAGACCGGACCGTTCCACTATATCGGCAAGCCGCTCGGTCGAAAGGAGGATCAGCGTCTCGTCAGCGGTCGGGGGCGATATCTCGACGACATCGTCGTGCCCGGCGCGCTCCACGCCTGCTTCGTGAGATCTCCGCATGCCCACGCGCGGATCCTGGGCATTTCCGTCGATACTGCGCGCGCGATACCCGGGGTGGCCGGCGTCTTCACCGGACAAGATCTCGAAAAATGGACGAACAGGCTCAGGCTGGCACCGCCGATCGAGGGACTCCATCCGACGGAAATCGCAACCTTGCCGACCGACAAGGTGCGCTTCCATGGCGACCCGGTTGCGGTCGTCGTGGCGTGCGATCGCTATGTCGCGGAGGACGCGGCGGAACTCGTGGAGATCGATTACGAGCCGCTGCAGCCGATCGTTTCCCTGGACAGCGCGCTCGCCCCCGGTGCAATGCTCGTTGACGAGTCTCTGCCGACAAATCTTGTCTCGCACCAGAAATTCGCGGCTGGAAATGTCGATGGGAGGCGCAGGCAAGCCCATGCCGTCGTGGAGGCTTCGTTCTCCCAGCATCGGCAGACGCATGTTCCCATCGAGACGCGAGGCTGCGCGGCGGTCTGGGATCCGGGGCGCGCGCATCTGACCTTCCATGCCGGTAACCAGGTCCCGCATCCGTTAAGGAGCATGCTGGCCATGCGGCTGGGAATTGCGGAAACCCAGGTCACCGTGATTTCACCGGATGTCGGAGGAGGGTTCGGCCAGAAGATCGCTCTTTACCGCGAAGAACTCACCGTCGCCGCGCTTGCACGTCACCTGCGACAGCCGGTGCGCTGGCGCGAGGATCGTGCCGAAAACCTGATGGCGGCCAGCCATGCGCGCGAGAACCTCTGTCGTACGCGCGCCTCCGTCGCGCGTGACGGGCGGATTCTTGGACTTGAACTGGAAATAGTGGAGGATTTCGGCGCCTACTGCTTCTATCCGGCAAACTACATGTCGCGCGTCGTGGCGATGATCCTCACCGGCCCCTACCGGATCGAGGACTATGCGTTCGAGATGAAGGTCGCGCTGACCAACAAGTGCGGGAACGGACCGATGCGCGCGCCGATGGCCATTACCAGTTGGGTGATGGACGGGACGCTCGATGCCGTCGCGCGCGAGCTTGATCTCGATCCGCTGGACGTGCGGCGCGTGAACATGTTGCGTGCGAGCGATTTTCCCTACCGTATGGCGACCGGCGAGGTGCTTGAGGACATCACGCCGGCCGAGACGCTGGAAAGCGCGGTCAAGGCGGTCGACTACGACGCCTTTCGAAGGCGGCAACGCGACTTGAGGGGCGAAGGCCGGTATATCGGGCTCGGCATATGCACCGTCGTGGAGTCGACGACATACGGTTCCGCCTTCTATAAATCCGCGGGCATTGCAGGCTCTGGACATGAGGCCGCCTGGGTGCGAGTTGAACCGAGCGGCGTGGTCAATGCCTCGGTGGGACTTGGCGGAACGGGACAGGGCTATGAGACAGCACTGTCCCAGACCGTGGCGGAGGGTCTTGGTGTCGATCCGTCGCAAGTGTCCATCCTGACCGGAAACACGGATGTGGCGCCGTACGGCATGGGAAGCCGCGGCGCGCGTGGTGGAACGGCGGGCGGAGGCGCGCTCTACCTTTGTGCCTTGAAGGCGCGCGAACAGGTCCTGCAGATCGCCGCTCACAGGCTCGACCTCAATTCTGCGCAGGAATTGCGCCTTCTCGACGGGCAGGTGGAACGGCAGATAGACGGCCGATGGCGCGCGACGGGCCTTTCGCTCGGGGACATCGCAAAGATCGCCTATCTTGATCCGACGCGCCTGCCGGAAGGCACCTCGCCCGGGCTGGACTTCTCGCTCACCTACGACCCGCCGCCGATGACCTATTCCAATTCCACCCATGCCTGCGAGGTTGAAGTGGATGTCCGCACCGGCAAGCTGAGCATCATTCGCTACGTCGTTTCGGAAGATTGCGGTACCGTCATCAATCCCATCGTGGTGCGCGGACAGCAACAGGGCGCGATTGCCATGGGTCTGAGCGGATCGCTCCTTGAGGAAGTGCTTTACGACGAAAACGGGCAGAACCTCTCCGCTACCCTTGCGGATTACCTGGTGGCGACCGCCTGCGAACTGCCGAATTTCGAGATCCTGCACCATCACACCCCCAACAGGCGAACACCCGCAGGCATCAAGGGGATGGCCGAAGGCGGGGTGATGGGCGCGATCGGCGCGGTGACAAACGCGGTCAACGATGCGCTGGCGCCATTCGGCGTGGTGGCCGACCGTCAACCGCTGTCCCCCCAATATCTCTGGTCGCTGTTGCAGAACGCGCCGACGGCAAGCCGACAGGAAGGAAAAGAGCGAAGTGAACGTCACGAGTGAAAAGAAGAAGGTCGGGTTCATAGGTTTGGGAATCATGGGCCGCCACATGGCCGGCAAGATCCTCGACGGCGGCCACGAACTGCATGTCTATAATCGGACAAAGGCGAAGGCCGGGGAATTGATCGGGCGTGGCGCGATCTGGCACGACACCGCCGGCGAGGTCGCGGCCGCTTCCGATGTCGTGATCACCATCGTTGGTTACCCCAGCGACGTCGAGGAGATCTATCTCGGGGCGGACAACATCGTGGAACGGGCAAAGCCGGGCGCGATCCTGATCGACATGACGACGTCAAGCCCGACACTTGCCAGGTTTGTTGCGGACAAGGCTGCGGAGAAGGGCATCGCAACGCTCGACGCACCGGTTTCCGGCGGAGATATCGGCGCAAGAGACGGCAGGCTTTCGATCATGGTCGGCGGCGACGAGAACGCCTTCAAGGCGGCGCTGCCGCTTTTGGAGCTGATGGGACAGAACATCGTCCACCAGGGGCCTGCGGGTGCGGGACAGCACACCAAGATGTGCAACCAGATCGCCATAGCGGCGACCATGTTGGCGGTGAGCGAAAGCCTCGCCTATGCCAAGGCGTCGGGCCTCGACGCGAAGCGCGTCCTGACTTCGATCGGCACCGGGGCGGCTTCGAGCTTCCTGCTCAACGCTCTCGGGCCAAAAATGCTCGACGAGGACTATGCTCCCGGATTCTATGTTCATCATTTCATCAAGGACCTTTGCATCGCCATCTCGGAGGCGCAGCGCATGGATCTCGACCTGCCGGCACTGGCGCTCGCGAAGAGGCTCTACGAAAAGCTGGCTTTGGAAGGGTACGGCGAGGAGGGAACACAGGCGATATTCAGGGTTTACGGCAGTTGACCGCGCAACAGGGAAGATGGCGATGGAATTTGTTGGCGAACACCTGATCCCCGCACCCCTCGACAAGGTGTGGTCCGGATTGAATGATCCAGAGGCCCTGCGCCGCAGCATCCCGGGCTGCACGGAGATGTTGCGCACCGGGGAGAGTGAATTCACGGCGTCGGTGGTTGCCCGCGTCGGACCGGTCTCGGCCACCTTCAAGGGCAAGGTTGAATTGAGCGATCTCGATCCGCCGCATGGTTACACCCTGTCGGGGCGCGGGCAGGGCGGGCCGGCGGGATTTGCCAAGGGGTCTGCGAGAATCCGACTGGCACCGGAAGGTGAAGGCACGCGGCTCAGCTATGTTGCCGACGTCGACATCGGCGGGAAACTTGCCAGTGTCGGCGGTCGGTTGATCCAGAGCGTCGCCAGAAAGAACGCCGACGACTTCTTCTCGGCATTTTCGGGCGTGGTGACCGGAACTGCCGGCCGACCCGAGGCCCAGAGCGCGGGCGTCGCCGCAACCGGCGAGCAGCGCGGAACACCGGGCCGCTCCACTGGCAGCCATATTCCCCTGATCGACCGGTTTGCCTGGTTGCTGGTCGGAGTGGCACTTGGGGTGGCGGCAAGTTTCCTGATTGGAGCTGGCGGATGAGCACCAACGAAACCATCAACGACATGCTGCCTCGCCTGACCGAGTGGCGTCACGATCTGCATGCCAATCCCGAGACTGCATTCGAGGAGCACCGCACGGCGGCCTTTGTAGCCGAGAAGCTGCGCGGAGCCGGACTGGAGGTGCATGAGGGTATCGGGAGGACCGGCGTCGTCGGCATTCTGCGCAACGGCGAAGGACGATCCGTCGGTCTGCGCGCCGACATGGATGCTTTGGATATCGAGGAGACGACCGGTCTTGCCTATGCATCGAAGGTAGCCGGCAAGATGCACGCGTGCGGACACGACGGTCACACCACGATGCTGCTTGGAGCCGCCATCCACATGGCTGCCAATCCCCCGCGCGGCACCGTGGTCTTCATCTTTCAGCCGGCGGAGGAAAACGAGGGGGGCGCCCGCGTCATGGTGGAGGACGGCCTGTTCAGGCGTTTTCCTGTCGACAGTGTCTTTGGCATGCACAACTGGCCCGGTCTGCCGGTCGGACAATTCGCGATCAGAAGCGGTCCGATGATGGCCGCCCAGGACACTTTCGAACTCAGGATCAAGGGACGAGGCGCCCATGCCGGCATGCCGCATCAGGGCATCGACTCCATTCTCGTCGCCGGCCAGATCCAGACAGCGTGGCAGGCGATCGTCAGTCGCAGCCTGAACCCGGCCGACGCCGCCGTGATCAGCATGACGCAGATACGCGCCGGAGACACATGGAACATTCTGCCGGAAACCGTCCTGATCAGGGGCACGGTACGTTCGCTGACACCGGAAGTCCGTGATCGGCTGGAAACCGAGATGGGTTACCGCGCGAAACTGGTCGCGGAAACGTTTGGCGCATCTGTCGAATTCGATTACCAGCGGCGATACCCCGCCACCGTCAACACGTCTTTGGAAACCGACATTGCCCGCGCAGCGGCCGAAACGGTCGCCGGCGCTGACGCCGTCATCCAGGACATGCCCGCGAGCATGGGGGCGGAGGATTTCTCGTTCATGCTCCAGGAGAAGCCGGGCGCCTATGTCTGGATGGGAAACGGTCCCGCGTCCGGGAACCGTAACCTGCACAATCCGAACTACGACTTCAACGACGAGGCCCTGTCATTCGGGGTACAATTCTGGACGGAAGTCGCCCGGCGCGCGCTTGCCAGGAACAGCGACCGGTAACTCTTTCCGTTTTTATGCTTCGTCATGCAAAATCGATCTCGCCGATTGGAGTGCGCCGCTGCGGCGAAGAAGATCGATCGTGCCATCGAGATCATCATTCAGGGTAGAGAGCGCGGTCTCCAAAGCTTCGACCTGATCGAGATAGACGACGGCGCGCGTTCTTCTGCGTAAGCAGACGAACTATTGCGTCTTTACCTGTGGTGAACAGTGACGAGGCGACGAGTTTCTCTTCCGGTAGCCGGACACGCTTCATGTTCATGATGGCGTTCTCCCTCATGTTCAGGGGCAGGAGATAAACGCCGGGCATATGCCGATCGATGGCCTGCAGCTTGCCCTTAGCGGCCACATTCCCGGCTTCAACGACCTTGCGATCGAAGTCGCGAATAGTCCCTTCGAGTTGCGCCTCCTGAAGTCCGGTTATCGCGGGCAATACGGGAAGGACCTGTTGCGGCGCAATCGCCGGACCCTGAATGCCATGTCTGGGATACGAGCGCGGCGGCGCGCGAGGCGGCGACAGGCTTGCTGAAATGGTAACCTTGGGCCAAGTCCACGCCCCTTTCTCCCAGCAGGTGCGCCTGCTCCGTCGTCTCGACGCCCTCGCCCGTTATCGACAGGCCGAGATTCTTGGCTAGATCGATGATCGTATCGACGATGATGATGTTTTCGTGGTAATTGCCGTTGCCGGCAACGAAGGACTTGTCGATCTTGAGCCTTGTAAACGGCATCTTGCTCAGAAGCGCGAGCGAGGAATAACCGGTCCCGAAATCGTCTATCGCCACGCTCACGCCAAGGTCGCGCAGCGCTTGTAGGCGCCACATCGCGACCTCGGAATCCTTCGGGATCGCGTTTTCCGTGATTTCAAGTTCGAGCCGATGCGGCGACAGACCGGTTTCCGAGAGCACGCGGGCCACGACGACGGGAAACAAGGGATCTTCAAGTTGCAGCGGTGAAACGTTCACTGCGACGAACGGATACGGCGCGGGCCATGAGACCGCCGTCCGGCAAGCCTGCCGCAGTACTTCCTCGCCGATTTCGCCGATGGTCCCGAGTTCCTCGGCGAGCGGGATGAACTCGTCCGGCGGCACCAGCCTGTCTCCCGTCCTGCGCCAGCGGGCCAGGGCCTCGTAGCCGGCCGTCTTCCCGGTCCTCAGATCGACGAGCGGCTGATAGTGGCATTCGATCTCCTGGTTGGAGACGGCGCTTTGCAGGCCCTTCACCATGTCGTTGCGCGCCTTGAACTCGTCGCCAAGCTGCTCATTGAACCAGCGGGCGGCGGCCTCCGTCGTCCGCTCGGCGATTTCGAGCGCGTGGCCACTGTTACGCAATAGTCCGATCGCCGTTTCGCCGCCCGCGGACCCGACCGCCCCTCCGGCCTGGACACGAAGCTTCACGGAGCCGTCCGGCGTGGGAAGCGGTTCCAGGAACGTCGTCAGCGCATCCCGTATAACGTGTTGCGCAGCCGCGGGAGTCGCTGGCGCAGCCGTTGCCAGCGCGAATACGTCCGACGACAGGCGCGATACAATCACCCCGGACAAGCGATGCAGTCGATCCCCGATTGCGCGGATAAGCACCGCGTCTTCCAGCGTCTCGATATCGCCCACGAGGCGATTGAGATCCAATGGCCTGACCTGCACGACCGCGACCACCTGTCCAGGAGACGTCGAGGCCAGCGCGGCATCGACGTCCGACAGGAACTTGCGCTGCCTTGAAAGGCCGGTCACGGGATCGTAGCGAAGCAAGTGCCCGACCGTTTCCTCGGCGGAGACCAGATCGTCGATGTCCAGGGTGACGCCGATCATGCGCTGCGGCTCCCCCACCGGTGACGCGACCACATTCCCGCGGGAATAGAACCACCTGTAGCTGCCATCGTGACAACACAGACGATTCCGACCCTCATAGGGCTGTCGGCCTTCCGACTTTATTGCCTCGGCCAATTTGCGGCTGGCCTCCTCGACGTCGTCCGGATGGCACCTTTCCCCAAGATCCCTGATGGTAAGGCGATCGCCGCTGGGCAGGCCTAACCGGCGAACGAGGTCGTCCGAGATGAAATCGACCGAGTACCCGTTTTCCGTCAGGTCGAGTTCCCAGATTCCGCCGCTTGCGCTGGTCAGGGCCAGTTGGAGTCGGCGCTCGCTTTCCACGGATCTCTCATAGGCCGCGAAGATGTCATTCCAGGCGCCTCTCAGGACGAAGAAGATCAGAAGGGCCGAGGCAGCGACGAACAGCCATCCCTTGTAAGTCTGGAGTTCCAGGTAACGGCTATATTCGCCGGCGACAACCGAGAGCATCCTGTCGCTGTATGCGATCCAGACCATGCTCACGATCGCATAACCGACCGCGATAAGCACCGGTATGCGGCGGAAAGCAGTGTTTGATCGACCGAGCAGACTGCTTTTCCGCCAGCGATTGTATGGCACGTTGTTCACTCTTGCATAATCCACCGAGCATCAAGCTTAATGTAATGACATTAATAATAAATTACATGTTTGCAGAAGAAGTAAACATGATTACGAACGCGGTGCTTTATTAGAATACAACGATATTCGGGACAATGATTCCAATGTCTGCAAAGCGGTCGCAGGCATTCACAGCGAAGTTCATTCTCGCATGCCCGGCTCATGCTCCGCCCGCGCATTCCCTCACCCCGCGGGCGCATTCGTGATCCCCCGGCTCTTTCCGGTCCACGATCACCACCGCGGCCGCGGCGGTCGCGTTGCCACGGGTGACCGTGCAACTGCCAGTTCCCGCGGCGACAGTTCCGCTTCCTCAAGGGCGAGATCGATGATCTGCTGACGGATATCGTCGGAATGCGGTTCCAGACCCGTTTCGGCTGTGGCTGACCGTCTTCCAGCGCATCGACGCTGCCGGTCAGGAAGCAATCATACCAGCGACCGAAGGTGGCGCGCGGGATGCCGGACTTTTCCAGCGTGCGGCAGGTGTCAGACGTCCAGATTGGCCACGGAGAGCGCGTTGTCCTGGATGAATTCGCGGCGCGGCTCAACCTCGTCGCCCATCAGGCGGGCAAACAGCGAATCGGCGTCGGTGGCGTCGGGAACCCTGACCTGCAGCAGCGAGCGGGCGGACGGGTCGAGCGTCGTCTCCCAAAGCTGCTCGGCATTCATCTCGCCAAGGCCCTTGTAGCGCTGCATGGCCAGCCCCTTGCGGCCAGTCGCGAACACGCCTTCGAGAAGCCGCAGCGGTCCGGAGATGGTCTCGGCCGCCTCCTTGCGCTTCAGCGCCGGCGGGGTGCCGTAGATGTCGCCAAGCGCGGCGGCATATCGGTTGAGCGCGCGGGCATCGGCCGAGCCGATCAGCGCCGCGTCGAGATGCACGGCCTCCTTGACGCCGCGCACGGTGCGCTCCAGCATGTAGCCGCCGGCGCCGATCGCGTCGGGATCGTTGGCCGGGCTCACCCGGCCTTCCCAACCGCGCTCGGTCTCCTCGGCGATGATGTCGAGGCGCTCGGCGATGCGATTGGCCATCGCCTGCGCCCTGCCCGGATCGGCGAAGATCGCCGGATCGAGCGCGCCGGCAATCGCCGCCTGCTCCACCACCGGCCGGTCGTAGCGGGTGTGCAGGCCGCTGATCAGGCCGCGCACGGCAAGCGCCTCGTCGATGACGGCGCGCAGGTCGGCGCCGGAGCGCACCTCGCCATTGCTCAGTTCGAGGGCGGCTTCCTCGAGCCCGCTCTCGATCAGGTAGTTCTCGAACGCCGGTTCGTCCTTGATATAGACCGACGACTTGCCGCGCGTCACCTTGTAGAGCGGCGGCTGGGCGATATAGAGGTGGCCGCGTTCGATCAGGTCCGG
Organism: Notoacmeibacter sp.; assembly: GCA_019912385.1. Lineage (GTDB taxonomy): Bacteria > Pseudomonadota > Alphaproteobacteria > Rhizobiales > Rhizobiaceae > JAIOIW01. The sequence continues at coordinate 42,291 of JAIOIW010000030.1, read as the reverse complement.
CATCTGGCGGAAGAAGAAGGTGAGCAGCAGGGTGCGGATGTGCGCGCCGTCGACGTCGGCGTCGGTCATGATGATGATCTTGTGGTAGCGCAGCTTCTCAGCGTTGAACTCGTCCTTGCCGATGCCGGTGCCCAGCGCCGTGATCAGCGTGCCGATCTGGTCCGACGAGATCATGCGGTCGAAGCGCGCGCGCTCGACGTTCAGCACCTTGCCGCGCAGCGGCAGGATCGCCTGGTTCTTGCGCGAACGGCCCGACTTGGCCGAGCCGCCCGCGGAATCACCCTCGACGATGAAGATTTCGGATTTCGCCGGATCGCGCTCCTGGCAGTCGGCCAGCTTGCCGGGCAGCGAGGTGATGTCGAGAGCGCCCTTGCGCCGGGTCAGTTCGCGCGCCTTGCGCGCCGCCTCGCGCGCGGCCGCCGCCTCGACCACCTTGGAGACCAACGCCCTGGCCTCGGCGGGGTGCTCCTCCAGCCATTCGGCGAGTTTCTCGTTGACGAGGCTCTCGACGACCGGGCGCACTTCGGAGGAAACCAGCTTGTCCTTGGTCTGGGAGGAGAATTTCGGGTCGGGCACCTTGACCGACAGCACCGCGGTCAACCCCTCGCGGCAATCGTCGCCAGTGAGCGTCACCTTCTCCTTCTTCATCAGGCCGGAGGAATCGGCATAGCCGGTGACCTGGCGCGTCAGCGCGCCGCGGAAACCCGCCAAATGCGCGCCGCCGTCGCGCTGGGGTATGTTGTTGGTGAAGCACAGTACGTTCTCGTGGTAGCTGTCGTTCCACCACAGCGCGACCTCAACCGTGATGCCATCCTTCTCGCCGAGAATGGCGACCGGGGTGTCGATCAGCGGCTTCTTGGCGCGGTCGAGATAGCGCACGAAGGCCTCCAGCCCGCCCTCGTAGTGCAGCTCGACCTCCTTGACGTCGGCATGACGCTTGTCCGCCAGCAGGATACGGACGCCGGAATTGAGAAAGGCGAGTTCGCGCAGCCGGTGCTCCAGCGTGGCGAAGTCGAACTCGGTCTGGGTGAAAGTTTCGGTCGACGGCAGGAAGGTCACCTCGGTTCCCGAATAGTCGCCGGCCTCGCCGATGACCGCCAGTGGCGCATCGGCCACGCCGTGGGTGAAGCTCATCTCGTGCCACTTGCCCTTGCGCGCGATCTTCAGCTTCAGCATCGAGGACAGGGCGTTGACGACCGAAACGCCGACGCCGTGCAGTCCGCCCGACACCTTGTAGGAATTCTGGTCGAACTTACCGCCGGCATGGAGCTGGGTCATGATGACCTCGGCCGCCGAAATGCCCTCGCCGGGGTGGATATCGGTGGGAATGCCGCGGCCGTTGTCGGTCACCGTGCACGAACCGTCCGGATTGAGCGTCACGGTCACCCGGTCGGCGTGGCCGGCCAGTGCCTCGTCGATGGCGTTGTCGACCACCTCGTAGACCATGTGATGCAGGCCCGAACCGTCGTCGGTGTCGCCGATATACATGCCCGGGCGCTTGCGCACCGCATCCAGGCCCTTGAGAACCTTGATGGAATCGGCGCCGTATTCGCCGCTGTCGGCGGCCGGTTTTTCGGGCGTATCGTTCATGGGTAACCGTTTCTCGTGTGCCGCTTTGAAAGACCTTGGCCTGTCCCTCGAATCAGGCGGTCGTGGATGGTTGATATATAGGTGAATACCGCCCTTTTTCCAAATATTTGGGCGATTTGGCTGGGGATTTCGAAGCCTTGAAAAGCGCGGTTTCGAGCGCAGCATCGCTGCCCCGGCGGAAAGCTGCCGCCGCCGCCCTACCCTTGCCGTTTTCGAAGTGAGATAATCTTAATTATGGACACCCGCACGCAACCCTTCGTTCCGCCCGCGCCGAAGCCGCGCACGGCACCGCCATCCTTCCTGCAAATGGTGCGGATCGTCTATCGCAATCCGCTCGAATTGTGGGGCGAGCCTTCCTATAACCAGCCGTGGATTCATATCCGCACAGGCGTCGGCGGGCCGCTGCTGATCGCCAACGATCCGGCGCTGGTGCGCCACGTCCTCGTCGACAACGTCAAGAACTACAAGATGGCGCGGGTGCGCCAGAAGATCCTGCGCCCGATCCTGCGCGACGGGTTGCTGACCGCGGAAGGCGAAGTGTGGCGGCGCTCGCGCAAGGCGATGGCGCCGGTGTTCACGCCGCGCCACATCGCCGGTTTCGCCAAACCGATGCTCGCCCGCGCGAAAGAATTCGCGGGAAGATACGAAACGCGGGACGCTCCCTTCGACCTCTCCTACGACATGACTCAACTGACCTATGCGATCCTGGCGGAAACACTGTTTACCAACGAGATCGCCGGCGATCCGGACCGCTTCGGCGACCGCGTGGAGCGCCTGCTCCAGACGATGGGGCGCGTCGACCCGCTCGACCTTCTGGCCGCGCCCGACTGGCTGCCGCGCATCACCCGCATCCGCGGCCGCTCGGCGCTCGCCTTCTTCCGGGGAATCGTGCGCGAAACCATGGAGATGCGGCGAGCAAGGCTTGAACGCGGCGACGACGTGCCTGAGGACTTCCTCACCCTGCTGCTGCAAGCGGAGAAGCCCGGCGGGCTGACGCGCGACGAGGTCGAGGACAATATCATCACCTTCATCGGTGCCGGCCACGAGACGACGGCGCGCGCGCTTGGCTGGACGCTGTACCTGCTTTCCCAGGCGCCGGACGAGCGCACCCGCGTGGAACAGGAAGCGGACCGGGTCACCGCGACCGTCTCAGACCCCTATCGATGGCTCGATGCGATGCCCTATACGCGGGCGGCCTTCGAGGAGGCGATGCGCCTCTATCCGCCCGCGCCCTCGATCAACCGCGAGGCGATTGCAGCCGAACGCTGGGGAGACCTCGACATCGCGGCGGGCACGCAGGTTCTCGTCATGCCGTGGACGCTGCACCGCCACCGTGCCTATTGGGAAAAGCCCGACGCCTTCATGCCCGAGCGCTTCTGGCCGGAAAACCGCGAGGCCATCGACCGCTACCAGTACCTGCCGTTCGGCGTCGGCCCGCGCATCTGCATTGGCGCCGCGTTTGCCATGCAGGAGGCCGTCATCGCGCTTGGCGTGCTGATGAGCCGCTACCGCTTCGACATGGCGCCGGGCGCGCCCGAGCCCTGGCCTGTGCAGCGCCTGACCACGCAACCGCAGGGCGGCCTTCAGATGGTTGTGAAAAGGCGGTAGGGGCTTTCGATCCGGCGAGGAGCAGGAGACGGCGCCGCAACGGCCGGAATGCCGGTTTGCGTCATCCGGCAGGAGGCCGCTTCTCGCAATGGCAGTATTCCAATTGGCCCATGGTGCGGCAATTTGACGACGGTCAGCTGTTGAGGCTACTTTTTTCCAGTGCCTTGCGGTGCCATAAGAACAAAAAATCGGCTGGGTTTATGACACGTTCGCTTTTCGGTTCAGTTTGTCTGCTGCTTGCTGTTTTCGTTCTGCATTTCGCATTCCCTGCAACGCTTCACGCCAAAGAGCCCTACGTCATTCTCCTCCCGGGCAGCGGGGGCAATTCGACGAGTGACTTCCTTGTTCGAAACCGGAATGCTTTTGCGGCCGAGGGCCTGAAGACCGAAGTCACGACCTCAGCGCGAGGTGCCATCCAACTTGCCAGGCGAAGGTCGGCCAGCAACGCCGTCTTCATCGTCGCCATGAGCAAAGGGACAAACCAACTCGCCGACGTGATCGCGGCGGATACCCCCCTCAAGGGAGCAGTGTTTGTTGCCGGAAACTACACTCGTATTCTGACCAAAATCGGCGATCCTCAGAAGCTGCCGAAGACGCTGATTGTTCATAGCGCCACCGACAAGTGCAAGAAGACACCCCCCAGATTGGCCAGACGGTTTGTCGGCTGGTCGAAAGGAAAGACAAGGCTGGCGATGATCCGAATCGAGGGCGGCCAGGAAAAGGGCGATGCTTGCGGTCCGTCCGGAGGCCACGGATTCTATCGCATGGATGACAAGCCGATCGGCGCGATCATCCGATTCATCAAGAGCAACTGAGCCCGCCGGCAGAGGGCGCGATCTGGAAGGATCTGGAGGCGTTCACGCCTGCGCGCTTCTGGCCGGAAAACCGCGACGCCACCGACCGCTACCAGTACCTGCCGTTCGGCATCGCCCCGCGCATCTGCATCAGCGCCGCGTTTGCCATGCCGGAGGCCGTCGTCGCGCCCGGCGTGCTGATGAGCCGCTAACCGCTTCGACATGGCGCCCGGCGCGCCCGAGCCCTGGCCGGTGCAGCGCCCCAGACCACGCAGCCGCAGGGCGGCCTGCAGATGGTGGTGAAAAGGCGGTAAGGGGCACCGCCCCCGATCCAAAAACCACTGCGCCATCGCGAAGCTGACGCCATGAACCGCTCCCGAGGATAACGAATGGCAGGGGCGGTTCGGCCAGTCTCAAACGCCGGCGATTTGCGAAAGGGCCGATGCCGCGCGCCCTATCTCCTCCTTTGCGGGGGAGATAGGCGCTGCATTCCAGCTTCCCCCTCGTGGGGGTGGAGGATGGCCCTCGCCTTTACATCCCCCGCCCCTGCCAGGCGTTTTCGACATGCACCGGCCAGCGGCGGGGCAGCACGGCGACGATGTCGAAACGCAGCGACAGGCGATGGGCGTCGCGCTGGCGCGCGAGCCAAAGGTCCGCAGCGCCCTCGATGCGCCGCTCGGACGTCGCGGTGACCGCCTCCACCGCCTCGCGCAGGGACGGCCTCGCCTTGACTTCGACGATGGCGATGATGGTGCCACGGCGCGCGATCAGGTCGATCTCGCCGAGCTTGGTGCGGTAGCGGCGCGCGACGATGCGGTAGCCCTTGAGCATCAGCGCGACGGCGGCCAGGCGCTCGCCGCGATGGCCGCGGGCCAGCGCCCGGTGGCGGCTGCTTCTTGCGCCCTCCTCAGCCATCGGCGGCCTTCAGCTCGACGAGGCGCCGGAACAGGTCCTGCTTGGCAAGTCCGGTCATGCGCGCGGCTTCCGCCGCCGCCTTCGACGCCGGCATTTCGGCGCCGAGCTCGCGCAGCAGCGCATCGACATCGCCGGCTTGCGGAGCCGCCGTTTCGCCGGGCGGCGCAACGCAGATGACGACCTCACCTTTCGGCGCACCAGCCTTGGCGTAGTGCGCGGCCAGTTCGCCGAGCGTCGCCCGCCTGAACTCCTCGAACGCCTTGGTGAGTTCGCGGCCGACGGTCGCGGCACGGTCGGCTCCCAGCACATCGGCCATGGCGGCAAGGGCATCGGCGAGGCGGCGAGGCGATTCGTAGAAGACCAGCGTCGCGGGTATCGCGGAAAGCGCCTCGAGCCGGCTGTGCCGCGCGCCAGCCTTGACGGGCAGGAAGCCGGCAAAGAAAAAGGCGTCGGACGGCAGGCCCGATGCGGTCAGCGCGGCAAGCGCCGCGGACGGTCCGGGCACCGGCACGACGCGGATGCCGGCGGCGAGCGCCTGTTCGACCAGCCGGAAGCCGGGGTCGGAGACCAGCGGCGTGCCGGCGTCGGACACCAGAGCGACGCTTTTCCCCGCTTCAAGGGCGCGGATCAGCCGGGGTCCGGCACTCGTGGCGTTGTGCTCGTGATAGGCGGTGGTTTTCGCCCTGATCGCGTAGCGGTCGAGGAGCACGCGTGTCACGCGGGTATCCTCGCAGGCGACGATGTCGGCACCGGCGAGGACCTGCAGCGCGCGGATCGTGACGTCCGCAAGATTGCCGATCGGCGTGGCGACGAGATAGAGCGCGGGATCTGGCGGCGGCGCGGGCAGCCAGGCCTGCCCGATCTGGTAACCGCGCGGCGCATTTTCAGGGGTGTTGGACATCGATACGCTCCCGCGCAAGGAAAGTTCGTGATCTGCCGGCGGCAGGCCATGGCAGGGCAAATGACCGATATTTGCAAGGAAAACCATGGCCGAGGCGTCGATTTCCCCGTCACGCGCCTTGACGGCGCGGGTCGATGGCCCTTTTTTGGCCGTCTTGCGACCGGAGGCAGACAGTCCGATGATCGGCGATCCAGGCGGCAGCGCATTCCAGCGGGGGCGTGAAATGATGACGACGGGGTTCTTTCGGGCGGCCCGGCATGGCCTGCTGGCGGCAATGCTTGGCCTCGCCGGATGCCAGAGCGTCGATCTCGGCCTTCCGGGCTCTTCGACGCCCGCCGTCGACCCGATACCGGCAATCCTGCCGGCGGCCAAGGGCGAGGTGATCGGCTCCGGCCCGGTCCGCGTCGCCATGCTGCTGCCCGGGACGGCGCCGGGCAACGGTGCGAAGATCGCGACGGATTTCCGCAACGCGGCCGCGATGGCGATGGAGGATTTCGGCGCCGGCAAGGTGGAACTGGTGATCAAGGATACCCAGGGACTGCCAGGCCCGACGGCCGATGTCGCCTCGGAAGCCGTGCAGGAGGGCGCAAGCGTCGTGCTCGGCCCGCTGTTTTCAGGCAATGTGACGGCAGCAAGCGGCATATTGCAGCCGTCCGGGCGGCTGATGATCGCGTTTTCGTCCGACCGCAACGCGGCGCGTCCCGGTGTCTATCTCCAGTCCTTCATGCCCGAAGCGATCATCGACCGCACGCTGGCTTACGCGACTTCGCAAGGCGTTCGCGACGTCGTGGCGATCCTGCCCAACGGCGCATTCGGCATTCTCGCCGAGGCGCAAGCCAGGAAGTCGCTGGAAGCTGCGGGCGGCCGCCTTGTTGCGGCGGTGCGCTACGACTACAACGACACCGCGGTCGATGAGGCGGTGCGCCAGGCCGGCGAGCACCTGGCGGAGGCGCAGGCGATCTTCATTCCCGACGGCGGCACCACGCCCGGCGCGATCATTGCCGCCTTCACGCGCAACGGCGTCGAGATCTCGGGCAAGCGGCTGCTGGGTTCCGGGCAGTGGACGACGGCCGACCTGGCCAACCCGGCGCTCAACGGCGCGTGGTTCGCCGATATCGACCAGAGCCGCGTCGGCGGTTTCGTCACACGCTACCAGGCGAAATACGGCGCGGAACCGTCAGCCAACGCCGCGCTTGCCTATGACGCGGTCGCGCTGGTGACCGGACTTGCCGGCCAGGGCGACGCGGCCGGGATCACGCGCGAGATGGTCGAATCGCCCTCCGGCTTCAACGGCTATACCGGCATTTTCCGCTTCCGGCCGGACGGCACGAACGAGCGCGGCTTCGCCGTTTACGAGGTGCAGGACGCAAAGGCCGTAATCGTCAGCGCCGCGCCGACATCGTTCGCGCCGGGCCTGTAAAGGACGGCATCAGCGCGCGAGGTCGGCAACGACCGCGTCGAGAACGACCATGCCGGCCGGCGTCGCGCGCAGGCGGGCGTTACCGTTCGTCTCGACGAGGCCCTCGTCCTGGAGCGCGGCGATGCGCGCAGGATCGAGCGGCTTGCCGGCGAGATCCTCCAGGCGCGGCAGATCGATGCCTTCTCGCAGCCTCAACCCCATGAGCAGCAATTCGTCGGCCTCCTCGGAGCGCGACAGTACCTCGCCGCCGGTGATCCCGTGGCCCTCGGCCTCGACGCGGTTCACCCAGGTCTCTGGCATCGCCTCGTCAATGGTGACAACGCGCCGCCCGTCCTCGACGAAGCGGCCATGGGCGCCGGGGCCGGCGCCGACATAGTCGCCGTAACGCCAGTAGGTGAGGTTGTGGCGGCATTGCGCGCCGGGGGCGGCATGGTTGGATATCTCGTAGGCGGGAAGCCCGCGAGCGGCGGTGACCTCCTGCGTCAGATCATAAAGGTCCGCCCCCAGATCGGGGTCCGGGATGCTGAGTTTCCCGGCCTTGTACAGGGCATGGAAGGGCGTGCCCTCCTCGATGGTGAGCTGATAGAGCGACAGGTGATCGGCGGCATGGCCGATCGCGCGCTCCAGTTCCCGTTCCCACGCGTCCGGCGTCTGGCCGGGGCGCGCGTAGATCATGTCGAAGGACAGGCGCGGGAAAGTTGCGCGCGCAAGCTCGATCGCCGCCAGCGCCTCGGCGGCATCGTGGAGCCGCCCGAGCATCTTCAGGTCGGCATCGTCGAGTGCCTGCACGCCGAGCGACAGCCGGTTGACGCCGGCATCGCGGTAGCCGCGGAAGCGCGCCGCGTCGGCGCTTTGCGGGTTGGCCTCCATCGTGATCTCGATGTCCCCTGGCAGGGTCCAGTTGGCGGCGACGGCTTCGAGGATGGCGCCGACGGTCGCCGGCTCCATGAGCGACGGCGTGCCGCCGCCGATGAAGATCGAGGTCACGTCGCGCGGTCCGGCGCGCCGGCGCAGGGTCGCCAGTTCGCGCGCGAAGGCGGCGGCGAAGCGCGGCTGGTCCACCGCCTGGTGGCGGACGTGGGAGTTGAAGTCGCAATAGGGGCACTTGGCCGCGCAGAAGGGCCAGTGGATATAGACGCCGAAGCCCGGCGTGCCGTCATCGCGCGCGGTCATTCGGCACCGAGCTTGTGGCGGGCAAACAGCGCAAAGGCGCGCGCGCGGTGCGAAAGGCCGAGATCGCCGCGCCCGGCCTCCCAGCCGTGCTTCTCGGTTGCCGGCATTTCGCCGAAGGTGCGGTCGTGGCCATCGGGCATGAACACCGGATCGTAGCCGAAGCCCTGGCTGCCGCGCGGTGGCCAGACCAGCGTGCCCTCGACCTCGCCGCGGAAGAACTCGGCGTGGCCGTCGGGCCAGGCGAGGCAAAGCACTGAGACGAACCGGGCGCCGCGTTTTTCGCGCATCGTTGCGCCGGCCTCGACGAGCTTTTCCTCGACCTTGCGCATCGCCATCGCGAAGTCGCGGCCGCCTTCCGGCTTCTCGGCCCAGTCGGCGGTGTAGACGCCGGGCGCGCCGTCGAGCGCATCGACGCACAGGCCCGAATCGTCCGACAGCGCCGGCAGGCCGGTCGCCCGCGCGGCGGCCAGCGCCTTGATTCCGGCGTTCTCCTCGAAGGTCGTGCCGGTCTCCTCGGGTTCGGCGAGGTTCAGTTCCTTGGCCGATTTGGCATGAAAGCCGAACGGGCCGATCAGGTCGTTGATTTCGGCGACCTTGCCTTCATTGTGGCTGGCGACGACGATTTCGCGGGTTTCGAGCGGTCTCAATCACATACCCCAGATGGATGGTTCGGCGAACTCGATCGAATTACCCGCCGGATCGCGGAAATAGATCGATCGGCCGCCGGACGGCCAGCGGAAATCGGCCTCGATTTCCACGCCGTTCGATTCCAGATGCGCTTTCCAGCGGTCGATCTCCTCGCCGCTGGCGCGCATGCATATGTGCCCCGGCCCCGTCGCGCCGTGCGGCGGCACCGGGAGAGCGGAACTGGTCGACGCCTTGGACGTCTCCTGCGGGTTGAAGATCAGCAACACGCCGTCGCCGCACCGGAAGAAGACATGCCGGTTGCCGGCCCGCACGATCGGCTCCAGGCCGATCACGTCGCGCCAGAAGGTCTCGGCGGCGTCGAGGTCGCCGGCATAGAGCGTCGTTTCAAGGATGCCGGCCGGTGTCATGGTCATCAATCGCTTTCGTTCACGCGATCGCCATTGCCTGCAGGTCGACAAGGCGGGTGATGCCCTTGCGGGCAAGCGTCATCAGCGCGTCGAATTCTTCCTGCGAGAAAGCCTCGCCTTCGGCCGTTCCCTGGATTTCAACGATCCCGCCCTTGCCGGTCATGACGAAATTGGCGTCGGCCTGGGCAGCGGAATCCTCGTCGTAATCGAGGTCGAGCACGGCATTGCCATTGTAGATGCCGCAGGAGATCGCCGCGACATGGTCCCGCAACACGTCGCGCACCTTGATCATGGAGCGCGCCTCCATCCACGAAAGGCACTCGTGCAGCGCGATGAAACCCCCGGTTATCGAGGCCGTGCGGGTGCCGCCATCGGCCTGGATAACGTCGCAGTCGACCGTGATCTGGCGTTCTCCGAGCGCCTCGAGATCGACGACGGCCCGCAGGCTGCGGCCGATCAGCCGCTGGATCTCCAGCGTGCGGCCGCCCTGCTTGCCAGATGCTGCCTCGCGGCGCATCCGCTCGCCGGTGGAGCGCGGCAGCATGCCGTATTCCGCCGTCACCCAGCCGCGCCCGGAATTGCGCATCCAGCCCGGCACCTTTTCCTCGAGGCTGGCCGTGCACAGCACATGGGTATCGCCGAACTTGACAAGGCAGGAACCTTCGGCGTGCTTCGAATAGCCGCGCTCGAACAGGACGGGGCGCATTTCATCGAACTGGCGCTTGGACGGACGCATCGGCTCTCCTTTGGCGGCTGACATCGTGGCCGCGCTTGTAGCGCCCGCGCCCGGCGGAAGCAAAGGGAAATGCGCCTCGTACCGACCCTAACTGCCGGGCTGGGAGCCGATGTTCAGCAGACCGCCGGCCATGCGCCGCCTGAGATGGTCATCGACGCGGCCGCGGTCGGGACAGGCAAAGAAACGGCCGCGGCAATGGGCGGCAAGTTCACGCAGATCGGCAAAGACATCGTTGCCGGGAATGCCGGCGGCGTCCAGGATCGCCGTGCCGAGATAGGCGATGTCGAGCGGGCCATCGGACGGCAAGCCGGGCAGCGCAGCCGGCCCGTCGCCATCAGAGATCGTGAAAAATGTCCGGTAGGCAATCGAGCCGGGTTCGGCCAATGCGGTTTCGCCGGCAAGTTCGCTGGCATAGGCCGATGTCGCGAAGGACTGGTGGTCCCCGAAACTCGCGATCACGAGGCCCCGATCGGCCGCCGCGGCGCGCTGGCGTTCGGCGAAGGCCGCGAAATCGGCACGCGCGATGACCATGCGGCGCAGATATTCGGCCACGTCGCGGTCCGGCGACAGCGGCTCGCCCGCCACCGACTCCTCCGGCTCCAGGCGCACCTCATAGGGCGAGTGGGCGAACATGGTCTGCACCAGAAGGAACAATGGACGACCGTCCGTGCGGCGGTGCTCGTCGATGAAACGGCTGGCAGCATCGAAGTAGAAATCGTCGCGCAGATGGTAGAACCCGGCGCCGATTGCGTCCTTGTCGAGCACGGTTTCGAACCCTATGGATGACAGGAACGGGCCTTCGTTGACGAAGGTATAGTTGAGTGGCAGCACGGCGGCTGTGCGATAGCCGCAATGGGCCAGGATTTCCGGCAGTGCACCCTTGACGCGGCCCTCGAGCATCATGGTCAGATAAGGGCTGCGCCAGCCGAAATCGGTGGCCGAGAGCCCGCTCATCAGCGACAGGTTGGTGATCCATGTGCCGCCGCCGAACGTCTCGACATTGAGCGGATGCATCGCGCCTTCGCTGCCGGCCATCGTCCGGGAAATTGCCGGGCCATCCGCGATCTGCGGAAAGACCGCGGGGTCGGCCATGCTTTCTTCAAGCACGACCATGATGTCGGGGCGGCTGCCCGCGCCGCAATCGGGCGCACCGGAAAAGGGCGCGGATGCCGGTTTGGTGGCCAGCCGGGCCTCGAGATCGTTTTCGGCAAATGCGAATTTGAGGTCGAGAAGCGACACGAAGAAAGCCGACGCGTGGCGGCCGTACATATAGTAGAAGTAGCGCTGTTCCACGGCGGCCTCGGCCGGGAAGGTGAGCGGGATCAGCAGCGCCGCCGACATCGCGCTTGCGCCACGCGACAGCAGGCTGGTCCGGCCCGGATTTTCGTAGCGGAACAGGGCGACGCCTGCGACGAGGCAAATCGCGGATAACGCCAGAACCGGTGCCACCAGATGCAGGTAGGATGACAGCAGGAACTTCACGATGTCGGTGTCCTCGGCCACCATGACAATGTCGAAGAAGTGCAGCGAGAAACCCTTCATCCTGTACTTGATCGCGGAGACAACCGTCAGCGCGGCAACCAGCATCCAGGCCGAATAGACGGAGAACGCCAGCCGGCGGGTCGCCAGGAACAGAAGCGATGCGCTCATGGCGACCACCGACAGGCAGAATGGCAGCGTCACGGTGTTGTTGTCGAGCATCCAGAGGAACAGGATCCCGAGACCGCTCGCGAAGGCGACCGAAAGCCGATGAACGGCTGTTCGCATAACGAATTCAAGGGCTTTTGCGAATATTGCGACAGTTTCGTGAATCTTAGCCATCTCACAGTCTTACCGGCGGAGAGGCCGCCCGCAACAACTGCGTTAACATATGCTTAACGGGCCGACGGCGCTCGCCAACACGTTGTATTTCGCTCCGTCGCCACTATATATTTGCGGTTATCGGAGGTGCGATGACCAAACCTGTCATGGACCAGACGCTGCAGATGCTCGACAATCGCTCGCGGGACATCTTTCGCCTGATCGTGGAAAGCTTTCTGAAGGACGGCGAGCCGCTGGGGTCGCGCAACCTGTCGCGCGCGCTGCCGCTGTCGTTGTCGCCCGCCACCGTTCGCAACGTCATGTCGGACCTCGAGCAGCTTGGCCTGATCTACTCGCCGCATATTTCGGCCGGCCGGCTGCCGACCCAGGCCGGCCTGCGCTTCTTTGTCGACGCGTTCATGGAGATGGGCGCACTGTCGGAAGACGAGCGCATGGTGATCGACGCCCAGGTCGCGGCGGCCGGCGACGGGCGTAACCTGGAACACATGCTGACGGAGGCAAGCCAGATGCTGTCCGGCATGACCCGCGGCGCCGGACTGGTGCTCGCGGCCAAGGCGGAAGTGCCGCTCAAGCATATCGAATTCATCCAGCTCGAACCGACGCGGGCGCTTGCGGTGCTCGTCTCCCAGAGCGGCGATGTCGAAAACCGCGTCGTCGACCTGCCCGCTGGCGTGACGCATTCGCAACTGGTCGAGGCATCGAACTTTCTCAACGCCAATATCCGCGGCCGCACGATCGCTGAAGCGCGCGCCGAGATCGGCCGCATCATCAAGGAGACACAGACGGCGCTCGATGCGTTGTCGGCCGAACTGGTCGAGAAGGGGATCGCGGTGTGGGCCGGACAGGACGGTGACGTTCCGGCGCGCCTGATCATCCGCGGACGCGCGAACCTGCTGGAAAACGTGACCGCGCAGGAGGAAATCGATCTGGTACGCCACCTGTTCGAGGACCTGGAGACCAAGGAAGCGCTGGCGCAATTGCTCGATCTCGCCGAAGACAGCCCCGGCGTGCGCATCTTCATCGGCTCGGAAAACAAGCTGTTTTCGCTGTCCGGCTCCTCGCTGGTCGTTGCTCCCTACCGCGACGCGGAAAGCCGGGTGATCGGCGCTCTGGGCGTTATCGGCCCCACCCGTCTCAATTACGCGCGCATCGTGCCCGTCGTAGACTACACGGCGCAGGTGATCAGCCGCATGATCCGCTGAGGCGGCCTCGCAGCCCCTTGATTTTGAGCGCGTTAACCTCGATATCCGGCGCGACTTTCCGAATAGACTCCACGACGGGACCAGCAATGATGACCGACGAACCGAAAGACGATCGCGTGAGCGAGGACATGGAAGCCGCTCTCCAGGCGGACATGGACGAGGCCGGCGAGGACAGCGCGCCGGCGGATGATCCCCTGAGCGCGCTTGAAGCCGAAAACGCCGAACTGAGGGACCGTGTGCTGCGCATCGCCGCCGACATGGAGAACCTGCGGCGGCGCACCGCCCGCGACGTGCATGACGCGCGAACCTATGCGATCGCCAATTTCGCCCGCGACATGCTTGCGGTTGCCGACAATCTGGCGCGCGCGCTGGAAGCGATCCCCGAAGGCGCGCGCAGGTCGGAAGACGAAGGCTACAAGGCGCTGATCGACGGCGTGGAACTGACCGGCAAGGACATGCTCGGTGCACTCGAACGGCACGGGGTGAAAAAGCTCGCCCCCCAGGGCGAGAAATTCGATCCCAATTTTCATCAAGCGATGTTCGAGGTGCCCAATCCGGACGTCCCGAACAACACCGTCGTGCAGGTGGTCCAGGAAGGCTACGTCATCGGCGAGCGGGTATTGCGCCCGGCCATGGTCGGCGTCTCCCGAGGCGGGCCGAAGCAGGGGGCGGCCAATGGTGCGGACACGACGGCACCGGAACCCGGCCCGATCGACGGCGAGGCCGAAAAGGACGCCTGATCCGGCCGCCGGTTCGGCACCATGACCGCGAAGCACGATCCGCAGACAGCGATTCCATCCGGCCAGGCTGCGGCCGGATTTCCACCCTTGACAAGGGACGGGCGCAGTCGATAGACAAATCCATATTTCGGGACTTCTGGAAATATGGACAAAACAAACGCACTCGACGCGCTCGCGGCGCTGGGCCAGGAAACCCGACTCGATATCTTTCGCCTGCTGGTCCGGGCCGGATCGGACGGACTTGCCGCCGGAGAGATCGCGCGGCGGCTGGACACGTTCCCCAACACACTGTCGGCGCACCTGAAAATCCTCACCCAGGCCGGGCTGGTCCGCCCGGAACGCGACGGGCGGTCGATCGTCTACTTCACCGACTTCACGGGCATGCGCGACCTGCTCGCCTTCCTGATGGAGGACTGCTGCAACGGCAGCCCGGAGCTCTGCGCGCCGGTCATCGAAGCCTTGACCTGCGGTTGCTAGGGAAACAGCGAACATGGCGGACCGCATCTTCAACGTCCTGTTCCTGTGCACGGCCAATTCCGCGCGATCCATCCTTGCCGAGGCCATAATGAGCCGCGAAGGTTCAGGGCGTTTCAGGAGTTATTCGGCCGGATCGCAACCGCAAGGCAAGGTCAAACCCTTCGCGCTCGAGTTGCTCCAGCGGATGAATCACGACACGGCCTTTGCCCGTTCGAAATCCCGGGACGAGTTCGCCGCGCCCGGCGCACCGGCGATGGATTTCGTCTTCACCGTCTGCGACGACGCGGCGAAGGAAACCTGTCCGGTGTGGCCCGGCCAGCCGGTGCCGGCGCATTGGGGCGTGGCCGATCCCGCCGTCGCGGAAGGAACCGAGGCGGAACGGCGGCTTGCCTTCGCCGACGCCTACCGGATGCTGACCAACCGCATTTCCATCTTCACCAGCCTGCCGATTTCTTCGCTCGATCGCCCTGCCCTGCAAAGCCGGCTCGACGCGATCGACCGCGATACCGGAGCGCCTGCATGAATTCTTCCATCAATGTGCTGATCCTGTGCACCGCCAATTCGGCGCGCTCGATCCTTGCCGAGGCCATTCTCGGGCGGTTGGGCGCGCCACGTTTCAAGGCCTTTTCCGCCGGTTCTCATCCGCGCGGCGAGCCCAATCCCGACGGCCTCGCCCTGCTGGGCGAACTTGGCTACGACACGGGGGCTTTCCGCTCCAAATCCTGGGACGAATTTGCCGGTGCAGGCGCACCCGTGATGGACATCGTCATCACGGTCTGCGATTCGGCCGCTGGCGAGACCTGCCCGATCTGGCCGGGCGCACCCGTGAGGGCGCATTGGGGCATTCCCGATCCGGCCGGCAGGGGCGAGAGCGATGCCGAGCGCCGGGCGGCCTTCGAAGAAGCCTATCGCCGCCTCGAAGCGCGCATGACGGCCCTGGTCGCGCTTCCCGTCGAAGAGATGCAGCCGGCAGACCTGCAGGCCGCGATCAACCGGATCGGCACGCTGGAAGGCGCCACCGACATGGCGCTCAACCAGGGATAGCGCTACTGCGGTCGCGGGCACGCGCGTCTTCGCGGTTGCGGCAAGGCCCAGCGCCGTCCTGTCCGGCCATCATCCCGCGCGATTCCGGGGCAAACCGTCGCGCGCGGCCAAATCACGCCTTTGCCTGACGGGTGAAATTCATTATGAAGCGGGAAGGGCGTCGCCGCGGTCGCCGATGCCGAATCACGCAGGACAGGCAAACCATGGTCGAGATCACCGCCACCCCGAAACTCGTCACCGTCTTCGGCGGTTCCGGCTTTCTTGGACGCCACGCGGTGAGGGCCCTGGCGCGGCGCGGCTACAATATTCGCGTCGCGTGCCGCAATCCCAATCTCGCGGGCCATCTCCAGCCGCTCGGCAATGTCGGCCAGATCCAGGCGGTCCAGGCCAATCTGCGTCATCGCTGGTCGGTGGACCGGGCGGTCGCGGGCGCCGATTGCGTGATCAACCTTGTCGGGATCCTCTACGAAAGCCACAAGCAGCGTTTCGGCGCGGTGCAGGAATTCGGCGCCCGTGCGGTCGCCGAGGCCGCGCGCGCGGCGGGCGCGAACCTTGTGCATGTTTCGGCCATCGGCGCCGACGAGCAGTCGGGTTCCGACTATGCCTGCACCAAGGGGCTGGCCGAGAAGGCGGTGCGCGAAACGGTGCCAGGCGCGGTGATTTTCCGGCCTTCCATCGTGTTCGGCCCGGAGGACGGCTTCTTCAACAAGTTCGCGGAACTGGCGCGCTGGTCGCCCTTCCTGCCGCTGATCGGTGGCGGCCACACCCGTTTTCAACCGGTCTATGTCGGCGACGTCGCCGAAGCGGTCGCGCTCGCTGTCGACGGCAAGGCGGAGGGAGGAAAGACCTACGAACTGGGCGGACCGGAAGTCTTCACCTTCCGCCAGTTGATGGAAGAGATGCTCTCCACGATCGGACGCAAGCGCATCCTGGTCCCGCTTCCCTGGATGGTGGCGCGGATCAACGCCTTCTTCCTCGGCATGCTGCCCAAGCCGCTGCTGACCAGTGACCAGGTTAAGTTGTTGCGCCACGACAATGTCGTCTCCGACGCCGCCGTCGCCGAACGCCGGACCCTGCAGGGTCTCGGCATCAAACCGCGTGCCGCCGAAGCAATCCTGCCAACCTACCTTTGGCGTTTCCGCGTAACCGGGCAGTTCACCAATCCGGCCGGCGAGGCCTAGTGGAACGAATTCGACATTCGATACCCGCTCGATGTCGACTTCGAAATCGAATGTCAAATTTGAAAGTTCCACTAGATTCATGAGCTTGCCAGTGGTTTCCTTGTTTTCATCATTTGCCCTCGCGACCGATACCAACGGGATGCAAATGTTGGAAACGAACCACTAGGCCCGGCATCCATTGGACGCGCTTGCCTCATCCCTGCTGCCGGAGGGCCTGGCGGGCGGTGGCGCTGCGCTGCTCGTCTTTGCCAGTTTCTTCACTTCGGCGCTGACCGCCGCATTCGGCGTCGGCGGCGGCGTGGCGATGCTCGCGCTGATGGGCGTGCTGATGCCGGTTTCGGCACTGATTCCGGTCCATGGTGCAGTTCAGCTCGGTTCCAATACCGGGCGGGCCTGGCACCAGCGCGCGAATATCCGATGGCCGCTCGTCGGCCCGTTCCTCATCGGTGCCGTCGCGGGATCGGTTGCCGGCGGCTATGCGGTGACCGGCATTCCGGATGCTGCGCTCAAGATCGTGCTTGGGGCTTTCATCATCGCCATCACCTGGACGAAAATTCCGGGCTTCGCGCGGCTGTCGAAGGCGGGGCTGGTTGCCGGCGGCGGCGTGCTCGGCCTCGTCACCATGGCGCTCGGCGCGACCGGCCCGATGGTGGCGGCCTTCCTCAACCAGTCGATCCGCGACGACCGCAAGGCAGTGGTCGCGTCCCATGCCGCGCTGATGACCGTGCTGCATGCCTTGAAGATCTTTGTTTTCGGCGCGCTGGGGTTTGCGTTCCGGCAATGGGTTCCGCTGGTCGCCGTGATGATCGCCACCGGCTATGCCGGCACGGTGTGGGGATCGAAACTGCTCGACCGGCTGCCCGAACAGCAGTTCCGCTTCTGGTTCAGGATCCTGTTGACGGCATTGGCGCTGGACCTCGCCCGGCGCGGCATCCTGTTGCTGATCTAGCCCCAGACAAGCAAAGCTGCCATGCCGGCGGCGCCGACAACCAGCCGCCACCAGCCGAAGAGCGCGTAGCCGTATTTCGAGACATAGTCGAGCAGCACGCGCACCACGAGGACGGCGGCGATGAAGGCGACGACAAAGCCCGCGCCGATGATCGGCAGGTCGGCGGCCGACAGGACATCGCGGTTCTTGAACAGGTCATAGGCGAAGGCGCCCGCCATGGTCGGCATCGCCAGGAAGAATGAGAATTCCGCAGCGGATCGCTTGTCGGCACCGAGCAGCAGTGCGCCGACGATCGTCGATCCCGAACGCGACGTGCCGGGTATCATCGCCAGGCACTGGAACAGGCCGATGCCGAAGCAGACGCCGAGCGGGTAGTCCATGATATCGGTGTATCTGGGCTGCAACGCCCAGCGGTCGACCCAAAGCAGCACCACGCCGCCGACGATCAGCGTTATGCAGATCAGCATCGGCGTCTCGAACAGCACGTTCTTGATGAAGTCATGGGCGAGCGCGCCGATGATCGCAGCCGGCAGGAAGGCAATGAGTATGCCGAGGACGAAACGCCGCGTGCGCGCATCGCGCGGCAGGTCGACCAGCATTTTCCACAGGCGGGCGAAATAGACGGTCAGGATCGCCATGATGGCGCCAAGCTGGATCAGCACCTCGAACGCCTTGCCGGTCGACTTGAAACCCAGGAAGTGGCCGGCGAGCAGGATATGGCCGGTCGACGAGACAGGGATGAACTCGGTCAGCCCCTCAAGCAGGCCAAGAAGAACCGCATCGACAATGCTCTGCTGTGCCATCAATCCCCGCCTGTTTGCGATCTGTACAAGCTGTCTGCCGAGGCCGGTTGTCCTTGTCAGGCCGCGTGTCAGACCCTATAGCTCACACTGGTTCTCAAGATGTCAACGAATCGCGCAGCAGCAGGCATAGCTGCCCCGATGCGCCAAAGCCAGAGCCCTGGAACCTCTTCCATGCTGACCCTTTTTCACCATCCCATGATCGCCGGCTGCCGTTTCATCCGGCTCATTCTCGGTGAATACGGCGAAGAGGTCTCGCTGATCGAGGAGCGCCCGTGGCAGCGGCGCAAGGAATTCCTTCAACTCAATCCCGCCGGTGCGCTTCCCGTCCTGCTCGCTGATGGAGACGTTCCCGTGCCGGGCACGAACGTGATCGCGGAATATCTCGACGAAACCCGCGGCGTGCTGCGACGCGACAAGAGGCTGTTTGCCGACGACCCCTTCGAACGCGTGGAGATCCGCCGTCTCGTCGACTGGTACCTCGTCAAGTTCGATTCCGAAGTCACGCGCCACATGGTGCGCGAACGAATCTTCAAACCGATCATGCCGACGGCTGCCGGCGGCGGCTCGCCGGACGCTGGCGCTCTGCGCGCTGCGCGCGGCAATATCCGCGGCCACATGAAATATACCAACTTCCTGACCGGAACGCGCAACTGGCTGGCCGGCCCCAGGCTCACCTATGCGGATCTCGCGGCCGGCGCTGCGATCTCGATCCTCGATTATCTCGGCGAGATCGACTGGCAGGCGAGCCCGGCGGCGCGCGAGTGGTATGCGCGGCTGAAATCCCGGCCGTCCTTCCGGCCCCTGCTCGCCGAACGCGTGACCGGCCTGCCGCCGGCTTCGCACTACGCCGATCCGGATTTCTGATGAGTGGGGTCCTGACCCCGACTCCGGGCAGATGACGAACCCGGGCAAGCTCCGCCGGTTTCTCGAAGCCGAAGCCGCCAATGCCGGTTTCGATGCTATCGGTATCGCCGCGCCCGGTGCAATTCCCGAGGCCGGAACCCGCCTCGCCGCATTCCTTGCCGCCGGCCATCACGCGACAATGGGCTGGATGGAAGACCGGGCCGCATGGCGCGCCGACCCGCGCGCACTCTGGGCCGATGTTCGGAGCATCGTCATGCTCGGCATGAACTACGGCCCGGATCACGATCCCCTTGCCGTGCTTGAAAAACGTGACCGCGGCGCGATCTCGGTCTATGCGCAAAACCGCGACTACCACGACATCATCAAGGGAAAGCTGAAGACAATCGCAGGCCGCTTCGCCGCGCGCACGGGAGCGGACGTCAAGGTATTCGTCGACGCCGCGCCGGTGATGGAAAAGCCGCTTGCCGCGGCCGCCGGCATCGGCTGGCAGGGCAAGCACACCAACCTGGTCAGCCAAGACTTCGGCTCGTGGCTGTTTCTCGGCGCGATCTTCACCACGGCGGAGCTGGAGCCGGACGGAAGAGAGGACGATCATTGCGGCTCCTGCCGCGCCTGCCTCGACGCCTGCCCGACGGACGCCTTTCCCGCACCCTACCAGCTCGACGCGGGCCGCTGCATCTCGTACCTGACGATCGAGCACAAGGGTCCGGTCCCGCGTGCGCTGCGGCCGGCGATCGGCAACCGCATCTATGGCTGCGACGACTGCCTCGCGGTCTGCCCTTGGAACAAGTTCGCCCGCGCGGCAAGCGAAGCACGGCTGAAGGCGCGGGACGATCTGAAAGCGCCTGCGCTTGGCACGCTGCTGGCGCTTGACGATGCCGGATTCCGCGCCATGTTCTCCGGTTCGCCGGTCAAGCGCATCGGCCGCGACCGCTTCATCCGCAACGCGCTGATCGCGGCGGGCAACAGCGGCGACCTGTCACTCGCCCAGCCGGTGCGCACCCTGCTCGACGATCCCTCTCCCCTGGTGCGCGGAGCGGCCGTGTGGACGACAGCCCGGCTGGTCGACGGCAGTGCCTTCGATGCCTTGAGGCGGGAACGGCTGGCGGCGGAAAAGGACGACGCCGTGCGGGCAGAATGGCACGATGCAATGGAGGACGGAGACTGATGCGGTTGTTCATATTCGGGGCGGGTTATTCGGGCCGTGCCATCGCGCGGGAAATGTCGGAGTCGGTGCGCTGGATTGTCGGCACGACGCGCAACGCGGAAAATTTTCCCGCGCTCGAGAGAGCGCATATCGACCCGATTCTTTTTGCCGGAACGCGCGAAGACGCCCTCGGCCTGCCGCTCGAATACATGACGCATATGGTGGTCTCGATCGGGCCGGACGGAGACGGCGACCCGGTGCTCAACAGTGCCGCCGACATCATCCGCGATTCGATGCCGGCGCTGTCCTGGATCGGCTACCTGTCGACGGTCGGCGTCTATGGCGACCATGACGGCGCGTGGGTGGACGAGGAAACCGGGTGCAAGCCGGCCTCGACTCGCTCGGTGCAGCGCAAGGCGGCGGAGGAAGCGTGGACGCGGTTCGGGGATGAGACCGGCCTGCCGGTCGCGATCCTGCGCCTTTCGGGCATCTATGGCCCTGGCCGAAACGCCTTCGTCAACCTGGAACGGGGAACGGCCAAACGCCTGGTCAAGCCCGGCCAGGTGTTCAACCGCATCCATGTCGACGATATCGCCGGGGCGACCGCTCACCTGCTGCGCGCGCGCGCTTCGGGCATCTTCAACGTCACTGACGACGAACCGGCACCGCCGCAGGATGTCGTGGAGTTCGCGGCGTCACTGATGGGAGTGGAAGCGCCGCCGGAAACCGATTTCGCGACCGCCGAGCTGACGCCAATGGCCCGCTCCTTCTACGGTGAGAACAAGCGTGTATCGAACGCCAAGCTGAGGCAATCGGGCTACAGCCTGCGCCACCCAGACTACCGCGCGGCGCTCTCCGCCATGTGGGCCGACGGTTCCTGGTGCGGGTAGCCCGACGCGTCACGCGGGATCGGGGCGCGCTGTATTTCAGCCCATTTGTCGACTAGACTCCGGCTTCTGCGACGAATCACGTGACGCGGAGCGAATGATGCGGTGCATAGTGGGAATTCTTGCCGCTGCCGGGCTGGCCTTGTTGGCCGCTGGTTCCGGGCCGGGCCGGGCCGCGCCCCTGGCGAAAGACCTGTTCGGCCACAAGCCGCTGCCCGCCGCGACCGCGCCCGCTTCCTACGGTTTTTATTCCAAGGGCTGCTTTTCAGGCGGCATCGCGATCGCCGAGGACGGCCCGAACTGGCAAGTAATGCGCCCCTCGCGGAACCGGCGATGGGGCCATCCGGACATGATCGCCCTGATCGCACGACTGTCTCGGGATGCGGCGGGCGACGGCTGGCCGGGCCTGCTGGTCGGCGACATCTCGCAGCCGCGCGGCGGACCGATGCTGACCGGCCACGCATCGCACCAGATCGGTCTCGATGCCGACATCTGGCTGACGCCGATGCCCAACCGCCGGCTCAGCCCGTCGGAGCGCGAAAAGCTGTCGGCGACGTCGATGCTGAAGAAGGATTCGCTATATGTCGACGACGACGTATGGACGCCGGCGCATGTCGCCTTACTGAAGCGGGCGGCAAGCTACGGGCAGGTCGAACGCATCCTGGTGCATCCCGGCATCAAGAAAAAGCTTTGCGACACGGTGATGGACGACCGAAGCTGGCTTTACAAGATCCGGCCGTTCTGGGGCCATCACTATCATTTCCATCTGCGAATCGGCTGCCCCGCGGGATCGCCGGGCTGCAAGCCGCAAAGCCCGCCATCTCATGACGACGGCTGCGGCAAGTCGCTGGCCTGGTGGTTTACCGACGAGCCATGGCGCCCGGCAAAACCCGGCACCAAACCCGAGCCAAAGGCGCGAGACGTCATGACCATGGCAAGCCTTCCCGCCACCTGCCAGGCCGTGCTTGACGCGCCCGCCCCGGCATCGGCGGAAGCCGTGACGCTGACCGGGAAGGGGACCCTTGGCGCAGGCGGCGCCCAGGCGCCGGTGGCTGCGAGCGCGTTTGCGCCGGCAATTCCGCCCCTCGACGTGCCGCTGCCAAGGGCACGGCCGGAGCGCTGACGGTACAAGCGCGGAGCCGAACAGAAATATCTTTGACCTTTCACCGAGCCGGACTATACGACTTCAATCGATTTAGCCGGCACGTCGGAAGAACAACATCTGCGCAATCCGCACAACCGGGCGGCGGAAATGGGGAATACGGACCAAAGCACGATGGCAATGGGCGAGAACAACGAAATCCCGGTGCGCTTTCCCGTCCTGATCGGGGACATCGGCGGAACCAATGCGCGGTTCGCCATCATTGTCGACGCCAACTCCGAGCCAAAAGAGTTTCCGGTCGTCCAGACCGCGGATTATCCGACGATCGAAGCGGCCATCCAGGCGGCGGTGCTCGGCAGGACCTCGCTGCTGCCGCTGTCGGCCGTGCTTGCCGTTGCCGGCCCGGTCAACGGCGACGAGATCGACCTGACCAATTGCTCCTGGGTGGTCAAACCGTTGCAGATGGAGGAAACGCTCGGCCTCAAGGACGTTACCGTTCTCAACGATTTCGAGGCCCAGGCACTCGCCGTCGTCGCGCTGGACGAGCACGACATGGAAAAGATCGGCGGCGGGACGGGCGAAGACTACGGCAGCCGCTTGGTCCTGGGGCCTGGAACGGGCCTTGGCGTCGCCGGCCTCATCAACTGGCACCGGACCTGGATCCCCGTTCCCGGCGAAGGCGGACACACCGATGTCGGACCGCGCACCGAGCGCGAGGCGCAGATCTGGCCGCAGCTCGAGCGCATCGAAGGCCGGGTATCGGCCGAACAACTGCTCTGCGGGCGCGGCCTCGTCAACATCTACAATGCCTTTGCGAAGACAGACGGGACGCCGGACCGGTTCACGACGCCGGCCGAGATCTCGGCGGCCGGCCTGGAGGGCAGCGATCCGGCCGCCAGCGAAGCGCTGGCGCTGTTCGTGACCGTTCTGGGCCGCGTCGCAGGAGACCTGGCACTGGTGTTCATGAGCCGCGGCGGAGTCTTCCTTACCGGTGGTATCGCCCGGCAGATCATCCCCGCGCTCAAGACCGGCGCCTTCCGTGCGGCATTCGAGGACAAGGCGCCTCACTCGGCCTTGCTGCGCGCCATGCCGGTGCAGGTGGTGACCCATCCAATGGCCGCGCTCATCGGCCTTTCCGCCTATGCCCGCATGCCGTCGCGTTTCGGCGTCACGACGGCGGGACGGCGCTGGATCCTCGACTGATCGCGCGTATTGCGGAGCGACGGTCCGCGCCGCCCTTTGCAAGTCGGCGTGCAACCGCTATGAAGCCCGCGCGGCGCAACGGTCGCCAGGCGGAGCGGATTCGATCGCGATGAACACACCCGAAAACGACAAGCCGACAACGCGCTCGGGCGAGGTCGTCTGGGTGATGAAGCGCGTCATCGCCGAGAATGGCCGCGAATATCTCGGCAGTTACCTGGTGGCAATCGCCTTCTTGGTGACCATCGCGCTGGCGACCGCCTATCTTGCCTGGATCATGCGCGACATCGTCGACTCGATTTTCTACCAGAAACGCGCCGACCTCGTCTTCCTGATCGCGGCAAGCATCATGGCGGCCTTTCTCGCGCGCGGCTTTGCAACTTACGGCCAGGCGGTTTTGCTGGCGCGGATCGGCAACAATATCGTCGCGCGCTACCAGGCGCGGATATTCGACCATCTGCTCGATCTAGGCATGCCGTTTTTCCATGCCGAGCGTTCCGGCCAGCTCGTCGCGCGGATCAACCAGAACGTCAATGGCGTGCGTGACCTGCTCAACATCACGCTGACATCGATCGGCCGTGATGCCGTTTCGCTCGTCGCGCTGGTCGGCGTCATGGTGCTCCAGGAGCCGCTTCTGTCCGCCGTTGTCCTGGTGATCGGCCCACCGCTCGGCTATACAGTCAACTACCTGATGCGCCGCCTGCGCGCTGTCAGCCGCGAGGCGGTCGAGATCAATGCCCACCTCATCGGCGCGATGCAGGAAACGGTGCAGGGGATCACCATCGTCAAGGCATTCACGATGGAAGATCAGCTGAGGCAGCGCCTCGACACGATGATCACGTGGGCCGAAAGCCGGGCCAACAAGATCGCCCGCGTCTCCGAACGCACGGCACCGATCGCCGAACTGCTGGCCGGCATCGCGGTATCCGGCGCGATTGCCTATGCCGGAATCCGGACGATAGAAGAGGGGCAATTGCCCGGATCGATCATCGCCTTCATCACCGCTCTCATGCTGGCCTACGATCCGGCACGCCGGCTTGCCCGCGTCCAGGTCGGCCTGGAGCGCTCGCTGGTGAACGCGCGCATGATCTACGAGATTCTCGACATGGAGGCGCACCAGCGCGAGGATGCCGGCGCCGTGCCGCTGGTCGTCGACAAGGGCGAGATCCGCTTTGAAAGGGTCCGGTTCTCCTACGGATCGGAGCTGCCCGTCCTTGACGGTGTCGACCTCGTCGCCGAGGCGGGCAGGACCACCGCGATCGTGGGCACCTCGGGCGCGGGGAAAACGACCCTCGTCTCGCTCGTCCAACGGTTCTACGAGCCTTCTTCGGGACGGATCCTGATCGACGGGCAGGATATTTCGACCGTGACCAAGAGCTCGCTGCGCAAGGCGATGGCCTTCGTCTCGCAGCAGCCCTACCTGTTCGAGGGTTCGATCCGCGACAATATCCGCTATGGCCGTGCAGACGCGACGGATGCCGAGATCGAGGCTGCGGCAAAGCTCGCCTGGGCGGAAGAATTCATTGTGACGCAGCCACAAGGCTAC
This sequence comes from Notoacmeibacter sp., assembly GCA_019912385.1. Classification (GTDB taxonomy): domain Bacteria; phylum Pseudomonadota; class Alphaproteobacteria; order Rhizobiales; family Rhizobiaceae; genus JAIOIW01. The sequence goes on along the minus strand of JAIOIW010000030.1, from coordinate 17,136 downwards.
GACACACCGGTGGGCGAGAACGGGATCACGCTGTCGGGCGGGCAGCGCCAGCGCCTGTCGATCGCCCGCGCCATCGTGCGCAATGCGCCGATCCTCCTGCTGGACGAAGCGACGTCCGCGCTCGACAATGAATCGGAAAGCCGGGTCCAGGCAGCGCTGAACCATGTCATGGCCGGGCGCACGACGATCGTCATCGCCCATCGCCTGTCGACCGTCATCAAGGCGGACAGGATCGTGGTGATGGAGGCGGGGCGCATCGCCGAACAGGGTACGCACGCTGAGCTGATGGCGATGGAACGCGGGCTTTACCGGCGGTTCTACGAACTCCAGGCACCACGCGTCCTGGAACTGGCAGACGATCTGAATGGTTCCGGCGGCGACGCGACGCCGGAACCGGACCAAGCGCGGAAAGGACGCAGGACATGACGGATATGGGCCTTGTGGTTGTCGGTGCCGCCGGACGGATGGGCCAGTCGCTGATACGCGCGATTGCCGAGACTAAGGGCGCGAAGGTGGTTGGCGCGGTCGAGCGTGAGGGTGCCGGGGCAGTCGGCCGGGATGCGGGTGAACTGGCCGGCGTCGGGCCGCTTGGCGTGACGATCACCAGCGATCCGCTGGCGGCGTTCGCAATTGCCGACGGTGTGCTCGATTTCACCGCACCGGCGGCGACGGTGGCCTTCGCCGGCTACGCGGCGCAGGCACGCATCGCCCATGTCATTGGCACGACGGGTTGCTCTGCCGAACAGGACGAACAGATCGCCGCCGCGGCCCGCCACGCCACGATCGTCAAATCCGGCAACATGAGCCTTGGGGTCAACCTGCTCTCGGTGATGGTACGCCAGGCCGCGATGGCGCTGGACGCGGCCGACTTCGACATCGAGGTGCTGGAGATGCACCATCGCCACAAGGTCGATGCGCCGTCGGGCACCGCGCTTCTGCTCGGGAAAGCGGCCGCGGAGGGCCGCGGTGTCGAGCTTGACGACAACGCCGTGCGGGTCCGCGACGGTCACACCGGCCCGCGGCCGGCCGGGGCGATCGGTTTCGCCACGTTGCGCGGCGGTGCGGTCGTCGGCGATCATTCGGTCATCCTGGCGGGGCCGGGAGAGACCGTCACGCTTTCGCATCACGCAGCCGACCGGGGAATATTTGCCCGCGGCGCCGTGAAGGCCGCGCTTTGGGCGCGGGGGCGCAAGCCCGGCCTCTATTCGATGCTCGACGTGCTCGGCCTGCAGGCATCCTGACCGGCCGGCGAGCCAAGCCATCACCACGGAGAAAAGAGAAATGACCGGAACGCTGGTTCTTGTCCGCCACGGACAAAGCGAATGGAACCTGAAAAACCTCTTCACCGGCTGGAAGGATCCCGACCTGACCGAAAAGGGTGTGGAGGAGGCCATAAGCGCCGGCCGGAAGCTGGCCGATCGCGGGCTGATATTCGATCTCGCATTCACCTCCGATCTCGTGCGCGCCCAGAACACCCTGACACTGATGCTCAAGGAACTGGGCCAGGAAGGGCTCGAAACCCGCCGCGACCTGGCGCTCAACGAGCGCGACTATGGCGACCTGTCCGGATTGAACAAGGATGATGCCCGCGAGCGCTGGGGCGCGGAACAGGTGCACATCTGGCGCCGCTCCTACGATGTGCCGCCGCCCGGCGGCGAGAGCCTGAAAGACACGCTGGCGCGCACCCTGCCCTACTACGTGACCGATATCCTGCCGGAAGTGATGCGCGGGCGTCGCGTGCTCGTTGCGGCGCACGGCAATTCGTTGCGATCGATCTGCATGGTGCTCGACCGGCTCGACCGCGAGCATATCGTCGGCCTGGAAATAGGTACCGGCGTGCCGATGATCTACGAACTTTCCGCCGATACGACGGTCAAATCGAAGGTCACGCTCGACAGCTGACCGCCGCTCGGCGCCGCGGCGGAAAAATGTTTTCAAAGCCGGCCCGAAACATGCCGAAGCGCGTTGACAGAAGCGATCCATCCGCCTAAATCAGCGCGTCACCTGCCCAGGTGGCGGAATTGGTAGACGCGCACGGTTCAGGTCCGTGTGCCGCAAGGCGTGGAGGTTCGAGTCCTCTCCTGGGCACCATCCGTTTATTATGTATTTGATTTTATTGCCTTTTTGGCGATTTTTGTCCCACTTTCCAGCAACCCTTTTTGCGGTGGGACAGTTTCGTCCGTTTTTTGTTCTGGCACGAGTTTGCGAATCGCCTCGCCCGCAAGGCGCTTTCGATCCGCCTTCTTCGTGTAGAGCGTGGTTTGCTTCTTCGTCGTCCAGCCGAAGATTGCCATAAGCTGACTGTCGGTCGCCCCGTTGTCGGCGGCGATGGTCGCCCCCGCCTTTCTCAATCCGTGCATCGAGCACTGGGGTAAGCCGGCCTGATCGCACCATTGGCGCATCTTGTTGCCGAGGCCGTTCACCGTGAACGGCCGGCCGAGGTCGGTGATAAGGAACGTCAGGTCTCCGGTTTCGGTCGCCTCGATCGTCGCCTGTAGCTCGGCCAGCACGGGAATCTCCACAACGACGCCAGATGATTTCCCAGTCTTTCCGGGGCGCACATAAAGCCAGCCGTCGCGGATATGCTGCTTGCCCAAGGTCGCAAGATCAGACAGGCGCAGGCCGGTGAAGAGGCCGAGATGCAGCGCCAGCCGAGCCTTGCTTCCCTGTGGATGCCGCTCCTCGTATTGCCTCACCTCGTCGACGGTCCATGCGTGGAAACCGTCGCCGGAGTGAAGGTGTTCGATTCCGATCGCGGGGTTCCGATCGGCGAGGCCGACGCTGATCGCCCATCCGAACATGGCGGAAACGGTCTTCACCACGTTGTTCTGCGCGCCTGCCGTATCGCGAATCGTGTCTCGGATTTCGAGGACGTGCTTGCGCTCCATCAGCTTATAGGGGAGATCGCCGCGGCGCTTCTTGCCGCTTTCGCATATTTCCTCGAGGAGCCGAACGCGGCGCGCAAGCTGGTCGGGGTTGAGCCTATTCTTCGCCCGCTGCTTGTATTGCTGGACGAGCCAGTGAAAGCTATTTTCCTTGGCGGGCGCGCCGGGCTTTCGCGGCGCCGGCGCGATCTTCTTCTCGTAGGGGATCCCGATTCGGGCGCATGCGACCTCATCGTCGAACGCTTTCGTTCCGGGTTCCTCCCGAAGCCTGACCTTTGGACGACCGGGCGCGCGGAAGTAGAGCCGGACATTCTTGTGCCGGTCTCGGTCGACTGTAACTCCCTTGGGCAATTTCTTAGGCATCATCCCAAGGATTCCCTTCCGCGGCGGCAACGTCAACAGGTTGTGACCGATGAGGCAGGGAGCGGAACGCGGCCGCCACTTCGGCGACGTCCCAAACGCGGCGACCGTAGATCATCCTCGCGTCCGGCATAAGGCCGTCGACAACCATGCGGTCGAAGAGCGTGGCGCTCACGCCGATAAGCGCCGCGGCCTGCTCTCGGTTGATCCCTACGGGTGCCAGGTTCTCCGGCAGAATCGCGGTTGCTCGCCTCATGGCTCGCCCCTCCCGCCGGCCAGATTCAAAGTCTCAAGCAGGTTGTGGCTATCAGCCCATGACGCATGGCCGGTCCAAGCCGCAAGGAACCGATCGAGCCGCTCGTGCTCGCCGGCGGCCCGATAGGCCCTGATCTTCCGCCGCGCTCGCACGACGCTGTCCCGGCGCAGGAGCTTGTGCGTCGTCCAGATGCGGTAGCCGACGAAGTTGACGCCCCGGCCGGCCGGCTGGATGCTCCACTTCGAGAACCGCAGCCCCAGCCGGTCCCGCGACAGATCCTCGATCGAGCCGCGCACCCTGCGCAGATGGTCGGACGAACGCCCGAGGACGACGATGTCGTCCATGTAGCGGAACCAATGCCGCTCGCCGAGCGTCTGCTGAAGGTGGCGATCGACGACCCCCGCATATACGTTCGCGAAAATCTGCGAGACGAGATTGCCGATCGGCAGCCCTATCCCCTCGCGGGGCAGCATCGCTTCTATCAGGCGCAGGGTGCCGCGGCAGGAAATCTTCGCCTCGATCAGCCGCCAGAGCGCGCCGTGCTCGATGCTGGCGAAATAGGCCGAGAAATCCGTCTTGAGGACGTAGAGCGGCCCGCTGCGCGCCAGCCGGCGCATATCGGCCTGCAATGCCGTCGCGGCCGCGTGGGTGCCCTTGCCGGGCCGGCAGGCATAGGTTCTCGGAAGAAGGGTCGCCTCGAATATCGGGCCGATCACCGCGCATAGCGCATGCTGCGCGACGCGGTCCTCGAACGGCAGCGCCGAGATCAGGCGCACCTTCGGGTCGAAGATTCGGAACTGGCGCGGCGCGCCCGGCCGATAGGTGCCGTCGCGCATGGCCGCCGCCAGATCGTGAAGATTGAGGATCGAGAATTCCTTGAACTCAAGGAAGCCCGGCGTGAGTCGCTTCCCGAGCGACGTCAGCCGGAAGGCGCGCCGCATGTTCGTGTCGGACGTGATGATGCTGATGAGGTTGCGATGCTTCTTTCCCATGATCTGAATACCCGCCTGCCGGTCGCGGGTTTCGACGGCTGGGCCGCTACTCCCCGCTTCACCGGACCCTGCTATGTGTTCGCCGAAGCCGGACAGTCGGGCCGACCACCCTGGCACGACCCGCATGAATACGGCCGCGCCGGTGGAAGATTGCCGGCGCGGCCGTGACCGTCGCCGAGCTTTGAAAGGGTCGTCGCCGCCGCCGCGCGCCGAGAGATTCTCGTTCGAGTTCTCCGGCCAGTTGCCCAGATTCGCGTAGCGAGAGCCGGCGTTGCCGCCGTTGATCCACGAACCCCCGGCGATGGACGGGCACCGCTGCGTCATAACCCCGACCGCCCGTTGCCCTTCGCGGTCTTGATCCATTTCCCGAGCATCGCGCCGGTCTCCGCGATGGTGCGGAGCGCCACGGCATGCTGCCGAGGCGTGACGATTTTCAGGGACGGATCGGCCGCAAAGCGCAACCAGAACCGCAGCGTCGCCATGTGAGCGTCCGCCGCGTAGAGACGGGAAGGCTGCTTGCTCTTCGCCGCCTGATAGAGAAGGCCGACCTGATCGAACAGCAATCCGATCAGCCGGTCGCGCAACGCGCCATGGCGGCGCGGGCTTCGCTGGAGGATCGGATAGAGATAGGTCACGACGGCCTCATATTTTTCGACGATCGCCAGGTCTTGAGCTTGCACAAATTCGTCGCGTGTCATGGCTGGCGATCGTCCGTTTCAGTCGGCCCGCGCTTCCGCGCGGGCTAGGAGACAGGATTCAGGTGGTCGCCGCCGCCGCGCGCCGAGAGATTCACGTCCGAGCTCACCGGCCAGACGCCCAGAAACGCGAAGCGAGAGCCGGCGAGGCCGCCGTTGATCCACGAACCCCCGGCGATGGACGGGCGAGGCTCGTCCGGGTCGCCGTCCGTAGCCCATTGCCAGACGGTCCCCGTGACGTCGAAAACGCCGCGCTGGCTGATGAACCGCTCGGCGCCGTCCTTGAGGACGCCGGTGACGACCGGGTCGCCATCGCGCGAGCATCGCTCCTGCACGCCGATGGCGGCCGCGAAGAATTCCTCGATCGTGAGGAGGCGCTTGCCGTGATGGGCGAGGAGTTCGACGGCGGCGGCATAGTCGAACCGCTTGAAGCGCGTCTTCCCGTCCGGCCGCATGGGAAGGTCGCGGCCGTCTGCGATCGTCGCCCCGCAGCGGCTCGTGCCGTGTTCGTGGTGATCGACGCCGGGGAGATAGATGTCCACCCATGCTTTGCGGCCGCCGGCGAGCTCGATCATCGTCATGCCGCGCGGGTCCGGTCCCGCGAACCGGAAGTCCGCGTCCCAGAGCGAGAAGGGATTGATCGACGGGGTCGTGTCGCCGCCGGCGCGGGCCTGCGCGCAGCCGCCGGGCGCGAAATGGAACCCGGCGAACCATCTGTCCCCGAGAGGGTTCGATGCAACCGGCTCGGCGAAGGGTTTGCCTTCCCCGTCGATGGAGACGCCGTAGTCGTGACCGGGCATCAGATCGCCGAGACCGACCGGCGTGTCGGCGTCGAAGGCATGTGTGCGGCCCTCGATCTGGATCACGGTGCCGGCCCTGATGCCGACTTCCGTCCGGCTCGGCGCGAAGAGAATCGGCGCAGCCAGGTCGGCCCGGTCGATGGTCATGGGGGAAGTCTTCACTGCAGTAGCAATGTTCATGGTCTAACTCCATCGGGTTGCTTGGAAGTTCTGGAATTCCGAGAGGCCGGGATAGCCTTTCGGATGGCATTGCCGGACGTGATCATCACGAAACCGTCCGCGAACTCGACGCGAATCGAGTTCATCTTGCCGCGCGCCGTAAGCCGGCACGGCTGGCCTTTCCGGCCTTGTCGATTCCACCGGAAAATGTAGGGGAGGTCCGTCATGCGACGCCTCCCCAGCGAAACCCGTAGGCGTCGAACGGGAAGAACACATGGTCGCGATCCTCCTCAGGCGCACTGTCGTAGGGAATTGCGCTGATCAGCTTGAGGCCGTCGACGAAAGGCGCGAACGTCCGATAGGTATGCGCGCCGCCCGCGATCCAGATCGGCCGTTCCGGCCACTCCTGCCCGCAGGTTTCGATCACCTCCGCCGGGTCGCTGCCTGCCCATTCATAGACGCATCGGCCTTCGAGCCGCGGCATGCCCCGCGCCGTCCGCCGGCCGAGAATGACGACGCCACCCATCGTAAGCCGCTGGAAACCGGCAAGGTCCATCTTCATCACGGCTTCCAGATCCGGGTCGCCCCGCCATGGCAGGTCGCCGGCGCGGCCGATCTGGCCTCGGCGGCCGCAGGCGGCGATCAGATGCACCGTCATGGCCGCACCCCCGGCATGCCGTTGTGCTCGACCCCGTCGAGCATTCGCCCCGCCGCCTTCTTGCCGACAAGGAAAGAAACCTCTTCCTGCCACTCGCGGCAAACCACGCGACCGTGCTCCATGCCGTATGAGAGCCTTCGAGCATTGGGAACGGGAAGCCAGCTGCCCCATTGCTTGAAGAAGAACGGAACATCGGCGCTCAAACACTGATCGCGAAGGGAGCGCGCCCAGTCCGGATGCATCGGACGCGCGCCGTCACCGCTCTCGCCGCCGACGATGACCCAATCGAGCCGCGCGCCTGTTCGCCTGCTAAGGCAGTCCACGCCATCGTGAATGTCGCGCAAGTCGATCGGCCCAAGCAGCGGCTCGGCCGAAACGAAACGCACCGCTGCCGGCGTCTCTAGCAGGTAAGGGACGCGCTCGTCGGCGCGCTGCTGATCCTCGACCGAGACGCCGAGCCAGACGTTCTTCGGCGGTTGCCATCCCCGCTCTGGACCATCGCCGTCTTCATCGCGGTAGAAGTCCATGATGTAGTCAGGCAGTTCATAGCGGTGGCGCATGTAGTCGCGCATCCGCTCTGCTCGTTTCGTCAGAACCTGAAAAGTGTGATGTCGGGCGCGGTCCATGACGGCGAAGACGCCGTCGAGCCACTCGTCGGGTACATCTTCATGGAAGAGATCGCCGTGCGCACAGACGAAGATCATGCGCCGGCGCTTCCAACTCAAAGGCTGGGCAAACCACTCACGGTTGAGGCGCACCTTACCGTTCCAGACCGGCCCGGCCTTCGCGTCGAGCGTCAGGCCCGCGCGGCTCGGATGATGCTTGAGGCGCGTCCCGGCCAGCCGCATCGCATAGCAGTTCGTGCAGCCGGGCGACACGACCGAGCAGCCGGTGATCGGGTTCCACGTAGCGTCGGTCCATTCGATCAGGGAATGGTCAGCCATGATCGCCCCCGATCTCGGCCAGCGCGCGGCCGTCCGACGAAACGGTGAAGGCGACGCCATCGTGCCAGAAGCCCATAACGACGGTCAGCCGCTCGCCCTCGGGGTCGACCGTGTCGTTCGACGCCCAGTTCCGGGCGAAGCTGTCCATCGAATCGGACATCGTCTCGTAGTCGCTCGCCTCGGCAAACCAGTTCGCCTCGTCGACCCGAGCAGCCGGCGCCAGCGGCGCGGCCTCGCCGGTGAACATATCGACGGTGCCGCCGTCGCGCGGGTCTTCGAGGTTCCACGACCCGTCCGGCATGACGGTGATCGTGGCGCTGCCGCGCTCCTCCCACCACATGAAGGAGACGGTTTCGCCCGGCGCGATGGTGCCGGCGACTGACGCTTTCTCGTCATCCCAGTGGACGGTCGTCACGCCGGCGGCGTCGGGAGAAAGCCAGTCCTCCGGGCGCTCGCGGCCGGGCGGCATGATCTCGTCAACGAGGCAGGCTGGCCACCATCGGCGGGTGTGTGCGAAGTCAACCATCGCTCACCTCCCGACGCCGGCAGCGAGAACGGCCCGCAGATCGCCAAGACGAACCGCCACGCGGGTCTTGTCGCCGTTGTGCGCGAACTCGGCCTCGATCTTCTTGAGGCGGTCGACCGCGTCGCCGTCGATCGCGGTGGCCTCGCCGCTCCGGTCGTGCTCGATCGCCTTGTCCGGGTCGGCCGTCCGCCAGTCGGGCCAACGTCGCTTCTCGTTCTTCGTCTGCTTGGCGACGACGGCCTCGACGATGCGCGCCGGCTCGAACCCGGCGCGCCAAGCGCCGTCGAAGGCCAGAATGATGACGTCGATCCATTCCTCGACGTCGGTGGGGTCGGCCTCGATCTCGCGCAGTTCCTTGCGGATATGGTCGACCACGCCGGCGGCGCGCGTGCCGGGGCCGAAGGTCTTCAAGGAAAAGGCCCGCTGTCGCTCAAGATGCGCGACCAGGTCGAAGCGCGCCTTCGCCGCCGCTCGCAGGTCGCGCGCCTCCTGCTGATAGCGGTTGTTCGCTTCGAGCAGATCGGTGACGCGCTGCACGCGCAGCCGCTCGTTGTCGTCGCGGCAGTCGAGCAGATGCAGGATCCAGCGCGCCAGATCGTCCTTGCTCTTGTTCATCAGCGAGCGGTGGGTGACGGTGGAAACGACGGTGAAGGTGGACATCGGCTAAATCCTCATCGGCATGAGAACGAAGAGCGTGTCGCCGCCCTGCGCAGGGCGGACGAGGGCCGGAGCGCCCGCATCGCCAAGCTCGAAGATCACGGCATCGCCGCCGGCGGCGGCCAGAAGGTCGAGGCAGTATTTGCCGTTGAAGCCGATCTCGACGGGGTCGCCCTCGACGCCCGCGATCTCGATCTGATCTTCCGCGCTGCCGGCGTCCGGGCTATGCGCGGTAACGGTCAGCCCGTCGCCCGCGAAGGCGTATTTGACGGCATTGCCCTTGCCGGTGGAGACGGTGAGGACGCGGTCGATGGCGTCCGCCAGCGGCGCGCGCGTGACCGTGTAGCGGTTCGGGTTGCCGCCCGGCACCACGCGCTTGTAATCGGGGAACGTGCCGTCGATCAGTTTCGAGACCAGCGTGACGCCGCTCTCCTCGCCGCCCATGGTCAGGCGCAGCTTCACGTCGGACACGTCGACGCGGACAGGCCCTTTCTCCGGCAGCATTTTCAGGACGAGCTCGACCGTCTTCCTCGGAATGATGATCGCCGGCAGGCCCGCCGCGCCATCGGGAAGCGGCAGCACCGACTTCGCCAGGCGATGCCCGTCCGTGGCGACCGCGATCAGCTTCGCCGCGCCGTCGACCTCGTCCTCGTGCCAGTGGATGCCGTTGAGGTAATAGCGGGTCTCCTCGGTCGATATGGCGAAGCGGACGGTTTCCAGCATCGTCTTGAGCGTGGCCGCCTCGATGTCGAAGCCGCAGGCGAATTCGCCGGCCGACAGTTCGTGGAAATCGGAGGCGGGAAGGAAGGGCAGGCGGAAGCGCGAGCGCCCGGCGGATATGGTCCACATGCCGTCGCCCGCATCGCCGGCGAGCTTGACCTCGCAGCCCTCGGGCAACTTGCGCACGATGTCGTGCAGATTGTTCGCGGGCAGCGTCACCTCGGCCGCGCCCTCGATCGCGCATTTGCGCGACACGGCGATCTCGGCGTCCAGATCGGTGCCGGTGATCGTGAGCCTGCCGTCGCCCGCCCGGATCAGGACGTTCGACAGGACAGGAATCGTCGTGCGGCGCTCGACCACGCGCACGGCGAGGGCCAGAGCGGGAAGCAAAGCCTCCCGCCCGATGGTGATCGCCGCCGCCGTCATGCCGACATCTCCGGCTTGCCCTCATAAGCCGGCAGGCCGGTCTTCTCGCGGGCGTCGAAGAGGGCATGGCGGACATGCTCGGTGATGAACTGGTCAGGACGATAGATCTGGTAAAACCAGACCACGGACCCTCCGGCGGCGCGGTAGCGCAGGCGAACCGGGATGCGCATCTTGTCGCCCATGAAGAAGGGCGGCACGGACAGGATAAAGATGCCCGGAACCTTGAGCGGCTGGCCGTTGGCGTCCTGATGGCTTTCTTCCCAGACGATTTGCCCTTCGCCGTTGGCAAGGGTGTGCGCCGCCTTCACCTTGCTCGCCACGTTGACCTGAAGGCCCCGCGACAGTTCGACAAGCTGGCTGGGCGTGGCGACGGTCGTCGCGAAGTCGCGCTCGAGCCAGATGCGCTCCTCGTCGGTCGGCGCCGAGAGTTCCGCGACGCGATCTTCGAGGAAATAGGCGAAGTCCTCTTGCGTCATCTTCTGGCCGTTCATCTTGTTCCAAGCCTGCCACTCCTCGGAGAGCGGGAAGGCGTAATGAACGCGGTGCTTGCCGTAATCCGGCTGACCGTCGACGCCGAGATGGTGGTAGTCGAGAACGGCGGTGAAGGACGGCTTGCGCCAGTCGGCATCGGCGAAGATCACCGAGTGCTCGGACTTGTGGCGGTTGATCAGTTCGCAGAAGGACTCGAAGGTCTGCGCCTCGGCGGTGCCCTGCTTGCGCTCGGGGTGCAGGCGGTAGGTTTCGAGCAGATTGGCGACCGAGTTGATCGACGGGTGCTCGCCCCGCAGGATTGCCGCCGGCACTGTCGCAGGCAGGCCGGACAGGCCCTCGGGCGCTTCGATCTGGACGATCTCGATCCCCTTCGCTTCCGCGCCGAGGCGCGCGGCTTCGGCCAGGTCGATGCTGAAGGGGGTGGCGATGGCTTCCGCGCCTTCCGGCGTGGGGGTGACAGTTTTTGTCATGGTGTCGACCTTTCTCTCTTTGCGCGCCTACGGCGTCGCGGCTGGGTTCGAGGGAGGAGCGGGCTATTCGGCGGCGCGGGGTCGTGCCTCGCGCGGGCCGTTGAACATGTCGGTCTGCTGGGGGTGCTCGGTGGAGAGCGAGCCGTCGTCGAGCACCCAGTAGAAGGACGAGCCGCGCTGCGGCTTCGGGCGCTTGGAATCGATGTCGCAGGTGATCGTGGCCGTGCCGGCCTCGACTTCCAGATTGATCTTGAGCGAGACGCTGCCCTTGACCTTCGATTTCGGGCGGTCGCCGGAAAGCTCTTTCAGTTTCGACAGGGTCTCGGTGATCTCGCTGCCGAGGACGGCCGCGACTTCGCCGCCTTCCAGCATGCCGATGATCGTTTGGGCGTCGCGGATTCGTTTCATCTTGTCCTCACGGGTGGGTTGATCCGCCGGGTCGGCCGGCGGCGTGGATGGTCAGAAGGGGATGTCGGAAGCCATGTCGCAGACACGCGCGACGCGCTGCTCGATCTCGGCATGCCGTGCATCGGCGATCACGAGGGCCTGCGCCTTGATCACGCGCTGGGCGTCGTCGAACAGGATGGTCTTGCGGGCGAGCTTCCGTTCGAGGCCCTCGCGCTGCCGCTCCGCGTTGTCGAGGTGGCCCTCAAGGTCGCGGATGCGGTCGACATGCTTGACGATCTGCCGTTCAAGCTCGGCGATCTTCTTCGCCTCGGCGGATTGCTCGGACACGGGCGGCTTGCGGCTGGCTTTCACGGCCATGGTCTTCTCCTCAGATTCGAACCACTCAAAACGGGATTTCGTCGTCGAGTTCGCGCCCGTAGGAGCGGTCGTCATTGTCTCGGGACGTTTCGGAAGATCGATCGGAACGGCTGCTCTCGCGGCCGTAATCGTCAGGCCCGGCCGCGCCGGGCCGTCCGCCGGAGCCGTTGCCCTGCGGCATGAGGACGAGCTCGCCGCCGAAGGCTTTCAGAACGACCTCGGTCGAATACCGCTTCTGGCCGCCCTGATCTTCCCACGAGCGGGTGCAGAGCATGCCCTCGACATAGACCAGATGGCCCTTCTTCAAGTATTGCTCGGCGACCTTGCAGAGATGCTTGTTGAAGATGACGACGGTGTGCCACTCGGTGCGCTCGCGCTTCTCGCCCGAATTCTTGTCGCGCCAGACCTCGGACGTCGCCAGCCGCATGTTGACGATGGGGTCGCCGTTGTTCATGTGGCGGATTTCGGGGTCGGCACCGAGCCGGCCCATGATCTGCACCTTGTTGATCGACGACATCAGATCAGACCTTTCTCGATGGCGAGCCATTCGGGCATCGTGATTTCGGCATTGCCGCCGGGGCGCTTGACGACCTCGACATGGGAGAGCGGGATCCAGACCGCGTCCCTGCTTTCGCCCAGCGGGGAGACCTTGATGGCGCGCTCGGTGATCGCATGCAGGGCGACGGTGACGTCGACGAGGTCGGATTTCATGCCGGCCTCACCACGATTCCGAGATACCGCTCCAAACGGTCGATGAAGGCCATTTCGGCCTTCGCCGCGCCCCACGGCTCGATCGGCGAGGTCAGCTTCGGCGCGGGCCGGCGCGCTGCAGGCAGGTGGGCGGCGGCCTTGCGGCCGAACAGCGCCAGCCCTTCCGCGCGCAGCATGCGCTCGTCCATGTCGTGAACCTGCCGCACATAGGCCGGATAGAGGCGCGGATAGCCGACGCCTGCAGCCGCGAAGACCGCGTCGTCGATCGCCGCCTTCGCGGCGCGGATCGCCTCGGCCACGGCGGCGCTCGCCCGTTCGGCGACGTCTGGAGCGAATCCCCCGTCGCGCATGGCGGCGGCGACATTGATGGCGATCAGCGAGGCGAAGGGCCGCGTCAGGTCGCCGATCAGATATTCGTGCCCGTCATGCAGGAGGCCGCAGCCGGCCAGCACGGCGTCGCCGGTTTCGGCATAGAGCGCGTCGGCGCAGAAAACCGAGTGCTGCGCGTCCGAATAGGCGGCGCAGGCATAGCGGCCGTTGAAGCGCGCGATCTTGGAAAGACCCGCGGCCATTTCCGCGAAGTCGATGTCGGAGACCTGCGGAGCCGCGAGGTCCATGACCGTGCCGTCACGGCGGAAGGAGGGAACGATGGTCAATGCCGCGCCCCCATCGTCTTCATGGCCGCGCCCACGACATAGCCGGCGACCGCTGGCCCCACAGGCGCATGCCGGAAGAAGGCTTTCAGGAGGGCTTCGCAGCGGTCAAGCTGGCCGTCCCACGAATCCAGCCGGTAGGCGTCGAGAGCCAGGCAATAGCGGTTCCACGCCACGGTCATCGCCTGTGTCGGCGGCTTGCCCTTCGGGTGCGGCATGTGCGCCGGGCTTGCCACCCTCGCCTTCTCGACCATTTCGGAAAGCCGGTCGGGCGTGAACGTCTCCGCGAGGAACGTCCGCGCCAAGGCCGTCGCCGGCTCGTGGAAATCCTTGATCTCCTCGGACGTGAAGCCCGCATTGATCATGGCGCGAAACGTGGTCGCGCCCTCGCGTATGGCTATGGCCAATTCGACGGCGCGGGGGTGCATCGTGTCCGGATCGGCGATCTGGGGCGGCTCGGGCGGCATGCGGGCGGACAGATTGTCGGCCCCGCCGGTCGGCGTGGCGGCAGCGTTCATCACTTGCTCCAATAGAGAAGGTAGAGAAGGAAGGCGCAGAACAGATGCGCCGGCACGCATGCGAGCGTGAGGTGGAAGAGGAACAGATAAAGCTCGCGCTTCCGGCGCCGGTACTCACGGCGGTCCTCGTCGCTCAATTCCTCGGGGCGCAGGCCCCAAGGATTGAGGGCGCGCTGGTCCGGCGTCGGCCCGTATGGCTCGCCGAAGGAATGGACCGGGACGCGGGCGCGGTCAGACATCGTCGCCCCCGAACGCGCTGGCGCTGGCGGCGTCGATCCGGGCGACCAGATCGCGCAGCGCCGTGAACGACCGATTCCACGCCTCCCATTCGGGGGTCGCGTCTTCGACGATAGCGGGATTGGCGGCAAGCCATGCGTCGGCGGTCGAAACCGTGTCGCGCATCGCCTCGACCATTTCGGAGACGTCGGGGAATTCGCCCTCGCCGGCGTCTTCGTCGGCGAGGCTGGCCACCTCCGCCTCGGCGCGGGCGAGCGCGTCCTTGCGGTTGGCGGCGTCGGTGATGTTGCGGATGATGGTCCGCATGTCGTCGTCCGACAGGTGCTCGCGCCAGTCCGCCCAGTCCTCGCGGACGCCGGGCATCGTGTCGTAGCCGAGACCTTCGAGTTCCGCGATCAGTTCCTCGCGGGCGTTGCGGGGCGCGCCGTTCATACCGGCATCCCCGGCCCGAAGGCGGCGACGAGCACAAAGCACGTCGAGCCGACGAAGGCTGCCATCGCGAGAAGGCTGGCGAGGTCTTGGACGAAGCCGCCGCTATCGGGGCGGACGCGGCGGGCAGCGGCTAGGCGCTCGCCCTCGAAGGTGCCGAGATCGGTCTTTGGGAACTGCATAAATGCCTCCATCGGTGAGGATGGAGGACAATGTTTCATAAGTCATGAAAATGTCAATGCAGGATTTTCATGTTTTATGAAATCTGTTATCGACGCTCTTTACCCATTCAGGGTGCCTTCGGTGGGCTTTGGCATACTCGCGTCGGGACTTGGAGTTTATGGAGGGGCAGACGTGAGGGCGCGTGAAAGCCGTGAAGTGTTGGGTAGGCTGGCATGCCAAATCGTATCCATGCTGCCGGAGCATCCGCAGGACGCGGATATTACCTTGGAGTTGGTGGATAAGATTCGGGCTTGTCTTTCAGGCGAAGAGGGCGACCCGCCTAGCCGGCGTCGCGGTCAAGTTCTGACAATTGTTCCGCCCAGTGCCGAATCTTAATAGCTAAACCCTCGGGAGTGCTGGAAAGATCGCCGCGCAACACATAGTCAAGCCCGACAAGAGTGTTGCGATGCAGCTTATCAAGCTGATCCATGCGCGGGTACTGACTCCCGCTCTCGTAGTTAGATAACTGGTTGGGCTTCCAGCCGACACGTCGGCAAAAGGCGGACGCATTGCTGCCGTCAAGTGCGTGTCGCAAAATGCGCAAGCGTGCGCCTACTGACGCCTTGGACATATCGTTCGGGATCATGGGAGATGTATCCCATAACGGCCGCCTAGAAAAAATTCATGAGACATGGGCCTTGCTAACTTTCATGTTTTATGAAAACTTGTCGGCATGGTTGAGCCGATCAAAGATCCGAAAGTGCTTGTGAACGAACTCGGCGGCGTGAGTCGCGCGGCCGAGATTCTGGGCGAGCGTTATCCCTCTACGGTTAGCAACTGGGTGCGCCTCGGCCGTTTCCCGGCTGGCAAATACATGCACCATGCTGCGGAGCTTGAAGCCCGCGGCATCTCCGCATCGCCCGAGATATGGTTCGGCTGCGCGCAGGAGGCCGCCGAATGAAGGCGCTACTGCACCGTTTCGTCGCCGCGCCACTGGCTGATGCGCTCCGCGATCTGGCCGACATGATCGAGGGCCAGCCGCGCGAAATCTGCCTTGCCCTCCCCGGCGGGACCGTTCGCCGCTTCCGTAAAGCGCGACCGCACGTCGTCCAGAAGCGCCTCGCGGAACTCCTTCGGGTTTGGAAGGCCGCCGCTCATCACCGCAAGCATGTTGAGCACGATCTGCTCGACAACGGCATGCTGGGCAATCAGTCGCTTGACGCTGGCGTCGGTATCTCCGGCCATGATGCTTCTCCTTCTGTGCAACGGATTTACGAAGGCTATCAGGCATTTGTTGCCAGCCAGTTGCCTCCCCACGACGTTGACCGCGTCGCACCTCCCGGCCCGGACGGCGGACCCTCAAGGTCCGGGCCGGCTTTTTCGGGGAGGCGCTGACATGATCGCTTACCAGCATACCCCATGGGGCAGGTTGCCGCTCGGTGGCAAGGACGGTCGCCAGACCGCGATCGAGGTCCATGTGCCGGACGTGGTCGCCGCGCTGCTCGCCATCGTCGCCACCCATGACCGGGTCGACCCGGAGAAATTCGCCGCCGAAGCCGTTGCGCGCGCCGTCAACGAGCGCGCCGAGGCCATCGGCATCGCCAGGCTGGCCCAGCCGGCCGTTTACGATCTTTGCGCGGGTAGAGCAGCGGTAGCTCGCCGGTCTCATAAGCCGGAGGTCGCCAGTTCGAATCTGGCCCCCGCAACCATCCGCACCCATACCCGTGAGAGCGAGAAGGGTCGGGGGGACGTGCCTTTGGGCGTCCTCCCGATGCCGCCCTCTCCCGAGAAGCCGCCGCCATGACCGATTGATGTAAAGCCGGGTTTTCATACCCGCACCTGACCATTTCGCGCGCTGCCGATCACGGAAACAATTTTCGCAATTGTTTCCTTGACCGGCGGAGCTTTGCCCGGAGTTTCCCGCATGTCCGACGACGATTTCCGTCTGATCCCCCGCGCATCGACCGAAGCCGAGCGACGCCGCCTCAAGTCCGCTACCGAACAGGCGGTCAAGATGGCGGGCGGCGCGGACTTCGAGCCGCATACCCGCGTGAAGAAGGCGGCGCTGTCGAAATATGGCGGCATGGCCGAGCCGGACCATTTCATCCCGCTCGACGTCATCCTCGAACTGGACCGCCACAACGGCGCGCCCGTCATCACCGGCGTCCTCGCCCGCATGCAGGGCTTCGAGCTTCGCCCCATCGCCGCGCAGGAGGAAGACGAGCTTCAGCTGGGCGACGCGCAGGCCATCGCCAAGGAAACCGGCGACGTCGTCAACCTCCTGCTCGGGCTTCTGACCAGCGGCAAGCGCCTCGACGCGGCCGACCGGCGCGACCTGATGCGTGAGGTCGCCGAGGCGAAGGCCACGCTCTACCGCCTCGCCGCCAAGGTCGGGGGTGGGGCATGAGCAGCTTCTGGACGCCCGGCCGCGAGCAGGAACTCGCCGACCTCGTCGCCGGCGGGAAGTCCGCCGCCCAGATCGCGGCCGTCCTCGGCTGCTCGCGCAACGCGGTGATCGGCAAGGTGCTGCGCGGCAAAGGCCGCTTCGGCATGCTGGACGGCTGGGCCAGCCGCCGCGGCCGGGTCGAGGTTCGCCCGCGCGCCGCGAAGCCCGTCGTCGA
>JAIOIW010000029.1 GCA_019912385.1 Notoacmeibacter sp. | reverse complement strand
GAGAGTAGCGAGGTGTCCCGTGTCACCGATCGCCATCACTTCAGACGAAATCCGGCGGCTGTGCGGCGATATTCCCGACTGGAAAGTCGCGGCTATCGAAGCAAGCGGGATCGACATGAGCGGCCTCGAAGAGGCGGTCGCCTGGTCGACGGGCGACGACGAGAATCCGCCCCGGCGCCACCTGCCGCCGGAAAGCGCTGCCGCCCGCGTCTATGAGATTCTCGTCGCTGACGAGGAAGAGCCGGGGAGCGAATTCGACCGGCGCGCCTAGGCTGCCAGCCGGGTTTGGTGACGATGCGGAATATTCGCGCTTGAAGCCTGGAGGAATTGATTTGTCCGGGATTTCGAATGGTCCGCCGGAGACGGAGACGAGCGCACCGGAGACGGCCGCTTCATCCGGTCAGGCGGCGACGGAAGCAGTCCGGCGCTGGGAGCATTTTCCCCATGGCGCCGATATCGGCTTGCGCGGGTTCGGTCGCACCCAGGATGAAGCTTTCGAGGCGATCGCCATTGCCGCAACGGCCGTCCTCACGCCGCCCGGAAACGTCCGGCCAAACGAGGCGGTCGCAATCGAGGTCACCGGGCCCGATCCCGAGCTCCTTCTCGTGAACTGGCTGAACGCGATCATCTACGAGATGGCCACCAGGGCGATGATTTTCGGGCATTACCGGGTGCAGATCGACGGCTGGCATCTGAAAGGCGAGGCGTTCGGCGAACCGCTCGACAAGATGCGCCACGAGCCGGCGGTCGAAATGAAGGGAGCGACCCTCACGGCATTGAAAGTCGCAAGAACGGGTGACGGTAAATGGGTGGCGCAATGCGTCGTGGACGTCTGAGCAGGGGAAAAGGGAAATGGATCCGGCGAGGCTGACGCGCGTGAATGACACCGAATGGCGCATCGAGCCGGTCGGGGCGATGCGCGTCCCGGCCATCCTCTACGCCGACGAAGCCACCATCCAGGACATGGACGACAAGGTTTACGAGCAGGCCGCGAATGTCGCGACCCTGCCCGGGATCGTCCGCGCCTCCTATGCCATGCCCGACGCCCACTGGGGTTACGGCTTCCCGATTGGCGGGGTTGCCGCCTTCGATGCGGAAGCCGATGGGATCGTTTCCGCCGGCGGCGTCGGTTTCGACATTTCCTGCGGCGTGAGGACCATGCTCACCAATATCGAACCGGCACGCATCAGGGAGCGGCAGCGCGAGCTTGCCGACGCGTTCCTTGAGAAGGTGCCGGCCGGTGTGGGCTCCCAAAGCGGGATCAGTCTCTCCGACTCCGAACTCGACGCCATGCTTGCCGGTGGTGCCGAATGGGCAATCCGGTCAGGCTGGGGCGATATCCGCGACCTCGAGCGGATCGAGGAACGGGGCCGGATGCTGGGCGGAAATCCGGGCTTCATTTCGGAGCGCGCCCACACGCGCCAGCGCCGCGAGATGGGAACGCTCGGATCAGGCAATCACTATCTGGAAGTCCAGGAAGTCACCGAGATATTCGATCCTGTGACCGCCGAGGGATTCGGCCTGTCCCCACACCGGATCGTCGTGACCATCCATTGCGGCTCGCGCGGCCTCGGCCATCAGGTCGGCTCCGAGTTCCTCACCGAAATGGCCGCTGCCGCACCCGGGCAGGGTATCGTCCTGCCCGATCGCGAGCTGGCCTGCGCGCGGATCAACTCCCCGCTTGGCGAACGCTATCTCGGCGCCATGTGGGCAGCGATCAACTGCGCGTTGGCCAACCGCGAAATCATCGGCCACTTTGCCCGCGAGGTGTTCTCCGGGATCTTTCCCGACGCCGAGCTCGACCTTCTCTATGACGTCTCGCACAACACCTGCAAGAAAGAGCGCCATGTGGTCGATGGCGTGGACAGGGCACTGTTCGTCCATCGCAAGGGCGCGACCCGCGCATTCGGGCCCGGTCACCCCGACCTTCCAGAGGCGTTGAGGGACTTTGGACAACCCGTGCTCATCGGCGGCAGCATGGGAACCGGATCGCATATTCTCGCCGGCACCGCCACGAGCGAGGAAAAAGCCTTCTCGTCGGCATGTCACGGTGCGGGCCGCCGCATGAGCCGTCACCAGGCCTACAAGACCTGGAAGGGCAGGCAGGTCGTCGACGAACTCGCGGCCCGGGGCATCCTCGTGCGCAGCCACTCCTCGCGCGGCATCGCGGAGGAGGCGCCCGGCGCCTACAAGGACGTCGATGCTGTTGTCGATGCCGCAGAGCAAGCCGGCCTGGCGCGCAAGGTCGCCCGCCTCGTTCCGCTCGTTTGCATCAAGGGGTGAGGCCGATGAACGCCGCGATAGACGACAATGTCCTTGTTCCGGTCCCCGGCGAAAACATAGTTCTCGAGGGAATCCTGTCGCTTCCCGACGACGCCCGCGGCCTCGTGATCTTCGCCCATGGCAGCGGCAGCAGTCGTCACAGCCCGCGCAACCGCTACCTCGCCGACGAATTGGCGGGCGAAGGCTTCGCGACGCTGCTGTTCGACCTTCTGACGAATGACGAGGCCGCCGACCGCGCCAATGTCTTCGACATCGCCCTGCTGACGGCCCGCGTCGTCGATGCTGTCCGCTGGGCGCGAAAAAGGGAAACGATCCGGGCGCTTCCGATCGGCTTGTTCGGCGCCTCCACCGGGGCGGCCGCGGCACTTTCGGCGGCGGCCGCTTTGCCCGATGACATCTCTGCCGTGGTCTCCCGCGGCGGCCGTCCTGACATGGCGATGGACAAGTTGCGGCTGGTCAAGGCCCCCACCCTTCTTATCGTCGGCGGCTCGGACTACCAGGTGATCGAACTCAACGAAGCCGCCTATGCCGAACTGGCCTGCAAGAAACATCTCCGGATCGTGCCCGGCGCCACGCATCTGTTCGAGGAGCCGGGCGCTCTGGAGGCCGTGGCGCGCCACACCCGCACCTGGTTCGCTATGTATCTGGCCGGCGCAAAAGACCGTCAATCGTGACCGTGCCTGGCGCAACGGCGTTGACAGGCGTCATGGAACGGACGCAGCGGGACGCCAAAGATACAAGTCGATATTGGGTGGCGCCTTGGCGGGCCGAAGCATCGCGGTGACCGAAATGGAATATGAACTCGACATCGATGCCGCACATCTCGTCGAATGGCTCAGGCGGGAGATGGAACCCGGCGGCAAACAGCTCTTCGAAATCAACGCCAGCCGGTCCTTCACGTCGCAGGACGCCGGCGGCGAAACAGCGCCCGTGGTCGAAACGGACGAGATCGCTTCGATGTCGTCAGTCGGCGTGCTGGAAGTGAAGCCTGCAGCGGACAGCGGCGGCCATTGGCTGCTGCGGGTCCGCGTCGAGGATATCGTCGGAGCCCATCTTCCCGAAGAGGGGTCCGTCCCCGACGAGCCGGAAGATTTGACGCTGGACGGGTTTGAAGCCGATTTCCTGACGTCCGACCAGGGAACGGTCTATGTCACGGTCGAACTGGAGACCGGGCAGGACAGGGAAAAATTCGACAGCTTCCTGAACGATCTCCAGACAGACCGCCATGAATTCTGAACCGCGTCAATGAGGAGGCACGGGAGGGCAAATGTCCAATTCGCAAACGGATAGGGAAAGTGATGTCCTTGCCATGGTGCGGGCGCGTCTTTCGAGCGAGAAACGGCTGGGCGACCGGTTCCAAGCGGATCGCCTCGAACTCGACGCCGATGGCGTGCTGGTCTTCGAGGCGGAAGTCGACGAAGTGGCACAAAAGAAGATCGCGCTCGAAACAGCCGCCGCGACGCCCGGGGTCACCGGCATCGCCGACCGGGTGCGGGTCAAGCCGGCCTCCCGCATGGGCGACGCGGAAATCCGCTCGCATTTGCGGATCGCTTTCGGCCGGGACCCGGCACTCGCCGGCCTGAAGATCGAAGAGGTCAGCGGCGGCAAGCGCGATATGGTGGCCGCGCCAGCCGACCTGCATGGCAGCATCGACTATGAGGTCATCGACGGGATCATCACCCTCAACGGATTTGTGCCGGGCCTGATGACAAAGCGCTATGCGGGCGTTCTCGCGTGGTGGATACCCGGGTCGCGCGACGTCATCAACGGAATCGCCGTCACCAGCGATGAGGCGGACGGTGCAGACAAGATCGCCGAAGCGGTCGACCTGGTGATCGAGAAGAATCCGTACCTCAATGCGGCCCAGGTGAAGGTCGGCGTTCGCAACCGCACGGTGCGCCTGACGGGCTTCCTGCCAAGCGAAGAGCAGAAACGGATGGCGGAAAACGATGCCTGGTGCGTGTTCGGCGTCGATGACGTCGTGAACGAAATCGAGGTCGGCGGATAGCACAGGCCACGTGTCCACATGCGGTACGCGGCGTGGGCGGAGTGGTCGATTTGTCACGGAAAACAATGGTGGGTGATGTAGGGATCGAACCTACGACCCGCTGATTAAGAGTCAGCTGCTCTACCAACTGAGCTAATCACCCGGACCATGTGGAGCGCGATATAGCCTCGCCATCCCCGCGTGTCCAGCCCCGTTTGCAGATTTCCGTGACCTGGCCGACGGTTATATGCGAAAGCGCCGCGCGAAGCCCACGGCTTCGCGCCAGGACGCCTGGTTTCACGCGAAAAAACTGCCCTCGGCCACCTTCACCGCATGGCCGCCAATGCGCGCGCGGGCAAGCCGACCGCGATCCATGTCGAGTTCGAGGCGCAGGCGGGAGGCACGCCCCATCTCGATGCCCTGCTCGATCCACAGCGAATGCAGCCCGTCGACCGGCTCGTCGAATTGCGCGATGGCGCCGGCAAAGGCGGCGACCGCCGAACCCGTCGCCGGATCTTCCGTGACGCCGAAATGCGGAGCAAACATGCGCGCATGGAATGCGCAGTCGTGGTTGACCGTCTCGCGGCAATAGACCCAGGGACTCGGCACTTTGACGGGCTCCAGGCCTGCAAACAGGTCGAGCCATTGCTCGGTACTCATCCGCGCACGCCCGGCCGCGTCGAGCCCGTGTACCGGCACGCAGACGAACGGCACGCCTGCCGACCAGGCGCTGATGACGTGGTTTTCGAAGCCAGTATCATGAATGTCGAGGCCGAGCGCCGAGGCGACCGCCTCGCGCGAAATATCGAGCGCGGCCGGCTCGGGCAATTTCGGCAGGTCGAATTCGGCAAACCTGACCGGCCCGTCATGACGCACCGCCGCGCGTACCAGTCCGATGGTCTCCTCCAGTGCGACAAGCGCCGTCCCGCCCGACCTTTCCCCGCCCCGCTCCACGATGGCGATCGCCGCGCCGACAGTCGGATGACCGGCGAACGGAAGTTCGGCCTTGGGCGTGAAAATGCGCAGCCGCGCACTGTGCATCGTCTTTTCCGCCGGCTGGACAAACACGGTCTCCGACAGGTTGAACTCGCGGGCAATCGCCTGCATGGCCGGGGTATCGAGTCCGTCAGCATCGAATACGACGGCAAGCGGATTGCCGGCAAGCGCCCGGTCGGTGAAGACATCGTAGATGGCGTAATCGCGTGAACTCATGCGGGACATCCTTGGCATGCGTGGAGATGGAAGCGCGGCCCGGTCACAACAGGGACGGATCGAGCGTGCGGCTGACCAGCGCCTTGACGGTCAACCCCTGGACGATGACCGAAAACAGCGCGGCAGTACAGGTGGCGGCAGGATCTGCAGCCCGGATTCGACATCCGCCAATGACGATGCCAGCGCAACCGCGGCGGCGCAGCGCAGGCCGGTTCAGCCGGCAATCCTCGAAAAATGCCAGGCGATCACCGGCTCCATGTGCGGCATCAGTCCGCCGGGCAGCGCCTCGCCTTTGCGGATGACGACCGGTCCCTCGATTTCGGGGTCGGGATCATGCGCAACATGGTCGGCGATGCGGTTTGCAAGTTCTTCGGCCGTCATGTCGAAGCGGTAGCGGCGCAACAGCACCGCGTTGCGGTCGTGCGCATAAAGGCGATAGCCGAAGTCCGCCCGCGCGTCGTGGAGGTCGAGACCGGTTTCCTCCAGCACCTCGCGACGCATGTTGCCCTTCACGTCGATCCGGCCGTCGGTAATATCATCATTGTCGAACGAGCCGGCGGCAAAGTATATCCGTCCTGGGTTGGCCGTGTGCCGGCCCATGCGGATGGCGATGAGCGCGCCGTCGGCTGAAACCGGCATGGCGTGGGCGAAAATATGTTCCGCCGCGGCCGCCGCTCGGTTCTTGCGCCAGTAGAGCAGCGTGGCGAAGCGCACGAGGTGGCAGCGCCCGTTCAGCCGTCCGCCTGAAAGAGCGGCCTCGGCCAGCATGCACACCTGCCCGTTGAAAAGCGCGGGATTGGCTGCCTGCTCGACGGCCCAGTTTTGCTCGATCGCTTCCGCGAGGACCGTTTCATAGGGATGTGATGCGGGATCGACCGAAATCGTCACGTCGCGCACCGGTACGATCTGCCGCTGCGGCAGGTTGAATGCCGTCTTGTCTGGTGGGTTCGTCACAGGATATCCAGCTTGATGGTGACCGGGCAATGGTCCGACGCCTTTGGCCGGTCCCATCCGGTGCGCGGATAGCGCTCGACTTCCTGGCCTTTCGGAAACAGTGTTCGAAAGGGTTGGCCGTTGCGCACGATTTCGGGAACCGCCTTCGCGTTGTGGCGGACAATGGCCGGCGACATCAGGATATAGTCGAGTTGGCAGAGATGCCGCTCCTGCGGTCCGCGCGAATGGTAGAGAGTCCACCGCTCCATTTCCGGCAGCCGGTCACCCGCATTCGCCGCGAAGCCGTCGTCGAGGAAAACATCGAGACAGGATGTTTCCTCGCGGACCGGCTTGAACGCGTAACCCGACAATTCGTCGCCGGAAATGAGTATCCTCTCGCGATAGTCGTTCAGGTCGCCGCAGATCAGCCAGCGCTTGTTTTCGGGCCGGCCTTCGAACCGCTCGGAGACGATACGCCGGACCGCGCGCGCTTCGGCGAAGCGGATCGGCATGCTCGCCTCGCGCCCGTCCAGCCCGTTTCGCGCACCGCCCATCGACTTGAAATGAACATTGTAGACGGTGAGCGGCTTGCCGCCGACCGTCAAATCGATTTCCAGGCAGTCGCGCCGGAAGATCCGGCTGTGCGGCTCTATGCCGAGCACCTTCAGCGCGTCGTTGTAAAGGTCGAAGTCGGCGAATGTGACGTGGGCGTGGCTGGTCATGCGCTCGAAGACAATGTCCTGGCCGTCCCGCGTCTGCTCGCGCAGCATCACCGCGACGTCGATACCCCGGCCGTCATTGCCAGGCGTCAGGTATTTGTGGCGGTATCCCCGCCCGACCATCTTGTACAAATAGCCATATTCGAACGCGTTCAGCGCATCGAGATTGTCGACCTCCTGCAGGCAGGCGATATCGGCATGGGTCGCCGCGAGCGCCAGCGCTGTCAGCTGCCGATTGTCGTCGGTGTGCGCGACGGCCCGCGCCGCCTCCAGCATCTTGTACTGGTCTTCATCCTTGATGTCGTAAAGCGCCAGCGAGCGATCCTGGTTCAAATTGTTCCGGTAGCCGGAAAAGTCGAACCGGCTCATCAGGTTTTCGACGTTGAAGGTGGCGATTCGCAAGGACATGAACCAGACCATCAATGCTTGGATCAGGAATGGCAAGACCGTTTCCGGGTCAATCGGCATTCGGGAATCGGCGCGCTTCACACCCCCGGAAGGGCAACTTCACGGCCAAATTCGCGTCACCTGGCAAAACCGGAATCGCAGAACCGGTCGCCTTTGCACGGTCGCCTTCATTATTCCTTAAACAGGAACGTCTAATAAGAATCTTACAGTAATCCCACCGGATATCCAGACGCCATGAACGTCGCCGCAAACCAGGTTCCTGCCTCCGGCACCGATGATCGCAAATCGACCCGTCGCCGGATGCTCAAGGGCGGCAAGATTCTCACCGGCGTGCAACATGCGATCGTCGAGTGCGTCGTCCGCGACATGTCGGAGACCGGGGCCAGGCTGCGGCTTGGCGACCTGTCGTTCACGCCGGCCGAATTCCTGCTATACATTCCCGTCGACCAGGCCTGTTACAGGGTCCGGGTCCGGCGCCGCCAGGGCGCCGATATCGGCGTGGAAATCATTGAACGGGTGGAGAAGCCCGGCTGGTGCCGCATCTAGGCTCGCCCCCGCGGGGCATTTCAATCGAAGCGCACGCCCATGCGTTCCGGCTCCCGCCAGATCAGATGCACCGGCCGCGCCCTGCCTTCGCCATTGATCTCCATCATCGCATCGCAAGGCACGCCGACCGTGTCTCCCATGACCAGCATGGCGCCTCCCTCCGACTGGTTCTTGATCACCGCGCTCAGCGCCGAATAGCCGTTATTGAACCTCAGAACCGCACCCTTGAAGGAGCGCGTGCGGCGGGTATTGCGCCGTTCAACGGGGACTTCGACGGGCCGGTTTTGGCTTTCGAGGACTGTCATCATCGCATTGGCTCCTGTTGCTGCTCGTCCCTCGCATAATTCATGCCATCCATGGTTGTATCGCGATGAACCACCTATCGGCTTTCAGGCATCGGGCGCCAGGGCGGGTGGCAATCGCTGCCGGCCGCTGTGCCATTTTCTGACGCAGTGCGGTACCGCAGGTTTCCAGAACCGGAAATACGATAAAGTATTTACATCTATTTATGTTTTAATATATATATGATTACACCTTGAGCCCCAGGCACCCCTCCTCCCGTCTGGGCTCATGAATACCGGCGCGCTGTTCTCCCCGGCGCGCCGGTTCGTTTTCACCGCCTGTTGCACCGGCTTTCCACCACGGCACCGGATCGACTGTTCTCCGGGTCGCGAAACACGGCCTATCCCGCGGTGGCCCGGTTCTTCCTTGCCCGGAAAATGCCGCGGTTCCGGGTGCGACAATTCTGACATTGCGTCCAAAACGAATTAATTTACATGAACACCTCTAGATATGTTCATCTATCATGGAGGTAGCACATGCGATTCACGTCCCAACCCAAGCGGGAGCAATTCTCCCCGCTCTATTTTCTGTCAAGCCTTGGGGCTGGCGGATTGGCGATCTCGTTTTTCATGTACCTGTTGTGGATGACGCCCCACAAGGGCCAGCCGATCCCGTCCTATTCGACCCTCGTTCCGGCATTCCAGGACGGTTCGATCGCAATGCAGGCGATGATCCTGGCCTCACTGCTCGGAATCCTCTACTTTTCATTCACCCATCTGCGCACGCTGATCTGGAACTTCCGGCAATACCGCGCCTGGCGCGAAACCGACGCCTTCGCCAGGTTCGTCAAGACCAACGCGGAAAGCCAGTTGATGGCGATTCCCCTGTCGTTGGCGATGACGGTCAATGTCGCCTTTATCGTCGGCGCCGTATTCGTCCCCAATCTCTGGGAAGTCGCCGAATATCTGTTCCCGGCTGCGATCCTCGCATTCGCGGCGATCGGCGTCTATGCCTTCCGTATTTTCCTCGACTTCTTCGGCCGCGTGCTGACGGTCGGCGGCTTCACCTGCGCCAAGAACAACTCTTTCGGGCAGATGCTCTCCGTCTTCGCATTCGCGATGATCGGCGTCGGCTTTTCCGCGTCAGCCGTAATGACCCACAACAAGCTCGTGTCGGCCATCGCTTTCATGGGCACGGCCCTTTTCGTCATGGCCGCCATCATCTTCGGCGCGATGATGCTGGTCATGGGATTCCGCGCCATGATGGAAAACGCGGCGGAAAAGGAAACCTCGCCGACGCTGTGGATCATCATTCCGTTCATCACGGTCGTCGGCATTGCGCTCTACCGTCTCAATATGGCGCTGGTGCATAATTTCGGCGTCGAGTGGGCAGCGGGATCGGCCTTCGCTTTCCTCACCTTCCTGTTCGCCATACAGCTCGTCTTCGGCCTGCTGGGCTACGCGGTCATGAGGCGCTTCGGCTATTTTGAGCACTTCGTCTCCGGGCCACGAAAGTCGCCTGGTTCCTACGCCCTGATCTGCCCCGGCGTGGCGCTGTTCGTCTTCGCCAATTTCGTCATCAATCCGGGCCTCGTCGGCCTCGGCGTGCTGGCGAAGTTCTCGATCGCCTATTTCGCGCTCTACGTGCCGCTCGTCGCGCTGCAGCTCAAGACCATCCAGGTCTATTTCAGGCTGAACCGCAAACACCTGGGCGACGAACCGGAAAGACCCGCGGAGCTGGTTCCCGCGGAATGATCGCGAACCTCTGAGCTCGCTCCCCTCCTCTTAACGGGCTCAGTGTGCACCGGCGCGTCGCTCTCCCCGGCGCGCCGGTCTTGGCTATCCCTGCTCCCGGATCAGCCTGGCCAACCGGCCGATGCCCACGTCTATCATGGTTTCCGAAGCGCAGGAGAACGACAGCCGTATCGTGTTTGCACCCGTCCCGTCGGCGAAGAAGGCCTGCCCCGGCACGAAGGCCACCCGCGCGCTCGCGATCGAGGCTTCCAGCAATGCTGCGCCGTCCATGCCTTCGGGCAACGTCACCCAGATGAACATACCGCCTTCCGGTACGGTCCAGCGCACGCCGTCGGGCATTTCTCGCTTCAGCGCCGCAAGCAAATGGTCGCGCCGCGCCGCATAGGTGGCGCGTACTTTCTCCACCTGGTCCGAAAACACGGTGCGCGCGACATCGTTCATCGCAACCTGGTTGATGGTGGAGGTATGCAAATCGCCGGCCTGCTTGAGGATGACGAGCTTCGAGATCACGTCGCGGGCAGCGCACACCCAGCCGATACGCAGGCCAGGCGCCAGCGTCTTGGAAAACGACCCGCAATAGATCGTGCGGCAGGCGTCGATATCGCCCTTGCGTTCGATCTCCAGCGCGAGGACCGGCGGGATCGCATCGCCGTCGTAGCGCAGCGACTGGTAGGCGCCGTCCTCGATGACCGCGATATCGAGTTCGTCGGCGAGATCCAATACCCGGTTGCGTTGTGCCAGCGTCATGGTCTCGCCGGTCGGGTTGGCGAAATCGACCGACATGTAGGCGAATTTCACCCGCCCGCCATTGTCGCGCGCGGTTTCGGCATATTCCGCCGCCGAGCGGTTGCCCATCGGGTCGAGCCTGTCATAGCTGGGTTCGTAGGCGTTGAAGGCCTGCAATGCGCCCAGATAGGTCGGCCAGGTTACCAGCGCCGTGTCGCCGGGTGAAAGAAACAGCTTGCCGAGATAGTCCAGCGCCTGTTGCGAGCCCGAGGTGATGACGATGTTGTCGAGGCCGCAGGCGATGCCGATCCCGGCCATCTCGCCCACGATCCATTCGCGCAGGCCCTTGTGCCCTTCCGACGGCGAATATTGCAGCGACGCAGCGCGCGCGCCCTCGCTCAGTGCCTTGCCATAGGCAGCGGCAAAGGCATCGGCGGGAAACAGCTTCGCATCGGGAATTCCGCCGGCAAACGAGATGATGTCGGGCTGATCGAGCAGCTTCAGCAGTTCGCGAATTTCCGAGGCCTTCATGCGGCTCTCGCGCGAGGCAAAACGGGGATCAGACACCATGACCGGCTCCACTTGACAGAAAGTGGCGCGGTTCATGCGCCCAAAAGCAATTTAAGTCAATATTATTGACCTATATTGGATGAAGATTCTTGTCGCAGTGGCAATGGGGCGCGCGGGCCTGGACGGCTTTCGAGAGCTTTCATTGCATCGATCGTTGCCGCCACCGCTGCACAGCCACCATCGCCCAGATCGCCTCAACGACGCCGAACGGCCACGCGCCTTGCAGGAATCCGTAAATCGAGGCGAGCAGGCAGGCGCCGGCGAAGGCCAGCACGAACCACGCGCTGCGCTCCTCCAGTGCATAGGTGACCAGCATGGCGGTGACCGCCAGCAATCCGAACAGCGTCAGTGCGTCCATCCCGGTCGTCTCCAGTCAGGGTCGGCCATGTTCGAATCGGCGGCGCCGTGCAACCGGCGGAAAAAGGGCCGCGGCACTGCCGCCGCGGCTCCATCCGCTGATCGCGGAAAACCTGGATCGAAATTCGTCCGGGCGAGGCGAAAACGGTGAACTCTCATGATCCGGAGCGCAGCGTACATGAGGTACATGAGCACCGGAAGCATGAGAAGTCGCCGATTGCAGCCCGCCCGGGCCGGATTTCGGACTGGTTTTAGTTCTTTTCCTTGTCGACCAGCTTGTTGGCGGAGATCACCCGCGCGCCCGCAGGGCCGGCCCGAGGACGCGCAAGCGAAAAACCGTGGATCGGGCTCAGTTCTTGGCCTTGTCCACCAGCTTGTTGGCGGAGATCCACGGCATCATGCCGCGCAGCTTCTCGCCGACCTGCTCGATCGGATGCTCGTCATTGAGGCGGCGGGTGGCCTTGAAGCGCGCCGCGCCCGAGTGCCACTCCTGCATCCACTCCGACGTGAACTTGCCGCTCTGGATGTCTTTCAGCACCCGTTTCATCTCCGCCTTGGTCTCGTCGGTGATGATGCGCGGGCCCGACATGTACTCGCCCCACTCCGCGGTATTGGAGATGGAGTAGTTCATGTTGGCGATGCCGCCCTCGTAGATCAGGTCGACGATCAGCTTCACTTCGTGCAGGCACTCGAAATAGGCCATTTCCGGCGCGTAGCCGGCTTCCACCAGCGTCTCGAAGCCCGCGCGGATCAGTTCCACCAGCCCGCCGCACAGCACCACCTGTTCGCCGAACAGGTCGGTCTCGCACTCTTCGCGGAAATTGGTCTCGATGATGCCGGAACGGCCGCCACCAACGCCGCAGGCATAGGACAGGCCGAGATCGTGCGCATTGCCAGAGGCGTCCTGGTGAACGGCGATCAGGCATGGCACGCCGCCACCCTTGAGATATTCGCTGCGCACCGTGTGGCCGGGGCCCTTCGGCGCGATCATGACAACGTCAACCGACGCCTTCGGCTCGATCAGGCCGAAATGCACGTTGAGGCCATGGGCAAACGCGATTGCCGCGCCATCGCGGATATTCGGCGCGATATCGGCCTTGTAGATGCCGGCCTGCAGCTCGTCTGGCGTGGCCATCATCATCAGGTCGGCCCAGGCCGCGCCCTCTGCAACGCTCATCACCGTAAAGCCGTCGGCCTCGGCCTTCCTGGCGGTCGCCGAGCCCGCGCGCAGCGCGATACGGACGTCCTTGGCGCCGGAATCCTTCAGGTTCAGCGCGTGCGCGCGGCCCTGGGACCCGTAGCCGATGATGAGAACCTTCTTCGACTTGATGAGATTGAGATCGGCATCGCGATCGTAATAGACACGCATCTTGACTCTCCTGTTGTCAGCGTTTCTTCCTCCGCCGTCCGCTCACGCGGCCGGCAATTCCCTTCCCGCCTTGCCCTTCCCGAACAGGGCCAGAAATCTTTCCGCCGCCGCTTGCGCGCGCTGGCCGATTTCCTCGTCCGTCAGCCGCTGGCTTTCGCCCAGCAGTACGCGGATCTGCGTATCCCCGACCACGAGACCGAAGAAGGCGCGGAAGACGTCTTCAGTCCGGTCAAACGCCAGCAGGCCCGCCGCCCGCCCGGCGGCAAACAATGGCTCGAGGCGCCGCGCCATCGCGTAAGGCCCGTTGGTCAGCACAATCTCGCCCAGCCGGCTCTTGCCCGAGCCGGCATGGGCGACCGCCGCGCGGTTCAGCGCGATCGAAAGATCCCCGGTGATCACCGTCAGCCAGCTTGCGGCGAATTCGGCCAAACCTCCACGCAACGCCTCGCGCGTCAGCCCCGCCTTGGGCATCTCCGGCATCTTCACCTTCGAGGCCTGCCAGCGCACCGTCGCCGTCAAGAGACCGTCACGGTCGCCGAACCACTTGTACAGCGTTTCCTTGGAGCAGGCCGCCGCCCGCGCGACCTTGGCGGTTGAGAAGGCGTCCCCCTCCTCCACCATCAAGGCGAGAACGGCATCCAGCACCTCGCGCTGGCGCGGTGAAAAATCCGTCTCTGCCTGGCTGATCGCATTCATGCATGCCCTGTACCGTACCGTACGGTACAGCGTCAAGCGGGTTTGGCGATGACCGCCTTGTACGGCAGCAATTGCAGCACGCCGAAAGCAATCTCGACAATCAGCAAGGGGACGACGATCCGGCTCATTCCCGCGGCGAGGCCGTAGAGCATCCAGGCCGAAAACAGCATGCGCCCCGCGGCATCATAGCGGCCGAGAACAGACATGTTGAGATGAAGCCGTACGACTGACCATATCAACACCACCGTGCCCATCAGGTTGGCAAAGAAGATGTGGGTCGGATCGAGGACGGGCAGCGTCCCGGAAAGGCCGAGTCGGGCGTGGATTTGCCTGAACCAGTCGGTAATCAGTGCAGCCGTCCAAGGCGTGGCAAAGGGTGCGGTGACCACAAGATCGTAGATGGCGCTTGCGCGCACGATACGCAGATAATTTGCTTCGTTCAGCATCCGGTTTCTCCATTGATTGCGGATGCCGACATATTTAGACCTTGGAGTAAGGTCCAAGGTCAAGGGGTGTAGCATGAAGATCGGCGAACTGGCCGTGGCGTCGGGTGTCAGCCGCGACACATTGCGTTTCTACGAAAAACGCGGCCTGATACGCCCAGCGCGCGGACCGAACGGCTATCGGGACTACCCGGAGGAAGCGGCGATTATCGTTTCCTTTGTCCGCATGGCTCAAAAGCTGGGCTTCACCCTGTCCGAGATCGGAGCCGAGCTGCCCGCGCTCGACGGCGGGAGTATTTCGCAGCAGCGCATTGTCGATATCCTGAGCGGGAAGCTCGATGCGATCGACAGGCGGATTGCCGATATGCAGGATCTGCGTGCGCGCCTTGCCACGATGCTGGAACACGCCTGCCCGCTGGCAATCCCTGATCGCATGTCCTGACTGCCCCCGCCTCTCTCGTCAGGCGGCGTCAGCGCGCCGGCTGCCGCGCCAGCGGACGGAAAACCCGCTAGTCATCGCAAAGGCGCCCCAAACCATACCCTGGCAAGCGGATTTTTCGATCTTGATTTCGGCGTCATGAAACGACGCCTGACCTAAGACAATCAATGCACTGACGCCTGCCGTCAACAAGGGGTACGAGGCGCACGGCCAGTTGCTGCCCGGACTGCACCTGCATGTGCCGGCTCCCCCTACCCCGCCCGATCGAACTTGTCCCTTGCCTCTTTCACCGCTTCGAAGTTGCCGCTCGCCCATTCGACCAGTCCGGTGAGCGGCTTCAGCATCGAATAGCCAAGCTCGGTGAGCCCGTACTCCACGCTCGGCGGCTTGGTCGGATAGACCTCGCGATAGACATAGCCGTCGCGCTCCAGGTCGCGCAGCGTCTGGGTCAGCATGCGCTGCGAGATGTCGGGCACCAGCCGGCGCAGTTCGCCGAAGCGGTAGGGCTTTTCGGCCAGCGCCAGCAACAGCAGCGTGCTCCACTTGCCGAATATGCCCTGCATCACCTGGCGCACCGGACAATTTTCCAGCGAGCCGTTGTCCACCACCATGCGCAGCTGGGCGGAAAACGTCATCTTGGCGTCCATGGCGGTTCCTTTCACGTAACTATCGGTGGAAATACTGCCTTCTTTTCCCGCCGGCCGGAATGATTATGTTGCGCTAACTCTCAAATCGAGAGCTGCATCTCATATGAGATTTTGTAATCATTTTATACCAAAACCGAAAGGAAACAAACATGAGCGCGAAACTGCTCGTAACCGGCGCCTCCGGCCAACTCGGAAGCCTCGTGGTCAAGCACCTGCTCGACACGTTCAACTTGCCGGCCGCCAACATTGTCGCCGGCTCGCGCGACACCGCCAGGCTCGCCGGTTTCGCCGCGCGCGGCGTCGAAACCCGCACGGTCGACTTCGACGACGTGGCGCTGGTCGACAGCTTTGCAGGCATCGACCGTGTCCTGATCATCTCCACCGACCGGCTCGACGTTCCCGGAATACGGCTCAAGCAGCACACCGCCGCTGTCGATGCGGCGAAGAAGGCCGGCGTCGGCCGCATCCTCTACACCTCCATGCCGAGCGCCGACGACAACAAGATCACCTTCGGGCCCGATCACTTCGGCACCGAGGAGGCGATCAAGGCGTCGGGCCTCGCCTACACCATCTTCCGTAATGGCTGGTACATGGAAAACCTGTTCATGAGCCTGCCCCAGGCCGTCGCCAGCGGCCAATGGTACAGCGCCGCGGGCGAAGGCGTGATCGCCCATATCGGCCGCGACGACATCGCCCGCGCCATCGCCGCAGGCCTGGTATCGCCCGGCGACGGCAACGTCACCCACACGCTGACCGGCCTGACTGCCTACACGACCGACGAAATCGCGGCGCAGGTCGCCGAGGTCACCGGCAAGCCGCTTGCCGTCATCCATCTCGATGATGAGCAGCTGGCAGGCGGAATGGCTGCGGCCGGCGTTCCCGCGCCGTTCATTCCCACCTTCGTCTCCTTCGACACCAATACGCGCGAAGGCAAGATCGCCATGGTCACGGACGATGCCGAAAAGCTGTCGGGCGCAAAGCCCGTCGCGCTGAAGGCCTTCCTGGAAGCCAGCAAGGCGGCGCTCGGCGCCTGATACCCAACGGCGGGGGCGTGCGGACCGTGCGCCCCTACCGCTTGCACGCACGCATCTGGTTTTCGTAGCTGTAGGCCATTTCCGCCG
The DNA here is from genome assembly GCA_019912385.1 of Notoacmeibacter sp. Classification (GTDB taxonomy): domain Bacteria; phylum Pseudomonadota; class Alphaproteobacteria; order Rhizobiales; family Rhizobiaceae; genus JAIOIW01. The sequence continues at coordinate 26,516 of JAIOIW010000029.1, read as the reverse complement.
CCTTGCGGGCATAGCCCTGCACTTGCGCATCGCCGCGCCACGCGCCCTTGGCGTAACCCGCCTGGCCCGCATAATAGGCAAGATAGAGATTGTAGGGATCGTTGAGCGCAATGCCGTTCGTCTTGTGACTGGTGGCGTGATACCAGCCGACGAAATCCACCGCGTCGGAAAAATTGCTTCGCCGCGCGCTCCAACTGCCGGTTTCGCTCCTGTAACGCTCCCACGTGCCGTCCAGCGCCTGCGAATAGCCATAGGCGCTCGACTGGCGTTTCCAGGGAATGACGCCGAGCAGCTTCGTGCGCGGCGGCCGCGCCTTTGCGTCGAACCCGGATTCGATGCGAATGGTCGACATCAGCACCGAGGCCGGCACGCCGTATTTGCGCTCGGTGCGCTTGGCCGCGTGATACCAGCCGCCGAACATGCTGTCCTTCTGGTCGAACACCGTACAGATATTGTTGATGCTGCCGGGCTTCGACGCACAACCGGCGAGCACCAGGAGAAAAACGATGACGGCTATACGCATGACGGACCTCATAATCCGTACAGTGCATACTCCATAAAATGCTAAGGATTCTTATGCGCCGGCGTTAACCATAGGCGCCGATGTCAAGGTCGGCCGCCGCCCCTGCCCGCCACAAAATGTCCTACCCGCCGCACGCCTTGACAAAGCGGCGCACCGTTTCCGCCATGCCGTGGATGAGCGCGTCAGCCGTCAGCCCGTGGCCGATCGACACTTCCGCCAGGTGCGGGATGGCTTTGGCGAGCGCCGGTAGGTTGTCCACGGTAAGGTCGTGCCCGGCATTGACCCCCAGGCCGGCCGCCTTGGCCAGCGCCGCCGTTTTCGCGAGCTTTTCCAGTTCCTTTGCCGCGCGGGCGGAATCATCGTAGCAACCGCCGTAAGGTCCGGTATAGAGCTCGATGCGGTCCGCGCCGGTCGCCCTGGCCGCCGTGACCTGCTCTTCGGACACATCCGGATCGGCAAACAGCGATACCCGCGCACCCCCCTTTTTCAACCGCGCCACGATGGCGTGCAACATGTCGCGGTTGGTGACGAAGTCCCAGCCGTGGTCCGAGGTCGGCTGTTCCGGATCGTCGGGCACCAGCGTTACCTGTTCCGGTTCCGCCGCCTCCACGAGATTGAGGAAATCCTGCGTCGGATAGCCCTCGATGTTGAACTCTGCCTGCGGAAATTCGTCGTCGATCAGCGCCCGGATCTCCGGCACGTCGGTAAAGCGGACATGGCGCTGGTCCGGGCGCGGATGCACCGTCAGACCGTGCGCACCCGATTCAAGCGCGATCCGTCCAAGGCCTGTCACGGAAGGCCAAGGCAGGTCGCGGCGGTTGCGCAGCAGGGCGATCGCATTGAGGTTGACGGAGAGTTCGGCGGGCATGGCGGACCTTCGGCTTGGTTGTCGTGCAACGAATATCGCGCCGTGCCGTGCAACGCCACTATCCAGCGCCTATATTCTTCAGGGTCTGGATTCATTAATTTGACCGGAACCACGATTACGGAGGCCGAGATGATTACCGTCGAAACCATCGCACCCGGGCTGCTGGCCCTCACCGTGACCGGAAAAATCGAGAAATCCGATCTCGATGCGGCAATCCCGGCTATCGAAAAGGCCTATGGTGAAACGGAAAAGATTTCGGTCGTCGCCGATCTCTCCGGCTTCGAGGGCATCAGTGCCGAAGCCTTCGTCGGCGATCTGCGCTACGGCCTGTCGCATCTGGGCGACCTGAAGCGCTACGACCGCGTCGCCGTCATCACCGACCGCGACTGGATCGAGGCGCTTGTCTGGGTCGAGGGCAAGCTCGTTCCCGGCGCGACCGTCCGCTGCTTCGAACCCGGCGAACGCGACGACGCCCGCCGTTTCGCCGCCGGCGAAGACGTGCCGGAGAAGAAGCGCCCCTCCTTCATCCGCCGCATACCGGCTGACCGGCCCGATGCACTCGCCTTTGCCATGGGCGGCAAACTCACCGGCGCGGAGGTAAAAGCCTTCACAGCGATCCTCACCGAGGCCTACGAGAACTTCGCCATGATCGATCTGTTGATCCGCATCGATTCCTATGAGGGCTTTGAATTCTCCACCCTGTTCGACCGCCACACCTGGTCGATGAAAGGCGCCTCCTTCAGCAAGATACGGCGTTATGCGCTGGTCGGCGCGCCCTCCTTCATCCGCAATTCCTTCGGCCTGTTCGCCACCTTCCTGCCCTTCGAGACGAAGATGTTCGACGCGGAAGACGAGGACGAGGCCTGGGCGTGGATCGGCGCCAAGAAGGCGGAACCGGAAGCCTGATCCCGCCCTGCAAATCCGGTTGGCGTGTTATGCGTTTGCTTCTATCTTCCCCCGATAAAAACTTCGGAGGGGGACATGAGGAAAATCGACGAAACCTGGATCCTGTGCGGCCTTGCCTGGCTTGTTTTCGGCATGGCCTTCGGCATGTGGCTGGGGGCGACCGAGCGGTTCGATTTCGCCAACTCCCACGCCCATATCGGCCTTGTCGGCTTCGTCGTGTCGTGCCTGTTCGGGCTGATCATGCGCCTGTTTCCCGGCTTGCGCGGCTCGAAGATGGCAAAACCGCAATTCTGGATCTACCAGGTGGGCGCAATCCTGCTCGTCGCGGGCAAGATCCGTGTCGACGCCGGCGGCCCGCCAGATCTCGTCGCCTTTGCGTCGGTCATGGTTTTCTGCGGCGCGGCGCTGTTCGTCTGGATGTTCGCAACGGGCCGGCAAATCGAACCGCGGCTGTAGGCCACGTTACGCTCCGCCGGGCTGCTTACTTCACGATCGTCAGCCGCTCCGCCGCGCGCGTGATCGCCGTGTACAGCCAGCGCGCGCGCGTGTCCTTGAACGCGTAGCTCTCGTCGAACAACACGACATTGTCCCATTGCGAACCCTGCGCCTTGTGCACGGTCAGCGCATAGCCGAAATCGAAATCGTCGTAGCGCTTCTTCGTCTGCCACGGGATTTCGGCGGTCGGATCTTCGAAGGCGGCCTTCAGAAGCTTGATCTTGGCGACGCCGCGGTCGGGGTCGTCATCCTCTGGCGTCACCAGCAGGTTGATGCCGGGCTTCACGGTCTCCTTCGACGCCGTCATCACCTTCCACAGGCTGCCGTTGAGAAGCCCCTTGGCCGGGTCGTTCCTCAGGCACACAAGCTTGTCGCCGGCCTGCGGCAGCAAGCCTTCGAAGCCTTTCAGCTCGCGCAGACGCTGGTTGTAGCGGCGCCGCGTGCGGTTGATGCCGACAAGCACCTGGTCGGCTTCCAGCACCAGTTCCTGCGTCACCTCGTCCTTGCCGATGATCTGGGCCGTGCCATAGTCGCCATACATCAGCTCGCGGCCCTCGCGCACGTCGAGCGCCATGGCGATGATCGGGTTGTCGCGCGCCTGGCGGTGGATCTCGGTCAGCAATATATCGGGTTCGGCATCGGTGAAGAAACCGCCGCCCGAAATCGGCGGCAACTGGCCGGGATCGCCCAGCACCAGGATAGGCGTGCCGAAGCTCATCAGATCGCGCCCCAGTTGCTCGTCCACCATCGAACACTCGTCGACGACGATCAGCTTGGCCCTGGCGACAGGGCTCTGCCGGTTGAGCGAAAAGGTCGGCGCGATCGAGGTCTTGCCGGTCGTCTCGTCCTCGACCGTCTCTTCACCGCGCGGCCGGTAGATCAGCGAATGGATCGTGCGGGCATTCGTGGCACCCTTCGAGCGCAGCACCTGCGCCGCCTTGCCGGTGAAGGCCGCGAACTGCACGTCGCCGTCGACATGTTCGGCGAAATGGCGCGCCAGCGTCGTCTTGCCCGTGCCGGCATAACCGAACAGGCGGAACAGGGGCTGGCGGCCATCCTTCAGCCAGCGGGCCACGCCCTTCAGCGCATCATCCTGTTGCGGCGAGAATTTCATCGCCCTTCCCTGCCCGATTCGAGCAAGGAAAGCGAGCCGCCCCGCGGCTTCAGTGCCAAGCCGGGCACCATGAACCCCGGTCTCCCGCCGTCAGTTTGTTGAATCAAGAGATGAGCCGCCTGATGAACCGCATCATCCCGTTGATTCACGTCCTGCGTAAATACCAATATCTATCTGATTTCTTTGCAGTTTTCGCCGCATCAGCTGCGCTGCGGATCGTTCTCCAGCAGAATCGGCCTGCCATGCGGCGTGGCATGGGCGGCCCGCTGCCACGCAAGCGCCAGATCCGCCACCGTATCGGAAGTCGTCACCCCCTTGGCGACCAGCAGCTTCTCAAGCGCCCGCATCCAGTGGTCGTAGTAGTCGCTGCCATCGGGCGCGGCATCGGGCGAATGCAGCTCGCGCGACAGCGCGTCGGCCCATTCCGGCCATTCGAACACGCCGCGCGCGTTCAGTTCGACGGCAAGCGCGAAGGCCTGCGCCTGCCACGGTTCGACAAACACCGGCTCGTCGGCCTCCTTCGGCAGTCCGGGCGACGCCAGCGCTCCATCAGGCGGGCTCAAGGTAAGGCTCCCATGCATCAATCGAGACACTGAGCTTCGGGTCGGCGTCCGGTCCCCACAAATCGAGGCCGGCAAAGCGGACCGTGTAAAGCCATTGCGGCTGCTCTCCCTGCCCGTGCGCATTGGCGTCGGGGAACACGTGCACGCCGCGCACCGCCTCCACCGTGCCCGGCTTGTCGACGGCGTAGGTCGGCAGGCGCGTATGGCCGCGCGGATGGGCATTGATCGTGCGTATCCTGTCGCCCGGCTCGAACCGCGCCGGCTTCGTTTCCGCGCGGTCGACCGGACCGCCCTTTGCCAGTGCAGCGGCGGCGTTCGAGGCACTGAGTCTCCTGTCCGTCATCAGCCCCGGCTGCAAGGCCTGTCCGGCGTCAAGCTCCTCCGCATTCAGTTCGCCATGGCGCTCAAGCAGCGCCTCCAGCGCCTTGATCCAGATTTCGTAGTAGCTTGAGCCGTAATAGTCCGCCGGATGCAGGCTTTCGCGGGCATGGCGGCTCTCGTCCAACGTCCAGTGCCCGAGCGCACCGCATGCAAGCGTCACGCCGAGCGCGCGTTTTTCCCATTCGGCGTGGAACACCGGCTCGTCGGTCTCAGGCGTGATTGCGCCGAAGCCCATCCGCCCGCCGAGATCCTGCGGCCCGTTCATCGCGGCTGCTCCGGCGCCAGCGCCAATCCGGTGCCGATCATCGAGTTCCGGGTGACCAGGTCAGCCAGTTGTTCTCCACTCATGCCGTCGGTGCCCTCCGGGCGCATCGGCACGACGAGATAGCGCATTTCGGCCGTGGAATCCCACACACGGATCGCGGTATCCTCCGGCAGCGTCACGCCGAATTCGGCCAGCACCCCACGCGGGTCCGAAACCGCCCGCGACCGGTAGGGCGGCGATTTGTACCAGACCGGCGGCAGGCCGAGCACAGGCCACGGATAGCAGGAGCACAGCGTGCACACGACCATGTTGTGAACGCCCGGCGTATTGAACACGGCCTGCATATGCTCGCCCTGGCGTCCGGCATAGCCGAGCGAGGCGATCGCCGCCGTGGCGTCGCGCGCGAGCCATGCCCTGAACTCGGGATCGGACCATGCCTTCGCCACCACTGCGGCGCCATTGCGCGGGCCGACACGGGATTCGTACGTTTCGATGATGGTGTCGACCGCCGCCGGATCGATCAGGCCCTTCTCCGTCAGGATCGTCTCCAGCGCGCGCACGCGCGCCGCCATCTCGCCGAGATGGTTGTCGTGGTGGTGGTGGTCGTGGTGGTGGCCGTCGTCGTCGTGATGGTGCATGCGCCAAGCATGCCCGCAGAGTGTCGGATGATCAAGGAGCTTGTAACGCGCTTTCGGCGTTGCGCGCAGCCTGCCGGGCCTGGAGCACCGGATGGGTGGCAAGTGCGGTCACGGCTTCCTCGAGCGCATCCTCGTCCAGCACTTCGAGTTCAGGCCGCCCCTTTAGCCAGGCGCCAAGGAGCGGCGCGAGCGGCATTTCGGCCTCCGCCTGGCGCAGCGCGTCGTCGAGCGCGCGGAGATTTCCGTCGCTTTCGCCATATTTGGGATCGTCGTGGATATGCTGCGCGGTATCGGCATCCCAGGCCAGGAGCGCGCGCAAATCTTCGTAAACCCGCAGATGCTCGTCGGCACCGGCCGCTTCCAGGCCTTCCGCGCAGGATTGCCAGAGATCGGGCTCTCCCATCGCGCCATGGGCAAATCCGCCGACACCGTCTTTCATCGCCGTCGAAACAAAGAAACTGGCGCACCAGGCGATGACCGCAGCGTGAGGCAGCTCGTCCGGGCTGAAACCCGCATCGAACATCAGGTAGTCCATTTCCTCGACAACGATGGTCGTAAGCGCAGCCGGATCGTCGGCTCGCATCGCTTCGGCGGAGACGTAGATCGCCTTGACCGGCGACACCTCCTCTTCGTCCTCGTCGCCAACGGGTACGGATTCCGTGCCGGCGGCCTCGCCGGTGTGGGACACGGCCTCCATACGGGCAGGATCGACCGAATCCGGTAGTAGGTCGACATCGTCCGTCGCGGTCCGCGCATCCCGCCCGCCAGAAAAGTCGAATTCAGCGACAGGGTCGCCGGGGAGCAAGTCCCGGTCATCCGTTGCAACGGCAGCTTCAGGCAGACCGGCGTCTTCCATGCCGGCGTCCAGTTCCGCGACCATGACGTCCGCCGAGACGGGCTCAGCCGATTCCGACGCAGATGCAGCCGCCATGTCGTCCACATGCAACGCCTCGGTCGGTTCGCCATATCCGGCTTCCCCGCCTTCGCCGTCGCCGAACTCCAGTTGCGGCCCAACATCCGTGGCGAAGGGAGCATCGGCGCCTGCGTGCGGGGTGGCCGGCGCAACGGCGGTCACGGTTTCCCCGGCATCCGCCGGAATCTCTGCTTCGCCCCGCGGCGCCACGGCATATCCGGCCTCCAGATAGTCCGCGGGCGAAAGCTTCGGCGGATTGAATTCGTGCCGGGTCGGCCGCGCGAGAACACTCTTCAGCCGCCTGTCCAGCGTCGATTTGTCGACGAGAACGGCATCGCCGATGGCTCCGGCGTCGATCTTCTTTTTCAATAATCCGCGCAGCATGGCCTGCTCCTCGCATCTACAGAGCGAGGCCAATCATCGCCCAATTCGCTGAACAGTCCACTAACGGGTCCATTCCGCGCGAAGCGATGGCAGGCGTGGTTAGTTCGTGGTTAACGCCGCGCCTGCGCGCGCGGACCTGCCGCGCGATCACATCCCTTCGGGACCGCGATTGAGGGCGGCAACCCCGGTCCGGCAGACCTCCACCAGGCCGAGCGGCTTCATGATCGCGATGAACTGCTCGATCTTGGAGGTGCGTCCCGTGATCTCGAAAATGAAATGCTCGGTGTTGGCGTCGATGACGGTGGCCCGAAACGCGTCGGCAAGCCTCAGCGCCTCGACGCGGTGATCGCCCGCGCCCGCCACCTTCACCAGTGCCAGTTCCCGTTCCAGCGGCTTTTCGTGGCCGCGCTCGGCGGCGACGACCGTCAGGTCCACGACACGATGTACCGGGACGATGCGTTCCAGTTGCGCCTTGATCTGATCAAGCACGTGCGGCAGGCCGCTGGTGACGACCGTGATCCGCGACAGGTGCTTCTCGTGTTCGGTTTCCGAAACGGTGAGGCTCTCGATATTGTAGCCGCGCCCGGAGAACAGGCCGATCACGCGGGCAAGAACGCCGGGCTCATTGTCGACAAGCACCGAAAGCGTATGCGAGACCGGTTTCTCGGTTTCCTTGGCGATGAAATAGGCCGATCCGGTAGGCTGAAGCTGGGCGTTCATGGGTTGATCCTGTTCGTTGGATTGGCGATGGCATGCGCGGCCGGTCTGCCGCGCGTGACGGCGATGCCGCCAAGAATGAGCGCGAGCGCGACGAGCGCGCGCGGATCGGGAATTTCGCCGAGGACGGCCAGCGCCCACGCCACGCCGAAGGGCGGCACGAGCAGGTTGACCAGGCCGAAGAAGGCGGCGCCCTGGCGCTGCAGCACTTCAAACATGATAAGCGCCGCGACGGCCGTCGGAAAGACACCCAGCAGAACCATGGCGAAAACCGGGCCAGAACCGCCCGCCTGGTCGAAGGGCTGCCTTGTGGCAAGCGCCAGCACCCAGACCATGATCGCGCCCGACATCACGATTCCCGCCGCCGCGGAACGGCGCGGCAGATGCAGCAGCTTTTTCGTCACGACCGCGTTGATCGCGTAGCAGATCGCCGCGCCCAGGATTGCCGATTGGGCCGCAACGTCGCTGCCAAGCCCCTTGAGAACCGGCGGCCCGACGAGGACGACCAGCCCGGCGAACCCGATCGCGACGCCGGCGAGCTTGCGCCTGGTCAGCGCCTCGCCATCGCTCAGATAGTGCGCGAGGATCAGCGTCGCCATCGGCATGATGCCCATCAGGATCGCCGCCAGGCCGGCATCGACGGTCTCCTCTCCCCAGGAAATCAGGACGAAGGGCAAGGCGTTGCCGAAAAGGCCCGCGAGAACCAGGACGAATATGTCCCGTCTGGCGAACACAAGGCGCTGCCCGGCCGCAACCGCGACGGCCAGCATCGCCACCCCGCCCACAGTCAGCCGGTAGGCGGTCAGCGACACCGGATCGAATCCCTGCAGCGCGACCTTGATCAGCATGAACGATCCGCCCCAGATTGCCGCCAACAGGGCAAGCAGGGCAAAATCGGTCAGGCCCGGCGGGGTTTTGCTCATCGGATCAACCGCACGCGGGGCCAGGCGACGAGCGTTGCACGCCTGGTTCTCTTGTCGCAAGTATCAAGGTCCCGCCTCACACCAGCGCCCTGCCTTCCGCGTCGATCGCATTGGCGACCGCTTCATCGGTCGCCTCGTCGGGCAGCAGCATCTCGTTATGCGCCTTGCCCGACGGGATCATCGGGAAGCAGTTGGCGAGGTTCGCGACCTCGCAGTCGAAAATCACCGGCTTCTTCACGTCGATCATTTCCTTGATCGCGTCGTCGAGGTCGCCAGGCTTGGCACAGCGGATGCCGTGCGCGCCGTAGGCCTCTGCCAGCTTGACGAAATCGGGCAGCGCTTCGGAATAGGAATGCGACAGCCGGTTGCCGTGCAGCAATTGCTGCCACTGGCGCACCATGCCCATGTAGTGGTTATTCAGGATGAAGATCTTGATCGGCGCCTCATACTGCACGGCCGACGAAATTTCCTGGATCGTCATCTGCACCGAGGCGTCGCCCGCAATGTCGATCACCAGCGCATCGGGATGGGCGATCTGGATGCCCAGCGTCGCCGGCAGGCCGTAGCCCATGGTTCCGAGCCCGCCCGACGTCATCCAGCGGTTGGGTTGTTCGAACCCGTAGAACTGCGCGGCCCACATCTGGTGCTGGCCGACTTCGGTCGCGATGTAGGTGTCGCGGTCCTTCGTCGCCTCGTAGAGCCGCTGGATCGCGTATTGCGGCATGATCACGTCCTTGTTGGGCGAATAGGCGAGGCTGTTGCGTGCCCGCCAGCGCTCGATCTGCTGCCACCAGGGCGCAAGCGCCTTCCGGTCGGCGCGTTCCGCCGCCCGCCACAGCCGCACCATGTCCTCCAGGATCAGGCCGGCATCGCCGATGATCGGGATATCCACCCTCACGTTCTTGTTGATCGACGATGGATCGATATCGATGTGGATTTTCTTGGAGTCGGGCGAAAAGGCGTCGAGGCGCCCCGTTATCCGGTCATCGAAACGCGCGCCGATGCAGACCATGACGTCGCAGTCGTGCATCGTCATGTTGGCTTCATACGTCCCGTGCATGCCCAGCATGCCGAGCCAGTTCTTGCCCGAGGCCGGGTAGGCGCCAAGCCCCATCAGCGTCGAGGTGATCGGGAAACCCGTCAGTTCGACCAGTTCGCGCAGGAGATGGCAGGCTTCCGGGCCGGCATTGACGACACCGCCGCCCGAATAGATGACCGGCCTTTTCGCCTTTGCCATCAGCGAAACGGCTTCCTTGATGCGGTTCAGGTCGCCCTGGACCACCGGCCGGTAGCTCGGCCGGCTGATCTCGGTTGGCGGGACATAGGTGCCGACCGCAAACTGGACATCCTTGGGAATATCGACGACCACGGGGCCGGGGCGGCCGGTCGTGGCAACGTGGAACGCCTCGTGCAGAACGCGCGCGAGATCGTTGACGTCCTTGACCAGCCAGTTGTGCTTGGTGCACGGGCGCGTGATGCCGACCGTGTCGCACTCCTGGAAAGCATCGGAACCGATCAGGCTGGTGGGAACCTGCCCGGTGATGCAGACCAGCGGGATCGAATCCATCAGCGCATCCTGCAGCGGCGTCACCGCGTTGGTGGCGCCCGGCCCGGAGGTCACCAGCATCACACCGGGTTTGCCGGTGGAGCGCGCATAGCCCTCCGCCGCATGCCCCGCGCCCTGCTCGTGGCGCACCAGGATATGCTGGACATCGTCCTGCTGGAAAATCTCGTCGTAGATGGGAAGGACGGCTCCGCCCGGATATCCGAATATGTGGAGGACGCCGTTATCCTTCAGCGCCTGCACCACCATCTCCGCGCCGGTCATTTCGCGACGCCCGGTTTCATGTCCTGCTGCCATCGGTCTTTCCGTTCATTTCTTCGTCCCCGAACGGGGAAACTGGTCGTTTAACTGGATTTCGGCCAATAAAAAAGGCCCTTCGAAAGGGCCTGTTGTCGCGCATGGGTGGCTGTCGCCGGGCGGCTACGCCGCCCTGCCCATACGCGTTCGTACTACGAGAATGCTCTGTTTCATGGGCGCGACATTAAACACGCGGCCAGACGATCGTCAACATGACAATTCGTTAAATTACGGGAACCGGACCTTAACCTGATGGACGTATGATCAAGCAGATATCATTGGGAACTGGCCGATGCGCAAGGAACTGACAGGTGACGAAATCGGCGAGTTTGCGCTGGACAACGTCGATGATTCCAGGTTCGAGACCGTCGAGGTCGACGGCAAGATCATACAGCGCAACCGGGCCGAAGGCTACGTTATCGAATGCGATGGCGAACACGCGGTCATCGCCGCGAAGGCAGGCCGGGCTGCCAAGGGATCGCAGGATTACTGGGCCGTCGGCCAGATGATCTCGATCCGCGTCGGCGAAAACCGCCCGGTCGGGCTGATCTACCGCGTAGACGTTCCGGTCAAGACCTGGAACGCCGACGATCAGAATACGATCCATATCTATGTCGAACTGATCGGCGAGGTCAGGATGGAGGCGGACGGCAAGGCGACGTTTACCAACGGCATTTCCGGCTTCCCCTACATGGGCGCGACGGCCCACCGCATCCGCGCGCTCGATCTGCAGGCAATATATGTTGCGAGCCGGTCGAATGCGGTCTCGATCGGCCATCTGAGCCAGGACCCCTCCATTCCCGCACTGATCAATATCGACAACCTGCTCGCCCGCCACTTCGCGGTGGTCGGCACGACCGGCGTCGGCAAGACGACGGCGGTCACGCTCCTGCTGCGCAAGATCGTCGAAAAGCGTCCCGACATCCGCATACTGGTCCTCGATCCCCATTCGGAATTTTCGACCGCCTTTCCCGATGACGCGATCACGGTGGACGCCAACAGGCTCGACCTGCCCTTCTGGGTCTTCAAGCAGGAGGAACTGGTCGACGTGATCTATCGCGGCCAGCCGCCCATCCCCGCCGAGGTCGACGCGCTGCGCGATTTCATTCCCATCGCCAAGGAGCGCTTCAAGAACTCCTCGTCGCCGAGCTCGCATCTGCTTCTCAAGCGCGAGGTCACGTCCCTGACCGCCGACACGCCGGTGCCCTACCGTATGGCCGATCTGCTGGCGATCATCGAAGAACGGATCGGGCAACTTGAGGGCAAAGCCGAGCGCCCGCACCTCAAATCCTTGCGCAACCGGCTGGAATCGCTCATCAACGATCCCCGGTTCCATTTCATGTTCGGCAACAGGACAATCGGCGACACGCTCCCGCAGATCCTCGGCCACGTGTTCCGGATTCCTCAGGAAGGCAAGCCCATCTGCGTATTCGAGATGTCGAACCTGCCTTCCGAAGTCGTCAACGCCGTCGCATCGGTGCTCTGTCGCATGGCCTTCGACCTGGCGCTTTCCAGCGACGGGGCGATCCAGACGCTGGTAATCTGCGAGGAGGCGCACCGCTATATTCCCTCCGACCGCGGCGCCGGCTTCTGGCCCACCCGGCAGGCCATCGCGCGCATCGCCAAGGAAGGCCGCAAATACGGCGTATATCTCGGTGTCGTCACCCAGCGTCCCGGCGAACTCGACCAGACAATCCTGTCGCAGTGCAATACTGTCTTCGCCATGCGGCTCGGCAACGAGCATGACCAGCAGATCATCAAGAAGGCGATCACCGGTGCCGCGCGTTCGACCGTCTCGTTCCTGTCGTCGGTGGCCAATCGTGAATGCATCGCATTTGGCGAGGCCCTGCATACGCCGATGCGCATGATGTTCGAAACGATCGCGGCCAAGGATCTGCCGGGCGCTCATATTTACGAACAGCAGGCCAAGGCCAAGGCCGGGACCTACCAGATACCACTCTCATCCGTCATCCAGCGCATGCGCGAGGGCGGCGTCGATCACGACGATCCCTTCGACGAGACCGCCGAGAACCATTTCCTGCCACAGGCCCCCTCTGTCGAGCCCGCCCACAGCGAGCCGCATGCAGCACCCGGCCGGGAAAGGCAGGAGTGGAGCGCGCGCGCAACTGCCAGCGACAGCCCGGATTACTCCAGGCGAGCACCGAAATTCTCGCGTCTGCATGAATCGCTCTCCGGCGGGTATGCCGAACAGGCGGAAACCGGCCGTCACGCGCCAGAGACCAACCGCGAACCCGATCAATCCGGGTTCTCCAGCAGCGACCTCATCCGATCCTTCCGCAAGCAACGCTGATGCGGCCCTGAGCGCTATCGGCCAATTCGATGGCCCGCCGGCCGCCTGTTTGTCCCGAAGTACACTGCCATGCGATACGCGCAGAACGGTCAGGCGGATCGGTCGGACTTGCCGGACGGTGGCGCCGCCGGACCGTGAACCGGTCGTATTCGGATGAAGTTCCGTTTCTTCAGTCTGCCGGCGCGGCAGGGATACGCGCCGCGCCTGCGTCAGGTGGGCGCCGGCTGCATCAGGCGCAGACCCGGTTCCGCCCTTCCCGCTTGGCACGGTAGAGCATCCTGTCGGCGCGGCGATAGAATTCGCTTGCCTCTTCACGGCCATTCCAAACCGCAACGCCGATGCTCATCGTCACCTTCAGCCGCACATTGCCGGCGGATATGGTCAGTAATGAAATTGCCTGCCGGATCCGTTCCGCGAACTTTGCCAGCGCCGCCGAATCCATGTTGGGCGCAACCACGGCGAACTCCTCGCCGCCAAGCCGCGCCACGACATCATGGAAGCGGGTGAACTCATGCAGGCACTTGGCTACGGAGCGCAGCACTTCGTCGCCGACATCGTGCCCGTAGGTGTCGTTGACCAGTTTGAAATTGTCGAGATCGAGAACCATCAACCCGACAGGCCGTTCGATCCTTCTGAATTCCTTCAAATATTCCTGCAAGGCGCCGTCGAAATAGCGCCGGTTCTGCATGCCTGTAAGGCCATCGGTCATGGCAGCCTGCTCCAGCGATTCCGAACGCTGGCTTAATGACTGGGCCATTTCGCGGAGATGCGCCTCTTCGCGCACCTGAATGCGCAGGATCGGATAGATGTAGAACAGGCCGAAGATCAGCCCGGTGATCAGCAGCAACGCGGCAACCGCCACGCCGATGCCGGTCGCCACCATCTCCCCGGTGAGGGGGATGCTGTTGCCGGGCATCGGGAGCACCCCGAGACGATAGAGCGGAAACATCAACGCCATCGTGCTTCCCGCCAACAGCGCGATGAACACGAAGAACGCGAGTTCAGCCTTGTGGAAGCGCACTGCCCCACACCCTCCTTAGCAAAGTCTGCAAAATACATTTAAATACGACGCCGCTAACCTGCAGTTAAAGGCGAATTCTATCCATCTCCTTCCGGTCGTATTTTTTACTTTCCGGACCGGAAAGTCGCTTCAGGGTAAACCAACCGTTTCCCCCAGCCTGTCGGGAACATCGACCCGCTGCCATTCCGGCCCCAGCTGGTTTCTGAACCAGGTCATCTGACGCTTGGCATATTGGCGCGTGGCCGTCACCGCTTTCTCCAGCGCCGCGTCGAGCGTCAGGCTCCCCTCCAGATAGGCGGCAAGCTCGCGCACGCCGATGGCCTTCATGGCGGGGTTCTCCGGCGGCAAGCCCATCGCAACCAGCCTGCGGACCTCGTCGAGCGCGCCACCTTTCACCATCGCGGCAAAACGCAGGGCAATACGATCGCGCAGCCAGTCGCGATCCGGCACAAGGACGAACCGCCGGGCGGCGCGCGGATCGACCGTCGGCTGGCCGGACTTCGATTGCCAATGGGAAATCGGCTTGCCGGAAGCTTCCAGCACTTCCAGTGCACGCACGATCCGCTGGCCGTCGCCAGGCATGATCGCCATGGCCCCGGACGGATCTTCCTTCCTGAGTATCCGGTGCAGCTTCGCCGGGCCTTCCTCCGCCAGGCGATAACGCCACCGCCGGCGTATCGCGTCGGGAACGCGCGGCATGTCGGAGAGGCCGCCCAACAGCGCCTTGAAGTAAAGCCCCGTGCCACCAACGAAGATGGCCGGCCGGCTGCGCAGCTCGTCGGCGATGACGCGCCGTACATCGCCAAGCCACGCTCCGGTCGAATAGTCGTTCGCCGGATCGACATGTCCGAACAGGAAATGCGGCGCGGCCGCCAGTTCCTCGCGCCCCGGCCGTGCCGTCAGACGGTCGAGCACCGAATAGACCTGCATGGAGTCGGCATTGATGACGACACCGCCCAGCGCACGCGCGGCGCGGACTGCCATTGCCGTCTTGCCGCTTGCCGTCGGCCCGGCTATCAGGACGGCATCTTTCAACGCCCGCCCATCGGCTTCGTCCACGGTGCTGTCCATGTCGCTTGTCGCCACGTTGCTCTCCAGTCCGCGCACCCGTGCGCTTGCATCTTCGCTGGCAGATAAGGCCTGTGCCGCGGTCGGCGCAAGCACGCCCGACTGGCTGGCCGAAGGCATCGCCTGCGACGTCACCGTCCCTATCCACCTTTCGGGCGACGATGCCGAGGAGGCCCTTCGCGAAGCAATCGGCGGGTCACCGCTCGATATCGTGGTCCAGCCGGCGGCGACACGGCGCAAGAAAATCCTTCTCGCGGACATGGATTCCACCATGATCGGCCAGGAGTGTATCGATGAACTTGCCGAAGAGGCCGGCATCAAGGCCCATGTAGCGGCCATCACTGCGCGCGCCATGAACGGCGAGATCGCCTTCGAGCCGGCATTGCGCGAACGCGTGGCCCTGCTCCGGGGGCTCCCGGTCTCGGTGATCGAAAAGGTCATCGCCGAGCGCATCACGCTGACACCGGGCGGCCGCGAACTCGTGCGCACCATGCGCGCCAACGGCGGTTACACCGCCCTCGTTTCCGGCGGGTTCACGGCCTTTACCACCCGCGTCGCCGAACTCATCGGCTTTGACGAGAACCGCGCCAACATCTTGATCGAAGAGGACGGACATCTCGCCGGCAAGGTGGCAGAGCCGGTCCTCGGCCAGCAGGCCAAGGTCGACGCGCTGGTGGAAATCGCAATGCGCCTCGGCCTGACGCCGCAGGATGCCATGGCCGTCGGCGATGGCGCCAACGATCTGGCCATGATCCGCCTGGCCGGTTCCGGCGTGGCGCTCCATGCCAAGCCGTCGGTCGCCGCCCAGGCCGCCATCCGCATCGATCACGGCGATCTCACCGCCCTGCTCTACATCCAGGGCTACCGGCAGGCCGAGTTCGTGACATGAAAGCCGGCGCCGAAATCATCACTGACCGGCTGCTGCTGCGTCACTGGACCGGTTCCACCACCGACCGCACCGCGTTCCACCGGCTGTTTTCCGATCCCGAGATCATGCGGTTCTTTCCGCAGCGGCTTGCCCGCGCAGAAGCGGATGCACTACTGGACGGTCTGTTCCCGCTGATTGCCGAGTATGGTTTCGGATGGGCCGCCCTGTGCCTGAAGGACAAGGAAGACCCAATCGGTTTCGCCGGTCTCATGCCGGTGCGCTTCAAGGCGGCGTTTGCGCCCGCAGTCGAGATCGGCTGGCGCGTCCTGCCCGAACACTGGGGAAAGGGCTACGCTACCGAAGCCGCCAACGCCCTGTTGCGCAACGGCTTTAAGGATCTCCACCTCGACGAGATCGTCTCGTTTGCCGTCCAAGACAATCACGCCTCGACCGCCGTCATGAAACGCATCGGCATGATACCGGAACCGGCACTCGATTTCGATCACCCGCGCGTACCCGACACCCACCCGCATCTCAAGCCGCACGTCTTCTATCGCTTGACGAGAGCCGACTGGCAAAAGAAAAGGGCGGCCGATTGACCGTCCTTTCCCGTTGTTTTTCAATAACTTGCCGAGATCATTCGATTCGGATCGTGATGAACCGCAACTCGCCCGTCTTCGACGCCAGCATCAGCAGCGCATTCTTGCGCCCCTGGCTCTTGAGAGCCTCGATCCGTTTCAGGACGTCGTCGGGACCGGTCACCGACTCCTGTGCGATCTCCGTGATCACGTCGCCGGCTACGACGCCGCGCTCCTCGGCCTGCGAGTTCGCATCGACCTCCGTGATTACCACCCCGGACACGCCTTGTGCGATCTCGAATTTGGCGCGCTGATCGTCGTCCAGCTCGGCAACCGTCATGCCCAGCACCTTCGCCGACTTGACCGGCGCGGCCTCATCGCCCTCGCTGCCGCTGTCCTCGGCCGACGCCAGCTTCTCGCCGTCCTCGAGGCGCCCGAGCGTGACTGTGACGTCGATCAGCTTGCCCTTGCGGAACACCTTCACCGTCACCGCCTTGCCGACCGGGCTTTCCGCGACGATGCGCGGCAGATCGTGCATTTCCCTGACCGCCTGGCCGTCGAATTCCACGATCACGTCGCCGGCCGCGATCGACCCGTCATCGACCGGTCCGCCCTTGACCACGCCGGCAACCAGCGCGCCACGCGCCGTGCCCATCTCCAGACTCTCGGCGATGTCGTCGGTCACCGGCTGGATGCGCACGCCGAGCCAACCGCGCCACGTTTCGCCGAACTCGCGCAACTGCCCGATCACGCCGACGGCGAGCTTGGAGGGGATGGAAAAGCCGATGCCGATCGAGCCGCCCGACGGGCTGATGATCGCCGTGTTGATGCCGATCACCTCGCCGTCCATGTTGAACAGCGGTCCGCCGGAATTGCCGCGGTTGATCGCCGCGTCGGTCTGGATGAAATCGTCATAGGGGCCGGCATTGATGTCGCGGTTGATCGCCGAGATGATGCCCACCGTCACGGTTCCGCCAAGCCCGAACGGATTGCCGATCGCCATCACCCAGTCGCCGATCCGCATCCGCGATGAATCGCCGAACTTCACCGGCGTCAGCTTGCGCTTGGCCGGATCGATCTTCAGCACCGCGATGTCGGTCTTGGGATCGGTCCCGACCAGCGTTGCCGGCAGCTTGTCGCCATTGGCGAAATTGACCTCGATCTCGTCCGCGCCCTCGATCACGTGGTTGTTCGTGATGACGATGCCTTCGGCGGCGTCAAGGATGAAGCCCGATCCGAGCGAATTGGCCCTGCGCGGCGCCTCGCGCTGTCCCGGGTCCTTGAAGAACTCGTCGAAATAATCCTTGAACGGCGATCCGTCCGGCAATTGCGGCGGCTGCACTTCGCCGCCATCGTTGCCCTTGATGGTCTGCGTCGTGGAGATGTTGACCACCGCGTCGAGCAGGCCCTCGGCCAGATCGGCCACCGAGGCGGGCCCTTGCGCCCGCGCCTCCATCGTGCCCGTTCCCGGTACGCCGAGCGCAATGGCCAGAACCGCGAGCATGACGATCAATGCGCTGCGCAAAGCCGTGTGAGGGACGGTCGGATTCATGTCTTCGAAGCCTTTCATGGCCGGCTGATGCATCGGCCTGACGGCCATATCGGGAGCATATTAGGGCGCAATTATGCCGTTGCACAGGCTTCCGGCGCATCGCGCACCTGACAATCGCGTTATCCGCGAACCAGCCAGACCAGTGCCACGCCCGCGACCATTGCGACGATGCCGGCCGTGCGCAGCGCGTTGTCGGGCAACTGTGTCATTTGCGCGGCCAGTCGGCGCGCGGCCGCCGGGAACCCGCTGTAGAGAACGCCCTCGAACACCAGCAGGAGTCCGAGGGCGGCAATAAAGTCGGTCATGGCGCGAGCCGCCCTTTCAAGGTCAGGAAACGGCCCGGCCTATTGGGCCGGCGCCACGTCGCGTTTGCGTTCGGAACCCCCATCCGCTCCCGTCGCATCGCGGAAATAGCGGAAGAACTCCGAGTCCGGCGACAACACCATCGTCGTCCCCGTATTCACGAGCGCCTGCACATAGGCGGACATCGAGCGATAGAACTCGAAGAATTCGGGGTCCCTGGAGAAGGCGTCGGCAAAGACGCGGTTGCGCTCGGCTTCGCCTTCGCCGCGCAGGATCTCGGATTCGCGCCTCGCCTCGGCTATGATTTCGACCACCTGGCGGTCGGCGCGTGCCTTGATGCGTTGTGCAGCTTCACGGCCGCGCGCGCGCAGGCGCTCGGCTTCTGCCAGGCGCTCCGCCTTCATGCGGTCGAAGGTCTGCTGCGAGACTTCGGCTGTCAGGTCGGTACGGCGGATACGCACGTCCTTGATCGCCATGCCGAGCGAGATGGCATCGGGTCGCAACTGTGTCGCGACCTCGCGCATCATTTCCCCGCGCTCCTCGGACAACGCCGCTTCGAACCCGCGCTGTCCGTAAACCCGGCGAAGCGCGGCATCCAGGCGCGTGCGCAACCGCTGTTCGGCCAGCAGCACGCTGCCCGAAACGGTCTGCCGGAAAACACGAGGCTCGTCGATGCGGTACGTCACGAAGGCATCGACAACGTAGAACTTGCCGCCGGAAACCTGGACACGGATGTCTTCCAGATCGAAGCGCAGGATACGGTCCTCGATCAGTTGCACGCTGTCGGCGCCGGCAAATGCGAAAGGAAGCTTGAAATAGAGCCCCGGCTCCTTTTCCACTTTGACGATCTCCCCGAAGCGCAACACGATCGCCTGCTGGCGCTCGTTGACCACGAAGATCGAGGAATAGACCAGGAAGACGATGAATACGGCGATGATGCCGATGATTGGCAGACGATTGCTCATCACTTGTCCCCCCCGGTGCTGCTGTTCTTCATCAGTTCGTTGAGCGGCAGGTAGGGAACCACGCCCTGGCTGTCCTGGCCCTGTTCAATGATCACCTTGCTGGAATCCCCCAACACTTTTTCCATCGTCTCCAGGAACAGCCGCTTGCGCGTCACGTCCGGAGCCTTGGCGTATTCATCGTAAACGGAGATGAACCGTTGCGCCTCACCCTCGGCTTCCTTGACCACGCGGTCCTTGTACGCGGCCGCGTCCTCGCGAACCTGGGCGGCCTCGCCCCGGGCTGCGCCGAGCTTCTGGTTGGAGTACCGGTTGGCTTCCTCGACGAACTTGTCCTCGTCCTGTTCAGCGCGCTGCACCTCGTCGAACGCGTCGGCCACCTCGCGCGGCGGTGCGGCATCCTCGATCGAGATCGCGTTGATGACGATGCCGGATGAATAGTCGTCCATCGTTTGCTGGGCCACCTGGCGGACATTGTCGGCAATGCCCTGGCGGTCGTCGCGGAAAATGTCCTGCGCGGGACGCCTGCCGACCACCTCGCGCACCGCGCTTTCTGCGACCTGCTGCAGCACGGCGTCCGGCGCGGCGACGTTGAAGAGATAGTCGCGCGGATTGGCGACCTGGTAGGCAACCGAGAACTGCACGTCGACGATGTTCTGGTCGCCCGACAGCATCAGGCCCGCCGAATTGCGCGTACCGCCGCCGCCGATATTGATGAGCTTCTCGGAGATATTGGCGATTTCGACCGTCTCGATCGGCCAGAAATGGAAATGAAGCCCCGGCTCGGAGATCTCGTCCTTCGGCTTCCCGAACCGCAGTTCGACACCCAGTTCATCGGGCTGCACGGTATAGACCGCCTTGAACGCCCAAAGCGCGATCAGACCGAGCGCGACAACGCCGAACAGCGCGGGGCTTGCGCCGCCGCCACCGGGCAGCGCCCGCCTCAGACGGTCCTGTCCCTTGCGGATGATATCTTCCAGATCAGGCGGCGAGCCTTGCGGGCCGCGCGGTCCCTGCGGACCGCCGCCCTGACCCCATGGTCCGCCACCATTGTTGCCGCCGCCCCATGGGCCACCGCCTCCACCTTGATTGCTCCAGGGCATTCAATCTCCTCTTCCCGCAGGGAATCGTGTTTGCGCCCGTCTCGGGCCTTGACTGACGTTATAGGGATGCCGAGGGCCGCTTTCAACGCGCGCGACCAAACCAGATCGCCGCAAGCCCCCACAAATTTCAAAAAAAGCCCCGCGATCACTGTTGTTTGCGGTGCCAAACCTCGTAGCGCGTGGGATGGCTGTCGCGCTCGCCGGCGTCGTGTGCCTGGGAGTGCGCCAGGACCCATTCGCCCGGATCGATCGCCGGAAACACCGTATCGCCCTCGATTTCGGCCAGAACACGCGTAATGAGCAGCCTGTCGGCGCGCCCGAAAGTCTGGCAGTAGATCTCGCCGCCGCCGATGACGCAGATCTCGCCGGCACCGGAACAGCGCGCCCTGACATCGGCCAGCGTCAGCGCCTCGTCGACAGAACCCGCCACGTCGACGCCTTGTCCGGCCAGCCCGCCATCGCGCGTGACGACGATGTTTGCTCGCCCCGGAAGGGCACGCCCGATCGATTGGAACGTCTTGCGCCCCATGATGATCGGTTTGCCCATCGTATCGGCCTTGAAACGCTTGAGATCGCCCGAAAGCCGCCATGGCAGCCCGCCATCGCGGCCGATGACGCTGTTTTGAGAGACCGCGGCGACCAGCGTGACCGTCAAGACCGTCATGTCGGAGGCTTTTCCTTGCGTTCGCGGCGGATCAGGTCCCGCCTATTGCTCGATGCGTTCCAGCAACAAGATATGAACGTCGCGCTCCGGATAAAAGTCCTGCACGGTCATTTCGAAGCGTGTCGGACCGGTTTTCTTCACGCCCTCACCGCAAAAAGACACGAGGTTCGACGTCGAGCCCTTGTCGACGGTCAGGTGAAACGTGCCGATCGTGCCGCTTGCCCAGTTGCCGCCCGACGTCAGGATATAGTCGATCCGGCTTTCGAACAGCCCCGGCTCGGCGCTGCTGGCCCGCGCCATCGCCTTCTCGAAGGCGCTGTCAATGCAATATTTGTCCGCGTAGAAATCCCAGGCGTCGCCGCGCTGGCCATCCCAGTAGAAACTCAGTCCCGCCGTGGCGCCGACCGCCGGGCGGTAGCGGTGCGAGACGCGGACGGGCCGGCCGGCCGGAAAAACCGCTTTCCACCAGTAGACCGAATGCAGTTCCCATCGCGCGAAACGGTGCCGTTCCGGCCCCTTGCCCGCATCCCAGACCTCCTCTTGGATCAGCCCGCGCGCCTGCCAGTCGGCGGCCACGTCGTCGCCAAGCGCCTCGAGGCTCTGCGTCGTGCGTTCCGCGAACGGGATCAGCGGCACGCCCTGCGCCAGCAATTCGCCGGTCACGTCCACGCCCGCGGCAACCGCGCGCTGCTGCAACTGCGGCGTGACCGCCGCGCCGTCATGCGTCACCGAGAACCCTAGGAAATTGTCGCTCTCCATGTCGGGGACGGCAACGTCGCCCTCGTAGTAGCCGGCGATCGCCGGCATCGGGAACGCGACCAGCGTTTCGATGTCCGTTTCGCCCTCGTTGCGAAACACGTAGTCGACCGTCACCAGGTCGCGCGAGATGAACAGGTCCTCGCGTTCCAGCCGGATTTCGTTGCTGCGCCCGAGCACGATCCCGCCCGCGCCGATCTCGGCGACGGAATCATTGGCCTGCACCGGGAGCGCCGCGCAAACGCCCGCGACAAGCAAGGCGGCAAGGGAAAGGACTCTCATGGCCGTTCTCCACCAATACGGATAAGGAATCGCAACAGCCTTACCGCGCGATACGGCGCGAAGGAATGACGCTTGTCAAACCGCGATCGGCGCCTTGATCGTCGGCGCCGCCTCGTAGCCGACCAGCTCGAAATCCTCGAAGCGGAAGGCGAACAGGTCGCTCGCTGCCTCATTGAGCTTCATCTTCGGCAGCCGGCCGGGAATGCGCGTCAGTTGCTCGCGGGCCTGGTCGAAATGATTGTGGTAGAGATGCGCGTCGCCGAACGTATGCACGAATTCGCCCGGTTTCAGCCCGGTCACCTGCGCCACCATCATGGTCAGCAGCGCATAGGAGGCGATGTTGAACGGCACGCCGAGGAAAATGTCGGCGGAGCGCTGGTAGAGCTGGCAGGAGAGCCGGCCGTCGGCGACATGGAACTGGAACAGGCAGTGGCACGGCGGCAGCGCCATTTCGTCCACTTCCGCCGGGTTCCAGGCCGAGACGATCAGGCGGCGCGAATTGGGATTGTCGCGGATCTGGCTGACGACATTGGCCAACTGGTCGATCGTCCCGCCTTTCCCGTCCGGCCAGGAGCGCCACTGCTTGCCGTAGACCGGGCCGAGATCGCCGTTCTCGTCGGCCCACTCGTCCCAGATCGTCACGCCCTGGTCATTGAGATATTTGATGTTGGTGTCGCCGGCGACAAACCACAGCAATTCGTGGATGATCGACTTGAGATGCAGCTTCTTGGTGGTGAGCACCGGAAAGCCCTTCTCCAGGTCGAACCGCATCTGGTGGCCGAACACCGCGCGCGTGCCCGTTCCCGTGCGGTCGCCGCGGTCGACGCCGTTGTCGAGCACATGGGAGAGAAAATCGAGATATTGCCGCATGATCCCTGTCCGCGTCCGCTCTGATTCCGCCGCGATTTTACAGCATCGCGCGCGATCCGCCACACTGCCGCGCGACAGCAGCGCGATCCTGCTGTGGACACCCCGGTCAAACTGCGCGCACGCTCAGTTCCGGCGTGCCGTTGATCGTCTGGAACACGACACAATAGCGTTCCGTCAGTTTCAGCAGCGTGGCGATCCGGTCTTCAGGTTCTTGCGTGTCGAGATCGAAATCGAGCCTGATCGCGCGGAATCCCACAGGCGCACCCTTCGCCACGCCGAGCGTACCGCGGAAATCGAGGTCGCCCTCGGCGGTGATCCTTGCTCCGTCGAGGCCGAACTCCAGCGCGGTCGCGACCGCTTTCAACGTCACCCCGGCGCAAGCCACCAACGCCTCCAGCACCATGTCGCCCGAGCAGAGTTCCATCCCGCTGCCACCTGTTGCCGGGTGCAGGCCCGCGACCGCAAGCGCCCGGCCGGTATCCACCTTGCAGGCGATGTTGCTGTCGTCGGTCGTCCCGGTGGCCCTGAGCGTTATGACCGCGCTCTCCGGATCGTCGCGGTAGCGTTGTTTCAGCGGCGCCTGTAATGCCTTGAGCGTTTCGAGGTCCATGATACGTTCCCTCCGGTTCCCGGAAACGATGGCGTCACTATATCACGCATGCCGCAGGCAACAAAAACGGACCCCCGGCGTGTCGCAGGCGATCAGCCGAATGGCGCGCCCCCGCGACGCGCGAACAGCCGGACCTGCCCAAAACCTTCACGGTGGAGTGCATGCGAAGCAGATATTTGAAGGCATGTTCCCCAAGCGGATCAAGCGGGGCATCAAGCGGTCAGGCCGGATTGAGAATGAGGTGCGGGACCCGATCCGGAAATGCATCGACAATCGAATGCCGTTGTCGCAACGCTCCTTGAAAGGAGGCGGGTGGTTCGTCTGGTCAGGCGGATCACCCGTTTCGTCATAAACCGGAATCCAATGCGTCTTGCGACGCGCGGGAAATCTTTAATCTGTGTCTGTCGTATCCTGAAACGAGAGTGGCCGGGCGACGCGCCCGGCCACTTCATCCTGCCTACTGTGGCGCAACGCAATCGCCGTCTTTTCCGACCACTTGACCCTCTGGACATTGTGGCGGAGGCAGAGGTTCTGGCTCGGGAGCAGGCGCCGGCGCAACCTCCGGCGCCGGTGCAGGAGCCGGTTCGGGCGCTGGCGCTGGCTCTGGAGCAGGTGCCGGTGCGGTTTCTGGCGCTGGCGCTGGCTCTGGAGCAGGTGCAGGAGCCGGTTCGGGCGCTGGCGCTGGCTCTGGAGCAGGTGCCGGTGCGGCTTCTGGCGCCGGTTCAGGAGCCCGTTCAGGTACTGTCTCTGGCGCCGGTGCAGGCGCCGATTGCGCCTCAGGCTGAGGCTGCGTCTCGGGGGCTGGGACCGGCTGTGCTTCGCCGGCCGGAGCAGCACAGAGACCGTCCGGTTGGCGAACCGTGCCCTCCGGGCAGGGTCCCGTGTCCGCCGGGGCAGCCGGTACTTCGGCCGCCGGCTGGCCCTCTGCCGCAGGCGGCGGAGCATCGGCGGCCGGTGTTTCCGGTGTCAGTTCTTCAGCCGGCGGAGCCTCGGCGACCGGCGCGGCGCAACTGCCGTCCGGCTGGCGGATCGTGCCTTCCTCGCAAGCCTCGACGCCTTCCGGCGCCGGACCTTCGCGCACCGCTTCCGCGGAGGGAGCCGTAGCGAGATCGCCTTCGATTGCGACACCTTCCATGGGAGGCGCCGACGTGGCGACCTCTGGCTGTGCCTGGTCCGCCGCTGGTGGCGGCGGCACCCTGTCTTCCGTCGTAGGCTCACGGCCCTCCTGGCCGGCCGTGCTTGACTCCTGCGCGACCTGCTCCTCGGTTGCCACCTCGGTCGGCGCCGTGGTCGGGGTCAGTTCCTTCGGATCAGGGTGGTAGATTTCCACCGTGTCGCCTTTCAGCTGACCGCTTTCCTGTACGGACGACGTCAACGCGACCTCGCGAACCGCAACCGGCTGGCCTGTCGCCGCCTCGACATAGGTAATGTCGATATCGTTGTTGACGACGATATTGTTGACGATGTTGACGGTGCCGGCTTCCTGGCTGTTGTTGATGATGTTGATGACGGTGTTGTTGTCGCCGATCACCACGGTTTCCATGTTGTTCGACTGGAAGTCCCGTGAGCGTACGGCATTCCAATAGTAATTCGGTATGTTGCCGAACGAGATCTCGAAGCTGATTCCGAACGAATCGGCGGGATCGGGCGGCAGCGGTGCCCAGGCGAGATGGTCATTGTCGGAACGCCATGCCACCCACGCTGGAGCCCATCGGGTGCCCGGCACCCAGAACCAGCCAATGCGCGCCGAATAGGCCCAGCGGCCATAGTGGTAGGTTGCCCAGCCGAATGGTTCATTTGACACCCAGGTCCATCCGTGCCGGTTGGTGTAGACCCAGCGGCCGTCCCTGTAGGGGCGCCAGTCCTGGCTGACATGCGGCACCCAGACATAACGTCCGCGCACCTCCACCCAGCGACCATGCTGCGCAAGTGGCCGGTAAAACGAGCCGATGGCAACATTCACCGAACCGCTGCCGGAGTAGACATCCAACTGAGCATAGAAGGACCGGTCGCGGTAGTAGCGATCCCAGTAAGTGTTGATGTTGAAAGCGACTGTGGGGAGATAGGCATAGCGCACATAACTCGCCACGGAGAGCTGCGTGCCGCGATACGGGATGGTGAGGTAACGGGCGGCGAACCAGCCCCGATAGCCGCGATAGGCCCCATCGCACCATGTCAGGTTTCGCACGCAGCCAAACAACGTCACGGCCGCGCCGCGGGGCGCGACCACCAGGACCGGATAGCGCGTGTCGGGACCGGCGCGTTGGTTGAGGTTCGCGGTTGTGTTGGCGTAAACCTGTTGCGCGCTGGCGCCGCCGGGAATGGATATCGCTGCAGCCAACACCAGGCCGGCTACTGCAAGTCGCGTAATCAGGCGTCGTAGTACGAACATCGGGCTGTCTCCTTCAGGTCGACAATTTCCAGTTGAGCACAAATTTTTGGCACAACAATGTCCAGTTCTGGTCATGCCCCGGCACGGTTTTCGAAACTGCCGGTTAGTTGACGGCCAGGCGATTGCGATGCCGGACAAAGCCGGTCACCGGTAACGACCGGCGAAATGGCGCGCATGGCCGGCTCGAACCTTGGGACACGCCGCACCGGTCGCTGGCATCCGTCCCCCCGCCACGTTTTCCGGGCCTTGCACCTGTTTCCGGCGGTCTGTGCGGGGATTGCCCTCGCAACGGCGTTCGCGCCCATGGGGCCGCCGGTGAAGGCGAAAATCGCGATCGCGCAGGAGCGTTGCCGCATGATTTGTCCGCGGCGGACCACCCCGGTGCCGGGCAGACTGGCCGGGCAGGCTGGCCGGCCGGCTCGACGGTCAATCCGCCATGCAATGCACCAGATGAGGTCGCTCGTACCGGCTGGAACAGATTACCGGCGAATGCCCCTTTCCATGCGCCCGCCCGGCACCTATATTCGCCCTGTCAGCTTGTCTGACTATGGCGATAAACGGCCGATGTAATAAGCCATTCGGACCCGGGGGCGGTACCCGGCGCCTCCACCACGAAATGCCGAAG
>JAIOIW010000028.1 GCA_019912385.1 Notoacmeibacter sp. | reverse complement strand
CTGCTTCCAATTAGAGATGTACGGCTCTATGCGGCAAAAGGATGACCTGCAAAGATTCGAGCGCTATTTGCCAAGCCCCTGCGTCGACCCGAAATCGCCGAGCGTCCGCAGCGAAATGTTGAATCCGACGCTCCGGGTCGGCGCTCCGCCCGTGGTGGGCCGGCTTTCCGAATAGGTCAGGCTCATGTTGAAGCACTCGTCGTCATAGGCAAACCCGACGCTGTTGCTTACCAGCACCTTCGATTGAAGATCATAGGTGCCGCTGGCAAAGGTGCTCCAGTATTGCGCGATCTTCAGGGTGCCGCCGACCTGCACCTCCCGGCGGTCCGTGGGAAGACCGTAAGAGGGTTGGGCATCGATGAACGTGTAGCGCCCGGTAACCGAACCGTGCTGGTTCGAATAGCCGACCTTGGCTTCGGCGCGCCGCACGGCGAATGTCGTTTCGTCGAAGCGGCCCGAGATTGAGCCCGACAGGCCGAAGGGGCTGGCTATGCCGAACATGCCGACGAAATCGGAACGGCTGGTTTCGAGCCCCGATGCAGCGCCCACATTGACCAGGTCGGCCTGCGCATAGGGATTGGCGCCGGCCAGGTGGAATGATTCGCCGAACAGCCCGTGCGCCGTCCAGCCGCCGCCGAATGATCCGGTATAGCGAACGCCGACATTGGCGCGCGTGCCGCCCTCGATCCTGTCCCAGCCGGAGAACTTGTCGCGCTCGAACAATGTTGAAGCGTCGAAGACGAGGCTTTGCGCATCCTCGTTGGGGATGCCGAGCGTTGACTGGTACGGCGCGTTCGGGCGCACGAAGATCTGCGCCACGGGCTCAAGGACATGCTGGCCGCTGCTTGTCGAGAACACGAACGGCCAGCGGATTTCCAGCCCTGCGGTCGCCATCCAGCGCAGATAGGACGGCTGGATGTTCACCGTGGCGCCGGGGAAAGCGTTAATCGCGGCGATCGAGGCGGCATCCGGATTGGCGAATATCCCGTCCGCGCGCGCCGCGAGCAGCGGCGTGACGACGAGGCCGCCTTCCGTGATGTAGTTGCGCTTCCACTCGACTTCGCCCGACACGCGCCCGCTCGTGCCGCCGATGCCGCGGACGAGGTTGGCGGCGGGATTGTGGAGCGTCTGACGATAGATCGCCTGGCCGTTGACGTCGAGGTTGAGTTCGCCGCCGGCGACGTCGTCGACCGTTTTCGAGTAGTCGAAGTTCGGTAGCACCCAGGGGCTGCGGGGATTGCGTGCAGTTCCAGCTGAATCGGGCAGCACCTCCTGCACCCTGAAGCGCATGAACCGCAGGTCAAAGGAATTGCGCTCGCCGAGCCCGGTCAGGTAGATCTCGTCGCGCCGCACGAGCTGGTCGTATCCCTCGATCCCGTAGGTGCGCGAGAAGTTCTTGTCGCTCTGGACAAGAATGTCCCAGCCCAATGCCCAGCGCGGATTGATCTCGAAGCGTCCCTTGGTGCCGACCATGCCCCGCTTCGTCACCGAGGCACTGACGGTGTCAGGCGTGCTCAGGGCAGCAAACGCGGCCGGATTCTGCTGGTTGATGCCCGCTGCCTTGACCGAGAACGAACCATTGTTGAAGCGCTTGGCGAATTCGGCTTCGCCCATGAAACCCTGCCGCGTGTAGTAGGTCGGCGTAACCAGCAGTTCGGCGGTGGGGTGAAGCGCGAAATAGAACGGCGTCCTGACCCCGACGCCCCGCGCCGTCGAGTACTTGATGCCGGGGAGCAGGAATCCGGTCTTGCGGCGGATCGTCGGGTCGGCGATTTCGAAAGAAGGCAGCACGGCGAGGGGTAAGCCGAAAAACTCGAATCGCGCGCCCTCGAAACGGACGGTGTGCGTCTTGCCGTTCCAGATGATCTTCTTCGCCTTGATCTGCCATAGTGGCGGCTTTTCCGGATTTTCCCGGCAGGGCTCGCAGGCGGTGTAGATACCCTGGTTGAACGTTGTGACACTGCCGTCGCGGCGTGTTGCACTTTCGGCCGCGAACCGCGTGTTGTCGGTGGTCTCCACCCGCAGCGCATTGACGAAACCGTCGCCGAAATCGTCGGTGATGTCGATCTCGTCGGCGTAGATGCGGTTGCCGTCACGCTCGATGATCTCGACATTGCCGCTGGCCTTGAGCCGTCGCGTGCGCTGATCGTAGCTGACGCGCTGGGCGACGAGGCGGTTGCCGTCATACTCGATCTGGACCCCGCCGACGGCAGTCACCGTCTGCGAATCATTGTCGTAGATCAGCGTGTCGGCTTCCAGCAGCATTTGCGCGTTTGGATCGACCCTTGCCGAGATCACGTCACTCGACTGGGAAAGAGCGGGCAGGGGGGCGCCGGCACCCAGCACGCAGGCGAGCGCGGTCGCCGCCGCGAGGCGTGCGGCGATCGATCGATACCTCGTCCTGTTCCCCTCAGTCCCCAATCAGCCGTCCTCCTTGAACAGCAAATATGTCGCGCCGAAAAACGCGGCGACGATGACCGGAAACCACGCCGCGACAACAGGCAAGACGATTCCGGCGCTGCCGAACGCCTTCACCAAAATCGATACGACATAAAGCAGAAAGCCTGCCAGGACGCCACCCACAATCATCGCCCCCGACTGGCCAAAACGGACGAATTTCAGCGACACTGTAGCCGCGATGAGTGTCATTGCGACAAGAAGAGCGGGCAATGCCAGCAGTGATTGAAATTCAGTGCGCAACGGGTAGGCCGGATAGCCGTATGTATTGGCCAGTTCGATCTTTCCTGGAAACAGGAAGAACGGGATGGTCGACGGCGATTGCAGTGTTTGCTGGAGCACGTCGCTGGTCAGCCTGGTCGCCACGCGGCTGCTCGCCAGGGTGACCGGCACTTTCCCGGGTTCCGTCACGCGCACATTCGTCAGTGCCCAGAAACCGTCCTCCAGAACCGCCGTCTCCGCGTCCTGGCGCAGCACGATGTTGCCCTGGTCGTCGAACCGCAGGAAGACAACGTCGGACAGGAGTATTCCGCCCCTGAGAGCGGCTTTCGCGCCGATGATCGTCTCGCCGTCCTCGGTGCGCTGTCTCAGCCACGGCACGTTGCTCGCGACCGTGGCATTCGATTGCTGGGATCGCCAGTCCGCCTCCATCTCCAGCGCCTTCTCGAAACCCCATGCCGCCAGCGGGTTGATCGCCGTCACCGCGATGACGCCGAACAGGAAAGCGCCAACGCAGGCGGGCAAAAGGAACTGCCAGACCGACACGCCGGCGGCGCGCGTAACGACGAGTTCGTATTTGCGGTTCAGCGAGATCAGCGTCGCTATGCCGGAAAAAAGTGCGATGAACGGAATGATCTGCTGCATGACGGTCGGGATGTGGAGCGCCGAAACGAGCAGGGCGCCTTCCATGGTGTATTTCGGCAGTCTTGAGGTGCGTCCCGAGAATTCGGTGAAATCGATAAGGTAGGCGATCGTGAAGATGCCGAGGAAGAACCATCCGGTAATGGCCGCGTAGCGGCGAAAGAAGTATCGGTTCAGGGTCCAGCCCATCACGTTGCTCCGCCACCGCGGCCGTTGCGCGGACCCGACACGCGGAAGCGCAGGAGTTCCAGCCTTTCACGGATTCGCGACAGCCTTTCGGCTGCTTTCTCCAGGAGGTCGACGGGAAGCTCGATCGATCGGCTGGTCGCGAAGAACACGAAGGCGACGATCGATGCACCGATTGGCGCGGCGTAGAGAAGGATGGCGAATGCCGGTATTGTTGCAACCTTGTTGAACGCGAAATATCCCACCCAGCGAACCAGCAGTGAAAGCGTGATGGCCGAGACCATCGGATTGATCCGCGCCTCGCGATGCGATCGTGCGTCGCCTGCGATGGCCAGGCCAAGCAGCGCGAAGGCCAGCGGATACAGCCATGTCGACAACAGGCGATGGATCTCGGCGGTGAAAAGCTGGGGCTGCGCCTTGTAGTAGCGGTCGTCAGGGTCCGGATTGAAGAGATAGAGGAGCGACCGGTCCTTCGGCATCAGGTCGATCTCGCCGGAGGGCGCCGCCGAGAACTTCGACAAGTCGAAGGCATAGGATGCGAAGTCGATGATCGACACGTCTTCGCCAGGCTTCCTGCGGTGGACTTCGCCGTCTTCCATGATGAGGAAACTGCCCTTCTCGCCGCGCGTCACGACCGCCGTTTTCGCATAATACTGGAGATCGGTTCCCTCCTGCCGCGAATCGGCGACGAAGACGGAACCCATCTTGCCGTCCGCGCGCCGCTCCCCGATCAGCAGGTAGAGATTGTCGTCGATGCGCCGGAACGCGCCTTCGGTCATCACCGAAGTCAGGAGGTCGGCGCCGGCCTCGGCGAGCAGCCACCGCATGCGGTAGTTGGCGATCGGGGCGACCACATTTTGAACCGTGAACGACAGCACGCAGACCAAAAGGGCCAGAATGATCGTCGGTCTCGCCGTCACGGCGCGCGGAGCGCCGGCGGCGTTGATCACGACAAGTTCCGAATCGGTATTCATCGTGGTCAAGGTTTGCGCCACGGCGATCACGACGGCGAAAGGCAGGACCTCGGGAATGACGATAGGCAGGATCATCGTCGCCAGTTCGAAGAACCTTGCAGCCGACTGGCCCGTCGTTGTCACCAGGTTGATCCGCTGGAGCACCTGTGTCGTCCAGGCGATGGCGAGCGTCGACATCGTGGCGACGATGAAAATCGACGCCATTCTGCGAAAAATGTATCGCTCGAATATCGAGAACGGCATGGCTGTCCGATTTGCGTCCTGTACGACCAGTCCCGACCGGACCGAAGTGTCCTGGTCCCCGCCCTTTATTGCCCGCATCTTGGCTAAGAAAGGGCCAAGATTTGCAGTTAACGGTTTATTGATCGCACGTCGAGCCTTGCCAAGCGCGCCAAAAAAACCAAGATCACCCGCATCATGCCCCGCCGCTGGTCCGCAAGCGGGGCCAAAAACCCGGCTTCATCATTGGGGATACCATGACCTCTAGACTTTCCATCAATTTTTCCAAGCTTGGCGTTCCCAAAAAGGGAACTGTTGTCGTACTGGCCGGCGAGGGTGGCGAATTGACCGACGCCGCGTGGGCCTGCGATCCGCAAAAGCTCTTCGAGCGAGCATTTTCCCAGGCCGGTTTCAAGGGCAAGCTGGCAAGCGCGATGGACATCCTGGTTCCCGCCGGTCACGGATATGACAGCCTCGTGGCGGTCGGTGCCGGTGAAGTGGGCAAGCGCGACGAGCAGGCCTGGTTGCGCATGGGCGGTGCGGCAATCGGCAAGGCGCCCAAGGCGGAGGAACTGGCCGTGGTGTTGGACGTGCCGGGCCAGGAGATCGACGCCGGCCATGCCGCGGGCTTTGCGCTCGGCATGATTCTTCGCGCCTATCGTTTCGACAAATACAAGACGAAGAAGCGGGAAGACAATAATGGAAACGGCAATGGCGAAAACGGCGCCATCGGATCGGACAAGCCGCTCAAGGTCACCATCCACTGCGCCAACCCGACGGCCGCCCGCAAGGCATTCGCGGAAGCAGAGGCTGTCGCCAGCGGCGTCATCCTGGCGCGCGACCTGGTCAACGAACCGGCCAATATCCTGGGCCCCGTCGAATTCGCCGAAGCCGCGAAGAAGCTGGAATCGCTCGGCGTCGAGGTCGAAATCCTGACCGAAAAGGAAATGAGGAAACTCAAGATGCACGCACTTCTGGGCGTTGCCCAGGGTTCGATCCGCCCGCCACGCATGGCCGTCATGCGCTGGAACGGAGGCAAGGCGAAGACGAAGCCGGTCGCGTTTGTCGGCAAGGGCGTCGTGTTCGACACCGGCGGTATATCGATCAAGCCGGCCGGCGGCATGGAAGACATGAAGGGCGACATGGGCGGCGCGGCTGCCGTGACCGGCCTGATGCACGCCCTTGCCGCCCGCAAGGCGAAGGCCAATGTGATCGGTGTGATCGGCCTGGTCGAGAACATGCCCGACGGTAACGCCCAGCGCCCGGGTGACATTGTCACGTCGATGAATGGACAGACCATCGAGGTGATCAACACCGATGCGGAGGGCCGCCTCGTACTATGCGATGCGCTGCACTACACCAACGAGCGCTTCAAGCCGCAATTCATGATCAATCTGGCCACGCTGACCGGCGCCATCATCATTGCACTCGGCCATCACCATGCCGGCCTGTTCTCAAACGATGACGAACTTGCCACCCGCCTTGCCAGTTCCGGCGACGTCACCGGCGAGAAAGTCTGGCGCATGCCGCTCGGCGATGTGTATGACAAGCTCATCGATTCCAAGAACGCCGACATGAAGAACACCGGCGGGCGCGATGCCGGCGCCATCACCGCCGCGCAGTTCCTCAAGCGCTTTGTCGGCGACACGCCCTGGGCGCATCTCGATGTCGCGGGCACGGCCATGGGGTCGCCTGCCAGCGACATTTCCAAGGGATGGGCGTCGGGGTTCGGTGTGCGCCTGCTCGACCGCCTGGTCCGCGACCATTACGAGGACTGAGAACAGGGTGATGGTCGAGGTCCTGTTCTACCACCTGACCGAATCGACGCTGGAAAAGGCGTTGCCGGCGCTGCTTGAACGCAGCATCGATCGTGGCTGGCAGGTTGTCGTCCAGACCGGCTCGGAGGAACGCCGCGACGCGCTCGACCAGCATCTTTGGGTCTATCGCGACGACAGCTTCCTGGCGCACGCGACCGACCGCGAGGATTTCGCGGTCGATCAGCCGGTGCTGCTGACCACGGGCGACGCCAACCCCAACGGCGCTTCCATCCGCTTCCTGGTCGACGGCGCGGCACCGCCCCCGCTCGACGGCTACGAACGCGCGGTATTCATGTTCGACGGCCACGACGCCGACCAGCTCCAGGCGGCACGCGGGCACTGGACGGCGATGAAATCGGCCGGTCACCAGGTCACCTACTGGCAGCAGAACGCAGAGGGCCGCTGGGAACGCAAGGCATGACGGACGATCATCTGTCGGAGGAGTTTCGCCGCCGCCGCGAGGCATTGAAGGCACGGATCAATCCGCTCGACAAGGATATTCTCCCGGACAATCCCGATCGAAAAGCCTTTTTCGACGCTGTCTATGACATGGCGGACGGCGACGCGGCGGCCGTGCCGTGGGCGGATCTGAGACCCAAGGGCAAGCTTGTCGATTGGCTGGCGGACAATCCGGGCGAGGGAAAAAGGGCGATCGATGTCGCCTGCGGCCTTGGCGACAATGCCGAGGCGATGGCGGCCGCCGGCTACGAGACGACGGCCTTCGACCTTGCCGGCAAGGCGATCGGCTGGGCGAAAAGGCGTTTTCCGGACAGCCCGGTCGACTACCGGGCCGCCAGTCTCATCGAGCCGCCCGCCGATTGGCTGGGTGCCTTCGACCTGGTCCATGAATGCTACACGATCCAGTCCGTCCCGCCCGAGCTTCATCTGCATTTCGCCCGCGCGGTTGCCGATCTCGTGAAGTCGGGCGGAATACTGCTGGTCTATGCCCGCAAGCGCGCCGAGGACGCCCCCGCCGATGGCCCGCCCTGGCCGCTCAAGCCGTCGGAAACAGGGATTTTCGCGGAGCTCGGCTTCGAGCCCCTGCACCGCGAGGATTTCGATATCGTGCGCCCCGATCGCCGCATCGCGCACGAATTCGCGGTCTGGCGGAGACACTGAAACCGGAAGGGCATGCCGCTCGTCCGTGTCCTTTGTCCCCGCCGCCGGCGGAATGGGTACGGTTCACATCTTGCCGGAATGCCTGCGCCAGACCATATTGGCTTCATGAGTATTGCAGGGACATATTTCCTCCGCCTCATGCTGGTCTTCGTCCTTGTAGCCGGGACGTTGCCGGCAATGGCCGCCTACGTGGTAATGGCCCGCGACAATGGCGTGCCGATGGCCTTCCAACTCGCCTATCATGCCGGGCATCTCGGCATGGGCCAGGGCATAGAGCGCCCTCGCGCTTCCGATGGAGAAGAAGACACGGGCAGCGACACGGGTGATGGGCCGGGCCTCTATGTCTGCAAAGCTCAATGTCCTGTGAGCGGGACGGAACCCCTGAGCCCTGGTTGCGCTTTTCGGTACGCGACCCGGGCAGACCAGATACGCGCGGACAGACCCTTGTTTCCCCGCTCGCATGTAATGCCGCCGCCCGCACGCCCTCCGAAAGCCGCGGTCTGACCGCCGCCCTGTCTCGTGCGGGGCATTTTGGCAGACTGGCCGGGCCATGCCCGGTTCAATTCGGAGACATGACATGACCACTATCACCCGCCGCGGCTTCCTCGCCGCTACAGCGGCTGTTTCAGCCACGCTTCTCGTTCCCGCCAGCGTTCGCGCGGCGTCCGGCACGCAGACGCTCACCGCCACCACCCGAACCATTGA
>JAIOIW010000027.1 GCA_019912385.1 Notoacmeibacter sp. | reverse complement strand
CTCCTGCTCCAACCTCGCCCACGGCTTCGCCGCCTGCGGCGTCGGCGACAAGGCGGCGCTCCGCGGCGAGGCGACGCCCAATCTCGGCATCGTCACCGCCTATAACGACATGCTCTCGGCGCATCAGCCCTACGAGCGCTTCCCCGAGCTGATCCGCCAGGCGGCGCGCGCCGCCGGCGGCACGGCCCAGGTCGCCGGCGGCGTGCCGGCGATGTGCGACGGCGTCACGCAAGGGCAGGCCGGCATGGAGCTGTCGCTGTTCTCGCGCGACGCGATCGCCATGGCGGCGGCGGTCGGCCTGTCGCACGACATGTTCGACGCCGCCGTCTTTCTCGGCATCTGCGACAAGATCGTGCCGGGCCTGCTCATCGCCGCCCTCACCTTCGGCCACCTGCCGGCGGTGTTCATCCCGGCCGGGCCGATGCCGTCGGGGATGCCCAATCTCGAGCGCTCGAAGGCGCGCCAACTCTACGCCGAGCGGAAGATCGGCAAGGAGGAACTGCTCGACGCCGAGGCGAAGTCCTATCACGCCCCCGGCACCTGCACGTTCTACGGCACCGCCAACTCGAACCAGATGCTGATGGAGATCATGGGCCTGCACCTGCCCGGCGCCTCCTTCGTCAATCCGGGCACGCCGCTGCGCGATGCGCTGACAAGGGAGGCGGCAAAGCGGGCGCTCGCCATAACGCGCACCGGCAACGACTATACGCCGGTCGGCCGCATGCTTGACGAACGCTCCTTCGTCAACGCCATCGTCGGCCTCAACGCCACGGGTGGTTCCACCAACCATACCATCCACCTGATCGCGATGGCGGCGGCGGCCGGCATCAAACTGACCTGGGAGGATTTCTCCGAACTGTCCGACCTGACGCCGCTGCTCGCGCGGGTCTATCCGAACGGGCTTGCCGACGTGAATCACTTCGCCGCCGCCGGCGGCATGGGATTCCTGATCCGAGAACTGCTTGACTCAGGCCTGCTGCACGACGACGTGCGCACGATCTGGGGCGAAGGGCTGAGGCCCTACGCCATTGAGGCGAAGCTGGGCGAAAACGGCACCGTGGCACGCTCCGCCGCGCCGGCCGCCAGCGGCGACGAAAAGGTACTGGTGGCGTATGCCAGACCCTTCCAGCCGTCCGGCGGGCTTGCCGTGCTCAGGGGCAATCTGGGTGCCGCGATCGTCAAGGTCTCGGCGGTCAAGCCCGAACGCCGGGTCGTCGAGGCGCCGGCGATCGTGTTCGACAGCCAGGAGCAGATGCAGGCCGCGTTCAAGGCCGGCGAACTGGAGCGCGACTTTATCGCCGTGATCCGCTTCCAGGGGCCGAAGGCCAGCGGCATGCCGGAACTGCACAAGCTGACGCCGGCGCTGGGCGTGCTTCAGGATCGCGGCTTCAAGGTGGCGCTGGTGACCGACGGGCGCATGTCGGGCGCATCCGGCAAGGTGCCGGCGGCAATCCACGTCACGCCCGAAGCACTCGACGGCGGGACGATCGGCAAGGTGCGCACAGGCGATATCGTGCGGCTTGACGCGGAGAAAGGCGAATTGCGCGTCCTCGTCGACGACGCGGAACTCGCCGCGCGCGATATCCCCGCGGTCGACCTGTCGGCCAACGGTTTCGGCATGGGTCGCGAACTGTTCGCCGCCTTCAGACAGGTGACCGGGCGGGCGGATGCAGGGGCGCGCGTATTTTAGAGCGTTTCACGACTGGATTGAGCCGTGTAACTTCCGCACATTCACTTCAGGCAAAAAGGACGGTTCTTGACGCGGAGCAAGAATGCCGACCCGCCATGCTCCTCAATACCCCGCGAAACACTTCTCCAAAGCGTCGGCCACGGCGTCGATGTCATTTTCCCTTAGGCAGAGCGGTGGCACCATGCGCAGCACGTTGCGGTTGGCACCTGACTTGCTCACGACAAGGCCGTGTTCGCGCGTCTTCTCGAAAATGTCAGTGGTAATGTCGGTTGCCGGCACCTTGGTCTTGCGATCCTTGACGAGTTCAATCGCCAACATCAGGCCGCGCCCGCGTATATCGCCAATGATCTCATGCTTCTGGTGGAGCTTCACAAGCGCATTTTTCAGCTTTGCCCCCACTTTGGCGGCATTCTCCTGCAGGTTCTCCTCATCGATCACCTGCAACACCGCGCGCCCGGCGGCACACGAAACAGGACTTGCACCGTAGGTATGAAACGAAAACTTGCTGGCGAGGCTTTCAGCGACGTGGCGTTGGGCGACGACCGCGCCGAGCGGAAAGCCGTTGCCGATCCCCTTCGCCATGACAATGATTTCGGGAACAACGCCGTGTGCCTCGAACGCCCAGAAACTGTCACCGGTGCGGCCGAAGCCTGACTGGACCTCGTCCACGATCAGCACGCCACCGTGGGCGCGGACTTTCTCCGTCGCAGCCTTCAGAAAACCGGCCGGGGCCTCGACAATGCCGCCATATCCCAGGATAGGTTCGACGATAAGCCCCGCTAGCTTGCCGGATGTGGAATACTGGATAGTGCGGTCTATTTCGGCGAGATAAGCTTCAGTGTCGTCTCCAAACACGCCCCGATAGGGGTCGGGATTGGCGACGTGGTGGATACCGCCGAGCAGCGGTATATTGTGACGAAAGCCGCCAATGCCGGTGAGCGATTGCGCGCCGATCGTCGCACCGTGATAGGCGTTTCGTAGCGCCAGCATGTCGATATTTTGCGTGTGCATCTGCGCCATCACGAGCGCCAGATCGACCGCTTCGGTGCCGCTGTTGACGAAGTGGACAACCCAGTCGTGCCCCTTTGGCATACGGGCTGCCAGCTCCTCGGCAAAGTGCGCCGGCACGGGGTGATAGAACATTGTCGTACAGTGTTGGAGTTGGCTCATCTGCTCTTGCACGGCAGAATTCACCGTTGGATTGGCGTGGCCGACGGAAATGCAGACATTCATGGCGAGCAGGTCGATATATTTCTTGCCCTTCTCGTCCCACAGATACTGACCTTCGCCGCGCGCGAAAATCTGCGGCGTGCGATAAGGCACGAACGCGCGTTGCGAAGCGGCGTAGTAGGTTTCGCGCCTTTTCACGATGTGCTCCGGCGTCCAGTCAAGCTCCTGCCCGGCCATTCTGGGAATCCTTCGATTTTTCGACACTGGAACGAATGTGTGGAACCAAGTGTCGTGGTTGCAGCCGCACTTGGGAGAGCCAAAACGCCACAAGTCCCGGGACAGTCCCGCTGTCTCGGCCCTGCCAAGAAACGCGTTCCGCCCTGTCGGCCTGCAAGGCATCATCCCCCCTGAGCAGGGATCCGCGAGGAGCGTGACCTCGGTTCACCCGGATTGACTCAGGCACCATCAAAGGACAGTTCTATGCGCGAAACGAGAAAGGATAGACGATGAACAGATTCGCGAACTATCCAAGCCTGGAAGGCAGAACGGTCTTCGTCACCGGTGGCGCCTCGGGCATCGGCGCGCAGATCGTCATGGCCTTTGCCGCCCAGAAGGCGAAGGTCGGTTTCGTCGACCTCGATTCGGAAGGCGGAGCGGCATTGGCCGCCAGGCTGGATTCCGAGGGCGCTACAATTGCCTTCGAACAATGCGACCTGCGCGACATCGACGCTTTGCAGTCCGCTTTCGCGCGCCTGCGCGACAGGCTCGGTCCGCCAACGGTGCTGGTCAACAACGCAGCGCGCGACGACCGGCACGACTGGCGCGACGTGACCGCCGAGTATTATGACGAGCGCATGGCGACCAATCTCAGGCACATGTTCTTCGCCATGCAGGCCGTGGCGCCGGACATGATTGCGGCCGGCGGCGGATCGATCATCAACATGGGCTCCAATTCCTGGTTTGAAGCTGTCGGCGGTTTCCCCGTCTATGCGACCGCGAAGGCGGCGGTCCATGGCCTGACCCGCACAATGGCCCGCGACCTTGGCCGGCACCGGATACGGGTCAACACCGTCGTGCCCGGATGGGTC
This sequence comes from Notoacmeibacter sp., assembly GCA_019912385.1. GTDB lineage: Bacteria > Pseudomonadota > Alphaproteobacteria > Rhizobiales > Rhizobiaceae > JAIOIW01. Next base: position 71,421 of record JAIOIW010000027.1, on the reverse strand, counting down.
ATGACCGACAGGCAAAAAACGCTTTGGGCCACGCCTGAATCACTCGAACGCCAGAAGCAGAGCCAGTGCCTGCCCGACCTGATCGATCCGGTCTATGTCGCGCGAATGGTGCTTTTCCTGGCGTCGGACGATGCCGCGATGTGCAGCGCCAACAACTACATGGTGGAGGCCGGCTCCATCTGACGCCGCGAAAGCCGCGTGGTCAGAGCCGAGTTCAGATTCAGTTCAGCGCCCCGTGACTTCCGCCAGATACCCCTTCACCGCCTCGATGGTTGCCGTCGCGCAGGGCACGTCGAGGTGCGAGACACCGTCGAGGATCACGTAGCGGCCGTCGGGATTGACGGCGCTCAGCGTCGGCTCGAACAGGTCGGCATGGAAGGCCTCATCGTCCCGGCCCGCGACCAGCAGGAAGGGCGGCAGGGCAGCGATGTCCCTCAGATAGTCGCCGCGAGGCGCGTAGGATGTGTTGAGGCGGAATGAATAGGCCTTTGTCGCGGTGCCGCCGATCGGGCCTTCGATCACGTCGCGCGAAAAGGCGAAGTCGATCACCGGCAGGCCATTCAACCACTTGATACCGACGGCGTTGAGCATGGTGAGTCCGATGATGCGCCTGGTCAGCGCATGCGCCCAGCCGCCCGAATCGGGGCGCATGGTCGGCGCGTCGTATTTGAGGAACGGTGCCAGCAGCACGGCACCCGACAGCAACCCGCCATGCGCGCCGCCGGCGAAGCGGATCGTCAGCCCGCCGCCTGACGAATGGCCGAGCATGACAACCTTCTGGCCATCCTTGCGCTCAAGGGCAATCAGATCGGCAAGGTCGTCCTCTAGTTGCCCGATATAGTCGACGTCGCCGCGGCGCGCCGGATGCGGGCCGTGGCCGCGCAGGTCGGGTAGCACGACATCGGCGGTGCCGGCCAGGGCACGGGCAAGCAGGTCGTAGGCCTGTCCGTGCCAGCCCGAACCGTGGACGATCACGACCAGCGGCACGTCGTCCCCGCCTGCGGGATAGCGCCGGACGCCGAGTTCCGTCCCGTCGCGGGCAGTCCAGCTTTCCAGATCGGCCGGCGCGACCTGCGCGGCGCGTTCCGGCTGCCGGGAGAAGTCGAGGCTGGCCTCGCCGGTGCGATCAGCCGAGGGCTGCGAAGCAACAAGGCCAAGCGCGATTGCGAGAAAAACCGCGACCGGGATGGCCGCGACGGCTATCAGTTTGAAAAGCACCCCGTCAGAGCCGCGGCGGCTCGACACCCGCCGACCGGCAGGCCGAAGTGAGCGTGTTGGCCATCAGCATGGCAATGGTCATCGGGCCGACCCCACGGGGCACAGGCGTGATCGCACCGGCAGTTTCCATCGCTTCGTCAAAGGCGACATCGCCGACGACGCGCGTCTTGTCTTCGCCCTTTTCGGGGGCCGGAATGCGGTTGATGCCCACGTCGATCACCGTCGCACCCTGCTTGATCCAGTCGCCCCTGATCATCTGCGGCCGGCCGACAGCGGCAATGAGGATGTCTGCGGTACGGCAAAGGGCCGGCAAATCCCTGGTGCGGGAATGCGCGATGGTGACCGTGCAGTTTGCCGCAAGCAGGAGGTTGGCCATCGGCTTGCCGACGATGTTCGACCGGCCGACAACGACGGCGTTCAGGCCGGACAGATCGCGTCCGCGGGCGCGTTCGAGCAGGATCATCGAGCCCGCCGGCGTGCATGGCACGAAAGCGGTCGCCATCTCGCCGGTGCCGAGCTTGCCGACATTGACGAAGGAGAAGCCGTCGACATCCTTCTCCGGCGCGATCGCCTGGATCACCTTGCCTTCCTCGATATGACCGGGAAGCGGCAACTGCACCAGGATGCCGTGGATCGCAGGGTCGGCGTTGAGTTTGCCGATCAGGTCGAGAAGCGTATCTTCCCGCGTTTCCGCCGCCAGCGTATGCTGAACGGAGTGGAAGCCGCATTCCTTTGCCATCTTCGATTTCGAGGAAACGTAGATCTGGCTGGCGGGATCCTCACCGACGATCACGACCGCGAGGCCGGGAACCACGCCCTTGTCCGCCAGCAGCTTCGCGGTCGCCTGCTTTACGGTTTCCACCACGTCGGCGGCGACCGCCTTGCCATCGATTATCTCAGCCATGGTCATTTCTCCCGTTGTCGGCACCGGCAACATTCCGTATTTGCCCTGCCCGCGATCCCGGGAAAGCGACAATGAACGAACGGATTAGCGACAGGCGAAGTCCTGATCGAATTCACCTCGCAATTCAAGCCTTGATTGGCCGTTTTGGTCAGCTTGCGCGGTTGCGGCGCTCGGTAAGGTCGCGCACCTTCGCGCGCATGTCGCGCACGGCGCGGCGCAGGTCGTCGAGATCGGCGTCGTCGGTGCCGGCGGCGCGGACCGGCGGTTCCGTCTGGACGGCGGGCGCGACCGGTGGCGCGGGCGGCCAGTGGGGCGGCGCTGGCGGGAAGCCGGCCTGCGGCCAGTAACCGGCAGGGACATGGGGCGGGTAGGCGTATCCGGGCGGATACGACCAGACCGGAGGAGCGGGATAAGCCGGAGGCTGAGGCGGCGGGGGGACGTCGCGCATCACGGGTTGTGGTGTCGCCACCGGAGCGGAAGCAGTTTGCGGCGCAGGCAGGTTTCCTTCGTCTGGCACGCGTTCCGCCCGCCATGTCCTTCGCCCGCGATCCGACGGAGCGGGCTGCCATGCCTGTCGCGACGGCGATCCGCCGACAGGATCTGCGGAAAAGCCAGCCGGGCCGCCAAACCTTCCCCGGATGCTTTCCAGCGCGCCGCGACCGGCGCCGAGGCCGACACCCGCCATGAAACCCAGGATCGTGAAGGCCACGACCATCGTCGACCGCGACATGCCGGAGGCGAGCAGAGGGGGCGTGGCTTTCGAAATGACCGAGATGTTGGCGGTATTGATGCCTTTCTGCTCGCCGGATTCGCGGGCGCGCAACAGGTAGTTCTCGTACACGGAGCGCCTCGCGGCGGCCTCTCGCTCCAGCTCGCGCAACTGCACGAGATCGTCGCCGACATTGGCCTGTCGCGCCTTGAGCTGGGCCAGGCGCGACGCCAGCGCCTGCTCCTGCTGCACGGCACGCTTCAACTCGACCTGGATGGAGGTGACGGTACGGCGCAGTTCCGCGGTGATCTGCTCGCGGGCGCTTTCAAGTTGCGCTTCGAGTTGCTGGAGCTGCGGATGGCGCGGCCCGAGTTTCGTCCTGGCGCTGTCGACCTGCTGCACGATGCGGGCATATTGCGCACGCAGTTCCGAGAGCACCGCCGAGCTGACCGCCTCCGGCAGCGAAGCCGACACGACGGCGTCGGTATCGAGGTTGCGCGCGGACTCGGCACGCGCTGAAAGCTCGATCGTGCGCGCCCTTGCCGAGGCCAGCTGATCGTTGAGGCGAACGATCTCGTTGTCGGAGATCAGGTCGCCCTTGGCGTCCACCAGATCGTGTTGCGCCCGGTAGGTCTCGGCCTTGCGCTCGGCATCGCGCAGTTCGGCGCGCAGAGATTCGAGCCGGCCCGAGAATTCGCTTTCGGCACGCCCGGCGGTTCCCGATTGCAGGTCGCCGGCAGCATCGACGAATATGTCGACCACGGTGTTGGCGACAAGGGCCGACTTGTCTCCGTCGCGCGACTGAAAACCGACCGTGACGACGAAGGTCTTGCCGCTGCGAGAAATCTCCAGGTTTTCGGCGATGTTTTCCTTGGTCAGGGCAAGGCGCCGAGTGCTGTCCCCCGCACCGCCGCCTCTGGAGAGAAGCGAGCGGATGATGCCGATCGCTTCGGAAAGAAACGAACCGCCGCCGCTGCCGTTGAACTCCGGATCGCGATCAAGGTTGAGCCGTTCGACGACCCGGTCGATGACCATGCCCGAATACATCACCTTGATCTGGTTCTCGATGATCGCCGCCGTGGCCTCGGTCGGCAGGTTGCCGCTGGTCAGTTCCCGATCGCTGGCCTTGATGTCGCGCGGATCGATCAGCACCTGCGCGGCGGAGTAGTACATTTTCGGTGTGTTCAGTGCGACAAAAATCCCCAGGAGCGCGCCTGCGACCGCCATGCCGGCGATCAGGGACTTCGAGCGCATGATGCCGCGGAACACGGCAACGGGATCGATGAGCGGCTGCCAGGGATCGCCGGTGCGATGCGCCGGGGATCCGGTGCCGGACGTCAGGTCGCCAGCCATCGCCGGCGGCGGTTCGCGGCGGTCCGCATCTGCGGTCCGCCGCTGCGCCGTTGGCGCGTCCGATCGCCGCCGCGACATGCGCCACGATCGCTTCTCCTGTCCCTGAAGGCGGTTTTCGTCCGGCATTTCGCGATCATCATACGCCTGTTCGCCGGACGTCGCCGAGGCAGCCAGGGAAAGCAGGCCCGCATCACGGTCTCCAGACCGGCGCGCGCGCGCGGCACGGTTCTGCATGATGCGTTCGCGAAGGCTGTCCGCTGTCTTTTCGGCCTGTTGCGGGCTTCCGCGCGCCAGGGCCTTGAGGAAGGCATTTTTTTCCGCCTGGCGGCGGGAGCGCTGGCGACGGTGCTGCGCGGCGAGGGGATCGATCGGACCTGCAGCCGGCTCGCCATGCGTGGCGTCAGACCCGCTGATCGACAACAGCGAACGCGAATCCTTCTTGTCGTCATCTCGGTTGAACATCTGCGTCCGCTTGACCATGACCGATCCCGGCTGACCCGACCGGGAAACCGTTAATCCACGCTAAACAAACAGCGGTAACAAAAGGTTAAGAAACATGCGCCGGAACCGTGGAATCGCGCGGAATCGCGGGCACGGTCCGTATTTGTGCCGGAACCGCAAATTAAGGATTCACGACTAACCTGAAGGCCATGAAAACAGGCAAGAGCGAAGCGGTTTCGCCACATCCGGTTCCCGCCGCGGAACGCATGCCGTTCGGGATTCCGGGCGGCTGGATCCATCTTGCCCGCAGCTACCTCTCCGCGATCAGCGGCGCGGTCGGCCGACTGGTATTTTCGCTCGCCTATTTCATCCTCCTCGCCAACACGCTCACGATCAGCGATTTCGGGTTGTTTGCGACCAGTTCGGCGGCCGGCGTCATGCTGTCGCGCATCGTCGCGCTCGGCTTTTCCTCGCCGCTCTACCGCGCAGCGACGATGAGGCCGCAGCTCATCGGTCTCTACTCCGGCGGCTATCTGCTGCTCGGCTTCGTTTCGCTGCCGCTGCTGGCCATCGCATCATACGCAACCTTTTTGCTGTTCTTCGCCAGCAACCTCGCGCCTGGCGTTTTTGCCGCCATTATCGTCGCCGAAGCACTGCTCTGGCGCACGACGGAAGTCGTCGTGATCGTCAACAACGGCATGAACCGTTTCGGGCGGGCAGCCGTTCTCGTCATTGCCGGCACGTTGCTGCGCGCGCTGGCCGCAGCCGCCTTCGTGTGGTGGCCGGACCACACGATCGAAGCGTGGGCCTGGTTCTATCTGGCCGCCAACGCGCTGGCGCTCACCGTCGCCGTGGTCTTCTTCTACCCGCGGCAGCGCCTGCGCCTGTCGTTGCCGGTTTTTCGACGGCGCATGGCCGATTCGCTGGCGGTGTCAGGCGCCGAAATCCTGTTCTACCTGCAGATGGAACTCGACAAGCTTCTCGTTCTGGCGCTGGGTGGTCCGCATCTGGCCGGCATTTATGCCATCATCATGCGCCTGGTCGATCTTACGGCGATCCCGGTGCGCACCTTCAACATGATGCTGGTCCAGGCACTGATGCGCGGGACCGGCGCGCTGCGCGGGGTGACGCGGAAACTCGCGTTTGAATCCGGGATTTTCGCCGTTTCGCTGGCAGGGCTGCTGGCACTCGCCGTCATCCTGCATTTCTTCCCCCGGGCGCTGGGCGGCAATGTCGCCGAGGCCGCGCCCCTCGTCCTGCTGGTGCTGCTTGTGCCGGGCCTGCGCAATCTCGCCGAATATCACGCCGAACTGTTGTATGCGCGCGGGCGAACGGGTCTGCGCGCCATCAACCTTGCGCTGCTGGGCGGGGTGAAGGCCGTCATGCTCACCTGGGCGCTGACCCGCTTTCAATCGACCGACGAGCTGGTCTGGTCGCTCAACGGAGTTTTCGCGGCCATCTATCTTGCGTCGTTGCTGCTGACCTATTCGGCGCTGCGCATGCCGTCTCGCGCGCTGTAAGACGGATCAGGCGGCCATGGCGATCGCGCGGATATCGCCGATATCCATCCTGATGAAGGATTGCATGCCGACCGCAACCTGGCCGGGCGCCAGTCCCCGCACGAACTCGCGCAGTTCGCTTTCGCCGAGCTTCGGGCCGCTCCAGTAGATCCGGCAGAACTCGGTGTCGTCGTGGAAATGCCCCTCGCCTTTCAGGACATCGTCGACATAACGCCCGTAGATCATGCATTCGGCGAACTTGCGCGAGCGCGCGATCGCCGAGACCCAGTGCCGGCCGCTGACGTTTTCGATATGCGTGCACATGGCCCGTGCGGTCTCGGCCTTCCAGGCGATCAGCGTAGAGATATAGTCGTGGGGGTTCGCGACATCGTCGGCGATGCCGAGCACGCGGCCGGCCTGGCGCGACCACACCCTATGCTCATCATGTCCCGGTTCGCTCAGCCGGTTGTCGCGGCGAAACAGGCGCAGCTTTCCGTCCTTGTACAGCCGTCCCGTATCGAACGGTTTCAGGAACGCCACGTCGGAATCGCTGTAGAGAAGCGCGTCCTCGTCGACATGGGCGGCGATCGCCATGCGCCGCAACTGCTGCACATGCCAGCCGCGCAGCGGCGCGGTGTGGCGCGACAACCAGATGCGCCGGCGAAGCAGGCTGAACGGATCGGGAAGATCGTGCAGCCATCCCGGCAGGATGTCGCGTTCGTCGACAACGACGCGCCTAGACGATTCCAGCGCACGGAACCGGGCGACATCGCGGTGCGACACCAGCAAAAGGTGGCGGCTGTGGCCGGTAACGTGGCGGTCGATGGTGTCGCAAAGCAGGCGGCAACGCTCGAAATCGCCCGCGTAGCTGGCGGTCACGATCGCAATTCGCCGATGACTGGTGCTGCTGTCAGTCATGGCTCGGGCGTCCGCGCAGTCTTTCCTTGATGACCCTGAAAAGGAACACGGGATTGCCGATGACGTAGCGCTGCCACAGTCGCCCCGGCTCCAGGCACAAGCGGTAGAGCCACTCCATGCGGATCCTGCGCATCCACATCGGTGCACGCGGAATCGCGCCGCTGAGGAAATCGAGCAGCGCACCGACACCGATCGGCAGCGTGCAATGCTCGGCTGTCACCTTCCGCGTGATCCAGAGTTCCTGGCGCGGCACGCCCATGCCCACAAGCAGGATATCCGGGCGGATCTCACGCAGTTCGAGGAGGATCTGCTCCTCGCGCGCAGCGTCGAAGAAGCCGTCGTTGATGACCGTGTAGCGGTGCTGCGGGGCATCATGGCGCAAGGTCGTGGCGGCGGCGTCGGCATTGGCGCGCGTCGTGCCGAGAAGCGCGACCGAGACGGGCTTCTCCAGGGTCTTCAGGAAGGCCGGGATGAAATCCGTTCCATTGAGATTGGCGGGGAAAGCATGGCCGTGGAGGATCTTCGACGCGATGTCGACGCCGACGCCGTCGGACAGCACCAGGAACCTGGCGAGCGCTTGTGCAAATTCCTTGTTGCGGGCGGCGATGTTGGCGTTGTGCGCATTGAGGAAGCTTATCCTCGTGAAGCGTTTTTCCCGCAGCAGGCGTGTCAGCAGGGCGATCGCCTGGTCCCAGGTGATCGAGGCCACCGGCGTACCCAGAATGTCCACCGCCGGCACGAGCTGATTGTCCTTGCCGGACATGTAGTTCATGCGGCTTTCTCCCGCTGGCGGGTGATCTCCAGGCGTGCAAGGCCGCTCCTTACGGCGGCGTCGAGGGCGGCGCGCTGGGCGGCGTGGAAGGCGCGTCCGTCGGCAACCGGCTGACGCTCGGCGGCGATGCGAACCAGGGCGGCGGCAAAGTCCGCGGCATCGTCGCAGACGGTGCAGTTTTCCGGCAGATGGGCGATGGCGCGCAGCGAGCGCGTCGTCGCGACCGAAGGCAGGCCGAGTTCGAAGGTCTCTATCGTCTTGAGTTGCACGCCGGTGCCGGCCCGGCTGATCAGGGGGATGACCGCCGCCGACCGCACGAAGGCCGTCGCGTCGGCGACACGGCCAACCAGCGTGACGCCGGGATGCGCCGGCCTGACGTCTGCGGGGATGTTGCCGGCGATCCTTGTCGTGAACGTATCGGGCAGCTTGGGTGTGACCTCATTCAGGAACCAGTCGAGCCCGATGCGGTTGGGCGCCCAGCTCCATGTGCCGATCAGCGCCGCGTCGCATTCGACGATACGGTCCTGCGCGGGCGGCTCCACGGTTTCGCGTGTGACGAGAGGCAGAACGGCGAAACGGCTCCTGTCGCGCACGGCGGACAGGATGACTGCATCGTCCTCGGCGAGCGTGAACACGAAAGCCGCCCGCTTGCACAGCATGTGTTCCATGCCATGCAGCAGCCGCGCTTCGCGCGCAAACAGGACCTTCTGCAACCCGTGCGCCGCGGCGGCATTCTCGCGGGCGGACAGGTGCTCGACATTGTGCGCGATGTAGATCGACGGCTTGTCGGCAAAGAGGGATGGGAAGGCGCCGGCCATCTGGACCGAATTCAGGACATAACCGTCGAACGGCTCGACGGAGCGCATGGCTTCACGGATGCGAGCTTCGCTGACCACGCGCATCTTGGCGGACGAGAAGGTGCGGCCACCCGCGACCGCCCGGCCGAGCCATTGTATCCTCTGGAATGTACTGGCGCCGGCCGTCTCGACATCGACCTCGCCCAGCAGGATCGTTCCCTGCGGATCGGCAGGCGCCTTTCCGGGCCAGGAATAGCCCATGACGGTCACTCGCACGCCCGCGCGCCGCAGCGCGCTGATGATCGCTGCGTTGGCGATTTCATAACCGGTGGCCGGCGCCCCGTGCGGGACGATCGATGTGACAAACAGCAGGTGCATCGCCTGTTCCAGATGTGGCCGGAAGCATAGGCCCGCGCGGTGAAGCGATGATTAAGCCATGTGCGGGAAGCGCCGGACCCGCGTGCGATTTGCGCGCAGCATCCGGCAAAACTGGCATCTTGATTAACGCGGCCTTAATCGAAGCGGCGTCTTATGGGCTGCTGCCTGGACGACGAACGGCTTTTCCATGATCCCGCGCATGACCGACGACATTTCCGTGATTTCGAAGTCGCCCGGGCTTGAGGGGCGCGCGGTGGAGGTTGTCGTCACCCTGCCGACCTTCAAGCGCCCCGAGCACCTGCTGGAGACGCTGCAATCCCTGCGCCGGCAGAACACCGCCCGCAATTATGCGGTGATCGTCATGGAAAACGAGGCCGAAGCGCGGGAAGGCGCGGGCGCCGCACAACCGCTGTTCGAGCGTGGCGAAATCGCCGGCCTGCTGATCCTCGCCCATGCGCGCGGCAACTGCAACGCCTACAATGCGGGATGGCTGACGGCGCTGGTCCATTTCCCGGCTCTCGAATATCTGCTGGTCATCGACGACGACGAGATTGCCGGGCCGGAATGGATCGAGCGGATGTGCCTGACCGCCGAGATGCTTGACGCCGACATCGTGGGCGGGCCGCAGGTGCCGGTCTTTGCCGAGCCCGCCGATCCCCGCATTGCGAACCATCCGGTGTTCTTGCCGCCCCATGCCGAATCCGGACGGGTCGATGCGCTCTATTCCTCCGGCAACCTGCTGATCCGCCGCAAAGTCCTGGAGAAGATGGGTTCGCCGTTCCTCGATCCTGCCTTCAATTTCCTTGGCGGCGGCGATTCCGACTTCCTCAGCCGGTCGGCCGCGACCGGCTTCCAACTGGCCTGGTGTTCCGAGGCGCCGGTCTACGAGACCGTGCCGCCGCGCCGCGTGGAAGCCGACTGGATCCGCGCGCGCAGCATCCGCAACGGCGTCATCTCGACGCTCGTGGAACGGCGCAGGCGCGCGAACGAGCCGCTCGGACGCCTGAAAGTGATCGCCCGGAGCTTCGCGCTGCTGGCCGTCTCGCCGCTACGCGGGCTTGCCCGCCTCGCCGCCGGCGCACCGCTGTCCGTCAGCCTCTATCCCGTCCTTGTCGGGATCGGCCGCGTGGCCGCCGAATTCGGCTATGCCCGGGAGCAGTACCGACAACCGGAAAAGAACTGACGACAGGCTTTGCCATTCGGCGCGCCATGGGGCACAACGCCACCTCGGTGTCGAACGAATGCGGGAGAATGCGATGCGCCTGTTGATGGTTGGTTGCGGAAACATGGGCTACGCCATGCTGTCGGCATGGATCGCCAGCGGCAAGCTCGCGCCGGCGGATTGCATGGTCGTGGAACCCAACACGGCGCTGCGCGAGCGCGCTGCGGCAAGCGGCGTCTCCGTTTTCGCCGGTGCGGACGACATCGCGGGCGACGCGCGACCCGACCTGGTCGTGTTCGCCGTCAAGCCGCAGGTCATGGAGGCGGTCGTTCCCTCCTACAAACGCTTCGCGGAGGCCGGCGCGGCCTTCCTGTCGATCGCCGCCGGCACCCGGATCGAGCTGTTCGAAAAGCTGCTGGGATCCGGCACGCCGGTCATCCGCTGCATGCCGAACACCCCGGCAGCCATCGGCCAGGGCATGATGGTGGTGTTCGCGAACGAGGTGGTCCAAAGTGAGGTGAGCGACGCCGTCGCCGGCCTGCTGTCGGCCAACGGCGCAGTGACCGGGATCGCATCCGAAAACCTGATGGACGCCGTTACGGCCGTTTCGGGTTCCGGGCCGGCCTATGTGTTTCACTTCATCGAGTGCCTGACGGCGGCGGCCGAAAAGGCGGGGCTGCCGGCCGAAACCGCCGCGCTTCTTGCGCGCCAGACCGTGCTGGGTGCCGCGGAACTCGCCGCGCAAAGCCCTGAAACACCGGCGGTCCTGCGTCAGCAGGTGACCAGCCCCAACGGCACCACGGCGGCAGCGCTCGGCGTGCTTATGGGCGAAGATCGGCTGAAAAACCTGATAGGCGATGCCGTCGAGGCCGCAAGGCTGCGGTCCATGGAATTGGGCAAATGATGCAGATCGACGATCAGCGCAGGTGACAGAGTCATCAAACCGCGTTATGTGTGATTCCGTCATCGGGTCCTTTAGCGGGCCTGGTCTGTCTGGCGGGAGAGAGTTTCCGAACAGGAAGCCGCCGAAGGGGAAATCGCCCGAAATCTCTCAGGCAAAAGGAACCGCGGACAGGCGAAGACACTCTGGAAAGTCGGGGCTTATGCCCTGCGCCGAAGGTGTAAGCGTCCCTGACAGAGTTCCGGGGATGCGAGTCTCTCAGGCTTCCGACAGAGGGGCACATCCGGCCGCATGAGCGGCTGGAGGTGTTTTTATGCCGGAAGGAAACAGAGTGGACGACACCGCCGATCTCAAATCCCTGCCCTTGAATGCACTGCACGAAGCAGCCGGCGCTAAGTTCGGCCCGTTTGCGGGCTGGTCGATGCCGCTGAGCTATCCGCTCGGCGTTCTCAAGGAGCACCTGCATGTACGCGAGCAGGCTGGCCTGTTCGACATCTCGCACATGCAACTGATCGACGTCGCCGGGGCGGATGCCGCGGCGATGCTTTCGAAAGCCTGCCCGCTGGAAGCGGCAAGCCAGCCGACCGGCCTCAGCAAATATACTTTCGCGCTCAATGACCGCGCAGGCGTCATCGACGACCTGATCGTGACCCGGCTTGGCGAAAACCGGTTCATGGTGGTCGCCAACGCTTCGCGCGCCGCCGTCGACATCGCGCGGCTGGTCGACTTTGCCGAGGGCCTCGACTGCCGGGTCGAACCGCTGGAGCGCGTATTCCTCGCCCTGCAAGGCCCTGCCGCTGAAGCGGTGATGACCGATGCCGGATTCGATGTGGCGGACATGAAATTCATGTCGGGAACGGAGCCGAAACCCGGCTGGTTCATGTCCCGCTCGGGCTACACCGGAGAGGACGGTTTCGAAATCGCGATGCCTGTGGACGCGGCCACGGCGGTCGCGCAGAAGCTGGCGGCGGACAAGCGCGTCGAGTGGATCGGCCTTGCCGCCCGTGACAGCCTGCGCCTGGAAGCGGGCCTCTGTCTCTACGGCCAGGATCTTGACGAGAATACCGACCCGGCCAGCGCCGGGCTTCAATGGGCGATCCCGAAGGCGCTGCGCCAGGGCGGCGGCTATGCGGGTGCTGCGCGCCTTGCCGAAATCATCGCCGAGGGGCCCGCACAAAGGCGCGTGGGGCTGAAGGCCGAGGGACGCCAGCCGGTGCGCGCTGGCGCGCCGCTCACCACGCCCGACGGCGCTCCGGCCGGTCGCGTTACTTCCGGCGGGTTCGGCCCGTCGGCGGACCATCCCGTCGCGATGGGCTATGTGCCCGCCGCGCTCGCGTTGCCGGGAACCGAACTCATCGCCGAGGTGCGTGGCAAGCCGGTTGCCATGCACGTTGCCAAACTGCCCTTTGTCCAGAAACGCAGCTCAAAAGGAAACTGACCGTGAGCAAGACCTATTACACCGAAGACCACGAATGGATCCGCGTGGAAGGCGAGACCGCCACGGTGGGAATCACCAACTACGCGCAGGAGCAACTGGGCGACCTGGTATTCGTCGAACTGCCCGAAATCGGCCGCTCGATCGCCAAGGGCGAGGAAACGGTCGTCGTCGAGTCGGTCAAGGCCGCCTCCGACGTCTATGCGCCGGTTTCCGGCGAGATCACGGACGTCAATGAGGCGCTCGCCGGCGACCCGGCGCTCGTCAACAGGGCGGCGGAAGGCGATGGCTGGCTTATCAGGTTGAAACTTTCGGAGCCGGGCCAGCTCGACGAACTGATGGATCAGGCTGCCTACCAGGCAATGGTGGAATAATGACCGCGACACGATTTGCCGACCGTCATATCGGCCCGTCCCCAAAGGACGTGCGTTCCATGCTGGCCGCCCTCGGCGTGCCGTCGATGGAGACGCTGATAGCAGAGGCGGTGCCCGCCTCGATCCGCATGGACCGCGCGCTCGACCTGCCGGGAGCGGCGAGCGAGAGCGAAGCGCTTGCCGAGTTCCGCGCGATGATGGCACACAACACGGTGATGAAGAGCTTCATCGGACAGGGCTATCACGGCTGCCATGTGCCGCCGGTGATCCAGCGCAACATGTTCGAGAACCCGGCCTGGTACACGGCCTATACGCCCTACCAGCCCGAGATCAGCCAGGGCCGACTGGAGATGCTGTTCCACTTCCAGACGCTGGTATCCGAGCTGACCGGGTTGCCGGTCGCCTCGGCCTCGCTGCTCGACGAGGCAACGGCGGTTGCCGAAGCGGTGGGCATTGCCTACCGCCATCACCGCGAGAAGCGCAGCCGCATCGTGATTGCCGGCGAGTTGCACCCGCAGACGCTGGATGTCGTCAGGACGCGCGGGCAGGCCTTCGATATCGAAATCGCCGGCGAAATGGACGATACGGTCGCCGCGCTGATCGTGCCGTGGCCGGACACTTACGGCGTCTATGGCGATCATGGCGGTACAATCGCCGCGGCGAAGGCTGCCGGCGCGCTTGTCGTGGCGGTCGCCGATCCGCTGGCTCTCACCCTGCTCGAGGCGCCCGCCAGATGGGGCGCCGATATCGCGGTCGGGTCTATGCAGCGCTACGGCGTGCCGATGGGCTATGGCGGGCCGCATGCCGCCTACATGGCGGTATCCGACGCGCTGACCCGCCTGATGCCCGGCCGGCTTGTCGGGGAATCCATCGATTCCAAGGGCCGCCCGGGCTACCGGCTCGCCCTGCAGACGCGCGAGCAGCATATCCGCCGCGAGAAGGCGACCTCCAACATCTGCACGGCGCAGGCGCTGCTTGCCAACATGGCCGCGGCCTATGCGATCTGGCACGGGCCGGACGGCCTGCGCGCGATCGCGTCGCGCGTGCATGAACGCGCCGCCCGTTTTGCGGCTGCGCTCAAGGCGACGGGCCTGGCATTGGCCGGCGAGCGGTTCTTCGACACCGTGACCGTGTCCGTTCCCGGCCGCGCCGAAGCCAAGGCGGCGGAGGCAGAGGAAACCGGGCGCCTGTTGCGCGTGATCGACGCCGACCGCGTGTCGATCGCCTTCGACGAGACCTCGACCGAGGGCGATCTGGAGGCGCTGTGCACGCTGTTTGCCGCCACCGCGCCCGAAGTCGCGGGAAGCGCACTGCCGGACGCCCGCGATTCGGCGCATTTCCTCACCCAGCCGGTCTTCCATTCCCACCATTCCGAAACCGAGATGATGCGCTTCCTGCGCGTCCTCGCCGACAAGGACCTCGCGCTCGACCGCGCGATGATCCCGCTCGGCTCGTGCACCATGAAGCTGAACGCGGCAGCCGAGATGATGCCGGTCGGCTGGAACGAGGTGGCCAACCTGCATCCCTTCGCGCCGCGCGGCCATGCCACCGGCCACGAAGCGATGTTCGCGCAAATCGAGGCGTGGCTCGGCGAGATCACCGGCTTCGATGCCGTCTCGCTGCAGCCCAATGCCGGCAGCCAGGGCGAATTCGCCGGTCTCATGGCGATCCGCCGCTACCACCAGGCGCGCGGACAGGGCGAGCGCACGATCTGCCTGATCCCGTCGTCCGCGCATGGCACCAACCCGGCGAGCGCGCACATGGCGGGCCTCGATGTCGTGGTGGTCGCCTGCACGTCCACAGGCGATATCGATCTTGCGGATCTGGAGGCCAAGGCGGAGCAGTACGGCCCGCGACTGGCCGCGCTGATGCTCACCTATCCATCGACGCACGGCGTGTTCGAGCAGGGTGTCAGGCTGATGTGCGACACGATCCACGCACAGGGCGGGCAGGTCTATCTCGACGGCGCCAACCTCAACGCCATGGTCGGGCTGGCGCGGCCGGGAGATTTCGGCGCCGATGTCTGCCACATGAACCTGCACAAGACCTTCGCCATTCCGCATGGCGGCGGCGGGCCCGGCGTCGGGCCGATCGGGGTCAAGGCGCATTTGCAGCCCTTCCTGCCGGGACACGTGTCGCAGGGCGCGGACCATGCGGTTGCCGCGGCAGCCTATGGCAGCGCCTCGGTGCTTCCGATCACCTGGATGTATATCCGCATGATGGGAGCCGACGGGCTGCAACAGGCCAGTCAGGTCGCGATCCTTTCGGCCAACTACATCGCCAAGCGGCTCGAGGGCGTCTATCCGGTGCTCTACAGGGGCCGCAAGAACCGCGTGGCGCACGAATGCATCCTCGATACGCGGGTGCTGAAGGATAGCGCCGGGATCACGGTCGACGACATTGCCAAGCGGCTGATGGACTACGGGTTTCACGCGCCGACCATGTCGTGGCCGGTGGCGGGGACATTGATGGTCGAGCCGACCGAATCGGAGCCGCTGCGCGAACTGAACCGCTTCTGCGACGCGATGCTCGCCATCCATGAGGAGGCGGCGCGCGTGCAGGCGGGCGAATGGCCGGCGGACGACAACCCGCTCGTCAATGCGCCGCATACGGTGGAAGACGTGGTCTCGTCGGAGTGGACCCATCCCTACGGCCGCGAAGTCGCCGCGTTCCCTGCGGGGATGACACCGGCTTCGAAATACTGGCCGCCGGTCAGCCGTATCGACAATGTCTACGGCGACCGCAACCTGGTGTGCACCTGCCCGCCGGTCGAGGCGCTGGCCGTCAACGCATAAGAGTGAAGCGGGCGGGGTTCATGCCCCGCCCCTCACACGTGAATGGCGAAGGCCGCGCGGATGGCTGCATCGGTCTGCGGGTCGATCAGCGGCGCTTTCGACTGTGACAGAATGCGGTTCTTGCGCTCGATCGCCCTGCCGATCAGGTCCGGCCTGCCGACCTCGGCCCATTCCTTCGGGCTCATCCGGTCGGCCACCGCCGGATAGATATACTCCGACTGCATCAGGCCCAGCGTCTGGGCATGGCCGAGATAGTGGCCCGGTCCTTCCAGGCAGACCTGGCGCATGGTCTCGATGGAGACGGTATCCTCGGTCACCTCGATGCCGCGTACGCAACGCAGCACCTGGCCCAGCATGTCGTCGCCCAGCACCAGCGATTCCAGGCAGAAGCCCAGCAGGGACGCATGCATGCCGACGGCCTCGTAGACCATATTGAGGCCGGAGAGACCCGCCATCACATTGGAGATTGCCTGTTCCCAGCCCGCCTGCATGTCGGGGAGTTTCGAATCCGCCATGCCGGCCGCAGCGCCTCCGGGCAAGCCATAGAACCGGTGCATCTGGGCGCAGCCCGCCGTCAGCAGCGCCTGTTCGCCCGAACCGCCCGACATCGCGCCGGTGCGCAGGTCCGACACGAACGGCCATGTGCCGAAGATCGCGGGAAAGCCGGGGCTGAGCGCGTTGACATAGACGACGCCGGCCAGGCACTCGGCGACAGCCTGGACGATTGCCGCCGCCAGGGGGGCCGGCGCTGTGGCGCCGGCCTGTCCCGCCGACAGCAGCAGGATCGGCATGCCGCCGCGGATACAGGCTTCCATCGAGATGCAGCTTTCCGTGGCGAATTTCATCGGCGGGACGACGAAGCAATTGGAGGCGGAGACGAAGGGGCGGGTCCGCCACTTTTCCTCGCCGCCGGCAATCATGTGGAGCAGGTCGAAGCAACCCCGAACATGGGCCGGATCGGAGATCGACGTGCCGACATGCTTGGTCGTGCCGGCGCAGCACGCATACAATGTGTTGATGTCCATCTCGAAATTGTCGACGATGTCGCGGCAGACCATGGGCCGCTGGAAGAAATGGACATTGTCCAGCGCGTTGGCGAGTTGGGCGGCGATATAGAGATCGCGCGCAGTCGATTCGCGGTATTCCCGGTTCTCGACATCGACCACGTGCACCGCCGCGCCGGCGGTGCCGAAATGGACCTTCGTTCCCGACAGGTGCAGGTCGTGTTTTGCGTTGCGACCGTGCAACGTGATGTCGCGCGCGGCCACCGCCAGCATGTCTTCGACCAGTGCGCGGGGAAACCTCAATCGGCCGTCATCGCCAAGTATGGCGCCGGCGGCGGTCATCGCCTCGATGCCCGATTGCGGCGCCTGGCTCAAGCCGATCTGTTCGAGCGCGTCAAGCGCCGCTTCGTGGATGCGCCGGACGGCGGCTTCGCTCAGCGGATTGTACTGGCCGCCGCTCATCCCCGGGCGGACGGGTCTGAGGTTTTCCGCCAGCGGGGCGGTGCGTACCGCGATGCGTCCGGCGCGGCCGCCCGAACGGCGCCGGGAGGTATCCTGCAAGGCTTCAGTCATGACCGCGCTCCTTGTCTGCGCCGGCGGCGAGAAGGGCGTCGACTTCACCGCCGCCCATCGCGTCGCGGAAACGGGCAAAATTGCCATCGTCCAGCATGTCGCGCACCGAATCGCGGATCGCGCGGTGTGTCAGCCGCGCGACCTGCGAGCCGACCGAAATGCGGCGCACACCGCTCGCCGCGATCTCGGGCACGGTCGATTTCGCAACCGCGCCGGCGGCCAGCGCGTTGACCGGTTTTCCGACAGAGGTCACAACCCGTTTCAACGCATCAGCGTCTGGAACGAGCGGCACATAAAGCAGATCGGCGCCCGCCTTCTCGAAGGCCTGGATACGCCGGATCGCTTCATCCATGTCGTAAACGCCATTCATTACGCCGTCGGCGCGGGCGCAGAGCACGAACGGATCGCTCAGCAACCGCGCGGCGGCGGATGCGGCGCGGATGCGCTCGACCGCAAGTTCGAAATCGTAGGCCGGATTGCCCTCGACCATGCGCGTGTCCTCGATAGAACAGCCCGAAAGTCCGACTTCGCGCGCAAGGCGGACGGTCTCGGCCACCCCGTCCGGATCATCGGCAAAACCGTTCTCGAAATCGCCGGTGACGGGCAGCGGGGTCGCGGCGACCATCTGTTCGGCATGGTCCAGCGCCTCGTCGCGGCTGACGCCTCCCATGTCCGGACGGCCAAGCGTGAAGGCGAAGCCGGCCGAGGTGGTGGCAAGCGCCTTCGCGCCGAGCGCGGCCATCATGCGCGCGGAGCCCATGTCCCACGGATTGGGGATAACGAAACAGCCGGACTGGTGGAGATTCCAGAACGTCTCGTGACGATCGGCAAGGCTCATGCGCGCACCCTTTCGGCATCCGGATCGTACATCGGTTTCAGCGACGCCTGCGCCGCGAAACGCTTACCCGCGATCTCGATCTCGTATCTGGAGGCGAGCACTTCGTCGGCGCTTTCGCCTTCGCACGGCACGTAGCCGAGGCCGATCGCGGCGCCGAGGTGGTGGCCGTAATTGCCGGAGGTGATCCAGGAAACGATCTCGCCGTCGCGGATCAGCGGCTCGTGGTGGTAGAGCAAGGGTTCGGGATCATCGAGCCGGAACTGCACGAGGCGGCGTTTGAGGCCTTCTTCCTTTCTGCGCAGCACCGCGTCACGGCCGATGAAGTCGCCCTTGCCGGTCCTGACCGCGAAGCCGAGACCGGCTTCCAGCACATGGTCCTCGTCGGTGATGTCGTGGCCAAAATGGCGGAAAGCCTTCTCGATGCGGCAGGAATCGAGCGTGTGCAGCCCGCACAACTTCAGCCCGTGTGCCCCGCCTGCTTCCTCGATCGCCTCGAACACATGGGCGGCCTGGTCGGCTGAGACATAGAGCTCCCAGCCAAGCTCGCCGACATAGGTGACGCGGTGGGCACGGGCGAGCCCCATACCGATCTCGATTGCGCGCGCGGTTCCAAACGGATGCGCCTCATTGGAGAAGTCGTCGGGGCTGATGGCGTTGAGCAGCGCGCGGGCATTCGGCCCCATGACGCAGAGCACCGCCTCGCCCGCGGTCACGTCGGTGATGACGACGAATTCGTCCTTGAGATGGCGGCGCAGCCAGGCCAGGTCGCGCTGCAGCGTCGCGCCGGGAACCACCAGAAGGAACGCGGTTTCGGAGAGGCGGGTCACGGTGAGGTCGCTCTCGATGCCCCCGCGCGGGTTGAGCATCTGCGTATAGACGATCCGCCCGGTATCGACGTCGACGTCGTTGGCGCACAGCCGTTGGAGGAATTGGCAGGCGTCGCGTCCCTCGACGCGGATCTTGCCAAACGAGGTCATGTCGAACAGGCCGGCGGCATTGCGCACGGCGAGATGCTCGTCACGCTGGTTGGCGAACCAGTTCTGACGGCCCCAGGAGTAGCGGTATTCGCGTTCCTGGTCCGGCCGGGCGAACCAGTTGGCGCGCTCCCAGCCGGCCATTTCGCCGAACACGGCGCCGCGCGCCGCAAGGTGACCGTGGACCGGCGAGCGCCTGACGCCGCGCGCGGTGACCGGCTGGCGGTAGGGGAAATGATCGGCGTAGAGCAGGCCGAGTGTCTCGCTGACCCGCGCTTCCAGATAGGTGCGGTTGGCCTGGAAGGGCTGCACGCGGCGGTGGTCGACGTCCCACAGGTCGAAGGGGGGCTCGCCGTCCTCCATCCACTGCGCCAGCGCCATGCCGGCGCCGCCGGACGACTGGATACCGATCGAATTGTAGCCGCAGGCAAGCCAGTAGTTGCCGAGCTGCGCCGCCTCGCCGAGATAGTAGCGGTCGTCGGGTGTGAAGCTTTCCGGCCCGTTGAAGAAGGTATGGATGCCGGTCTCGGCCAGGATCGGCATGCGGTTGACCGCCTTCTCCAGGATCGGTTCGAAATGGTCGAAATCCTCGGGCAACTGGTCGAAGCAGAAACCCTCGGGGATGCCCTCCATGCCCCAGGGCTTGGCCACCGGTTCGAAGGCGCCGAGCAGGAGCTTGCCGGCATCTTCCTTGTAGTAGGCGCACTCGTCGGGCACGCGCAGCACGGGCAGTTGCGTCAAGGCGGCAATGGGCTCGGTGACGATGTAGAAATGCTCGCAGGCGTGCAGCGGCACGGGTACGCCGGCCATCGCACCGACTTCGCGTGCCCACATGCCCGCGCAATTGACGACATGGTCGCAGGTGATCGCGGTCACCTCGCCGTCCTGGTCGATCGCGGTGACCCCGGCGACACGGCCGCCGGAATGGTGGATGGCAGTGACCTTCACGTTCTCGAAGATCCTGGCGCCCATCTGGCGGGCGCCCTTGGCCAGAGCCAGCGCGATGTTCGACGGATCGGCCTGCCCGTCCCTGGCGATGAACACCGCGCCTTCCACGTCATCGACATTGAGCAGCGGATAGCGCGCCTTGACTTCCGTGGGCGAAATCTCCTCGGCGTCGACGCCGTAGGCGCGCGCCATGGAAGCGCCGCGCAGCAGTTCCTCCCTGCGCTCAGCCGTCAGCGCGACCGAGATGGACCCGTTCTGGCGCATGCCGGTGGCAACGCCCGTCTCTTCCTCGAGCCGCACATAGAGGTCGGCCGAATACTTGGCGAGGCGCGTCATGTTGGCGGTCGCGCGCAACTGGCCGATCAGGCCGGCGGCATGCCATGTCGTGCCGCTGGTCAGTTGCTTGCGTTCCAGCAGCACGATGTCGGTCCAGCCGAGCTTGGCCAAGTGATAGGCAACCGAACAGCCGGACACACCGCCGCCGATGATGACGACGCGGGCGCGGGAGGGGATGGTCTTGTTCATGCACGCAATCTCTCGTTCTCGGGATCCCACAAAGGCTTGTCTTCCTGCACGGTCGCGGGAAAGCGCTCGCCGAAGATCTCGACCTCGAGGGTGGTTCCCGGAACGGCAAGATCGCTGCGCGCCATGCCGAGCGCAATCGATTTCTTGATCCGGTGGCCCCAGCCGCCCGACGTCGTCTCGCCAACGACCTTGCCGTCATGCCAGAGCGTCGACATGTAGGGGGCGTCGCAGGCGCCCGCCTCGACCACCAGCGTCACGAACCGCCTGGGCGGGCCGGCCTGTTTCTCGCGCTCCAGCGCGCGCTTGCCGACGAAATCCGGCTTGTCCCATTTGACGAAACGCTCGAGCCCGCCCTGCAGGATCGTATAGTCGGTCGACAGATCGCCCTTCCATGCCCGGTAGCCCTTTTCCAGGCGGAGACTGTTCAGCGCGAACATGCCGAAGGGCTTCAGCCCGTGCGGCCTGCCGGCGGCCATGATCGCGTCGAAGACCGCTGGCATGTCTTTCACCGCGCAGTGGATTTCCCAGCCCAGTTCGCCGGCAAAGGACACCCGGATCAGATTGACGAATTGCCCGGCAATGCGGCTCGTCTGGTGGGTGAGCCAGGGACGCGACAGGTCGGCGCCGCACAGGCCGGCGAGTATTTCGCGGGACTTCGGTCCAGCCAGAATCAGAGTCGTATAGGCATCCGACTCATCGATCAGCGCGATCCCGGAACCGGCCGGAAGCCGCGATTCCAGGAGTTCGAAATCATGCCATTGCGCGGCGGCCGCGGTGATCAGCGTCATCAGATCTTCGCGACGGCGCACGATCGACATCTCGGTGACGATGCGGCCGCGTTCGTCGGCGAAATAGGCAAGGCCGATGCGGCCGGGCCTGGGCACAACGCCGGTGATCTGCTTCTCCAGCCATTCGGCGGCGCCGGGGCCCTCCAGGTTGAACCGCGAAAAGCCTGGAAGGTCGAGAATGCCGGCCGCATCGCGCACTGCCAGGCATTCTTCGCGCACGCGGGGGAACCACGGTCCCTCGCGCTCCCATGTCCGGGTTGCTTCCTGCGAGGTATCGTCGCCCGGCTGCGCGAACCAGTTGGCACGTTCCCAGCCATTGTAAGCGCCGAACCGTGCGCCGAGCGCGGCGATCCTGTCGTGCACCGGCGAAAGTTTCCTGTTCCGTCCCGCCGGCCACGAATGGTGGGGGAAATGGATCGCGTATTCGTGGCCATAGACCTCCATGCCCTTGGCGACGCAATAGTCGCGGTCGGCAAAAGCGGTGAACCGGCGCGGATCGCATGACCACATGTCCCACTCGGTCTCGCCCTCGGTCACCCATTCGGCCAGCACCTTGCCCGCGCCGCCGGCCTGGCAGATGCCGAAGGTGAAGACGCAGGCTTCGAACGCGTTGGGCACGCCCGGCATCGGCCCGATCAGCGGGTTGCCGTCCGGCGCATAGGGAATCGGGCCGTTGATCGTCTTCGACAGGCCCGCGGTGCCGAGGATCGGCACGCGCTCGATCGCGTCATTGATGTACCACTCCAGCCGGTCTAGATCGTCCGGGAAAAGCTGGAAGGAGAAGTCGCCGGGCATCGGATCGGACGCATCGACCCAGTGGGCCCGGCAATTGCGCTCGTAGGGGCCGAGATTCATGCCGTATTTTTCCTGGCGCAGGTAATAGGAACTGTCCACGTCGCGCAGCAGCGGCAGCTTGTGCCCCGCTTCCTTCGACCAGGCGGCGAGTTCCGGGATCTCGTCGAACAGCATGTATTGATGGCTCATCACCATCATCGGCACGTCGCGGCCGAACATCCTGCCCACCTCGCCGGCATAGTAACCGGCGGCATTGACCACATATTCGCAGGCGATCTCGCCCTTTGGCGTCGTCAGGATCCATTGATCGTTGCGGCGATCCACCGCGGTTACCGGGCAGAACCGGATCACCCTGGCGCCCATGTCGCGCGCGCCCCTGGCCAGCGCCTGGGTGAGTTGGGCCGGGTCGATGTCGCCGTCATAGGGATCGTAGAGTGCGCCAGTCAGGTCGTGCGTCTCGGCGAAGGGATAGCGCGAGCGGATTTCGTCCGGCGAAAGGATGTCAAGGTCCATGCCCTGGTAGCGGCCCATGCCGACGACGCGCTGGAATTCCTGCAACCGCTCGCGCGAGTGCCCTAGCCTGACCGATCCGGTGACGTGGTAGTTCATCGGGTAATCGACCAGGTCGCCAAGCTGCCGGTAGAGTTCGGCCGAGTAGCGCTGCATGTTCATGATCGACCATGACGACGAAAAGGTCGGCACGTTGCCGGCCGCGTGCCATGTCGAGCCCGCCGTCAACTCGTTCTTTTCCAGCAGGACGCTGTCTGTCCAGCCGGCTTTCGCCAAATGATAAAGCGCCGAAGCGCCAACCGCACCGCCGCCGATTATGACGACGCGCGCCTGTGACGGAATATCGGCCACGCTCGCCTCCCCGCTCCCAATCCACGAAAGGATTATCGGGGCGGTTCGGGCGATCTTCAATTCACGCGTTCGATATTTATTAATCGGAAATTTCGATTAGATTGCAGATTGCGATCTGGAGCAGGGTGATGAATCCGGAATTTATCGAGACCTTTCTCGACCTTATGGAGACGGCGAGTTTCAACCGCACGGCCGAGCGGCTGGGGATCACCCAGTCGACGGTCTCGAACCGGATCGCCACGCTCGAAGGCCAGCTTGGCCGCAAGCTTTTTGCACGCAGCCGCGCCGGCACGCGCGCTACCGCCGCGGGACAGCGCTTTTTGAGCCATGCGCTGAGCCTGCGCCACGAATGGAACGAGGCGCGCCGCTCGGTCTCCGATGCCGGCATCTATGCCCGCGCACTGCGCATCGGCATCCAGGCCGACCTTGCAGCAAGCCATATCGGCGAGTGGGTATCGGATATCCGCAAGGCGCTGCCCCAGGCCTCGATCTATGTCGAGGTCGATTATTCAAACCAGATGGGCGCCGACGTGCTGGCAGGCGAGCTCGATCTTGCGGTGATGTTCACGCCGCGCCACATGACCGACCTCAACTACGAGAATGTCGGCGAAATCCGCTATGTCATGGTTTCGACCGACGCTCCGCGAATCGAAGGCGTAACGGCCGACCGCTACATCCGCGCCAACTACTCACCGGCCTTCGACAGGGCGCATCGCCACATCCATCCGGCGCTCTCCGCGGCCCCCGTCGCCAGCGGCCTGAACACGGCGATCTGCGGGTTGCTGGCTTCACTGGGCGGTTCGGCCTTCGTGCTGGAGGAATCGGCCGACGAACTGGCTGGCAGCGGTGCATTCGGGAAAGTGGGCGGCGTCGATCCGATCGTCCAGCCGGTCTATGTCGCCGTTCACCTGCGCAACCGGCACGCCCATGTGCACCGCAGGTTGACGGCCATCATCAAGCGCTATTTCTCCGAACAGCCAACATAGCCATGTGGCTATTTCAATGGCCGGATACCAAAATGGCGGGGCTTGCGGCCCCGCCATCGATGCAAATCATTCCGATCCGGCGGATCATACCGAATCCTTGAGCTTGTTGATGCCCAGCATGTCGAGCATCGCCTTTTCGTAGAGCGTCTCGCTGGTGCCCCGGCGCATCTTGCGAATAAAATATTTCTCGAAGGCGACCTTGGCGTGGTGAACCCACTTGCCCGAGGACGACCAGTTGACGTTGCGCGGCGGTATCTGCGGCTGGGCAACGAAGGCAACGCCGGAATCGCCGAAATCGGCAAGGCAGACCGCGTTCCACGATCCCTTCTGGTCCGGCTCCTTGCCGCGCAGCAGCTTGCCGATGTTCTTGGCGGTCGCGGTCACCATGGATTCGATCATGAACCCGGTCTTCGGCACGCCGCAGGGCACCGGCGTCGGACCGGTCGGCGGAATGGCGATACACACGCCGACGGAGAAGATGTTGCGGAACTTCGGATTGCGCTGGTGCTCGTCGACGATGATGAAGCCGCGCGGATTGACCAGGCCCTCGATGTCGCGCACCGCGGCGACGCCGCGGAATGCGGGCAGCATCATCGAGAACTTGAAGGGCAGTTCCTTCTCGCCGGCCAGGGAGCCGTCCTCGGCAATCTGCTCGACATGCATCTTGCCGGCCTCGACCTTCTTCACCTTGGTATTGGTCATCCACTTGATGTGATGCTCGCGCATCTCCGATTCCAGCAGGCCCTTGGTGTCGCCGACCCCGTCGAGGCCGAGATGGCCGACATAGGGTTCCGGGGTCACATAGGTCATCTGCACCTTGTCGCGGATCTTGCGGCGGCGCAGTTCGGTTTCGAGGATGAACAGGAACTCGTAGGCCGGACCGAAGCAGGAAGCGCCCTGTACCGCGCCAACGATGATCGGGCCGGGATCCTTGCAGAATTCCTCGAAGGCGACCGAAGCGGTTTCGGCATGATCGACATGGCAGACCGACTGGGTGTGGCCGCCATGCGGACCCAGACCCTCGATCTCGTCGAAGGCGAGCTCCGGCCCTGTGGCGATGACCAGGTAGTCGTAGTCGACCTGGCTGCCGTCCACGAGATGCACGCAGTTGTTTTCAGGATCGACCTTCTTAGCGGCAACCGGCTTGAAGCCGATGCCCTTGCGCTTGAATACCGGCGCAAGGTCGACTTGAACGGCATCGCGGGTCCGCCAGTTGACGGCGACCCAGGGGTTGGACGGAACGAAGTGGTAAATGGGATCCTTGGTCACGACCGTGATCGTGTCTTCCTTGCGGAGCTGGTCCTTCATTTCGTAGGCCATGATGGCCCCGCCCAGGCCAGCTCCCAAAACCACAATATGAGCCATAACGGCCTCCCTAATATTACTCCAAGCGCAAATATAGCGCAGTCTCCATGTTTGATCATATTTCGTATTTTGAATGCATGCCATGCGACCGAAGCGCACTGCCCGCCAGCACCGCGGCGGACCAGTCAAATATTCGTGTGATCAAGATCATACAGGCCTTGTCTCGCTCGCCTCGCTCATCGGCCCGAGACGGCAACAGAAAAGCCCGCGCCCCGGCCGGGCGCGGGCCGATATCGATCCAGGTGAAAACCTGCGGCTTGCGGCTAACGCATCGAGCGCTCGATCTTGTCGAGCGTTTCCATCGCACCCAGCACGTCGCCTACCGAACCGTTCGGCTCGCGACCCTCGCGGATCGCCGAGACGAATTCGCGGTCGATCAGTTCGATGCCGTTGTTCGATACGGCGACGCCCGAAAGGTCGATCGGCTTTTCATGGCCGTCAAAAAGATCGTCGTAACGCGCGATGTAGGTGCCGTTGTCGCAGATGTAGCGGAAGAATGTGCCAAGCGGACCGTTGTTGTTGAAGGACAGCGACAGTGTGCATATCGCGCCCGCCGGCACTTTCATGCCGATCGACATGTCCATGGCGATTCCGAGTTCGGGATGGACAGGGCCCTGCAACCCGAAAGCTTCGGAACAGGTTTCGCCCGTCTGGTACTGGAACAGGTCGACCGTGTGGCAGGCGTGGTGCCACAGCAGGTGGTCGGTCCAGGAGCGGGGTTCGCCCTTGGCGTTCATGTTGGAGCGGCGGAAGAAGTAGGTCTGCACGTCCATCTGCTGGATCTTGAGCTCGCCCGCCTTGATCTTGTTGTGGATCCACTGGTGGGACGGGTTGAAGCGACGCACCTGTCCCGCCATCGCCACCAGCCCGGTTTCCTTCTGTTTTTCCACCACCCGGATCGAATCCGCCAGGCTGTCTGCCATCGGGATTTCCACGAGCACATGCTTGCCGGCCTCCATGCAGGCGACCGCCTGGTCGGCATGCATCTGCGTCGGCGTCGCCAGGATCACCGCGTCGACGTCGTCCTGCGCCAGGCACTCGTCCAGCGTCGCTCCGGCATGCCGGATGCCGCGCTCGGCGGCCAGAGCCTCGATCTTCTGCCTGGTCGGGCCCATCACCGAGGTGACTTCCACGCCCTCGATATTGGCCAGCGCGTCGAGATGCTTGATCCCGAAGGCCCCATAGGCGCCCGCAACGCAAATCCGCATGAAATGTCTCCCTTACGCGTTTTCAAGAATGATGTGTCCGACCGCCGTGTTGGAGGCGGGCACGTGATAATGGCGATGGATTTCCCGGACGTCGTCGTTCAACGCGCCGCGCATCACCAGCCACATCACCATCTCGATCCCTTCCGACCCAGTCTCGCGCAGGAACTCAAGGTGGCTTATGCGGCGCGCCTTGTCCGGTTCATTCGCCAGCATGTCGAGGAAGGCCTGGTCCCACTCCGCGTTGATCAGTCCGGCGCGCTCGGCCTGAAGCTGGTGCGACATGCCGCCGGTGCCCCAGATCTGCACGTTCAGGTCTTCCGGATAGCTGTCGATCGCGCGCCGGATCGCGCGGCCGAGGTTGTAGCAGCGGTTCGCGGTCGGCGCGGGGTACTGCACCACGTTCACAGCCAGCGGGATCACCTGCACCGGCCAGTCGCCGTCCTGCGGAACCTCGCCGAACATCGCCGACAACGGAACGGTCAGACCGTGGTCGACCTCCATCTCGTTCATGATGGTAAGATCGAACTCGTCGAGAATGACCGACTGGGCGATGTGGGAAGCAAGCTTCTGGTGACCCTTGACGGCCGGAACCGGGCGCGGTCCCCAGCCTTCGTCGGCCGGCTGGAACTCGGCCGCGCAACCCAGCGCGAAGGTCGGGATGCACGATGCGTCGAACGCGGTGCAATGGTCGTTGTAGACAAGGAAGACCACGTCGGGCGTGTTCTCCTTCATCCATTTGCGGGAGAATTCGAATCCCTTGAAGACCGGCTGCCAGTAGGGCTGGTCGGTAATCCCGGTATCCATCGCCACGCCGATGGCGGGCACGTGGGAGCAGCCCACGCCTGCTGTGATCCTAGCCATTCTTCTTGTTCTCCCACTCGGACTTGAACCGGTTACCCTCGATCGGGCGGCCGCCATGGAGCATCATCTCGCGATAGGCGTCGCGGCTCATGCCGGTCATCCTGGCGGCGAGGTCCTGGAAGGTGATTCCGTCGAAGGCCGCCAGTTTCGACGTGTAGTAGATGTTGCCGCCAAGCTCGAGCAGGCGGTTCCATGCGCGGTCGCGCACCGCCTGCTTCTGGTCTTCAGACATGGCGAATTTCGCCATATAGGCTTCCGGGTCGTCCCCGAGTTGCCGGCGGTTCTTCTCAAGCCGAAGCGAGATGCAGAACTGGTTGAGCCAGTAGCCCTCGCGCGAACGATCGGCATCGAACACGAACGTGCCCGGGATATCATCGTATTCCTTTTCCTTAGCCAACTGTGACCTCCTTCGATTCATCCGCATCGAGCGCGGCCAGGATGGCATCGGCACGGGCGCCGACATCCTCTCCGACCGTGCTTGCGACAAGCTTCAGATCGCCCAGACGCTGCTGCCAGGCGACTGTCGCGCGCGACATGTCGCTGCCAAGGCCAAGTTCCTCGACCGTCAGCGCGACCTCCCGCATTTCGGCGGCCCGCCGGACGCCGTGCGTCATTGCGCGCTCCAGCATGTAGGCGGCGCGATTGCGCCAGCCGAAGCCCGGAAAGGTCTCGTCCAGCGAATCCAGCACCGCATCCTCGATGCCCGCTTTCCGACCCGCCAGGACACATTCGGCGACCAGCGCCTCCAGCCCCTTGATCATGATCGACCGCGTCATCTTGATGGCCGAGGCCGCGCCAAGCTCTCCGGCAGCGATGCCGGCCTTCATGCCAAGCCTCTTCAGCGCCTCGACCGCGGTCTGCGCATGGGGGCCGGAGACCAGCAGCGGCGTCCTGTGCAGGCGCGGATGGACCGGCGCCATGACCGCGGCGTCAACATAACGCCCGCCGGCGTTTTCGATCAATTGAGCGGAGCGCCGCTTGGTGCCGGGCGCGCAGGAATTGCAGTCGAAGAAGAACGCGCCGCCGAGATCGTGCCGCGCCACGTTTGCCGCTGCGGCATGGGCCTGGTCGGCGGTGACCAGCGAAAAGACGATTTCGGCCTCCGCCAATGCCGCGCCAAGGCTGGCAGATCCGTCGATGCCCGCCGTGGCATAGTCGGTGCGCTTGGCGTCGCGGATGGCGGCCGACGGAGAGTCCGTCCGGATGTCGTAGGCCGCCGCGGAAAAGGCGATCCCCGCCTCGCGCCAGCCGCCGGCAAAGGCCGACGCGGCCTCGCCAAAACCGACAAATGCGACTGCAACCGATGTTTCCATCTGGTTCGACATCCATCCCTCGCCGTTGCGGGCACTCGATTGCCCTGTTCTGCGGCCGAAGCCGAGGCGTTATCTAACACCTATATCGCGGCAACCGGTATTCAATCGCATCGGCCGCTATTCATTTGTTGAATAGCGGTCAGCGTTGCGCATCCGGTTCGTGCGCGGCGGCGGCGGCCTCGCGCAAATTGGCGAGGAATGCCGATTGCGTCCGGGTCGGGCGCCAGGCCTGGCGGTAGGTGATCCCGATGGCACGGTAGCTGTCCGGCAGGTCGATGGGCAGCGGAACAAGAAGTCCCTGCCGGTGTTCATGGCGAATCTGGTGCAACGAGATGATGGTGATGTAGGGACCGGTCGTGAGCAGGCCGCGCATCAGGACGAGCGAACTGGTCACCACACGCACCGGGGTTTCCGGCAGGTCCTGTATCTTGAGCGTGTTGAAGAGGTAGCTGCCGGCGGGGGTCGTTTTCGGTGGCGCCACCCAGGGATACCGGAGCGTATCGTCGAGCGTCACCTTCTGCCTGCCGCACAGCGGATGGCCGTTCCCCGCCACGATCGCAAGCGGATCGTCGAACAGTTTCTCCTGGACGACATCATCGACCGGCGGGGGCGCACGCAATGCGCCGATCATGCAGTCGATGTCGCCGTCGCGCAGGGAATGCAGTAATTCGTCGTAAGGTCCGTCGACCACGCGAATCTGCACATGCGCCTTCTCGCGCACCATGGCATCGATCGCCCGAGGCAGGATGAACGTGCGCGCCAGCGGCAGCGATCCGATGACGATATGCGTGGAATCGCGACCAAGGAATTCGCCGATTTCGTCAAACCCCTGGCGCAATTCCGAAAACGCCAGCTTCGTATGCTGGGCGAGCGCCTGGGCGGCAGGCGTCAGCGTGATGCCGGCGGGCGATCCCTCGAACAGCCTCAAGCCCGACAGCCGCTCCAGATTGCGCGCCGCACGGTGGATTGTGGGCTGTGAAACGCCCAGGTTGCGCGCGGCCATCGAAAAATTGCTGGCATCCGACATTGCGACAAGGGCGCGCAACTGCGCGACAGTCAACAGGCGGTCGAAATCGCGAAAGCCTCGGGCGCGGGCACGATTGCCAAGGCGTGAGGCATCGCGCGCGCCGGCCTGGAGATGGTCGAGCGCCCGGCCAACACGTTCGACGAAAAGGGTGCCGATGGGTGTCGCGAACATGCCGTCGGATCGCCGGTCGAACAGTGCGACGCCAAACGTGCTCTCCAGTTTTGCGATCGCCTGGGTGATCGCCGGCTGGGACAAATGCTCGCGTTCGGCCGCAGCCGTGATCGAATGACAATGCGCCACCTCACGGAATCCCCTGAGGTGACGGATATTCGGTATGTCAAACACCATCTCGCGTCCCGCGCCTTCCGACACCCGCCTATAGCAATACCTTATACTATGCGATCTGTTTGAAATGGGAAATCGGCGGCCACCGGCTCATCATGGCGCGCCATCCGATATAGAATGTCGATGCAAAGGCATCGAACGGGAGCAGGAGTCTCATGACTGACAAGAAAACCGCCCTGGTTATCAGCGCACACGCCGCGGACTTCGTCTGGCGCGCGGGCGGGGCAATCGCATTGCACCAGAAACGCGGCTACGACGTTACGGTCGTCTGCCTGTCCTATGGTGAGCGCGGCGAAAGCGCCAAGCTTTGGAAGCAGAGCGGCATGACCCTCGACGTCGTCAAGAAGGCGCGCCGCACGGAGGCCGAGAACGCGGCCAGGGCACTCGACGTGCACGATATCCAGTTCTTTGATCTCGGCGACTATCCGCTGGATTTCACGGCCGAGACCCGCGACCGGCTGGTCGATGTCATCCGCGCCGTCCAGCCGCGCTTCATGATGAGCCATTCGATGTGGGACCCCTACAACACGGACCACATGAACACGACCAAGTTCGTGCTGGAATGCCGCATGATCGCCCAGGCGTGGGGCCACAATCCCGGCCAGAAGGTGCTGGGCGCGCCGCAGCTCTACCTGTTCGAACCGCACCAGACCGAGCAGATGCAGTGGAAACCGGACGTGTTCCTCGACATCACGGAAGTGTGGGACAAGAAGCGCGCGGCGATCGAGTGCATGGAGGGCCAGGAGCATCTCTGGAACTTCTACACCAACGTGGCGGAGAACCGCGGCAACCATTTCCGCCGCAACTCCGGCGGCCAGTCCGGCGGGCGCGACGCGCGCTACGCGGAGGGTTTCCAGTCGGTCTTCCCGCGCACCGTGGACGAATTGTGATGAGCGTGGTGGTCCAGAATATCGAGCGCGCCGACCCGGGCGTGATCGCGGGCCTGGCCGAAGCCGGCGTCGCGACGGTGCACGAGGCGCAGGGCCGCAAGGGCCTTCTCGCCTCCTACATGCGGCCGATCTATTCCGGCGCCCAGATCGCAGCCTCGGCAGTGACCATTTCCGCGCCGCCCGGCGACAACTGGATGGTGCATGTGGCGATCGAGCAGGTGAAGGCCGGCGACATTCTCGTGCTGGCGCCGACGAGCCCCTGCGAGGACGGCTATTTCGGCGACCTGCTGGCGACCTCGATGCAGGCGCGCGGCGGCGTCGGCCTGATCATCGACGCGGGCGTGCGCGACACGAAGGACCTGACGTCGATGAAATTCCCCGTCTGGTCGAAGGCGGTGTTCGCCCAGGGCACGGTCAAGGAGACGCTCGGTTCGGTCAACATACCGCTCGTCTGTGCCGGCGCGCTGGTCAATCCCGGCGACGTGATCGTCGCTGATGACGACGGCGTGTGCGTGGTGCGCCGCGAGGAAGCCGCCGACGTGCTGGCCAGGGCGCGCAAGCGCATGGATGCCGAGGAGGACAAGCGCAAGCGGCTGGCCGCGGGCGAACTCGGCCTCGACATCTACGACATGCGCGGGCGGCTGGCCGAAAAGGGCCTGAAATATGTCTAGCCCGCCTCTCCCGGCCTCCTTATGCCCTGTGCCAGCTGGAAATGCTGGCAGGCTAGGAGAACGGCGAAGCGCGATGTGGGGCATCGGGCGAGCCGATCGACGCTGCATGACGGCATTTCCAGCCGACCCGGAGGGTTGGCCACTGGCGGCCACCTACGGGCCCGGGCCGCTCAACCGTATGGCGACATACGCTTTTCGCGACCCGGACCCGTATCTGACCCGCTATTGGCCAACGCAGGACACAAGGAGGACGGGAGATGCGGGCTGATGGCATTCGCTGCATGTGGATGCGGGGCGGGACCTCGAAGGGCGGCTATTTCCTGGCCGCCGACCTGCCGGCCGGCCCCGAAGAGCGGGACGCCTTCCTGCTCTCAGCCATGGGTTCGCCCGACCCACGGCAGATCGACGGCATGGGTGGCGCCGACCCGCTGACCTCGAAAGTGGCGGTGGTGAAGAAGTCGGACCGCGCCGGAGTCGACGTCGATTACCTGTTCCTGCAGGTCTTCGTCGACCAGCCGATCGTCACCGATGCCCAGAACTGCGGCAATATCCTTGCCGGCATCGGCCCGTTCGCCATCGAGCGCGGACTGGTCGCGGCAATGGACGGCGAGACCGATGTGACCATCTACATGGAGAATACCGGCCAGACGGCAATCGCCAGGGTCGCGACACCGGGTGGCGTCGTCACTTACAGCGGCGAGGCGAAGATTGACGGCGTGCCGGGCACGGCTGCAGCGATCCCGCTCACCTTCAAGGACACGGCCGGCTCGAGTTGCGGCGCATTGCTGCCGACCGGCAATGCGGTGGATGTGATCGACGGCATCGAGGTGACGATGATCGACAACGGCATGCCCTGCATCGTCGTGCGCGCCGCCGATATGGGCATCACCGGCGACGAGACGCGCGAGGAGCTCGAGGCCAACGAGGCGCTGCGCGCAAAGCTTGAATCGATCCGGCTCAAATGCGGGCCGCTGATGAATCTCGGCGACGTGGAAAAGAAATCCGTACCGAAGATGACCATGGTCAGCCCGCCGAGGAATGGCGGCGCGATTTCGACGCGCACCTTCATCCCGCACCGCTGCCATGCCTCCATCGGCGTGCTTGGCGCGGTGTCGGTCGCGACCGCCTGCCTGCTGCCGGGCACGCCGGCCGCCGCCATGGCCGACATACCGCAGGGCAGCCGCAAGGCACTGGCGATCGAGCACCCGACCGGCGAGATGACCGTCATCGCCGAAATGAACGACGACGGCACGATGCAGAGCGCCGGCATCCTGCGCACGGCGCGCAAGCTGTTCGACGGCACCGTGTTTGCCGCCTGAGGAACTGGGAAAGACTGATGAATTCAACCCGACCGAAATTCACTATGGATCCGGACTGGCTTCCGTATCACCCAAACCCGTCCAGGCCGGTCTTCGTGCCGCCGCCGGGGGCTGTGGATGCTCATTGCCACGTTTTCGGTCCGGGCGACGTGTTCCCCTACGCGCCGGAACGCAAATACACGCCGTGCGACGCGCCGAAGGAGAAGCTGTTCGAACTTCGCGACTTTCTGGGCTTTTCGCGCAATGTGATCGTGCAGGCCACCTGCCACGGCAAGGACAACCGGGCTCTCGTCGATGCGCTGAAGGCGTCCGGCGACAAGGCCCGCGGCGTTGCCTCGGTCGGACCCGACATCGCGTTGGACGAACTCAGGGCCATGGACGAAGCGGGCGTGCGCGGCGTGCGCTTCAATTTCGTCAAGCGGCTGGTCGACGCGACGCCGAAAGAGGTCTTCCTCGGCATCGCCGACAAGATCGGCCAACTGGGCTGGCACATCGTCGTCTATTTCGAGGCCCAGGACCTGGAGGAACTGACGCCGTTCCTCAGGCAACTGCCGACGATCATCGTCGTCGATCACATGGGCCGGCCCGATATCGCCGCCGGCGTCGACAACCCTGGTTTCCAGCGCTTTGTCGACCTGATGGCCAACAATGAAAACATCTGGTCGAAGGTTTCCTGCCCGGAGCGCCTGTCGGTCGTCGGCCCCGATGGTTACGATGACGTGGTGCCGTTTGCCCGCAGGTTGGTCGAGACCTTCCCGGACCGCGTGCTCTGGGGAACCGACTGGCCGCACCCCAACATGAAGACGCACATGCCCGATGACGGCAAGCTGACCGACTTCATTCCGAAAATCGCAGTCAACGAGAAATACCAGAAGGCCCTGTTGGTCGACAACCCGATGCGGCTTTACTGGAACGGCGAGGGATAGGAACGCCAACAAGAGAGGATAAGGCGATGGAGATAATGACGTTCGACCATCACATCGACATCCCTGGCACGACCCTGTTCGACGGACGCCAGGCGATGAAGGGCTATCAGCTCAACAAGATGTGCTATTCCTTCAACCACAAGGAAAACCGCGAGGCCTTCAAGGCCGATCCGGAAGCCTACATGGAGAAGTACAAGCTGTCTGAGGTCCAGAAGGATGCCGTCCGTTCGCTCAATGTACTCAAGATGATCGAGGCTGGCGGCAACATCTACTACCTTGCCAAGCTGGCCGGGATCTTCGGCCTCAGCGTGCAGGACGTCGGCGCCCAGCAGACCGGCATGACGACGGAGGAATTCAAGGCCAAACTCAAGGCACAGGGAGAATAGCAATGGCCAAGATCATCGGAGGACTGACAACGTCTCACATCCCGGCCGTGGGCAATGCTATCGCCAACAAGCTTTACGACGATCCCTACTGGAAGCCGTTCTTCGACGGCTATCCGCCGATCCGCCAATGGCTTGGCGACCACAAGCCTGAAGTCGCCATCGTCATCTACAACGACCATGGCCTGGCCTTCTTCCTCAACCAGATGCCGACATTTGCTATCGGCGCGGCGCGCGAATATTGCAACGCGGACGAGGGTTGGGGAATCCCGGTCATGCCGCCCTATCCCGGTTATCCGGAGCTTTCCTGGCATATCATCGAGCACATGGTCGCCAACGAATTCGACATCACGTCCTGTCAGGAGCTTCCTGTCGACCACGGTTTCACAGTGCCGATGCAGTTGTTCTGGCCGGACCGCGGCCCGGACATGCCGCGCGTCATCCCGGTTTCGGCCAACACGGTGCAGCACCCGATCCCGACGCTCAAGCGCGCCTACGACTTCGGCAAGGCGATGGGCGACGCGATCCGTGCGTGGCCCGACGACATCAATGTGGTCGTTCTCGGCACGGGCGGGCTGTCGCACCAGCTCGACGGCCAGCGGGCCGGCTTCATCAACAAGAAGTTCGACGAGATGTGCATGGAGAAGATCGTTACCGATCCCCTCGCCCTGACCAAGATCTCTCGTGTCGAGCTCGTCCGGGAAGCCGGCGCCCAGGGCACCGAATTCCTGATGTGGATGATGATGCGGGGAGCCCTGTCGGAGAAAGTGAACCCGATCTCGGAAAACTACCACATTCCGATTTCCAACACCGGTGCGGGAACGATGCTTCTGGAGTGCGCCGCCTGACACCGCAGGAGCCCGGCGTGCGGATAACGTGCCGGGCTTCGCGCCTTCGAGGATGGCGGCGGCTTGCCGGCGGCGCCACAACTGGTGCAGCATGCGCCACAAACAAGAAGTGACGGGCGCAACGGCAATGAACGTATCCTTCCTTGACGAGACGAAGTGCGAATTGGGCGAAGGACCGACCTACGATCAGGCCCAGGACAGGGCCTGGTGGTTCGACATTGTCGGCTGCAAGCTGTTCGAACATGATTTTGCGGCCGGCACGACGACGGTGTCCGACCTGCCGTTCATGGCGAGCATGCTGGGCGTCGTGGACGAGAACACGCAGCTGATCGCCGCTGACGATGGCCTCTATATCCGCGAGTTGCTCGACGATCGCCTGACGATGCACCACCCGCTGGAGGCCGGCAATCCGGCGACGCGCTCCAATGACGGCCGCGTTCATCCCTCCGGCGCGCTGTGGATCGGCACGATGGGCCGCAATTCCGAACGTGGCGCCGGCGCCATCTACTGGTTTTTCAAGGGCGAGCTGCGCACGCTCTATCCCGAAATCACCATCCCGAATTCGATCTGCTTTGCCCCCGACGGCGCCTCCGCCTATTTCACCGACACGGTCACCGGCCTGATGATGCGCGTCCCGGTCGATCCCGCCAGCGGCCTGCCTCAAGGCAAGCCCAGGGTCCACTTCGACTATGGCGTCCACCGCAGCGGCCTCGACGGTTCGGTTGTCGACGCCGCCGGCAATATCTGGAACGCCTGCTGGGGTGCCTCATGCATCAATGTGATTTCGGCCGAGGGCGTTCTCCTGCGCACCGTGCCGGTCCCCGTCCTTCAGCC
Organism: Notoacmeibacter sp.; assembly: GCA_019912385.1. Lineage (GTDB taxonomy): Bacteria > Pseudomonadota > Alphaproteobacteria > Rhizobiales > Rhizobiaceae > JAIOIW01. Next base: position 35,483 of record JAIOIW010000027.1, on the reverse strand, counting down.
GAGCTGCCCGTGCTTCGTCGGCGAGAACCTCGACCGCCTGTTGGTGACCACGGCATGGCAAGGACAGAACGAGGCCAGGCGCATGAGCGATCCGGATGGCGGCAAGACCCTGCTGCTCGATGATATTCCGGTGTCAGGCAAGCCGGAGCCGCGCATCATTCTCTAGGCAGGCGACCGACGCGGGATGTGGTCGTCAAATCCTGTGATTCCGCCAAAGAATAGGGTGCAGCGGATACCAAAAGGCCGATCGCTTCGCTATAAGGCGCGCGACATCCATCCAATCCGAGGGCTGAACGATGAACGTATCCGCAAAGGTCAAGGAAATCCTCTCCTGGTACGAAGGCGAGAACCCGGGGGTCAAGACGAACCTTGCCCGCCTTCTGATGCACGGAAAGCTGGGCGGTACCGGCAAGCTCGTCATCCTGCCGGTCGACCAGGGCTATGAGCACGGGCCCGCGCGCTCGTTTGCGCCCAACCCGCCGGCCTACGACCCGCACTACCTCTATCAGCTCGCGATCGACGCCGGCCTGTCGGCCTACGCGGCCCCTCTCGGTTCGCTTGAGCAGGGTGCCGACACTTTCGCCGGCGAAGTGCCGCTGATCCTGAAGATCAACTCGGCCAATTCGCTTTCCACCTCGACGCCGGACCAGGCGGTCACGGCCAGTGTCGACGACGCGCTGCGGCTGGGATGCGTCGGCATCGGCTTCACCATGTATCCGGGATCGGACGCCTGCTTCGACATGCAGGAAGAACTGCGGGAAATCACGCGCGAAGCCAAGTCGAAGGGCCTGATGACGGTGGTGTGGTCCTATCCGCGCGGCGGCGCGGTTTCCAAGGAAGGCGAAACGGCCCTCGACATCGTGGCCTATGCCGCCCACATGGCGGCGCTGATGGGCGCCAACATCATCAAGGTCAAGCCGCCCAAGGCGATGGTCGATCTCAAGGCTGCCGAAAAATCCTATGCCAACGTGCCGATGGACACGCTGACCCAGCGCATCCAGCACGTCATGCAGGCCTCGTATAACGGCAAGCGCATCGTTGTCTTCTCCGGCGGCGATGCCAAGGATGCCGACAGCCTGTTGAAGGAAATCGCCGAGATCAACGCCGGCGGAGGGTTCGGCTCGATTGTCGGCCGCAACTCCTTCCAGCGTTCAAAGGCCGACGCGCTCGACCTGCTCGGCAAGATCATCGACATCTACAAGGGCTGACGGCCCGACCGTTCCAAGGAAAGAAGCGCCGCGGGATTTCCGCGGCGTTTTCTTCAGAAACCAGGGACAAGCGCCCGCGGCCTGGATCGTCTGGCAGATGACGGGTGCCTTGCGAGAGCCGGGCCTGACGGTGGCACCAGAACCTGAGCCGCATTGGTGCGGAATGAGCGCCCGTTCATCGACCTGCCGAAGACGCATAACGCTGTGGGTTCGTCGCAACGCGGTGCGCGGGGGAAGGTCATGGCGCGCCGTTTGCCGTGCGCCGCGAAGTCGCAACCGCGCCGCTGGATCAGGTGCGAGGCCGAAGCTCATGCCCCGCCTTACCCGCGATCTCGGATATCGCCGCCGCAATCACCAGCGCGGCTCCAAGCACCTGTCGCGCTCCGAAAGGTTCGCCGTTGAGCACCCAGGCGGTGACCAGTCCGACCAGCAGTTCGCCCATCAGGAGGATACCTACCTTGGTGGAGGATATGCGCGCCGCTGCCCAGAGCACCATGAACGTGGGAATGAGAACGAACACCAGCGCCGTTCCGACAAGGTATGGCGCTGTCCGTTTCATCAACGCGAGATCCGGAATCGTGGCGGCTGCTTGCAGGGGTACCAGCAATGCGAGGCAGACGAGCGCTCCGGCGGCAAAGAACAGGAAGACAGCGGAGGGCGCACTCTGACGGTTACCACCGGCATAGATCCTGACGGCGCCATAAGCCCACATCATTCCCGCCGCGAGGGCAAACAGATCGCCGAGATTTTGCGGCGCCGGCCATTGCTCGTCGGCGCGCATGATGACGAGCAGCCCGCCCAATCCGAGCGCGATCGCCAGCGCACGCTTGACCGTGACCTGATCGCCCAGCAGGAATTTTCCCAATATCGCAGTCCAAACCGGCATCAGGTAGAACAGCAACATTGCACGCGACACGTCGGTGAGGACCAGGGCGGCAGCATAGAGCGCGAAGCCGCCGCCATTGAGAAGGCCGGTCAGGATTGCGTTCCATCCGCCTGCCCGCAACTCGTCCAGCTTGAGGATCGCGAGCGGAGAGAGCAGCACAAGCGAGAAAACGCAAAACGAAAGAGTCGTCCACGCGACCGCCAGGCCGAGCGACTCGATCATGCGCATGGGGATCCAGAAGGTGCCCCACAGGCTGCCGGCCGCTATCACAGCAAGATGCGCGGCGCCTCTCTGGCCCGACGCGGTCATCGGCGCGAGCCGGGAGATCATGCGCGGTACTTGATCCAGGTGGTCTTGAGCGCAGTGTATTTGTCGAGCGAGTGCAGCGACAGATCGCGGCCGATGCCCGATTGCCGGAAGCCGCCGAAGGGCGTCATCGGGCTGCCGGCATCGACACCGTTTACCGTGACCGTTCCGGCGCGCAGACGCCCCGCCACGCGATGGGCCCGCGAAAGGCCTTCGGTCCAGACCGATGCGGCGAGCCCGTAAATGGTGTCGTTGGCTATGGAGACTGCTTCTTCCTCGCCTTCGAACTCGATGACCGCAAGGACAGGTCCGAAGATCTCGTCGCGCGCAATCGTCATGTCATTGGAAACCTGGTCGAACACGGTCGGCATGACGAAGCAGTCCGAGCGATCAAGAACGATGCGTTCGCCGCCGTGGACCAGGCGGGCGCTCTTTCGTCCTGCCTCGATATATCCCATCACCCTGTCGGTATGCGATCGGTCGACCATGGCGCCCATGCGGCATTGCGGGTCGAGGGGATCGCCTGGCCTTATGGCCCTTACCCGGACGAGGAGCTTCTCCATGAAGGCATCCTTTATCGATTTCTCGACCAGCAGCCGCGAATTGGCAGAACAGACCTCGCCCTGATTGAAGAAGATGCCGAAGGCCGCCATGTCGGCCGCCGCATCGAGATCGGGGCAATCGGCGAAGACGATGTTCGGGCTCTTGCCGCCGCATTCAAGCCAGACCTGTTTCATGTTCGATCTTGCCGAATAGCCGAGGAACAACTTTCCGACCTCGGTCGAACCGGTGAACGCGACACAGTCGATGTCATGGTGAAGGCCGATCGCCTGACCGGCGGTCTCGCCCAAACCGGGCAACACGTTCAATACGCCGTCGGGAATGCCGGCCTCGGCCGCGAGTTCGGCCAGCCGGATCGCCGAGAGCGGCGATTGCTCGGCCGGCTTGAGAACGATCGAATTGCCCGTCGCGAGTGCCGGGGCAATCTTCCAAACTGCCATTTCCAGAGGAAAGTTCCACGGCACAACAGCGCCGACCACTCCAAGGGCTTCGCGCCGAATGAGCGCCAGGTCGCCGAGTCCTGTCGGCGCGATCTCGTCATAGACCTTGTCGATCGCCTCGGCGTACCACTGCAGGACGCCGGCCGCATTCGGGACATCCATCGTATAGGCATCATTGACGGGCTTGCCCATGTCCAGCGACTCGAGCAGGGCGAATTCAGCCAGATGGTCCCGAATTAGCTGTGCCAAGGCCAGCATGGTCTTCTTGCGCTCGGCCGGAGCACGGCCCGCCCAAACGCCGGATTCGAACGCCTTGCGGGCGGCAGAGACGGCCACATCAACATCTTCGGCCTGGCAGGAGGCGACCTCGGCCAGAACCTCGCCGGTCGCAGGATTTATCGTCTCGAAGCGCTCGCCGGACAGAGCGTCGACACTGCGTCCATTGATGAATGCCCTGTTCGGCAGTGCCAGTTCGGCCGCCATCTGCTTCCATTGCGAACGGGTGAATCCGGTCATGTGATCTGGCTCCGCGTTTTCTGTTTGTCATATGTCCCATAAATTGGATAAACAACCAATATCTATTTTGGAGGATGGAGAACATCATGAGCCGATCCATGTTGGCGATGGTCCAGGAGGGCAGCGACTGCACCCGACCGATGGAACTCAGGAACGTGCCGTTGAAATGGCCGTTGGGATCGGACGAGGTACTGGTCAGGCTTTTCGCCGCCGGCGTTAATCCGGCTGATGCCTTTTTTCGTGAATTCGGTCCGTATTTGGGTGCCGGACAGCCATTCGTTCCGGGCTGCGAGGGGGCGGGCGTGGTGGAGGCCATCGGCAGCGATGTCGACGGTTTTCGTCATGGCGACGAAGTGTGCTTTTGCAGCGGCGGCATTGGCGGGCTTTCGGGCAGTTATGCCGAATTTGCGGTCGTCCCGGCCAGCCAGCTGGTGGCCAAACCGGCCAATATCAGCATGGAACAGGCGGCGGCTCTGCCGCTGGTCCTGATCACCGCCTGGGAATCCCTGATCGAGCGGGCCGGCGTCGGCGCCAATGAGCATGTCCTGGTGCACGGAGGCGCCGGGGGTACCGGACACATCGCCGTGCAATTGGCGGCACTGCGCGGGGCCAGGGTGGCGGCCACCGTCGGCTCCGAGGAAAGGGCCGCGTTCGTGCGCAGCCTGGGAGTGGATCGGGCGATTGTCCATCCAGTCGAGGACTTCGTGGAGGTGGCCATGGAATGGACCGGCGGTCGGGGTCTCGACGCCGCGCTCGACAATGTCGGTACCGACGTCATGATACGCACCTTCGCGGCGATGGCGCCCTACGGCCGCGTGGTCACCCTGATGGGCACTGCGGGCGACGACCACGGCGAAACGGCCTATCTGAAGAACCTGGCCATCCACAATGTCATGATGCTGACACCAATGGTCCGGGGGGACCGGATGCGGCTTACCCATCAGGCCGGGATCGTCCGGACAGGAATGAGGCTGTTGTCGAAGGGCCTGCTCAAGCTCGAGATCGACCGAGTCTATCCGCTTGGCGAGGCAGAGGCGGCGCATGAGCGGCTCGCCGCCGGCGGCACCAAAGGCAAGATCGTCCTGTCGATCCGGTGACAACCGGCATTCAGGAAATTGCGAAATCGAACCGGATCGCCGTGGCCGGGCTGGCGCGCACCCGTCCGCTGACGTTGGCCGGCAGGCCTGCCTGTCGGAAGGGAACGCCTGGCTGTCTGGCGCCAGCGAGCCCCTAGATCTGTTCGTCCGGTATGCCGAGCACAATTCCGTCAAGTCGCTCGCTCGCCTTGATCTGGCAACTCAGCCTGCTGTTGTCTCGCCGCTCCGCGGCTACGGCATCGAGCATCTCGTCTTCGGTCGGCGTGGGCTTGTCCAACAGTCCCAGATAGGCCTCGTCGATGTATACGTGACACGTCGCGCATACGCAGGCGCCGCCACATTCGGCAACGACGCCGGGGACGCCGTTATCGAGCGCGCCCTGCATCAATGATGTCCCCGCGCTGAGGCGGACCTCGCGTGCGCTGCCGTCGGGCTGCACATATGTTACTCGAACCATTTGAAGTCTTCCGCATCCGCACGCACCGTCGCGCAGGCGGCCGCTTGCCCGCCACCGCGCGAAAGGCGCCTTAATCGAAGTTTGCGATCAACGGTCCACCGTCGGGATGAAGCCGTCCATCTTCACACCTTTGCTTTCCAGGATCGGACGCAGATCCTCGAAGGTGGGCTTGTACCGGTAGTACGGGATTGCCGGCATCATATGGTGGATGAGGTGATAGTTCTGCCCGAGCAGAAGGAAGTTTGCCCCTGGCCACAGCGAAATCCGGGTGTTCCGGTAACGGCCGGTTTCATGGTGATCGTGATGGGGCACCCATGTGAATAGGGTGAGCATCACAATCTGGCCGATGATCCAAGGGATGAACCACAGCATCAGGAACTCATAGGCGTAGCCGGCCCAGACAAGCGCGGCGACCGTGGCCCAGTTGATGCCGAAAGTGAGAAAGGCGACGCGCATCTCTTCCCTTGTCAATCCGAACCGGACGCTCTCCCGGTACAACTGGATCGGATTGAAGTAGTTCATGAGCGACAGAGGCGCCCTCACGAAGACCCAGCCGAGGAATCCTCCCCGGGCATAGATGTCCGGATCCTCCTCCTCATTGGTCCTGGCGTGATGCGCCATGTGTGATTTGCGATGGTGATCGAAGAACAGCCACAGCGGGAAGCAGCAGAGCACTCCCAGCAGGCGGTCAGTCCAACGAAGGTCCGTGCGGCGGGAGCTTACATTTCCATGCACCGCTTCATGGACCACCGTGTACATGGCGTAGATCACCACCGTATTGACGACCATCCCGGCCCACAAGGGAACCCGGCCGGTACCAGCCATGAAGGACGCCGCGACAAAGCAGCCCAGCAGCACCAGCGCCAACACTACGGTCGGCCATGCGAATTCCGGTATGTGCCGGCGGCCGATCCCCATCTCCGTCTTGATCGTATTTGCATCTTCGACCGGTTCACTCATGGCTGCGCTCCGTCCTCACATCAGCAATTCGAGCGATGCTGACACTACATCCAGAATATTGGTTGTGCAACCAATTTTTCATTTGGCGAATTTCATCGTGCCCGGGTGAAAGCGCTGGCGATCAACTCCTGCAATTCCGCCAGGGAAGCGCGACGCGGATTGGTCGCAGCCGCCGGATCCCGGCTGGCCTTGAGCGCAAGCGTGTCGATATCGGGGTTTTCAATGCCTAGCGCAGACAGGCTTGTCGGAATGGAATGCCTGTCGAGGATCTCGCAGATCGCAGCATGCAGCGCCCCGAAATCCTGTCCGGCCAGGCTCATCGCCCTGCACAGTTTGGGGACGCGATCGGAAATGGCATCACGGTTGAATTCGAGCACGATGGGCAAGAGCACCGCGTTCGTCAGGCCATGGTGCGTGCCATGTGCCGCGCCGACCATATGACTGATGGCATGGACCAGACCGAGCCCGTTGAGAAACGCAACGCCTGCCATGCATGATCCGACGAGCATGGAGCCGCGGGCAGCGAGGTTGTCCGGCTCTGCAACCGCTGTCGGCAGCGACTGCCATATGAGTTCGATCGCCTCCAGCGCAATGCCGTCGCACATGGGGTGCCATACGGGAACGCAGTAGGCCTCGATTGCATGAACGAGCGCATCAAGGCCCGTCCACGCGGTCATCCGGGCGGGAAGGCCCACCGTGAGTTCCGGATCGAGCAGCGCCGCCGCCGGCTTGTGCAACGGATGCCAGACGCACCCCTTGATACCTCTTGCCGTGTCGGTGATCATCGCCGTGCTGTCCGTCTCGGCACCGGTTCCGGCAGTCGTCGGTATGCATATGATCGGGCAGAAGGCCTTGCGCTGCGGCAATTGCTGCGGGGGCAGATCGTAATCGTATGCCCACAACCCGTCGTCGGCGCCGATTGTGAGGCTGATCGCCTTACCGCCGTCCATACCGCTGCCGCCGCCGATCGCCACGACCCCGTCAAAGCCTCCCCGTTCGGCAAATTGGCGACCGCTTGCAACCTCCCTGTCCGTGGGATTGGGGCTCAGATCGGCAAACAGCGCGGCCGTCAATCCGGCTTCGCTCAATATGCCCAGCGCCGCGCCGATGAAGGGCAACTCGCGGCTGCCTCTATCGGTCACAACAAGCGGGCGCTTCATCCCGGCATCGCGGCAGATAGAGGCAAGTTCCTTCAGCCGCCCGGGCCCGTAACGGATCGGAATCGGGAAACTCCAATCCGCGTTTGAAAGTGCGCGCATGCCCGACGTTCCTTTATTGGGTGTCTATCCAGTTTTTAGGTTTCAAGACCAATTCCTAACGCATCGATAACTGGTCTGCAAACCGGTTTTTCGTTGGGAGATTCAATGTCTGGTCGGTGACCGAAAGAGCCTGTAGATTGTTGTCGTGAAGAAATGGAGATTCGCGAGTGCACGGCGCGTCAAACAACGGAAAGCCCTTGCGAAAGCGTATCAAGGACATCCGCCGCCAGGAGCTGGCGGAGGCAACGCTTCTGACGCTGCAGGAATTCGGCGTCAACGGCACAACCGTTCAGCGCGTGAGCGAGCGGGCCGGCATGTCGCACGGTCTGGTACACCATTATTTCCGCACCAAGGCCGATCTGCTTGAAGCCGGCGTGCGCCTGACCAATGCGCGAATCACCGCCGAGGTTCTGGCGCTTCTCGAGCGCGCCAAGACGCCGCGGCAACGGATCGCCGCCGTCATCGAGGGCAATTTCGCGCCCTCATTGTTCACCCGCGAGATCGCCCAGGCCTGGGCCTCCTGCAGCGGAGAGGCGGCGTTCAACGAGAGCTTTGCCAGGGTCATGCGGATGATCTACCGGCGGCTGATGAGCAATCTCCTATGGGACCTCAAGAAAGTGCTGCCGCCGCAAGAGGCGGTTGTCGTTGCCCAGGGCGTCGCCATGATGATCGACGGCGCCTGGCTACGCCGTGCCCTGGAGAGCGGTCAGTTCACCCGCGAGCAAGCCATGAAGCCGATCTGGATCTTCCTGGAAGCCAACCTCCCGAAAGAAGCCGGCGAATAGCGCGCTTGCGGCGGGGCGGGCCATTACCGCAAGGTCGCCGGCGCCGGTTCCAGCCCTTCAGCGCCCGAGCTTGCGCAACTGGCGGACATACCACACCATCACGAGGCTCATGCAGGCGAAGACCGCCGTTGCCAGCACGACGGCCGTCACCGCCAGTTCAGGCGTGCCGGCCGATCTCAGGCTCAGCCACATCAGCACCGGCAGCGTCTGGGTACCCCGACTGGTCAGGAACAGCGCCATCACGAATTCATTGAGCGAAATCACGAAGGCGAACAGCGCCGAGGATATGACCCCGGTCGACACCATGGGCAACACGATTTCAAAGAAGGTGCGCACCGGCCGTCCGCCGAGATCATAGGAAGCCTCTATGATACGCCGGTCCACGGTCCGGAAGGTCGCTTCCATCAACATGAACACCAGCGGCATTGCCCAGAGCGAATGGGCGATGACTACCGACCCTCGCGAGCCGAAGAACGACCAGCCGCCGATCTCGATGCCGCCGAAGGCGATGGCTATACCCAAGCCGAGCACGACACCCGGCGTGAACAGGGGCAGCATGATGAGGACATAAATGACGTTCTTCAGCGGCAGGTTGTAGCGATCAAAGGTCCAGGCCGCCAGAATGCCGCTCACGGTCGATATCACTGTCGTGCCGAGCGCGATGACCAGGCTGTTGGCGAGCGCCTGTGTCCAGCGCGTGCTGGCGAAGAATCCCTCATACCATCGCAGGGACCAGCTGGTGATCGGAAAGCGAATGAAGGAACCGTCGTTGAACGACATGGCGATGGTGACGCCAATCGGAATGAGGACATAGAGCGTCACGAAGCTGGCAAAGACAATTCCCGCTGCGCGCCAGACAGTCACGGAAATGCCGGCCAGGCGGCCGGACCCAACCGATTGCGCCAGCGCCGCTTCAGTCATGGAAACGACCCCCGCGCGCCATCAGGCGGCGCATGAGCAGCATGATACTCGCCACGCCGACCACGAGTACGATCGCAAGGGCCGAGGCCATTGGCCAGTTGTGCCGCCCCAGCATTTGCTCCTGCACGAGGAAGCCAATCGTCCACAGCGTGTCCGGGCCAAGCGCCGACGGTGTCGCGTAGGTCCCCATTGCCCAGATAAAGGCATGCGCAAATGCGACCAGCATGCCCGGCCAGGTAAGCGGCAGCATGACTTCGCGAAAGGTCGTCAACGGCCCGGCGCCAAGGTCGCTACTGGCCTCCAGAAGCCGCTTGTCTATGCCGTCGAGGATGGAAAGAATGATGAAGAACGAGAAGGGAAGTGTCAGATAGGTGAGGCCCACAAGGGCGGCAAACTCGGTGTACATCAGGCTGAAGCGGTCCTCGATCAGCCCGGCCGACAGTAGCGTATGGCTGAGAAGACCCGTCTTCGGAAAGAACATCCACCAGCCGAAGATGATGGAAATTTCCGAGATCAGCAGCGGACACAGCGCCAATCCGATGAAACCCACCCGCCACAGTGGTGGACCGATCCAGACCAGCAGCGCGAAGCCGTACCCGATCGTCACCGCCGAGAACGCGCAGATCAGCGACAGCTTGACAGTGGTGAGGATCGAACCGGAGAAAATCGGGTTCTTCACCAGCATCCAATACTGGTCCAGTGTGAAACCTGGCACATAGACACGCTGGTCGACATGCAGGTTGAAGCTCATCCGCAGCGTGTTGAGAATCGGCAGGCCGAAGAATACCAGAGCGATGACAAGGGCGGGGGCAACAAGCGCCCACGGCACCAGCCGCTCGAATTTCATCGCCGGCCTTGCGAGCATGGCGTCCCTGTGGCCCGCCGAGGTCACCTGCTGCGCGCCGCTCATGCGGCAAAGACCTTCATGTCGCCGGTGTCCCAGCCCGCCTCGACCTCCTCGCCGATCTGGTACTGACGTTCGCCTGCCCGGTCACAGAAGAACTCCAGCCCGCCCGCCACAAGGTGATAGCGGTTGAAGTCGCCGAGGAACTCCGTGAACCGCACGCGGCCACGCGCGGTGTTCGCGCAACCGTGCGCCTCGTTGCCTATCCTGATGCGGGAAGGACGCAGGTAGAGCCGCCATGCGCCGCTCGACGGTGGTTCGGCGAGACGGATATCGACGGGCCTGCCTTGCTGGTCGCGGGCCGCACCGTCATCTATCCGGACCGGCAGGCAACAGCTCTCGCCGATGAAACTGTAGACGAATTCGTTGGCCGGTTCATTGTAGATCTGCTGCGGCGGCGCAACCTGCTCGATGCGTCCGCAATTCATGATCGCGACGCGGCTCGACATCGCCATGGCCTCGCTCTGGTCGTGCGTGACATAGATCGCCGTGAACTGCAGTTCGTCATGCAGCCGCTTGATGTCGGCTCGCAACTGGAGGCGCAACGACAGGTCGAGGGCCGACAGCGGCTCGTCGAAAAGCAGAAGGGAAGGCCTGAGCGCCAGCGATCGCGCCAGCGCCACACGTTGTTTCTGCCCGCCCGACAATTGGCTGGGATAACGCTCTTCGAAGCCACCCATCTGGACGATACCGAGCGCTTCGCCGACACGCTCGCGAATGAGGGAAGGATTCATGGCGTGCATGCGCAGACCGTAGGCAATGTTTTCAGCCACGGTCTTGTGCGGAAACAGCGCCCCGCTCTGGAAGATGGTCGCCGTGTTCCGCTTGTAGGGCGGCAGATGATCGACGCGGCGTCCGGCAATGCTGATCGCGCCGCCATTGGGTCTCTCAAAGCCGCCTATCAGGCGCAACGTGGTGGTCTTGCCCGAGCCCGAAGGCCCCAGCAAGGTTACGAACTCGCCCCCCTCGACATCAAGGGAAACACTATCGACGGCGACAACCGCTCCATATGATCGGCTGACCTGATCCAACTCCAGTGCAAGCGCCATTATTCCGAACTGTACCTCCCCACCCATTCATCTTTTTGGGGAGGGCCGTGCACGGCCCTCCCTGATCGTCAGCCGGTCGTCTTGACGATAACCTGCTTCATCCGGTCGTCGAAAGCCTGATAGTCAGCCATGATGCCGTCCCAGCCTTGCATCGTTATGACCTGGAACATCCGATGATAGTCCTCGTTGGAGGCCGGATAGCCGTTCCAGTGATCCGGAACCTGAACGTCCGACCGGGCGACGAACTGCATCGAGTTCGCGAGGAACCGCTCCTGCGTTTCCTTTGCCAGCAGGTAGTTCATGAACAGATCGGCCAGCTCGCCGTGTTTGGTTCCACGCACCTTCATGTACCACTCGGCCCATGCCGGCGTCCCTTCCCTGGGAACGCCAAACACGTACTCGCCGGGCTGTTCCCGCAAGAACGTGTAGGTATCCGACGAATAGCTCATCGCGGCGTCCGCCTCTTCTTGAACGAGCAGGTTGGCCTGCTCGGCGCCGTCGGTGAACCACTTGGCGACTTTCAGCCTTTCAAGCTCGGCAATCAGCGGCTCGGCGGTCTTGATGTTGTACATGGCATCAAGACGGCCGTCGGGCGACTTCAGGATAGCCGGGATCGCCAGGGTATACCACCACGCGCCCGAGTCGAGCGTGATCCGGCCGGCCAATTTTTCGCCCCACAGATGTTTCCAGCTGTCAGGCGTCACGCCGATGCTGTTCCTCACCAGCAGCACCGCCGATCCGCCACCGAACGGAATGCCGTATTGGGCGGCGTCCTGCGGACGGGTCTCATGGAACCACGGATAGACGGCCTCAAGATTTGGAATGGCGGCGCGGTCGGTCTTCACGTAGAGTTCGCCGGCCAGGCCCGCGGACGCCACATATTCGTCGGTGACAGTGATATCGAATGGCGGATTGTCCGCCGGCGCGGCCTGTATCTGGCTCACGATCTGGTCCCAGCCGCCTATCGTCTCGGCCTTGGTGCCAAATTCGGCATTGAAGGGCTCGATCACCGTCTCGCGAAACACTCGCTCGTAATTGCCCGACCAGGAGACCACGATCAGGTTCTCGCCGGCAAACGAATTCTTCGCCGAGGCAACGCCCGCCCTGCCGATGATCGCAGGCGCCGCAAGTGCAAATCCGGTCGTCGCCCCCACTGCTGCGACTGACCTGATGAAGCGTCGCCGATTCAACCGTGACGTTTTGTTGTTAATGTCCATACCCTTCCTCCTCTTGTTTCTGCACGAAACCTAGATGCCCATTCGAATGTCTTCTTTTAGTGTGCGACTTACAGAAATTTACGGTACCACCAGAAAATTGGTTGCACAACCAGTCTTTTTGGGTGTTTGATGTGCACGATGGACCGCGGCAGCGCAGATTGCGGCGCATCGGATATGCTGGCGCGGGGTTTGGGCCTGGAGGACTATGCCGCTCCCTCCTGCCGGGAAACATGCCGGGAGCGGATGTACTCCATCCTTTTCTGGCTCAACACTGGATCTGGAAAGGAGTCTCCCCATGCTAAGGCAGATGTTCGGCAGGTTGCGGATGACCCTCTGGGGACAACAGGCGGTCGACCCGATCGGCGCGCTCAGGGACAGCTATCCCGGTGCGGCAGAAAGAATTGCCTGCGATGTAGGTGTTTCGCCATCTGCCCTGGCGAAGATCGCTGCCGCCGGAGATCGCGTGTTCGATCTCCATGAAAGGATGATGGCCGAGTTCGGCCTCACCCGGAAAGCATTGCCAAACGCCGAGCTTGCCACGCTGCGCGAAACCGGGGTTGCCTGCTGCGCATGCAAGGCCAAGATCCGATGCCGATGTGAACTTGCGCTGGGCACGGCACGTGCCCATGCCGGGAAGTTCTGCCCCAATGCGGCCGTCTTCAGCTCATTGGCACAGCGCTGCGCATCCTGACGCTATCAAGAAAGCGGGACCATCCTGCTGGATCGAGGCATCGCAGGGCGCGGAAGGAGACCGAACGTATCTGCACAAGCCGCATATGGGTGACGCATTGTACCGGCCACGCAAGTAACGCTTCTGGCTTTTGGTTGAAGGTGTTGATCCCGTGAATGGGTGCTCGGTGGCGAACGATTGTCTTCCTTTTGACCGGGGCCCCTTTGGCAGTCCAAACTGAGGTTTAGGGTCGGGAAAGGGCTTGGCCCTGCAATTGGATAACCCGATTTGCAGGGTCGAGAGCTGTGTTTGTCGAATGCAAGATCGTCTTTGGACCTAGAGTAGCCGGGCGATCTGTCCTGCGCCGGCTATCGACCACAGCCGATCCATGAGCGCATCGATCTCGCGCTCATCCGCAGCGCCGCCGGAAAGCGCAAGCGCGCGCGCCTTGGCGTCAATCTCGCCAGGCGACAGCGGATTTCCCGGATCGCCCTTCGGCTCATCGACGCGCCCGCTCAGCGTGCGCTGGTCGGCGGTGCGTACCGTCACCTTGCCGATCCAGCGTTTCGGATAAGCCTGGTCGACCTCCCGGTCGAGTTCCATGGTCACCCGGTCCAGGAAGGCCAGCGCCGCGGGATCGTCGAGGAAGCCTGCAAATTCGCGCAACCCGGCCTTGCGATGCGCGGCGACCAGGCCAAGCGTTGCCGGCATCGAGAACTTCGCTTGGTGCACCGTTCGCGGTTGCGTCACAGGTCCAAGCACGTCGATGGCGCCCTGGTGCACATGGGCCGTCACGTGGGCGATGTCGGTTGGTGCCAGATCATGGGCCTCGACGATCTGCAGCAGGGCATCCGCGGCGGGATGCGTGTGCCGGCACGAGGCATGGAACTTGAAAGAGGTCTCCAGAACGGTCCAACGGCTGCCGAGGCCATCGACCAACCTGGCCGGGTCGGCATCGTTCGACATGCCGGCAGCCAGGCCCTGCGCGCCCTCCAGGATTTGCCGCGCACCGGTAAAGCCGTCGCTGGCGATCCATGCCGACAGGAGGCCTTCGGCGGCGGATTTTCCGGTGTGAAGCTGCTTGGAATCGGCGGCATCGCGCAGAAATTCCCAAAGCCCCGCGGATTGCGTTCCGGCCGAACCGAAGGCGTGCAACATGGTGGCGGGGTCAAGGCCGAGGAGACGGCCAGCCGCTGCCGCCGCGGCAAAGGTTCCCGCAGTGCCCGTGGTGTGAAACACCTTATAGTGCGACCGGCCGAGGAATTCGCCAACGCGAATACCCACCTCGTAGCCGGCGGCACATGCGGTCACGAAATCCCGGCCCGAGGCATTGACGGCCTGGGCCATCGCAAGGGCTGCCGGGAAAACCACCGCGGCGGGATGAAAAACCGAGCCGTTGTGCACATCGTCCTGCTCCGAGACGTGCGACGCCGCGCCATTGACCATCGCCGCGAAAAACGGCGATGTCGTCGCTCGCGTGGTCAGGATTTCACTGGGACCGGCTGCCGGCCCCATGGTCGCGGCAAAATTTTCGAGGACAGCTATCGCACGATGGCCTTTGCCGGATAGAGCCGATCCGGCCCAGTCGACAAACAGCTCGGTCGATCGCGTGATCACCGAATCCGGCAGATCGGCGAACGAAAGATGCGAGGCAAAAGCAGCGAGAGCCGGCGATCCGGATGCAGGTGCGCTTGCAGCGGCGCTGGTTTGTCGCTCGGTTCTCACCAGTCTGGCCATGGTCCGGTCCCCCTTCGTCAACCGTGTTTCCACCCGATTCGCAGCGCCTTCACGGACATGGGTTATCGCGTATGCCCGAGCAAGGCGAATTCATCGCATGTGCGCAGAATGCATGCCAGCGCGGCGGACATGGATTCGGCTTCCCGGCCAAGCAGCATTCCGACGGGATCGAAAGCGAAATTGATGTGTATCGCCTTTGGGCGACAATGCGTTATAGAATGAAACAGTATTGCTGCCAGCCATCACGGGCCGGTTCCGTTGCAATGATTGCGCATGGCGGGACGCGAGCTGGCGGTTCATATTGGGGGCATGAATGGCTGAGCGGCAATACCGGCGTCAGCTCGCGACGATTTTATCGATTGATGCGGTCGGTTATTCGCGTTTGATGGATATCGACGACGAGGAGGCGCTCGACGCCTTCCAGGAACGCGCTGCGCTGATCTCGCAGGAATGCGAGCGCCTGGGCGGATCAATGTTCGGTGATGCCGGCGACAGCCTCATGGCCAGCTTTGGCAATCCTGTCGATGCCCTGCGCGCAGCCCAGTCCTTTCAGGCCAGGCTTCAGGATCTCAACGCGGGTGCGCGCGAGGTGCACCGCATGCCGTTCAGGGTCGGCGTCAATACCGGCGACGTCATCGTCGCCGAGGGCAGGATGTTCGGTCACGACGTCAATATCGCGGCGCGGCTCCAGGAGATCGCGCCCGCGAACGGCGTGGTGGTCTCGGAGACGACCTGGTACCACGCGCGCGGCATGACCGGTTTCCACTTCGTGGACCTGGGCGAACAGCACATGAAGAATATCCGCGAGCCCGTTCATGCCTATCTCGTCAGGCAACCCGGCGATGAGAGCGATATCGTGGATCCATATGAAGCGCCGGTCGTCGCGCGCGCCGGCGCTCCCGCCGTCGCAGTCCTTCCGTTGCGCAGCGATGCCGGCGATGCGGGTACCGAATATCTCGGCGTCGCGGTTTCGGAGGATATCGTCACCGGTCTTTCGCATGTCCGCTGGCTGCCGGTCATTTCGCTGAATTCCAGCTCCCAGTTCGATACGGACGATGTTTCCCCGTTTGCAGCAGGCCGGGCGCTCGGAGCCCGCTATATCGTTTCAGGCCGGATCTCCCAGCGGGATACCCAGCTTCGGCTCACGCTGACGCTCGACGACGTGTCGAGCGGACGAACCATCTGGTCGCGCCGCTATAACCGCGAATCGGACGCCATTCGTGCGATGCAGGACGAGATCGGCGGTGAAATCGTGTCGAGCCTGGCCAATGAGCTCGACCGGGCCGAGCAGGTGCGTTCTTTCCACCTGCCGTGGGAGAATCTCGGCACCTGGCAGCTTGTCGCCCGGGGACGGTTCCACATGAGCCGGCGAACCAGCGCCGACACCATGCTGGCATTCGATTTCTTCACGAAAGCCTGCAGCAAGGATCCCAATTCCTCCGCGGTGCTCAACGAACTTGCCTGGTGGCATTTCTGGAGAGGCTTCCAAAGCCTGGACGAGGGCGCCTTCGACAAGGTGGTCGAATATTCCCGCAGGGCCCTGTTCATGGACAGTCAGGATGCCCGGCCGTACGCCCATCTGGGGGCAACGGCCATCATGCGCCACGACCCGGCGTCCGCACGCGAGTACCTTGAGGAAGCACTCTCCATCAATCCGAGCTTCGCGTTCGCCTCCTCGACGCTTGGCAGCGCGCATCTGCTGCTGGGCGATCCGCGCACGGGTATTCCCTTCCTGCTGGAAGCCGACCGGTTGAGCCCGTTCGACCTCTACCGGTTCCACAACCAGGGCCAGCTTGCCGCTGCCTATACCGCCGCCGAAGACTGGGAGCAGGCCGTGGCGGCGGCTTCCCGGTCACTGCGCCTGTCGCCCGGCTACTGGTATTCGCGGTTCCTCAAGATCGGCGGCCTGGCGCGGCTCGGCCGTGTCGACGAAGCGCGCGAAGACCTCGAGATCATGCTCGAACGCTGGCCTGAATTCTCACTGAAGAAGGCCCAGTGGATCCCGTTTGTCGATCCGAAATTCAACGAACAGGCGATCGCCAATTTCCGCCTCGTGGCCCGCGACCGCGTGCAATGAGATCGCCCCGCCGGACAACGGGTCAGGCACCGCACGATGCTCTCGGCGGGGCTCCCCGGCCTGGTGCCAATGTGAAGCAATTCACAGACCGGAGATAGGCTCAAGAATAACCTGCGAGCGCCGGTTATTGGCATTTTCTGCGGGGGAATATGTTGAAAACCAAGTATTTCGACTTCATCCGCGAAGCGCAGAAAAGCCGGAAGCCGCCGTCTGAACTGCCCGATTTCGACATTACCCGTCTGAAAGCGAAGGGGATCTCCGGCAGGCTCGTCCAGCGCTTCCTGGAAAACCCGCGCTGGTTTCTCGCCTTTCTTCGCAAGATCCGGCCGATCATCGCGATCGGACCGATCACCGTCATCACGCGCGATGCCGATGTGCGCGACGTTCTCAAGCGACAGGCCGACTTCCAGACGCCCTTCGGCCTGGAAATGGCGGAGATGGCCGGCGGATCGAATTTCATCCTGGGCATGCAGGACGGAGAAGACTACCGGCGGATGAAATCGTCCTGCCTTTCCGCCTTTCCCATCGAGGAAGTGGAGGGCGTGGTCCGGCCGATCGCCGCGCGCCTGGCTCGCGAGGCCATGCGGCAGGCGGAGCCGGGATTCAATCCGGTTCGCGATCTTCTCAGAATCGTCCCGGTGCGGATCTGCCGCGACTATTTCGGGCTGGCGATCGACGACGAAGAGAGTTTCGCCGATTGGTCCATAGCGTTGAGCTCGCTTTTCTTCGCAGACTTCTTCGGCGATCCGGCGACCCGGGAACTCGCCGTTGTCGCAGCCGAATGCATGAACCAGGTCATCGCGCGCTCCATCGATGCCGTCAGGCAAGGCAAGGTCCGGCCCTCGGCGCCGCTCGCCCGGCTCGTCGCGATCCACGACGCGGACGGCAGCGCACTCTCCCTCGCCGACATCCACGCCATCATGATGGGCATGGTGAGCGGCTTTGTCCCGACCGATCTGCTGGCCGGCGGCAATTGCCTGGACGTCGTCCTTTCCAGGCGCGAGGCCCAGGATGCGATCGAGGAAGCGATTGCGTCGGGCGACGACCGACTGCTCGACAAGGCGATCCGCGAGGCCATGCGGTTCAAGCCGATCAATGTCGGGCCGCTGCGCTACACGGCGAACGACACGACGATCGCCGAAGGCACGTCGCGGGCGCGGACCCTCAAGGCCGGAACGGTGGTCATGCCGGCAACCATGTCGGCGATGTTCGATCCGCAAGCCGTTCGCGATCCGGAACGTTACGATCCCGACCGGCCCGAGCGCGACTACCTGCTGTTTGGCCACGGCATACACTGGTGCATCGGTTCGCTGATCGCGCGTACCCAGATCGCCGAGTGTTTTCGCGTGCTGTTCGAACGGCGCAACGTCCGCAGGATGCGCGGCAGGAAGGGGCGGCTGGCGCGCATCGGCGCGTTTCCGGCGAGCCTCCACGTCGACTTCGACCTCGAACCGGAATTCCGTACGGTCGATCACGCCCGCGTCACCATCGTCGCACCTGTCAACCGCGGCGTGCAGCTCGGCGCGCTGCGCGGCATGATCGCCGATCTCGGCAATCCGGCCTCCCCGGCAATGCGCGCGGCGCTCGACGAGACAGGCGTCGTTCACTTTGCAAGCATTGCCGTCGTTTGCAGCGCCGACCCGGCAAGCGAGGGGCCGGATGACAAGGCCCAGCTCGTCCTCGAAATATCGGGCGACGGCGAAGCCGGAAACGTGATCGAAGCGGTTGCCACCCGTGCAGGCGACCTGATCCGGCCGGTCTTTGAAAAAGCCGGCGCGCTGAGGCCGGGCGAGGCTCTTGCCCCTTTCCTGAAAAGCCACGCTGTCGAAGCGGGCCCGTTGCCGGGACAGACCTGCGGCCTGACCTTTTCGGGCACACCTGGCCATTCTGCCAATCGCATCCACATGGAAGAACGACTCCGGCACACGGTCGCGGCAATGCTGCACGACATATCGAACGACGGTCCGTCACAGGCGACGGCGATCGTGAACGAAGTCCGGAGACGCCTGGCTGAGGCCGGCGGCCATGACTGGGCGCTGCGCCCGGCCGAGAGCCTGCTGGAGAGGGAGGGCGCGAAGTCGTGGAAGCAGGCGATCTGGCGCGCCCGGGAGTTCTGGTATACGACCGCTTTCCTGTTCGTTCTGGTCGCCCTGCTCGCCACGGCGAACTACCTGTTCATTTTCGGTCATTCGGTTGGCATGCCGGCGTTTCTTGCCCGCGCGGGAACCTCGCTCCTGATTTCCGTAGCGGGCCTGGGAGTCGTCCTGGGCCTTGCCGGTCTCGGGCTGCGCGCGCTGTTCAACCGCATGGAAAAAGCCGCCGAGACGACGGAAGAGCTGCCGGCGCTCGATCGCTACGCGGCGATCGTCGACCGCGAGAACCATGGCGCCCAGAACCATCTGAGCGGGCTTTCGGTGATGAAACCCGGCCTGATGCGCCGGGCTGCATTGCGGATCGTCTATTTCGTCGTCTATCTCGCGGTGCGATATGTGTTCAGGCCGGGATATCTGGCCGACATCAACACCATCCATTTCGCGCGATGGGTCCTGCTGCCGGGGACGAACCGGCTGTTGTTCTTCTCCAATTATGGTGGCAGCTGGGAAAGCTACCTGGAGGATTTCATCACCAAGGCGCACCAGGGGCTGACCGGCGTTTGGAGCAATACGGTCGGCTTTCCGCGCACGAAGGACCTGTTCTTCGAAGGTGCGACCGATGGCGACCGGTTCAAGCGCTGGGCCCGCCTTCAGCAGATCCCGACCCTGTTCTGGTATTCCGCCTACCCCGGGATCGATACCCGCCGGATCCGCGTCAATTCGAAAATCAGGCAGGGCCTGGCGCGCGCCGATACGGAGAAGGAAGCGCGCGACTGGCTGGCGAATTTCGGGTCCCTTCCCGCGCCGGTCGATCTTCTGGAAGCGCCTGAAATACAGGGCATCGTGTTCGGCCCGATGGGGGCACTGGCCGACGGGGCGATGCTGGCGGTTTCCATTCCCGAAAGCCTCTCGCGGGACAGGAAAAAGGCCTGGCTCGAAAAGGTTCTCGATCGTATCGCCTTCGGGGACCGCCTGCCGGACAGGCAAGCAATGATCTGCGGCTTTAGCGCCGAGGGATTGCGAAAACTCGGGCTGGAGGACGGACCGGACGTGCGGCCGCTCGACCGGT
Source organism: Notoacmeibacter sp. (assembly GCA_019912385.1). Classification (GTDB taxonomy): domain Bacteria; phylum Pseudomonadota; class Alphaproteobacteria; order Rhizobiales; family Rhizobiaceae; genus JAIOIW01. The sequence goes on along the minus strand of JAIOIW010000027.1, from coordinate 15,271 downwards.
TTCCACTGGCTTTCCGCCAAGGCATGGCGAACAGATCTCGTTCGCGCATCCTGGACGATGCGGGCAGCAACGCGCCGGAGAACTGGCTGTGGGGAAACGACGGCAACGCGGCGGATGCAGTTCTCGTTCTCTACGCGTTGGATGACGGGGCAACGCTGAAGCGCAACCTTGCCGCTGTGCGAAAAGCCACGCGCGAGGCGGGCATGACGATTGTCCATGAATTGCCGCTTGGCGTGAACAAGGTCGGCGACCAGGCCTTCGAGCATTTCGGTTTTGCCGACGGCATTTCACAGCCGGTCGTCGACGGCACGCCCCGGTCACGCAAACCGGTTGATGCGATGCATCGCGTCAAGGCGGGCGAATTCGTGCTGGGCTACGCCGATCAGCGCGGCTACATCCCGCCATCCGTCACACTTCCCGCCTCCCGCGATCGTGACAGCCTGCTGGCGCTGTCGCACGCCGATCTGGAGAAGGGCGACCCCGGTGCGAATGCCATGCGGGATTTCGGACGTAACGGCACATTCCTGGTTGTCAGGCAGTTGCAGCAGCATGTCGATGCCTTCAACCACTTCTGCCGCGAGGCCGCCAGGCGGCTGGACGGCCGGATTCCGGGTGCCAACGTGACCGCGGACTGGATCGGCGCCAAGATGGTCGGGCGCTGGAAGGACGGTGCGTCGATGGTACGCTATCCGCACGGCCGCCCGAATCCGTCAAAGCCAACCCGGCCGGACAATGAATTCTCCTTTGGCAAGGAAGACCCGCAGGGGACACGTTGTCCGCTCGGCGCCCATATCCGCAGGGCGAACCCGCGCGATTCGCTTGGGCCCGACCGCGAACTCCAGATCGAGTTGAGCAAGCGGCACCGGATACTGCGGGTCGGCAGGACCTACACGGTAGCGCCGAAGAGGGGTGAAAAGGACCCGGATGGCCGCGAAAAGGGGCTGCTGTTCATGTGTCTGAACGCGGACATGGAACGGCAGTTCGAATTCGTTCAGCAAACATGGGTTTCGTCACCGCTGTTTCACGGGCTGGATGGCGAGAAAGACCCGCTCGTCGGGTCACAACAACGCCAGGCGCATTTCACGATCCCGACGCAAGGCACGGGCGAGCGTATAGCGGGATTGAGGAACTTCGTGACCATGCGCGGCGGCGGCTACTTCTTCCTGCCGGGGCGCCGTTCGCTGCGCTACATGCTGTCGAGGCTTTAGTCACCGTCGAGCATTTTCGACGCATTCAGGGCCGAAAACCGCGGCGCCCGGAAGCGGTATGGCGAAAACCGCTCATCCCGGCGGCGCAGGACCTCAAAAGGGGGCTTCCCGCGGTCCTGCTCCCGAAGCTGAACGGTTTTCGCTCATGCCACGCGCCAAACCCTGACTGTCCACACGGCCTAGTCGCTGACGGGGTTGGCGATGGCATAGATCTCATCGGCAGCGAGCGGGCGAAGTGCCCCGCGCCGGCTTTCAACGATGTGCTCGCGTTGCCATTCCTTGAGGATCTTGTTGACCGACTCGCGCGTGGCGCCCAGATACTCGGCGAGATCGGCCTGGGAAATCGAGATCCAGCCATCCGTCCCGGCCATGATGGAGTTCAGGAATAATATCCGCTTGGCCAGTCGCGCCTCGATATTGAGCGTCGCCTGATCGCCCAGTTCTCCGCTCAACCGGCGAATACGCCTGCACAGGAGGGCGATCAGAAAGGTTGCAATATCGGGATGGGCCGTCAGCCGGGAAAGAAAGCGGCCGCGTGATATCGACATGAACTCGCAGTCGGTGATGCATGTCGCGGTCGCCGAGCGCGGACCGCCGTCGAGCATCCCGATCTCGCCGAGCAGATTCTGCTCCGTCTCGATATTTGCGACAAGCTTGCGGCCCGATCGCAAATAGATGCTGATCTCCACACGCCCGGAAACGACCGCGTACAACCGATCGGAGGGGTCCTCCTGCATGAACAGGTTCGTCCCCGCGGCGTAGCGTTCGATCTTGCACCCCTCAAACAGCCGGGCGAAATGATTATCGGGGAGACGGACGGACATCGGTTCGTTGGGGCCTCGGCGGGATCATGTGCGGTTAACATTTCAAGCATAACGGATTCTTTTCCGTTGTCAGCGAGGCGACGATTGATTTAGGGGCAAAGCCCTGATCCGCGTAACAGGAAATTGCGCGCAGTGCCTCATCATGTAACAAATGGCGCAAAGACGATCCAATGGGAGGATGAAATGACTGAAACACCGGTGTTGCACGATCGCCGCGACGGCTATTCGGTCATTACACTCAATCGCCCGGACAAGCTCAACGCCTTCAACGAGGAACAACACGCAGCCCTGCGCGAAGCGCTCGCGTCGAGCGGGAGCGACAAGGAATGCCGCGCAATCCTGCTGACGGGCGCGGGACGCGGATTCTGCGCCGGCCAGGATCTCGGCGATCGCGATCCCGCCCTGCTGGGCGACAGTCCCGACCTGGGCCGCACAATCGAAACGTTCTACAATCCGCTGATCCGCCAAATCCGCTCCACAGACAAGCCGGTGATCTGCGCGGTGAACGGCGTGGCTGCCGGGGCGGGCGCCAATATCGCGCTTTCCTGCGACATCGTGCTCGCCGCCCGTTCGGCGAAGTTCATCCAGGCCTTCGCCAAGATCGGTCTCGTGCCGGATTCGGGCGGAACCTGGTGGCTGACCCGCCTACTCGGCGAGGCAAGGGCCAAGGCGCTCGCCATGACCGCGGCACCGCTGAGCGCGGAGGGCGCGGCGGCCTGGGGCTTGATCTGGCGCGCCGTCGACGACGACAGGCTGATGGATGAGGCGGAAGCACTGGCCCTCTCGCTGGCCCGGGGACCGACCCACACGATCGGCCTGATCAAGAAGGCGGTCCAGGCGGCGTCCGACAACACGCTCGACCAGCAGCTTGACCTGGAACGCGAATTGCAGCGCGAGGCCGGGCGTTCAGGCGACTATCGCGAAGGCGTCAGCGCGTTCCTGGAAAAGCGGCCGGCGAATTTCACCGGCCGCTGATCTCCAGACGCGGTGGGCGGTCATCCACATCGCGATGGGATCAAATAATTCGTTTGAACGCGTCAAGACCTAGCCTGCGTGATTTCCTCGTTGAGTTTCGAGAAGAACTGACCCGCCAGCTTTTTCGCCGTCGAACTGATCAACCGGCTGCCGAGTTGGGCGATCTTGCCGCCGACATCGGCCTTGGCGACATAGGTCAGAACGGTCCCTCCTTCGCCGTCGTCGGCGAGTTTCACATCGGCCCCGCCCTTGGCGAAACCGGCGATACCGCCCTTGCCCTCGCCCTGGATCGTATAGGAACGCGGCGGGTCGAGATTGACGAGTTCGACGCCACCGTTGAATTTGGCCTTGATGGGACCGATTTTCAGCAACACGGTCGCCTCCAACTCGGTATCGGATTTCTTTTCCAGGGATTCACAACCGGGAATGCAGATCCTCAGCATGTCTGGATCGTTGAGCGCATCCCAAACAGCCTGAACCGGCGCGGCGATCCTCTCTTCGCCTTCCATGTCGACAGCCATGAAGCTTCCTCTCTCTGGTCGAAACCGGACTCGACTAGCGCACTCCACCCACGCTGTCCACGGGTGAAGCGGTTTGTGATACCTGGTCCATCGTGGGAGCGCACGAGCGAGTTGCCAACCCGGTCGCGATACCATACCGATTGTCCAACATCATCGGGAGAAGATCATGGCCGACAAGCCCAAGGGAACCAGGCTGCGCTCGCAACAATGGTTCGACAACCCGGACAATCCGGGAATGACGGCTCTCTATCTGGAGCGCTACCTGAACTACGGCCTGACGCGCGAGGAACTGCAATCGGGCAAGCCGATCATCGGCATAGCCCAGACCGGTTCGGATCTGGCGCCGTGCAACCGCCATCATATCGAGCTGACCAAGCGCGTGCGCGACGGCATCATCGCGGCGGGCGGCCTGCCAATCGAGTTTCCCTGCCATCCGATCCAGGAGACGGGCAAGCGCCCCAGCTCGACACTCGACCGTAACCTGACCTACATGGCGCTGGTCGAGGTGCTCTACGGCTACCCGATCGATGGCGTCGTTCTCAATATCGGCTGCGACAAGACCACGCCGGCGCTGCTGATGGCCGCGGCGACGATGAATATCCCCGCCATTGCGCATTCGGTCGGCCCGATGCTCAACGGCTGGTTCCGCGGCGAGCGCACCGGTTCGGGCACGATCGTTTGGAAGGCCCGCGAACTGCTGGCCGCGGGCGAAATCGACTACCCCGAATTCCTCGACATGATCGCATCGTCGGCCCCGTCGGTTGGCTATTGCAACACAATGGGCACGGCAACGACCATGAACTCGCTGGCCGAAGCGCTCGGCATGCAGCTTCCCGGCGCTGCCGCCATTCCCGCACCCTATCGCGAGCGCGGCCAGATGGCCTATGCGACGGGCCGGCGCATCGTCGAGATGGTCGCGGCGGATCTCAAGCCTTCGGACATCATGACGCGCGAGGCATTCGAAAACGCGATCGTCATCAATTCCGCGATCGGCGGCTCCACCAATGCGCCGATCCATCTCAACGCCATCGCCCGCCATCTCGACCTTAAACTCGACAATGACGACTGGGAGGCCGTCGGCCACAAGATCCCGCTGCTCGTCAACCTGATGCCGGCGGGCGAGTATCTGGGCGAAGACTATCATCACGCGGGTGGTGTGCCGGCGGTCGTGATGGAGCTGATGAAGGCCGGTCTGTTGCCGCATCCCGGCGCCATCACCGCGAACGGCAAGTCGATCGGCGACAATTGCAGGCCGGTCGAGAATCTCGACACGCGGGTGATCCGCCCGGTTTCCGATGCGCTGATGGCGGAGGCTGGTTTCATCAACCTGAAGGGCAACCTGTTCGACAGCGCGATCATGAAGACCAGCGTCATCTCCGAGGAATTCCGGGGGCGCTACCTGTCCAACCCGGACGATCCCAATGCATTCGAGGGCAAGGTGGTGGTGTTTGACGGACCGGAAGACTATCACGGCACGATCGAGGACCCGGGGCTCAAGATCGATGCCAACACCATTCTGGTGATGCGCGGCACCGGGCCGATCGGCTATCCGGGCGCGGCCGAAGTCGTCAACATGCAACCGCCCGCCGCGCTCATCCGGCAGGGAATTCACTCGCTGCCGTGCATCGGCGACGGGCGCCAGTCCGGTACCTCCGGGTCGCCCTCGATTCTCAACGCCTCGCCGGAGGCCGCCATCGGCGGCGGGCTTGCCCTGCTGCGCAATGGCGACCGGCTGCGCATCGACCTGAACGAGCGGACGGCCAACCTGCTGGTCTCCAACGAGGAACTCGCCCGGCGCCGCGCCGAACTGCAGAAGGCCGGCGGTTATGCCTATCCCGAAAGCCAGACGCCGTGGCAGGAAATCCAGCGCGGCATGGTCGACCAACTGGCCGACGGCATGGTGCTCAAGCCCGCCGTCAAATACCAGCGTATTGCGCAGACCAAGGGAATTCCGCGGGACAATCATTGACCGACACGCGATTTCTGTTGAGTTCAATCGATTTAGATACGATATGATCGGCGTCCTTAGGGTCGTTTGAACGAAAGGAACCGGTTTTGGACAAAACGGGATTCGACAAATCGATGGCGTGGCTGCGCGCGGATGCGCAAGGCCGCACAGCCGACATGCGCACCATGTTCGCCGCCGACCCGTCCCGTTTCGAGCGCTTTTCGCTTCGCCTCGACGACCTGTTGCTCGACTGGTCGAAATGCGCGGTCGACGAAGCCGCGATGTCGGAGCTTCATGCGCTGGCTCGCGCGGCCGGCGTGACCAGGCTGCGCGATCGCATGTTTGCCGGCGAGCGGATCAACACCACCGAAGACCGGGCCGTGCTGCACGTCGCCCTTCGTGCACCCAAGGATGCCGATTATCGCGTTGACGGAGAAAACGTCATGCCTGGCGTCCACACCGTCCTCGACGCGATGGGCGTGTTCGCAAACGATGTGCGATTCGGACATGTGCTTGGCGCGACCGGCAAGCCGTTCACCGACATCGTCAATATCGGCATCGGCGGTTCCGACCTCGGACCGGTGATGGCGACGCTGGCGCTTTCGCCCTATCATGACGGCCCCCAAACCCATTACGTTTCCAATGTCGACGGCGCACATATCGCCGACACGCTGAAGGGCCTCGATCCGGCCAGGACGCTGGTCATCGTCGCCTCGAAAACCTTCACCACGGTGGAAACCATGACCAATGCCGCCACGGCGCGGCGCTGGATCAGCGGCGCGCTGGGCGAAGAGGCGGTCGGCTCGCATTTCGCGGCCGTCTCCACCGCGCTTTCCAAGGTCGCGGATTTCGGAGTCCCCCAGGATCGCATCTTCGGCTTCTGGGATTGGGTCGGCGGACGCTACTCGGTGTGGTCAGCGATCGGCCTGCCGGTGATGATGGCGATCGGGCCGGCCCGGTTCCGCGATTTCCTCGCCGGCGCCCATGCCATGGACGAGCATTTCCGCACCGCCGAACCCGAACACAACCTGCCGCTGGTCCTCGGCCTGCTGGGCTTCTGGCACCGCGCGGTCCGCGGTTTCGCCACCCGCGCGGTCATTCCCTACGATCAGCGCCTGTCGCGCCTGCCGGCCTATCTCCAGCAACTCGACATGGAATCGAACGGAAAGGGCGTTCGCCGCGACGGGAGCCCGGTCGAAACGCCGACGGGGCCGGTCGTCTGGGGCGAGCCTGGAACCAACGGCCAGCACGCGTTCTTCCAATTGCTCCACCAGGGCACGGATGTCATTCCGGTAGAGTTCATTGCCGCGGCGCGGCCTCACGAAAAGGGAATGGAGGCACACCACGAGCTGCTGCTCGCCAATTGCCTCGCGCAATCGGAAGCGCTGATGCGCGGACGCACCCATGACGAGGCGCTTGCCCAGGCGCGCGCAATGGGATTGAACGAGGAAGAAGCTGGCGCGCTGGCGCCGCATCGCGTCTTTCCGGGCAACCGGCCGTCCGTCACGATCCTGTACCGCCTGCTCGATCCTTTCGCGCTCGGCCGGCTGGTCGCGCTTTACGAGCACAGGGTCTTCGTCGAGTCGGCCCTTTTCGGCATCAACGCCTTTGACCAGTGGGGCGTCGAGCTCGGCAAGGAACTGGCGACGGCGCTTCTGCCGGTGGTCCGGGGCGACGAACCGGCCGGCGATCGGGATGCGTCGACGGCGGGGCTCGTCGCCGCTACAAGCGCGCTGCGCGGAGACTGACGATGGCTTTTAGGGCAATCCTGTTCGACAAGGACGGCACGTTGCTGGATTTCAACGCGACGTGGCTGCCATTTGCCAAGTTGGCGGCACTGGAAGCCGCCGACGGTAATCAGGGCCGCGCGGCCGAATTGCTCGACCTGATCGGCTTCGACCCCGCAATTGCGGGCTTCCGTCCCGGCTCGGCGGTGGCGGCTGGCACCAATCGCGAGGTCGTGGAACTGTTGTATCCGGCGCTTGCGGGCGACGCGTTGCGCGACAAGGTGGCGGCGATCGACGCGCAGACGGCGGCGATCGCGCGAAGCGATGCCGTGGCGCTGCCCGGCGTGATCGAAGCCCTTGGATCGCTGCACATGTCCGGTTTCCGGCTCGGGCTGGCGACCAATGATTCAACCACGGGCGCCGAGCAGACGCTGCTCGCTTTCGGCATAGCGCAGATGTTCGACGCCGCCTTCGGTTACGATGCGGTCGCCACGCCGAAGCCGGCGCCCGACATGCTGCACGCCTTTTGCGACCTGACAGGATTCAAGACCTCGGAGATCGTCGTCGTGGGCGACAACAGGCATGACCTGGAAATGGCGCGCGCCGGCGGAGCGGGGCTTGCCGTCGGGGTGCTTTCGGGAACCGGCACTGCCGAGGTGCTCGGCAGCCTCGCCGACGTCATCCTCGACTCGGTCGCCAGCCTGCCGGACTTCCTGTCCGGCAGGTAACGCCTTTGGAACGCCTGGCGGTCAGCCGCGCAGTTCGCGGCGCAGGATCTTGCCGACATTCGACTTCGGCAACTCGTCGCGGAACTCGATGTGCTTGGGCCGCTTGTATCCGGTGAAGTTCTTCTTGCAGAACTCCATCAGCGCGACTTCGGTCAGTTCCGGGTCCTTCTTCACGACGAACAGCTTGGGCACTTCGCCGGAATGATCGTCCGGCACGCCGATCGCGGCAACTTCCAGGACGCCCGGATGGGTCGCGACCACATCCTCGATCTCGGCCGGATAGACGTTGAAGCCGGAGACCAGGATCATATCCTTCTTTCGGTCGACGATCTTCACGTAGCCCTTTTCGTCCATGAAGCCCATGTCGCCGGACTTGAAGAACCCGTCCTTGGTCATGACCTTCGTGGTCTCGTCCGGCCGGTTCCAGTATCCGGCCATCACCTGCGGGCCGCGAATGCAGATTTCGCCGACTTCGCCGACCGGCAAGTCCTTACCGTCCTCGTCGCGGATCGCGATTTCGGTCGATGGGACAGGCAGGCCGATTGTCGCCGAGAATTGCTCGGCATCAAACCGGTTGGCGGTCGCCACGGGCGACGTCTCGGACAGGCCGTATCCTTCGGAAATCGTGCAGCCGGTAACCTCTTTCCAACGTTCAGCCACGGCGCGCTGCACCGCCATGCCGCCGCCGAGCGTCAGGGTCAGCTGAGAAAAATCGAGCTTCAGGAAGTCGTCATTGTGCAGCAGCGCGTTGAACAGCGTGTTGAGGCCCGGAAACACGTGGAAAGGCTGCTTGGCGAGTTCCTTCACGAAACCGGGAATATCGCGCGGATTGGGAATGAGGATGTTGTGGGCGCCTTCGCTCATGCCCATCAGCGCGTTCACGGTGAGCGCGAAGATATGATAGAGCGGTAGGGCGCAGATATAGACCATCCTGTCGGGTTTCGGCTTCGTCACGAAAGCGCTCTGGAGCCACAGAGTGTTCTGCACCACGTTGGCGAGCACGTTGCGGTGCAGCAGGGCCGCGCCTTTCGATACACCCGTCGTTCCGCCGGTATATTGCAGGAAAGCGGTGTCGTCCGGCTTGACGGCGGCGGGCGCAAAGGTTCTGCCCGCGGCCTTCTTCAGGGCGTCGTTGAATCGCACATGGCCTGGAAGCGACCATGCCGGCACCATTTTCTTGACCCTGCGGACGACGAAATTGACCAGCGCGCCCTTCAGACCCATCAGGTCGCCCATGGACGCCACGATCACATGCCTGACCGGCGTCTGTGCGATCACCGCGTCGAGGGTCGAAGCGAAATTCTCGAGGATGACAATCGCCTCGGCGCCGGAATCCTTCAGCTGGTGTTCCAGTTCGCGCGGCGTGTAGAGCGGATTGACATTCACCACCACGTAGCCCGCGCGCAAGACCGCCATCATCGCGACGGGGTATTGCAGGATATTGGGCATCATGAGCGCGACGCGCGCGCCCGGCTGCAGCCCGAGCGACTGCAGATAGACGCCGAACCTTTCGGAGAGCGCCCTGGTCTCGGCAAAGGTGATCGTCTTGCCCATGCACGAATAGGCGGGACGCGACGCGTATTTGTCACATGTGCCCGCCAGCAGGTCGCCAAGGGAATCATACTCCATCGGCCCGATCTCGGCCGGAATGCCCTCGGGATAGCTGTCGAGCCAGGGCCTGGCTTTCGCCTTCGTTGATTTCTTCGCCACGCAATCCTCCACCTTGTTCTTCGTCTGCCGCCTGCAACCGTCACGAGCGAGCGGCAGTCTTCTCCCATCTCTCACACGGCCAAGACCGGTACCGCGCGCACAATGCGCTGCCCGATGATGAAAATCCAGATACGTGAGATTGACTTTGACGTAAAGGTAATAATTGAATCGTGTACGGGATCTATTGGCCGAATGTATTGGCGTCCTTCAGATAGACCAATTCCTCGGCGGTCGAATCGCGGCCGACCGACTTGTTGCGGTAGGGAAAGCGGCCGAAGCGAGCGATGATGTCGCGATGCTCGCGGGCGTATTTGAGCCCGTTTTCGAGTCCGGCGGCAGCAAACAGTTCCACGCACCGTTCCTGGTCGGCCAGGTTTTCGGAATGCATCAGCGGCATGTAGAGGAATTGTTTTTGCGCTTGCGTCATGTCGCGGTCGAGGCCGACATCGACCGCATCGCGCGAGAGTTCCGCTGCAAGGCCGTCGGTCGCGAACGCCTTGCCGGAACCGCGGAACATGTTGCGGGGAAACTGGTCCAGCACGATGATCGCCGCGAGAGCCGCCCGCGCGTCCCTGCGCGCCTCTTCGGGCACGTCGTTCGACAGCGCGGCGTGAAGGTCGGCGAAACGCGCGCGGATCGTATCGTCGACTTCAACCCTGGTCGCGTACCAGTCCTCGGGTTTCAATTCGGAAAACCAGAAATCCAGAACCTTGTCCTGCCAGCCTGGCTCGATCATGTTTCCGGTCCCCTGTCATCGTCTTGTTTCGCCGGATTGACGGTACACGCAGCGACGCCAGGAAAACAGGCCTGACACGGAAATGGGAAAACATAGGATCTGATGGTGCCGCTTGTCAGACTCGAACTGACGACCTCCGCATTACGAATGCGATGCTCTACCAACTGAGCTAAAGCGGCCCGGCGGCGCAAGGCCGCATGCGAGCGCGTGATACCGCCAATGGCGCGCGAATTCAAGCCGCAGTTTGTTTGCGACGCCATCGATTTTCGCGCCTGCATTTCGCGGCCGCCATCTGGCCGGTCCGTCGCCGGACGGGGCCCGTCGGCATTCATGTTTCCGGGCAGAGCGTGCGGCAGGGCCCTTGACGCTGCCGCCGACCTCCGTCATGCCTCGGCGATGCGCGCGAACTACAGACTGCCCCGGCTGTTCATCGACAACCCGCTCGTGCCCGGCATCGAGCTCGAGGCGGATGCGGGACAGACCAACTATCTCGTCAATGTGCTGCGGCTGAAGGACAGCGCGGAGCTGCTGGTCTTCAACGGGCGCGACGGCGAATGGCGCGCCAGCGTGCATCCGCGCGGCCGCAAGAAGGCCTTCATCCGCCCGCTCAAACAGGAGCGGCCGCAACCGCCGGCGCCCGGCCTCGTCTATTGCTTCGCGCCGCTGAAAGCCGGGCGGCTGGATTACATGGTACAGAAGGCGGTCGAGATGGGCGCGGGCATTCTGCAGCCGGTGATCACGCAGCACACGCAGGTGACGAAGCTTGGCCACGAGCGCATGGCCGCCAACGCGATCGAGGCCGCCGAACAATGTGGCGTCCTGGCGATTCCGGACGTCCGCGAATCCGTCAAGCTCGACCGGCTGCTGGCCGAATGGGAGGCCGACCGGCGGCTGGTCTTCTGCGACGAGGGCATCGGGACCGACAATCCCCTGCCCGCGCTGCAGGCGATCGGCGAGACCAAGCTCGCCCTGCTGGTCGGGCCGGAGGGCGGTTTCTCGGACGAAGAGCGCCGCCAGCTCCACGCGCTGCCCTTCGTCACCGCGATTCCGCTCGGGCCGCGCATCCTGAGGGCGGATACGGCCGCGGTCGCGGCGCTGGCGCTGCTGCAGGCGGTGAAAGGCGACTGGCAGCCGATCAAGTTTCCTTGACCTGCCGTTCAATATTTTCCGCTTGCTTCCGCCCTTGCGTTTCGTCCATCAATCGCCACCTGAAGCAGGTCCGGGAAAAGTGGTATCCGGTTTTCCGTCCGGACCTGCGACGAAACACAGACGAGCGGCGCGCCGCGACCGAAACGAGATCTTGAAGGAAAAGGCGATGGCGCGGGACACGACCGACGGGCGGCCGATCGAAAGCCATGACGAACTGGCGGGCTGGATCGCGGAGGGCTGCAAGCCCGCCGACGAGTGGCGCATCGGTACCGAACACGAGAAGTTCCCCTTCTACATCGACGGCAACCGGCCCGTGCCCTATGGCGGCGATAACGGCATCCGCGCGCTGCTGGAAGGCATGAAGGACAGGCTGGGCTGGGAACCGATCATCGATGCCGGCCACATCATCGGCCTGGTGGAGCCGACCGGACAGGGCGCGATCAGCCTGGAGCCCGGTGGCCAGTTCGAGCTGTCGGGCGCGCCGCTGGAGACGATCCACCAGACCTGCCGCGAGGGCAACGCGCACCTGGCGCAGGTGCGCGAGATCGCCGAGCCGCTCGGCATCCGCTTCCTCGGCATGGGCGGCAGCCCGAAATGGACGCTCGCCGAGACGCCGCGCATGCCCAAGTCGCGCTACGACATCATGACCGCCTACATGCCCAAGGTCGGCAGCAAGGGCCTCGACATGATGTACCGGACCTGCACGATCCAGGTAAACCTCGACTTCTCGTCGGAAACCGACATGCGGCGCAAGATGCAGGTGTCGATGAAACTGCAATCGCTGGCGACCGTGCTGTTCGCCTCCTCGCCCTTCACCGATGGAGAACCCAACGACCTGCAATCGTGGCGCGGCGACATCTGGCGCGATACCGACAATCAGCGTTCCGGCCTGCTGCCCTTTGCCTTCGCGCCCGATTTCGGCTTTTCCGACTACGTGGAATGGGCGCTCGACGTGCCGATGTATTTCCTCATCCGCGACGGGCGCTATTACGACTGCACGCATGTGACGTTCCGCCAGTTCATGAACGGGGCGCTGGCCGACACCGTGCCCGACGGCCATCCCACCATCGGCGACTGGGCCAACCATCTTTCCACCCTGTTCCCCGATGTCAGGCTGAAGCGCTTCCTGGAGATGCGCGGCGCCGACGGCGGCCCCTGGCGGCGCATCTGCGCCCTGCCGGCCTTCTGGGTCGGCCTGCTCTATGACGGCGAAGCGCTCGACGCGGCCGAGCAGTTGACGGCCGACTGGACGGTCGAGGAGGTGCAGGCGATGCGCGACGCGGCGCCGCGCGCGGGCTTCGCCACGGTCTTCCGCAACCGCACCATGCGCGACATCGCCTACGAGGCGCTGGCGATCGCGCAGACGGGCCTGAAGAACCGCAATCGCCAGAACGAGGACGGCTACGACGAGACCCATTTCCTCAGCGCGCTGGAGGAGATCGTGGCGCGCGGCACCACCGACGCCGAGCAGATGCTGGAAGCCTGGCACACCCGCTGGGACCACTCGGTGGAGCCGATCTTTTCGGAGTATGCGTATTGAGGGGTGGCGAGGCCATTGCGCCAAGGGCGGACGGGCGGGACGGGCGGAATTGGGCGAGGTCGGACGTTGCCCGAACGAGGTGGACTTGCGCCGCATGCGCCGGAGATTGCGGGCCGGAGGCGACCTTTAGGCGCGGGCCTCCGGTGTTTAGCGTCGACCCTTTAAACCCGACTTTGGCGGCATTTTGCAGCCTTGCGATTGATGGGGATGAGCTTTCTGCCCAGAAACGGTTGGGTTTGCCATGTGGTGATTGAAGCCTGAAGGACGAGTGTAGATTTCAGGATTCTACGAACGCTTAGGCGGCGCCTCATCCAAGTCGGTGACAGTGTAACTCACGCTTATTGTTCCGTCTGGCTTTCTGATCGTGCCAATCTCGATCTTCGCATGAAACCGATCACCTAGCGTAATTCCTTCTTCGCTCTCGATCCTCTCAAGGTAGTCTTGGCTCACTTGATGGCTAAATTTTCCTGAAATGATCTCCTCAGCGCCATCGCGCTTGAAGTCGAAGGTCCTCCTGATTGGAGATAGACCAACGAGAGTGCCGGTCCAGGTGACGGGTTCAATTTTGACGTGCGTTTCCGAAATTCGCCTGTAGGCTCGCTCTATGCCCGCCCTATCGAACGTGTATTGACGATCCGGTAGGTTCGCTTTTAGCACTGCTTCATTTTTCTCCAAGTGACGGAAAAACTTGGCTAGCGCCGTGAATACCCTCGGGTTGATGTCATCGACGTCAATGAGGAAATCGTCGTCATCTTCTTGTGTAAATTCCTCAAATAGCGCGGTGGCTTGTTCAATCGACTCCCTGATGGGCGTTTTTATCACGCTGGCTTGTCGGGCGTCCTTCTCTTCAAGAACGAAACCGAACGAGCCAGTCGCGACGCCACGGATATTCAAAGCTGCGAATTCCGCACCTCTTATTTTGCCGCGCGCGGCGAGTTCGCCTCGCAAGTTTGAGGCGAACAGGCGAGTAACAATTGCTTGGAAATAGGTCAGTGCCTTCGTAGCAAACATAGCGTCGATGCTGCGCGATCCATCTACGGGCGCGCCGCCAAATAGAATCGCCACCTCAGCGACACTAGCGTCGAGCTCTTTGAGTGCTTCCAGTTCTACGGTCACAATTTCCAAACGAGTCGCAAAGTTCAAACGACCGACAACATCCCCATCATCCTGAGCCTCAATTACAAGTGCTTCTAGCTCAGATTTCTGGTTCTCTAGTTCGGCAATTCTTTGGAGGTCAGACATCGAATTTGCCTCCTATTGCTTGGTCAATAGCAAGGAACTCCATCGGATCCATTGCCAAGGGTATTTCAACAATGCCCTTCTTCTCGGTTGACCCCCTTATATCGCTGAAAAGTCCGAACCAGTAGGTTGAGTTCCTGACCAGCGCACGCGCCCCTGCGTCGAGGTCGACACCGTAGGTGTCGCATCTGTAAGCCGATATCATTTTTCGGGTATCGAAGAATGCACCGAAAATATAGTTTTCGTAGTCCTTCGCCCAACTGTTAGGTTCAACCTGATACTTCAAGGGCCTACTGAACAGTGTCACGACATCAATGTCGCTAGGACTTCGCTTTCGCATGGCCTCGACATTCTCGATGAAACTTCCATCAATCCATTGGGTGCCGGAAATGAAACCACCCGAATGCAAGTGCTTCCGGTATTGGTTGAGGCCTTTCAACAATTTTGCGCGATCCAGCGACGTGCAGAAGCGTTCCACGACCTCCATCATGGTTGCGGGATATGGGGATCGCGCGCTCGGAGTGGTCGGATGGCCAGAAATATAGGGCGGCAAGGCGCCGTGATCTGCAAATTCTGGAATGGGCATCAATAACTCGCAAGCTACTCCATGGTCAACCTATCCGCGAAGGCGGCATGATGTCCAAGATTATCTTCTAATGCACTAACCTAGTCTAGCGGATGCTGTTCGCATTTGCACCACAGCGAACGGCCGCTCATCGCCCATTCCGGCATTCGGTCAGGACACAGCGAAAGTCCGTTCTGCCGGGATATAAATTCACCCCGAGCGACCGCTATGAGCCATGGCCGGCGGCGGGCGCTATCTCCCCCCTTGCGGGGGAGAAAGCAATTTCAGCGCCTTGGCTGGAGCGCAGCGGAAGCCAAGTGCTAGAAATTGCAAGAGGGGGGAACCATGCGCTACCAGCCGCCCAACAGCCATCGCAATCGCGCCCGCGCGATGCGCGCCGA
>JAIOIW010000026.1 GCA_019912385.1 Notoacmeibacter sp. | reverse complement strand
GGCGGCCCGCACCGGCGGCCATTCGCTGCCGGCGCGGGCCCGGTTCACGTTAGGCCGCCCGGCCGATTGCCGGCCTGCGATCGCGCGTGTCCAGTGAAAAATGTCCGACCTGCTCGTTGAGTTCATCGGCCTCGTTCGCCAGCGAGAACGTCGACGCGGCGGTCTCCTCGACCATAGCCGCATTTTGTTGCGTCATCTGGTCGAGTTCGCCGACAGCCGTGCTGACCTCACCAAGGCGTAGTGCCTGTTCGCGCGAGTTGTGCGCAACGACACCGATGTGCTCGTTGATCGTGTTGACGCTGGCTTCGATCTGTTCCAGTCCCTCGCCGGTCTTCAGGACCAGCGCCACGCCGTTTCCGACATCGCTGGTGGAACGGGTGATCAACTCGCTGATGTTCCTGGCAGCGCTTGCCGAGCGCTGTGCAAGTTCCCGCACTTCCTGAGCGACGACGGCAAAGCCCTTTCCGGCTTCCCCGGCGCGGGCCGCTTCGACGCCGGCGTTCAATGCCAGCAAGTTCGTCTGGAACGATATCTGATCGATAAGATCGATGATCTGGCGGATTTCGCCCGATGACTCTTCGATCCGCTCCATGGCGGCGATGGCTTCCCTCACGACCTTGGACGAATTCTCCGCGTCGCGAAGTGTCTTGCCGGTTGCCTGGACTGCGGTTTCGCACCGTTCGAGAGCACCCTTGACCGAACTGTTCATCTCCGTGATTGCCGCGGCCGTCTGCTCGAGCGCGGCGGCCTGCCGTTCTGTGCGCCGCGAAAGGTCTTCCGAGGAGACTTTCAGGTCGCCGGAGCCCTGGCGGATGGAATCGGCGCTGCCGCTGATGGCGCGCATCGTGGCTTCGAGTTGCTCCATCGACTTGTTGAAGTTGACGCGCAGCTCGTCCAGCGAGGGCACGAAAGGCTCGTGGATGCGCCACGACAGCCGGCCCTGCGCAAGGTTCGTCAAACCGCTTCCCAGCGCCGACACCGCCGCTTCCAGATCCTTGGCGCTGCGTTCCTTCTCGGCTTCGCGCTGCCGGCGCTCTTCGCCCATCTGGTGATCGCGCCTGAGCGCTTCGGCCTCCATCTGATCCTTTTCCAGCGCGTTCTGCCGGAAGGATTCCAACGCCCTCGCCATGGCGCCGATTTCGTCCTTGCGCGCGGTCGCTGCGATTTCGATTTCCTTGTCGCCGTCGTTGAGCCGATTCATCAGCGCGGCAAGGCCGATGAGCGGATTGGTCATCCGGGCGGACACGAAGTAGCCGGCAAGGCACATGACCGCCACCACGGCGATGGTCGTGAGGAAGGCGAGATAGGCCAGGTCGTTGGCCGATGCGAGGATCTCATCCCCGGGTTCGCCGATCGCGAGGAGGTGCTTCTGCCCGAAGACGCTGACCGGAACGAACGAATAGAACATTTCGCGGCTGCCGGTGGAGGCGAAACTTGAGCCCGTCGAACCGGCTGCCGCTGCTTCGACCAGTTCCGCGGGCACCCTGGCGGTAACCGCGGATGAAGCGGTTCCCGTTCTGAAGGCGCCACTGTCATCCAGCAGGAACGCTTCGCCATCCGTGTCGCCGGCGTTGCCGGGCGCCACGATTTCCGAGAGCTTTTCGGCCGAGATGCGGATCACCACGGTGCCTTTGCGCGTGGTCTGGCCCCAGCCGTTGAAAAGCAGCGGGCGCGCGATGAAGGCCGACATCGTGCCGTCCTCGCTCTCATAGGGAAGGAAGCCGGTCCTGTAGACGGCGTCGAGCTCGCCGGCCTCGGTCCTGGCAACCAGATCGGCCAGCACCTCGTTGCCGGGATCGGCGATGTCGGTGATCAGCTCGCGGCCCTTGGTGGTGGAGAAGGTGACGGTGCCGTTCTCGTCGATGGCGTAGATATCGCTGGCGCCGGTGTTTGCCCAGGTGTTCACGAACGATCCGTGGATCTTGGCATACTGTACGGCATACATGAGTTTCAGGCCGTTGCCGGCGAACTGCGCGCGCTCCGTGATGCTCGATCCCGGCTTCTGGAAGGCCGCGCGAATTTCATCCGTCTCGACCTTCAGCAGGTTCTTCACCGAGTCGATCGCCTCGGCCACGGCATTGTTCTGGGAGATCTCGCCGAGCGCCTGTTCCATCCGGGCCAGATGGGTCTCGAGCCTGGACGACTGGTTTCCCGCGACCATTTCCAGTCTGATCTTGCTCGCCTCGATCAGGCCGGTCTTGCCGATCTGGTAGCTGAGTGCGCCGACCGCCATGCAGGAGACCAGTGCAGCACCGACCACGAGACCTGCGAATTTCACCTTGATCGAAGAAAAAGAAACAATCCTGCCCGTCTTGAACAGCGTCCCCAACATGTACGCACCCATCCCATTTGAAACAAATTGTTCCGCACCATGCATAGAAAGAATTACGGCGATCTTAATTAGGAGATCACGCCGGTGAGATATGGCGTTCGTCTTGCGGGAGCCGCGCAAGCCTGCTGTTTGCCGGTTGCGAAATGGAGCGCAATGGGGCTGAGGCCGCCACGCCAGCGGCACTCATCTGGCGAGGCTTTCACTCTGTCCAGCACAATGCGCGGCTTGCGCCGGTCCGGGTCCCGGCCCTCCGGCACGGGAACGTGACACGCGCCACCCTGGGTCGTCGGCAGCCGTACCGCTTCGCCCATTTATCCGCAAAGGGGTGGCCGCGGGTGAAGCATTGCTTCAGCGCCGCGCCGGCCGGGCCGATTGGCCCGAGCCACCGATTTCAAGTGAACCCGCACTACAGGCAAGGGCTTTGCTGTCGCGGTAAGTCATTTTGCCGAGCAATCGCAGGCAATACGGCAGTTCACGCGAATTTCGCGGATTCGCGCCTCATGATGTTTTCGAAAGGCGCGCGGGATCCCGGCTCGTGTGCGCGGACATCGTGACCAGGCTCGTTTTCCCATGGCTGCTTGATCAGGTCCATGAATTCGGAATGCGATGTCGGCGGTCCCCAGAAGTAACCCTGCCCCAGATCGAAACCATAGTGCTGGACCAGCAGCGCATGGTCGGCGGTTTCCACGCCTTCGACGACCGATCTCAATCCCAGTTCCCGAGACAAGGTTGCCACGGCCTTCAGGACAGCCCGGTTGCCGTCACCCTTGCCGATACCTTGAACGAAGCTCTTGTCGACCTTGATGGTGTTGATCGGGTATTTTGTCAGGCTGTTCAGCGAGGCGTAGCCGGTTCCAAAATCATCGAGGGCGATCTCGATGCCTCTTGCGCGAAAGGCCTTTAGAATTTCGACGAACTCCTGCGAGGACCCGATTATGGTGTTTTCGGTCAGTTCGAGTTCGAGACACCTCGGATCCAGTCCGCTTTGCGACAGGCTGCGTTCGACATCTTCATGCAGGGATCGGGTCTTGGTTTGACGCGGGAACAGGTTGACGGCGATGCTCAGCGACCGCCCGCTGGCCGCTTTCCATTCCGTGGCGCGCGAACAGGCTTCGGAAATCACCCATTGGCCGATCGCCGAGGCGAGTTCGCTTTCGCCGACGATATCAATGAAGCGGGCGGGTTCCAGGAGGCCTTCCTTGGGGTGAAGCCAGCGAAGAAGTGCTTCGGCGCCGACCACAGTCCCTCTCCGAATATCGATTTTCGGCTGGAAGTGCAGCCGGAACTGCCCCTCCTCCAGCGCGGTCCGCAACTCCGTTGCCAGCGAAAAGCGTTGTTCAACGGAATTCCTCAACTCCTGGGTAAAGGCGGCCGAGCGCCCCCGCTCGGCCTTGGCCTTATAGAGGGCAAGATCGGCATTGCTGATAAGTTCTTCCGCGCTTTGGCCATCGCCCGGCGCCTTGACGACCCCGGCGCTGCAGCCGATCGAAATATCGTAGCCGCGGATTGTGAAAGGCTTCCGAATGTGCCGGATGGCCGTGTCGACGAAAGCAAGCGCCTTGTCGCGCCCGGGGCAGGCCGGCATGATGAGGGCGAATTCGTCGCCTCCGATGCGATAGAGGCGCATGTTGTCACGCATGACCTCCCGGATACGGTCGCAGAATGCGGCGAGCAGTTCGTCTCCGACGGAATGCCCGAGCGTGTCGTTGACGTCCTTGAAATGGTCGACGTCGAAGAGCGCTACGCAGATCCCTTTCGAGCACGCATCGACTTCGCAGGTCGATGCTTTCAGATCGTCATTGAACGCCCGCCTGTTGAGCGCTTTCGTGACCGGATCGAAATAGGCGATCTTCCGGATCTTGTCGGTAAGCGCGACATGCTCGGAAATGTCACGCGCAAAGCAGACGACATGGTCTCCCGAGGCGGCAGGCTTGAGGGAAATGTCGATCGGGATTTCAGTCCCGTCCTTGCGGACGCCGAAGATCTGCTGGACCATTCCCATGGGGCGCTTGACCGGTTTGTCCAGGTAGCGTTCGCGCAGTTTCGAATGTTCCGAGTACCGGCTTGGTATCAGGATTTCGATTTTCTGACCGATAAGTTCGTCATCCCGGTATCCGAACATTTCAAGAAACGAAGCGTTTGCGGCTCTGATTTCGCCACCCTTGTCGCACACCACCACTCCGTCAGGAACGTCGTCCATATTCAGCATATCATCGATATTGATGATGAGAGCACCCATCAATTATTCCTCCCCACACGTGATTCCGGATAGAAAAAGCCGATAAATCCTAGAATTCCTCCCAATCGTAGGATTTTGTGACGGCATTGCCGGTGAGGGCGTGGGCAACCTTGCGATTCAGTTCTCGGGCCGGCGAGGGGCGCGCCTTGACAAGATCGGGCCGCGACACGGCCTTGGGGGCGCCGACCTGCTTTCCGGTCCGGAATTCGCGCAGCATCGAATTGATGGCGGCGACTTCATTTCCAAGCGAGTGGCTGCTTGCCGTCAGTTCCTCGGCCATGGCAGCGTTCTGCTGTGTGCCCTGGTCCACCGATCCGACCGAAATGTTGATTTCCTGCAATCCACCCGATTGCTCCCGGGCGGACTCAATGATCGACACCACGTTCGTGCTGATCTCCTGGACGGCGGCAACGATACCCTGAAGCGCCTTTCCTGTTTCGCTGACCTGCGAAACCCCGGACTTGACCTCTTCGCTGGAGGTTATGATGAGTTGCTTGATTTCCTTTGCCGCTTTGGCGGAACGCTGGGCCAGTTCGCGCACCTCCTGGGCCACGACGGCGAATCCCCTGCCTGCATCTCCCGCCCGGGCGGCTTCGACGCCGGCATTGAGGGCCAGAAGATTGGTCTGGAAGGCAATCTCGTCGATCACGCTGATGATCCGCGAAATGTCGTCCGAGGACTTGGCTATCCGCCCCATCGCATCGATGGCCTTTCGCACGACCTCGCCTGATTGTTCGGCATCCTTCCTGGTCTTTTCGACAAGTTGGCCGGTCGCCTCCGCGCGTGTAGTGGAGGATTTCACGGCTGTCGTGATCTGCTCCACTGCGGCGGCCGTTTCCTCCACCGCAGCTGCCTGCTGTTCGGCGCGTTTCGACAGGTCATCCGCGGCAGATCTGATTTCATCGGAGCCGGAATTGATCTGTCCGGCAGAGGAGCCAATGTTGTCGATCGTGGCCGCGAGTTGCTGCAGGGCGCTGTTGAAGTCGTCGACGAGCGAAGCATAGGCGTCCGGCAGATCGTCGTCGACGCGCTGCGTCAGATCCTTGGCGGCGATGTTCGCCATCGCCTGGCCGAAACTGCGAACCACCATGTTGCGCTCGTTCGCGATTGCGTCTTCCTGCGCCCTCTTCTTTGCTTCCTCCGCTTCGTCGATATAGACCGAAATGGAAAGATCCATGTCGAGCATGATCGCCTTGAGAAGGCTCACGAGAAGCGATGCCGTTTCTTCGGCCGATGTTTTCCGTTTCGCCAGCAGCCCGCCCGCCGGCCAATAGTCCTTCAGCACTCCATGAACGAGCTGTTCGACGACAAGGGCATAGCCCCCGATATACCATCTGGGTTCCAGCCCGATCCGGGCATGAACCGATCCGATCGTGCGGACGCGGTTGACGTAGTCCTGGTCCAGGCGACCGGTCGTTATCGCATCCCAATGGGCTATCTGCGCGCTTTTTGCCCTCCCGATATGGCCATCGGAAGAGAAAAACTTATTGGTTTCGGGGGTTTTGCGGACGGTATCGTAGAACCGGTCCAGCCCACGGGGCAATTCGCGCTCGATGATGCTTTTCAAGCGGCGGAGATTTTCGGCGCCCGTCTCGTCCAAACCGAGAAAGGCCAGGCGTCCAAGGATGTCCTGGTCCGACCGGTGACATTCTTTTGATAATGCGTTCATGTTTCCCACCCAAGATTGTCCGACGCTGGTTTTTGTTATCTTGATCGCTGCCTTTGTCCCTGCGGCGCCCGTGACGGCGCGGTTCGATCGCCCTTCGAAAGAGGATCGAGCCGGGAATGGCAGTTCTTCATGTGCCGGAAAGCGTCATGCTTGATAGCCCATGACGGGCTGGGGATGCGATCATTACATCCATTCATTCATATTAGAAAATATAAATAAAAAAATTCTTAATATGTTTGGAAGTCCTTGTCAGTCAAGATTAGATATTAGTTATATACGATAGATGCAAATCCGCATGAGAGCTTCCGGGAAAATCGGAGGTGTTGGCGCCGCGCTTGTCGTCCCGGCACAGACCACATCTTCCCAAGATTCGAACCCCGCTTTTCCGTCAGGTCTTCATGTGAATCCCAGGGCGCGCGGATCTGCTGCTTTCGGTCAGTTGATTCCGTTGGCGCGTTGAAGGGTGCGCACATAAGCCAGGATCTTCGTCACGTCATCGTCCGTCACGCCCTCTGCCGGCGGCATATTGCCGAACGACCAATGGTGGGCGATGGCTCCGTTCCTGGCCGCCAGGTAGAACGCCGCATCGCTGTGATGGCCGGGCTGGTAGATGACGTGGACAAGGGGCGGCCCGGCGCCCTCGTTACCGGCGGCGTTTTCACCGTGGCATTTGGCGCAATTGGCGTTGAACAGGGCCTCGCCCTCCTTCGCCTCGCCCGAAAGCGGCGGAACGGTCACCTGGGCGAGCGGTTTGCCCGTTCCCTCGCTTTCGCCGCGGCTCATGTAGTAACGCAGCCCGACAACGGCGACGACAAGCGCGACTGCGGCAATTGCGATCCGGATATTCATGAAAACGATCCCCTGGCAATATGGTAGGCCAAAGCTCTCCAGTGCCTGAATTGACCGAACCGTGAGAGCCAACCTGTTGTGGTTGTCCCGACACTAGGGTTTCCCCTTGGTGGAAGGTCAAGTCTCCGACGGGTATTCTTCGCGGAGCGCGGAAATGAGCCTCGGGCAGAACCGGTGATTTTTTGCGTTGCACAACTATTTCGCGTGCGCGCGTGGACCGCCTCGTGGCGCCCGCAACCGTCTGTTCCGGCCTGTCGGTCGGCACCAACCAGATTGCCGCGGCGGTGCGTGACCAGCCCTGCACCACGGTCGAGGCGATCGGCGAACTCTCGAAAGCCGCACCAATTGCGGCTCCTGCCGCGGCGAGATCCGCCAGATCATCGAGATGAACCGCGTGGTCGCCGCCGAATAGCGCGCCGCCATCCCTGCCTGCCGGGGCGGAAGGACGCTCTATTCGTCGTCAGTGGTCTCGATCGCGATGCCCGCCAGCTCGGCCCGCAGCAGGCGTTGCGCGCCGATGCGCGCAAACCGCGTCATCAGTGCCTTGCGCCGGGCCGGCGCCAGGCGGTGCTCGGGCGCCTCGCGCAGAATTTCCGCCCCGTAGCCGTCGGAAAGCAGGAACCCGGCTTCCTGCGGGAAAATCTCCTGCGGCACGTCCGGGTGGGTGGCGAAGAACAGCCGGTCGCACCAGTCGCGGTAGTCCGGCCATTTGAAATCGGCGCGCAGGTCCTCCACCGACGACTTGATCTCGACAATCCAGAAATCGCCCTTGCCGGTGAGCACCAGCAGGTCGGCCCGCCGGCCGGTCGCCAGCGTGACCTCAGGAAGGCAGGCGGCCTGCAGATTGGCAAGCAGGCGCTGTACGCCGCGGCGCACCAGCATCGCGCGTTCCGACTGGCGGCCGTCGACAAGCGGATTGGCGGCAAGGGGCGATATGATCGGCATGATCGGAACATGCCATGAACATGCGGCCTTGAAAACCCCTGCCGTCCGCCGCGTTCAAAGCGCGCCCCCGGCGATTTCCTCCAGGATCGGGCAATCCGGCCGGTCGTCGCCATGGCAGGCATTGATCAGGCGGTTCAGGGTCGCCTTCATCGATTTCAGTTCGGCGATCTTCTCCTCGATCGCCTGGACATTGGTGATGGCGATTTCCCGGACGTCGTGGCTGGCCCGCTCGCGGTCGTCGTAGAGCGCCATCAACTGGCGGCAATCGCCGATTGAAAAACCGAGTCCGCGGGCGCGCTTGAGAAACGCGAGGCGATGAATGTCATTGGCGCTGTAGGCGCGATAGCCGTTTTCCCGCCGGCCTGGCTGCAGCAGGCCGATATCCTCATAGTACCGGATCGTCTTGGCCGGCAGACCGGATTCACGCGCTGCACTGCCGATGTTCATCGATCGTCTCCATTCCTGGTCCGTCACAGCAATTGTTGCGAAAACACCATACCGATTCGGCGAACAAGAATCACAGGTTGATTCTGTATGTTAACCGCTTGGCAACCATAACAATCCGATATTAACTCCCGTGTCGAAATTGCGGCCCGATTCGGGTAAATTTGTTGAAATTCAGGAATAGCGGACGGAACATGAAGACCAGGTCTTTGCTTGCTGCGGTCGGACTTGCCCTAGCTACCGCACTCGCGGGCTGCTCGGGCACGTCGTTGCAGACATTTTCCTCATCCTACGGCGTCACCAAGGATGCGGGCTATCGCCTGCCGAGCATCCCGATCTACAAGGTGCCGAAGAAATATCATCGCCAGGTCGTCGTTTACGAAACCAAGGAAAAGCCCGGTACGATTATCGTCGATACCAAGGGCAAGCACCTTTACTACGTGATGGAAGGCGGCAAGGCGATGCGCTATGGCATCGGCGTCGGCCGCGAGGGCTTCGAATGGTCGGGCACGGCGCGCATCGCCATGAAGCGCGAATGGCCGGTCTGGACGCCGCCGCCGGCGATGATCAAGCGCCAGCCGGAACTGGCAAAGTATCGCGGCGGCATGAATCCCGGCCTGAGCAATCCGCTGGGAGCCCGTGCGATGTATCTGTACAACCGGAACGGCGATACCGGCTACCGGCTGCACGGGTCTCCCGAATGGTGGTCGATCGGCGGCAATGTGTCGTCTGGCTGCATTCGCCTGATGAACCAGGACATCATCGACCTCTACAACCGTGCGGAAGTGGGCGCCAAGGTTATCGTGATGTGATCGGTGCCGGGCAGGGTTCTGCCGGCAAAGACAATACGAGGCCGCCCGCAAGGCGGCCTTTTTTGTGGCCGGTGCGCAATTTCCACGCAAGCTTGGCTGGTTAGTTTCCAGGAACATATCCTGGAGATACGCCTTGAAGGACCAGCTTCAGTCCATCCTGACAAGCCTCGCGGCGCTCGGTACGCAAAGACTCATCACCTTGGGTGTGAGCGCCATGCTTCTGCTCGCGATGGTGGGATTTGGTGCCTTCTACATGAACCGGCCGGCGTTCGAAACGCTCTATGTCGGACTCGACCGCGATGACGTGAACCGGATCGGCATCGTTCTGTCCGAAGCCGGTATCGACTACGACATCGACAGTTCCGGGTCCACGGTGCTCGTCGAGGCAGGGAGCACGAGCAAGGCCCGCATGATTCTGGCCGAAAAGGAACTGCCCGGAAGCTCGGGTGCGGGCTACGAACTGTTCGACAATCTCGGATCGCTGGGCCTGACCTCCTTCATGCAGGAAGTGACCCTGGTGCGCGCGCTTGAAGGCGAGATAGCCCGTTCGGCGCAGTCGATCAATGGCGTCAAGGCTGCCCGCGTCCATATCGTCATGCCGGACCGGAACGGATTTCGCGATCGCGACCGCAAGCCGACCGCTTCGGTGCTGTTGCGGTCGAACGGCATGGATCTCAGAAGCAAGGCCTATGCGATCCGCCATCTGGTGGCTGCGGCGGTGCCGGGTCTGACCAGTGACAATGTCACGGTCCTCGATGCCAGCGGCCAGTTGCTTGCTGCCGGTCAGGACCCGATGGTCAATGCGTTGAACGGTTCGATCGACATCGAGCACAATGTCGAAGGCCAGCTGGAGCGTAATATCTCCGACGCGCTCAGCCCGCATCTCGGACCGGCCAACTACCGGGTCAGTGTCCGCGCCGAAATCGACACCGACCAGCGCCAGGTCGAGGAAACGGTGTACGATCCGGAATCGCGGGTGGAGCGTTCGGTCCAGGTCGTGAAAACGCAGGACAAGGCGAGCCAGCAGGCGACCTCGGAGAACGCGAGCGTCGAGCAGAACCTGCCGGACAACGGAGATGCCGGCAAGTCAGCCGGCCCTGCCTCGTCGGAAGAGCGTGAGCGCCGGGAAGAAACGACGAACTACGAGATCAATTCCAAGCGGATCGCCACCGTATCGAATGGCTATCGCGTGAAGAGGCTGTCGGTCGCGATCGTTCTCAACAAGGACAGGATCGCGCAAATCATCGGCGGCACGCCCACACAGGCCGATATCGACCAGCGCCTGGACGAGTTAAAGAAGGTAGCCATGGCTGCCGCCGGCCTGAGCGCAGACCGTGGCGACGAGATCACCGTTGCCGCGATCGAGTTCCAGAACAACGAGCTGTCCGATACAGCCTCTCCGTCGTTCATGGAAAGCCTCGGCACCTATGCCAACACCGTCATAAACGCTCTGGCATTCATCATTGTCTCGGTTCTCGTCCTGGTGCTGGGCGTGCGCCCCCTGATCGGTGCCCTGGGCGCCCAGTCTTCCGCTGCGGCGGGCGGTGATTTCCAGATGCCCGAAATGGACGGAAACGCCATGTCGATGGGGTTGGGCGCGGACACGGGAATGGGTTTGGGTTTGAATGCGGGCGATACGGACCCCTTCGCCGGGATCGCTTCGGATCGGATGATGTCGGACAGCAGTCGGGACGAATATCTTGCCGAAGTCATTGGCCAGACCTCGCGCTCTCCGCGCGAGCGGCTTGAGGCCATGGCCGACTATGACGACGAGCGGACGGCTCAGGTGCTGCGGCGCTGGATCGCGATGGAGGCGGCGTGACGGATTCGCATCGCCCCCGCTCCGATGGCAGGTCTTTCGTCGGGTTGGCCGCGGCCACCGCCGCGGCGGGCCGCGCCTTCGAACCGCTGGGTGGGGCGGGAGCGCCCTCCGGGCAGGATGGCGGCTTCAGGCCCTTCCACCTGACCGGCGCCGATTTCGGGATCGCGGACGACGCAACCGGTATGCCGGGGGGCTTTCCGGTCGATCTGGCTGACCTGGCGGACGAAGACGGGGCGGCCGGATTATGGGACGAAGGACTTCT
This sequence comes from Notoacmeibacter sp., assembly GCA_019912385.1. Taxonomy (GTDB): domain Bacteria; phylum Pseudomonadota; class Alphaproteobacteria; order Rhizobiales; family Rhizobiaceae; genus JAIOIW01. Next base: position 51,468 of record JAIOIW010000026.1, on the reverse strand, counting down.
GGGGACCGAAGCTCTCGAAGGCGACGAGGCCCTTGAAGCGGGCCAGGCCCTGCCGGTTGGCGACGACGATGTGGACCCGATGTTCTCCGGCGCGGACATCGCGCCCGTACCGGACGAAACCAGCACGTTGGATGTGTCGGGCGAGGATGGAAAAATCGCAGCGCTTGTCGAGCAGCACGACCGCGAACTGGAAGCGGTGCGCGCCGAGTGCGGCGAGGTTGCCGCCGAGCGCATCCGCGCCGGATTGGCGGCCATGGAGCGGCACCTGCTCGACGAGATCGGAACGCAAGTCGCCCGAATCCTGGCGCCCATCCTGAGCAGTCAGGCGCGCGAACGCAGCGTCGAGGCCTTCATCGACGCCTTGCGCGACATGCTGGCCGACAGCGAGGCCGTATCGGTATGCGTCGAGGGCCCGCCCGATCTGCTGGGGCATGTCGAGGCTGCTCTGGGCTCCGCCGACCAAAGGCTGGAATTCAAGATCGCGCAAGGGACCGACCTGCGGGCCCAGATGGCTGAATCGTTTGTCATGACCCGCCTTGGCGAATGGGCGGACGAACTGGCTGGAGCCGTTCATGCGCACGGGTGACAACGAGGCCCAGGAAATCATCATCATCAAGCGCAACAGAAATGGTGAAGATGGTCACCATGGCGGCGCCTGGAAGATCGCGTTCGCGGATTTCATGACCGCAATGATGGCCTTGTTTCTGGTGCTCTGGCTCGTCAACGCGGCGAACGAGGAGACGAAGAAGGCGGTCGCCAGCTATTTCAATCCGGTCAAGCTTGTCGAGCGCGCCCCCAGCGAGCGGGGGCTGGAGGAACAGAAAGGCGGTCCGGACTCTTCCGTTGGCGGCGGCGTCAACCCGGACAAGCAGAGCGCGAAGGACGCTGAAACCCGGCAGGCTGCCGAGAAAGACTTTTTCAGCGATCCTTTTTCCGCTCTCGCCAGGATCACGGCGGTGAGCCCAGACGGCAAGGACGTGCTCGCGCAGGGACCGGGCGGCGGCCCCGAGAGCGAACATCCCTCGTCCCCCTTCTCCGATCCCTTCGGGCCGAACTTCGCCGGCAAGACCGAGATGATGGAGGAACTGACCCCGCCGCGGTCGCAACCGTTCGACCAGGTTGTCGCCGGAAATGGCGCGCAGGCGCACCGGGAAATTTCGCAGGCCGATACGAAGACCGACATGGCGGTCGAGAAGGCGACGTCCACCGATGGCGCCAGGGCGCAGGCCGACACCGCCCGGGCCGCCGCCGGAAAGGTCGATCAGGAGAGGTCCGCCGAGACGCGGGCAAGGATGCTGGAGGCGATAAGCGAAGACCTGCAGGTCGATCTCGCGAAAGCGTTCGGTGCTAAGAAGGAGCTTCCGGAACTGATCAACAAGGCAGTCGATGTCAAGGCGGTCGAGGATGGGGTCCTCATATCGCTGACAGATCAGCTTGGTTATCCGATGTTCGAGATCGGATCCGCCGTGCCGCTGAAACAGGCTGTGCTTGCGATGGACAGCGTCGCGAAGATGCTGGCCGAGCATAAGGGGCGCTTGCGGATCTACGGGCACACCGACGCGCGGGCATTCTCCACGCCCAACGACGACAATTGGCGGTTGTCGGCTGCGCGCGCCCACGCAGCCTATTTCATGTTGGTCCGCGGAGGGGTGGGAAAGGAACGGTTCGCCCAGATCGCGGGATTTGCCGACCAGCAGTTGAAGGATCCCGAACATCCCAATGCCGATTTGAACCGGCGCATCGAGATCCTGCTGGAGGTCGAATGAGCAGGGCCGTCACTTGCGCACTGGCGGTTCTGGCGTTCGTTGTCGCGAGTGCGTCCGCGCATGCGCAGGGAAATTTGCGGCCCGTGCAATTGCTGGGTGGGCTTCAGCGCGTGCAGGACAGCATTGCCCGCGGTGACCGGTCAGCCCTTCCGCTGCAAAGCGAAATGGTCTCGCTGCTGGACGAGAGTTTCCGCAGGGAACTGGCCGCGAGCGGGCCGCTTGAGGAAGGTGTGCGCCCCCTGCTCATGTTCGCGCTCGGCGGAGGCGGCGCCACGCCCGCCAGCCGAATGCTCGAGCGCGTTCCCGCCGATCATCCCGACTACGCGATCGCGCAGGCCGTGCTGGCCTACATCGTCGGCAATGCCGCGAAAGCCAGGGAGTTCTTCGCCCAGGTGGACGTACCGGCGGTCGGCGTCCCGCTTTCGCCCTATGTCGCGCTTGCCAAGGGTACGGTGAACATCGGCGAGGATGACGAGGAAGCCCGGCGCAGTTTCGACCATGCAAGGCTGCTGGCGCCCGGAACCCTGGTCGAGGAAGTCGCGCTGCGGCGCCTGCTGTCGATTCACGTTGCGCGCGAGGACGTCAGGGGCTTCTCGCTGGTCGCGGTGCAATATGCGCGCCGCTACATCGACTCTCCCTTCGCGGCGCAGTTTGTCAGCCATTACATTCCGGGCGTTATCGCCTTCGACGGTGCTTTGCCTCACAGCAGGATACGCGATCTCCTGTCCGCGCTGGCGCGCGATCAGCGTATCGGGGTGCTGATGCGTCTTGCGCGCAGCGCTGCGGTTGCGGGCCATCTGGAGCTTTCCGCATTCGCCTCCGGGGAATTGTCGCACGACATGGCCGGAAACACCGCGGTTTCCGTTTCGCGCGTGCGTCTTTACCAAAACCTCGCTGCGGTAACGTCCTCCAATGCCAGGCAGGCCTATGCCAACCTCTCGGGAATCAGTGAGGCCGATCTTCCGATAGAAGATGTCCCGCTGCTCCGCGCTGCGCTCCGTCTTGCCGGTGCGATCCTCGGTCCCGCCGCGCTCGCCTCCGCTTCGGTGGAGCCGCAACCCGGGCCTGTGACCGTCGGCGATTCGCGTGGCGGCGAGCCGAAGACCTCACAAGCGCGGGCCGGGCGAGCGATGCAGGACAAGGCAGATAAACCGGAAGTCTCGGACACCTCCTATGAGACCCTGCTCAGCAGCGCCCGTGACCGGCTGAAATCCATCGACAAGTTGATCGACGAATGAGCGCCATGACCATGTCCCCCCTTTTGCCGGCAGCACCGGCGAACACGCCGAAAGCAAGCGAAACCCGCGGACATCCGCCGGCCCATGAAGGGTTCAGGGAGCTGGTGGCGGGCGAAAAGCGTTCTGCCGGACGGGAGGCCCCGTCAGGGCCCGGAGCGGCGGACGAAACCCCGTACGATGCTTCGGCGGTCGAGCCGGAGCCTGGCGATGACGGCAATGCGCCCGCCGATACGAAGGTGTCGCCAAAGATGTTCGCGCTGTCGCACAGGCTCGACAGGTCGAAAACCGGCGCCGATGCCGATGGGCAGGATGGCGGTGATGGCCAATCCCGGTCGGACGGCGAGACCGGGGAGGCCGCAGAGCTTGATCTCCTGGCGGAGTTCAATGCCGCGGCGCCAGGACCGGAAGCACGGCAACCGGCGATGGATGATGGCGCCCCGGCCGCGCCGGAAAACGGGAAAGATGGTCCGCCGCCGCGCGGATCGGCCGGGGCGGCGGCCATCCGTGATGTTGCCGCTGCCGGTGGCATGCAGGATGGGGCATGGGCGGTGGCAGATTCCGGCGAACTTGCCGTGGTCAGCAAAGAGCAGCGCCCATTGGCCGCGGGCCAAGCCGTACCGGCGCAGGATGCGCCGTCAACAGGCGTGTCGGACAAGCGCCAGGATCCGTCAGCCGGCGAACGTCTGGCGCGCGCCGCTGCACGCCTCGCAGATGCGGTCGAAAACAGGCAGGCCGGGGATGGCGCGGGAAGCAAGGACGACGGCCAGGGCGCGAAAACGCCGGTATCCGGTCAGTCTTCCGCCAATGCGCAACCGCAGGCCGATCCTGCCGCCGCGCGGCCGGCGGTCGGTGCCGGCGTTGCTTTCTCCGTTGTCGAGGCGATTCGCAACAACGCGAACTGGTCGGCCTTCCTGAAGGCGCCGACCGCCCAGTATCGGGAAATACCGAATGGGCAGGGCCAGACGCTCCAGGCTATCAAGGTGCAATTGCATCCTGCGGAACTCGGCACGCTGACGCTCAATCTGCGGGCCACAGGCAACCGTATCTCCGTCGACATCAAGGCGGAGGAGCATGCTGCGCGGAAACTCGTTGCCGGTGGCCTGGATACGGTCGCCAGGAGCTTCCAGACCCTTGGATACCAGGTCGATCAGGTGAACCTTGCAGGCGCCGACGGCGGTTCAACCACGCTGGACCAGTGGGGCGGCAACCGCGAGCGTGGCGAGACGGATGGACGCAGGCAGGATGGCGAATATGCGAACCAGGCGGGCCGCGATGATCGTGCAGCTGCTTCGAGCAGTAGTGACGAGGGCTCGTCCGGCCGTGCTGGCGGCGGCCGGACTCTGTACATTTGACCAAGCTTTGGCGGCCCCGGAGAACGCCTGCGAACGCCATATCATCGCCGCAGCGCAAAGATATGAAATCCCCGTCGGCGTCCTCTATGCTGTCGGATTGGCAGAAACAGGACGCAACGGAAGCCTCCAACCCTACGCTCTCAATGTCGCAGGCAAGGCGGTATTCCCCTCCAGTCGCCATGCTGCGATCGAGCTGTTCCGGCGCTACTACGACCAGGGGGAGCGTCTGATTGATATCGGATGTATGCAAATCAACTATCAATATCACGGAAAAAAATTTGCCGGCTTAGAATCCATGTTCAACCCACGCGAGAATGTGGCTTATGCCGCCCGGTTCCTCGCGGAGTTGAGAAGAAGCGAGGGGAACTGGGCCATGGCGGTTGCTCGTTACCATGCGGGGCCCGACAACGATGCGGCCCAAAAGCGTTATATTTGCAAGGTAATTTCCAATATGGTAGCGGCCGGTTTTGCCCAATGGACGTCGCAGGCGATCCAGTTCTGCCAACCCCAGGCCAGAAAATGAACATATCATAAGAGTTGCATTTCTCGTCCGGGAAAAATGCTTCCTGTCGGCCGGCGGATTCGGCGAATCCAACGCTCGAATGCCGTATGCGAAATTTCGCAGTTGTCGGCGATTCTTCTGGGCAGTTACCAGTTGTTGCGTGGACTCGGGGACTGATTCGCGGGGGAACGCACGATGATCGTAGTGGTCGACGAGCGAGATATTGTATTGGACGGATACAAATCTCTACTAAGTCGAGAAGGCTTTCCTACAACTGGATTTTGTACTAGCGAGTTCCATGAGTGGATTGATACTGCCGGGCGGAAAGACTTGGAGAGCGTCGGGGCCTGTCTGGTAGGTGAGGCGGAGCTTGAAAAGCTCAGTCCGAAGCGGATCCGGGAAAAGACCCGCGCGCCGCTGATCGCCCTGGTCGACCAGGGATCGCTCGAGGATACCTTGAAACTGTTTGAATCCGGCTTCGACGACGTCGTGCGCAAGCCGGTTCATATCCGCGAGATCCTCGCGCGCATTTCCGTGATCAGCCGTCGTTCCAACGATCTTGACTTTGCCTTCGACGGCGGTCGCTTGCGCATCTATTTCGATGGCCGCGACTCGGAGATCGATGGCGAGGTGTTTCCGCTTCCGCGCCGCGAGCGCAGGATCCTGGAATACCTGGCATCGGTCGGCGGGCGCCGGGTCGACAAGACCCAGATATTCAATGCCATCTATGGCGTGTTCGACGAAACGGTCGACGACAACGTGGTGGAGAGTCACATCTCCAAGCTGCGCAAGAAACTTCGCGCCAGGCTTGGCTACGACCCGATCGATTCCAAGCGGTTCCTTGGCTACCGGCTGGTCCTGGATGGCGACGAGACGCCTGGCCGCGCCATCGCGGCCAAAAGCGTGGACAAGGCTTCTTGAGCGAGTTTCGCGCAAGGTTGCATCGCTACCCTTCAGTTCAAGGCGCTTTAGGAAAGGTGTGTCGATGAGCATTTACGGGATGATGCAGACCAGTGTTTCGGGGATGAACGCGCAGTCGAGCAGACTATCCGCCGTCGCCGACAACATCGCCAATTCCGATACGACCGGCTACAAGCGCGCCAGCGTGCTCTTTTCGACCCTGGTCGTGCAGAACGCAGAAGGCTGGCGAAACACCAGCGGCGCCTATAATTCCGGCGGTATCGTTCCCTCGACCCGGTATTCGGTTACCCAGCAGGGTGCGCTCGAATATACGACCTCGATCACCGACCTGGCCGTGCAGGGCACGGGGTTCTTCATTGTGCAGGACGCCAGCGGTTCGCCTTTCCTGACCCGCGCCGGCGCGTTCATTCCCGACAGCAACGGGCGTCTGGTCAACTCGGGCGGCTATTTCCTGACCGGCTATCCGGTGCAGAACAACACGCCGGTCGGCGTGGCAAACGGCTTCGCCGGACTCGAGCCGATCGTCATCAACACGACCGACCTGGTGGCCGAAGCGACCACGTCGGGATTGTTCGCGGCCAATCTTCCCGCCAATGCGGCTGCTGTTGCCGGCAGTACGGCCGCTGCCAACCTGGCAACATCGAGCTTCACAAACAAGACGTCGCTTGCGACCTATGACTCCCTTGGCCGCTCGGTGCTGGTCGATCTCTATTTTACCAAGACCGGGGCGGAAACATGGGAAGTCGCGGCCTTCAATCAGGCCGATGCGGCGGCGGGAAATCCCTTCCCCTATTCGGCGGGTCCGATCGCGACCGCGACGCTTTCGTTTGATGCAACGACCGGACAACTCTCCGGCGCATCGACCTCATCGCTGAGCATTGCCATTCCCGGCGGTGAGACGATGACGCTCGACCTGAGTGGCATGACGCAGTTTGCCTCCGATTTCACGATCGCCGATGCCAAGACGAACGGCAGCGCACCATTCGGCATCGAGCAGGTCGATATCGCTGAAGACGGCTTCGTCTATGCACGCTACGCCAACGGGTCGAGCCGCGTGCTCTACAAGATCCCGCTGGCGACGGTTTCAAGCCCCGACCGGCTGACACCGGTTTCAGGAACGGTTTTCTCTCCCAATGATTCTTCGGGTGACGTGGTCATCAGGAATGCCGACGACGGCGAGGTAGGCCGCGTCATCTCGGGCGCGCTGGAGCAATCCAACGTCGATGTCGCCAGCGAACTGACGGCCATGATTCAGTCCCAGCGCAGCTACACGGCGAATTCGAAGGTCTTCCAGACGGGTTCGGAACTGTTGGATGTGGTCGTCAATCTGAAACGATAGGACTCCGCGACGGGAACGAAAACCGGGTTCGAGAAGCGGCGAAGGAGAGCGATAACAGACCGGTCGGCGCCTTCTGAAAGTTGAAAAATGTCTCTGTCAACCGCACTGCAAATTGCCCAGAGCTCGCTGTCCAACCTGACGCGGCAGACAAGCCTTGCAGCGCGGAATGTGTCGAGTGCCGGAAACGAGGATTACTCGCGCCGCGAGATCGAGCTGGAAAGCGGCGAATACGGCGTGCGCATCGGGACAACGCGCCGTGCAACCGACGCCCGCCTCGCCCGGGCCAACCTGACCGCGCTCTCCGACAGCTCCGCCCAGAGGTATCTCGCCGGCCGCGTAGACGAGCTGAATACCGTGCTCAACGGCGCTGACGGCTCGCTGTCGGCATCCTCTCTCATGTCCAGTCTGCACGAAAAGCTGCAGAACTTCAGCGCCCAGCCATCCAACGCGCTTTACGGGCAGGCGGTGGTCAATTCCGCCAAGGACCTGGCTTCGATGATCGGCGGCGCTTCCTCCGCCGTGCAGGAATTCCGCCGTTCGATGGACCGTGACATATCCGCGGCTGTCGACGATCTCAACCGGCTGCTCGGCGAGTTCGGCAAGCTGAACGGCGAAATAGTCAGCGGCACGTTTTCCGGCCAGGATGTCAACGACGCCCTCGACCGCCGCGATGCCGTGCTCAAGAAGATCGCTTCCTATGTCCCGGTATCGTCGATCTCGCGCGCCGGCAACGACATGATGCTGGTGACGACGGGCGGCGCCACGCTGTTCGAGAAAGAACCGCGCGAAGTTACCTTCACGCCGCAGACGATCTACGGCGCGGCGACCGTTGGTTTGCCGGTGCGCATCGACGGCATCCCCCTTGCCGAGGGCACCGGTGCCAACACGGCAGCCGGCGGATCGATCGCCGCCATGTTGCAGTTGCGCGACAGCACGGCGACCACCTTGCAAAGCCAGTTGGACGAAGTGGCGCGCGGCCTCGTGGAGGCATTTTCCGAACGCGGGGCTCCGGGAAGCGGGTTGACCCCGCTTGCGGGCCTGTTCACCTATGCTGGCGGACCGGGATTGCCGCCGGCCGGTACGGTCATGACCGGTCTGGCGGCGAGCCTGCAGGTGAACGCGGCCTACGATGCGGACCAGGGCGGCAGCCCGGCCCTGCTGCGCGACGGCGGTCTGAATGGCGCCGCCTATGTCGAAAACACCTCCGGCGGCGCGTCCTATGCCGACAGGCTGATCGCCCTGGCGGAGGGCATGGACTCGGCAATGGCCTTCGATGCGCAAAGCGGTGTCGGCGGCAACTTCTCCGTCCTCGACTACGCGGCGCAGGCGCAGGCCTGGCTCGACGGATTTCGCTCCGATGCCAGCCATGCCGCCGAGCGCAAGGAGGCTCTCAGCACCCAGCTTGCCGAAAAGCTGGGCAATACGATCGGCGTCAATATCGACGAGGAGATGTCGAAGCTCGTCGAGCTGGAGCACTCCTATCAGGCTTCTGCCCGCCTTCTCATGACAGTCGACCAGATGCTGAAGACGCTGATGGCGGCGGTGGGGTAAAACGCGATGCTGTCTCACATAAGCACCCATTCGATCGCGAGCGCCCTGCGCCTTTCGCTGCAGAACATGCATCGCGAAATCATCACAGCGCAGCAGGAAACGGTTAGCGGACAGATGGCCGACCCGGGCCTGGCGCTGGGCGCGGGCAATGGCAAGCGCATATCGCTGCTCGGCGACGCGCAGCGCCTGTCGTCGATCCTGGAGACCAACAAGCTCGCCTCCAGCCGGCTCACTATCACCCAGGACGCGATCGGGCAGGCCAAGACTCAAATCGAGGCGATGATGTCTTCGCTGACGGCCGCGATCGGCGGCGACAACAATCCGAGCGTTGTCGCCAACAGCGCGCGCACCGCGCTGCAGGATGTCACGGCGGTGCTCAACACCACCCATGGCGGCGACTATGTCTTCGCCGGCATCAATACCGACGCCCGGCCGATCACCGACTATGCCGGCAGCGCCATGCAGGTCGCGGTCGACGCCGCGTTCACCTCCTATTTCGGTTTCACCAAGAACGATCCGGCTGCCCAGGCGATCACCGCGGCGAGCATGAAGACATTCATAGATAACCAGATCGAGCCTTTGTTCCTGGGGGCTGGCTGGTCATCGATGTCGACGGCATCGGACGATGGCATCCGTTCGCGGATCACGAAGACCCAATCGGTCGAGACGTCGGTCAGTGCCAACGAGATGGGATTCCGCAAGGCAACCTACGCCGCCGTGATTGCCGCCGAATTCTTCAGCGGCAATCTAGGCGGGGCGGCCCGCAGCGCGGTGGCCAAGAAATCATTGGGCCTTGTTGGCAATGCGGCAGCCGACCTGGGCGATCTCCAGAGTCGTGTCGGCTTCCTTCAGCAGCAGGTCGGCGACGCCACGGACCGGATCAGGCTTCAGAGCGAACGACTCACCAGCCTGGGCGACGATCTGTCGGCGGTTGATCCCTACGAGGCGGCGACCAAACTCAACATGTTGCTGACGCAGATCGAGACCTCATACCAGATCACGAAGCGCGTCCAGAATTTGAGCCTGATGAATTACCTGTAGCAGGCACGTCGAAAGGGCAGGGGTGGAAATTGTACAAGATCGCATACGAGGATATCCGGACGGACTCCCAGCTCGACGCCAAGGCGCGGGAGAGGGAGATCATCCAGCGTTCGATCGACCTGCTTGCCGGGGCGCGCGACGAGGGCACGGATTCCATCGCCGCGGTCGAGGCATTGCATTTCACGATCCGCGTCTGGTCCGTCTTCCTCGAAGACCTCGCCAGCGAAGACAACCAGTTGCCGGACGAACTGCGGGCCAACCTGATATCGATCGGCATCTGGATACTGCGGGCGGCCGAGGCCATCCGCCAGGGCGAATCACACGACTTCGATGCGTTGATTGATGTCTCCGAAATAATCAAAGATGGAATTCGATGAAGAACACCTTCAAGGTCTCTCTCAAGGCAAATGAACGGATCTACATCAACGGCGCCGTTCTGCGGGTCGATCGCAAGACATCGATCGAGTTTCTCAACGATGTGAACTTCCTGCTTGAAAACCACGTCCTGCAGGCCGAGGATGCAACGACACCGTTGCGCCAGCTCTATTTCGTCGTCCAGGTGATCCTGATGGCACCGCAGGATGCGGCTTCGACGCTTGAGCTCTTTCGCGCTCAGATAGCCTCGCTTCTCGACGCTTACGCCAATCCGCTGGTCCTTTCCGCACTCAAGACGATCGACCAGATGGTGCACGAGAAGAAGTATTACGAAGCGATGAAATCGATCAGGACGCTGTTTCCCATCGATGACGATATCGTCGCCATGCCCGGGGGCGCTGGATCATCCGCCGGGGAGGTCGCGCCGGGCGCGGCGCCATTGAAGAAAACGGCAACGGGATAAGGTCATGACAAGCATCTCCGGAGTATCCGGCACGACGGCCCAGACATCGACGGCCTCGTCGACGACAAGCAACATGGTCGACTACGACACCTTCCTGAAGCTCCTCGTCGCCGAGATGAAGAACCAGGATCCGACCAATCCGATGGATTCCACCGAATACGTTGCCCAACTTGCGAATTTCTCGAATGTCGAACAGGGCGTGCAGATCAACAAGAAGCTCGATCAGCTGCTGCAGTTCTCGTCGATCTCCCAGGCCGGTTCGCTGATCGGCCGAACGCTGACCTCGCCCGACGGCACGGTGACCGGCACCATTCAGGAAGTCCGCGTATTCGACGACGGCGTCATCGCGGTCCTCGATGGCGGCGAGCAGGTCGTCGTGGGCGGTGGCGTGACCATCAGCTAGGACCCGGCGCAATGAACCAGTCCGACGCGCTTGAAATCGTTCAGCTGGCGATGTGGACGGTCATCGTCGTCGCGTCGCCAGCCGTTGTGCCCGCGATGGTCGTCGGCCTGGTGATCGCGCTGTTCCAGGCGCTGACGCAGATCCAGGAAGTCACCCTCACCTTCATTCCGAAGATCATGGTCATATTCATTTCCGTCGCCCTGTCGGCGGGGTTTATCGGCGAGCAGATCGGCACCCTGTCGACCATCGTCTTCAATCGGATCGAGACCGGTTTCTGAACCCGTTTCTTGAAACGAAACCGCGCCGAGTGCGGACCGGCACAAGGTTCGCGCGCTAGAACTGATTCTGCTGTTGAGGAAACTGGCGGAGAAGCAGGGCGCCCATGGCGGGAACGGCGAGCACGACAACCGGGGCAAGCCCCGTACCGTTGACCGATGTCGCATTGGCGGTCGGCATCATCGTCATGCTTTCGATCCTGTTCCTGCCGATCCCCACGATGCTGATCGATTTCGGCTTGGCCATGTCGCTGGCGCTGTCGGTCCTCATCCTGATGGTGGCGCTGTGGATCGCCCGGCCCCTCGATTTCTCGGCCTTTCCGACCGTTTTGCTGATCGCCACGATGTTGCGTCTGGCGCTCAACATCGCCACGACGCGCATGATCCTGTCATCCGGGCACGAGGGCGTGAATGCCGCGGGCTATGTGATCGGCGGCTTTTCGCGCTTCGTGATGAGTGGAGATTTCGTGATCGGCGTCGTTGTCTTCCTGATCCTCATCGTCGTCAATTTCGTCGTCATCACCAAGGGTTCGACGCGCATCGCGGAAGTAGGCGCGCGCTTCACGCTTGATGCCATTCCCGGCAAGCAGATGTCGATCGATGCCGATGTTTCCGCAGGAATCATCGACGAAAAGGAAGCCCAGTTGCGCCGCCGCGAGCTGGAAGAGGAAAGCTCCTTCTTCGGCTCCATGGACGGCGCGTCGAAATTCGTGCGCGGTGACGCGATCGCGGGCCTGATCATCACCGCCATCAACATCATCGGCGGCATCATCATCGGCTATACCCGCCACGGCATGAGCCTGTCGGAGGCTGCCGAGGTCTTCACCAAGCTGTCGGTCGGCGATGGCCTCGTATCCCAGATCCCCGCCCTGATCGTGTCGCTTGCGGCGGGCCTGCTGGTTTCGAAGGGCGGAACGCGCGGTTCGGTCGACAAGGCGGTGTTCAGCCAGCTCAGTGCCTACCCGCGCGCCCTGCTCGTCGCGGCCATGCTTCTCCTGGTCCTCGCCGCCTTGCCCGGTTTGCCCGCATTTCCCTTCATCGTTCTGTCCGCGCTGCTGGGCGGTATCGCCAATCTCGTCCTGCGGCGCACGGCCAGGCGTGCGCAGGACGCCAAGGCCGCCGAGACGAAGGCGACGCAGGAAAAGGCGGCTGCTGACGACAATTCGGTAAAAGGCTCACTGAAAACCTCCGAGATCGAACTGGTCTTCGGCAAGCAGCTGTCGACCTTCCTGATGACCGAACGCCAGGAACTCGCATTCCGGATGTCGCGGATGCGCAAGCGCTTCGCGACACAATACGGTTTCGTGGTCCCCGAAGTGCAGGTCACCGAAGACCTGATGATCCCGTCGAAGTCCTACCAGATCAAGATCCATGGCACGGCGATCGCCAGCTACGAACTGCGGATCGGCGAGATTCTGGCACTGGTCGGCGAGAACCCGCTTCCCGACATCCCTGGCCAGGAAGTCAAGGAACCGGCGTTCGGCATGCGCGCCCTGTCTGTCCCCCAGAGCTTTACCGAGGACCTCAAGCGCCTCAACATCCCGAGCGTCGACAATATCGGCGTGGTGCTGACCCATCTCTCCGAGGTCATCCGCAACAACCTGCCGCAATTGCTGTCCTACAAGGATACCCGCGCCCTGGTCGCCCGCCTCGATCCGGAATACCGCAAGCTGACCGACGAGTTGTGCTCGACGCATATCTCCTATCCAGGCTTGCAGGCGGTGCTGAAGCTCCTGCTCGCCGAGCGGGTATCCATCCGCAACCTGGAACTCATCATCGAGGCCATCGCCGAAGTCGCGCCCCATATTCGGCGCACCGAGAAGATCGTCGAACATGTGCGCATGCGGATCGCCCAGCAGCTTTGCGGCGATATCACCGACAACGGCGTGCTTCATGTCCTGCGGCTTGGCGCGCGCTGGGACATCGCTCTTCACGAGAGCATCAAGCGGGATGCCAAGGGCGAACTGCGTGAATTCGACATGGATCCCCGCATGCTCGAGACGTTCAGCGCCGAGACGTCGAAGGCGATCCGCCACCATCTTGAGGCCGCCAAGAGCTTTGCCATACTCACCGCGCCGGAAGTCCGTCCCTATGTGCGCATGATCCTCGAGCGGCTTCACCCCAGCCTGCCGGTGTTGTCGCATGTGGAAATCGCCCGTGGCGTGGAGCTCCGCATTCTCGGGTCGGTCTCGTGAGCGAACTGGCGTCGCAATCGGTTTTCGGCGTCTTTCTCGCGTTCTGCCGCATCGGCGCCTGCTTCATGATCCTTCCGGGATTTTCTTCCGCCAGTGTTCCTGTCCAGGCGCGCCTTTTTCTCGTCGCCGGGTTGTCCATCGCGCTGACGCCGGTCGTATGGGCCGATATCGCGCCACCGGCGAATCCGGATACGGCGATCATGGCAAGGCTGATCGCGACCGAAACGCTCAAGGGCGGGATTATCGGCCTTGTCGTGCGGTTCTACACGCTGGCGCTGGAATTTATAGGTTCCGCGATCGCCATGTCGATCGGGTTCGGAAACATGCTCGGGCAATCCATTACCGAAACGGAACCGCAGGCCGCATTCGGCACATTGATCTCGCTGGCGGCGCTGATCGTCCTGTTCACGCTCGACTTCCACCACGACGTGATCTTGGCACTGGTCCGGTCCTACAAGCTGCTTCCCGTCGACGGTCTGTTCGCGCCGGAGGCCACGCTGTCCAATCTCGTGGATTCGCTGACCGACAGCTTTCTGATCGTGCTCCGGCTTGGCAGCCCGTTCATCATCTACTCGCTGGCGATGAACCTCATCTCCGGCTTGCTGAACAAGCTCACTCCGCAGATCCCGATCTACTTCATCTTCCTGCCGCTGGTCATATTCGGCGGCCTGGTTCTGGCCTATTTCGCATTCCCGGTGATGCTCAGCCTGTTCGGCCAGAACTTCGCCGAGATGCTGGTGTTCGACTAGATTCATGAATTTGCTGGTGGTTTCCTCGTTTCCAGCATTTGCCCTCGCGGCCGATACAAATGGGTTGCAAATGTTGGAAGCGAACCACCAGGCCATGCGGGCGGATTGGAGATGGATTTCGTGAGACAAAAGGCGAGAGATGCCGCAAGAAGACACGAAGGGCGTACGGGCTGTACGGTCGAGGGGCTTCTTGCGGCAGGTCGATGCCTCCTGCCTCACCCCCTCCCGGCGGCTTTGCCGCCGGATTGGTTCCGCAATTGCCGGACCGGCCGGAAGGCCGGTCCGGTGGGCCGGGCGCTCGCCGCCCGGGGCTTTCGAAAAACCTCCGTCCCGATGGAACCGCATCGCGAGCGTCGGCTTTTCTTGGCCCTGAACGCCGATCGCTCCGGCGAAATCCGTCTGCAATCCGTCCGCAGGGCCTAACATGGCGACGAAACGCGAACGCCTCGCGCGGCTGCTGAAAGCCCAGCAACAGCTGAAGAACCTTCAGGAGCAGAAGCGCGCACAGCTTCAGGCGGAAGTCGCGCGCCTGGAGCAGATCACCGAGGAGGTCGGCAGATCGCTCGATGAAGGCGGCTACGTGACGTCGCTGTTTTCGGATCTCTCCTACCAGTTCCTCTTCCGCGTCGCCGCCGACCGCCGCGCGGCGGAAGAAGCGGGGCGCGAGGTCTCGCGCCAGGCGCAGGTCGAAAGGAAGCGCCTGGAGCGGCTGCAGCAGCGCTTCGACGACTTCAGCAGGGACGATGAGCGCGAACGCACCGAGCGCGACAATCTGGAGAATGTGGACAAGGCAACCGCCGCCAAGTCAAGCTTCCGACAAGCTTGAATGACTATGGTCGCAATAACGAAGACAAGGGTTTGCGATGTCGGTCGATCTGAAAACAGACATTGTGGCGGACGTGCTCGGCGCCGCCGATCCGGGGGCCGCCGCCGCGGCGCGTCAGCGCCTGGCCGACAGCGCTGCCAGGGCCGGCGCCGCGGCACCCGATCGCTTCGAGGCGAAGGTCGCACACACCGGGGCTCCGAAGCGCACCGCCCCGTCCGCAGACGGCGCCGCGATGCGGTTCGAAGCGATGGTGCTGCGTTCCTTCATCGAATCGATGCTGCCCGACGAGGCGGAAAACATTTACGGCAACGGGCTGGCGGGCGACATGTGGAAGTCGACCATGGCCGAAAAGATCGCCGATCAGATCGCGTCCGGCGGCGGGATCGGTATCGCCAACCGGCTGCTCGCCGATTTCACGATGAACGGCGAAAATCCGGAGGCTCTGAGGGGAATAACCGATACGCGCGAAGTGGTCGCCGAAGCGCGGTCACGTGAAGCAATGCGCGGCATAACGATCAACGCGGACCTCGATTTCGTCCGGGATCGGATGAAGGACACCGGCCTGTAGCAAAGCCCCTTGCCCCCGACGGACAGCGTGTAAGGACCAGTTAGAATGAACAGCATCTCCGCGCAGTACAATCTCAAGGCAATTCTGGAAAAGGTGTCCGCCTGCGTGCGCGAGGAAACCGAAGCCATCCGCACCTCGCGGCGCGATTTCGACATCGGGGCTTCCAACGCCCGCAAGGAACGTCTGCTGTACGAGCTCAACCGCGCCAGTCGCATCGTCGAGCCGTCGAAGCTCGACAATGAATGCCTCGACTGCCTGCGCAGCCTCAAGCGCGACCTGTTCGCCAATGCCAAGCTTATCCAGGCCCACATGTCGGCAGTCCAGGAAGTCGCCGACACGATGATAGACGTGCTTCGCAACGAAGGCGTCGATGGAACCTATTCGATGCAGCAATTTGGAGCAGGCGGGTGATCCGCGTATTCGCCACGACTATCTGGCTTTGCGGGGCAACGATCGCGGGTACTTTTACGGCTTTCCAGCTCGCGCACAGCTCTGCACCCAAAGAGGGGGTCGGTGTCGCGCAAGCTCGCGACGAGCGTTATACAGAATCAGAACTTATGGCAGTGCCTGTTATCGCCGGAAATGAGATCTCAGGTTACTTTCTCGCACGAATGGGATATGTTTTCGACGCTTCACGGTTAGCAAAAACAGATGTTCCAATAGAAATATTACTTGGTGATATATTTCTATCCTTTGCGTATAATAATGATAACATAGACATTTCAAATTCAAAAAATGTAGATATATTAAAATTTAGTGAACAGTTAGTAGAATATATAAACTTTCGCCTCGGTGCCGAGGTGGTGATTTCCAATTTGATTCTACAAGTCGATTATCGTAAAATGAATGAAGTTCGGACGTCGATTACGGAAACTCACTGATTCCGCTGAGTTTTTGGGCGGAAAGCCCCGAAATATTCGCCGCATGAGTTGCAACGAGCCAAGAGATGGTGGGAAGAGTAAAAAAAGATCCCATTGTGGCTCGAGGACGAATGCGAAGCAGCGTCGCGGAGCGGCGTCGCGACGACATCGCCGCCGACAGTTTTCCGCTTGATGAGTTCGCAGCCGGGATTGCGGCCAGGCTCGACCAGGGCATGGGATTCTGCGTGTCGAGGCTGTATGAAGATGAAGAGAGCTATATATTACAGGAACTTACAAGTAATATTGACAGAAATGTTTGCGAAACACTTCGTTCGTTTTCGTGGCATGATGAAAAAATCGCCGAATTGATTGATGGCGATCAGTTTCGCGCCATTTACTGGAGCATCGACGAAGTGGATGCGGGCGACGACGCCTTAAAGGAAATCAGGTGCGGCTTGTTGGTTCCCTGCGCGGACAATGCGGGGAGGATTTATGTGACCGAATATTTCGCGAAGACCGAGCTTTCGGAACTGGAGAGGTCACTTCTTGCAAACGACACATTGCTCGATTTCATGGGAAAGCTGCGTGCGGCAAATCGGCAGCCGGCGTGCCGGGCGGGCACGCTGAGCAAGAAGGAACTGGAGTGCCTGCGCTGGGCCGCCGACGGGAAAACCAGTTCCGAGATCGCGATCATCACCGGATTGTCGGAGCACACGGTCAATCACTATCTCATTTTTGCGTGCAACAAGCTGAACGCCGTCAATCGCGCCCATGCCGTCGCCAAGGCGATCAGGGCCGGAATCATCTGAAGCGCTTCCGGCCACGCGGCGGGTTTCGGGGATCTTGTCGGATCCGGTTGGCAGTCCGGATCGAATGGTGCCCAGGAGAGGACCGCCATTTTTCCGGAAAATCAAGCGGTTAAAAAGGCGGTGGGACATTCTCTTTCTACTAATCTTCAAGGTTTTTTGGCCCGGCCGCCCCACCATTATGACCCGCCGATGCGCTGGATCGCCCATTCCAGAACGCTGTTTCCGATCCACATCAGGAAGCCGCCGAGCAGCGTCCACCCCGCTATGATCACGGCGAGAACCGTCTTGGACTTATCCCTCACGGCGCCGAAGTCGCGGGCGAGCGGTTCGATGTCCTTGATCACCTGCTCGGACGCCTTGAGGCGATCCTCTATGTTGTCGACGACGTTCCCCAACTCGTCGAGCCGATCATAGACGCGCCGGCGGCTTTCCGACGATCGCTGATCCTGCGCCTCGATAAGACGGGTGAGGTTCTTCACGTCCGACTGCAGGGAGCCGATCGCCTTGTATATTTCGTTCAAGCTCGTCGGCACAATGCGCCCCTCTCTATGAAAGCATGACGATCACGGCGAAGACCGCCGCGATCGCCGCCCACATCGTCCAGAATTCCAGCCTCAACGGCCTTGCCCCTCGATCGCCTCGACGCCGTCGACGAGGGCGCGATGCCGCCGGCCGCACTCGCCCAGCGCCGAACGATCCGCCCCCCAAAGCCGCGCCGCCTCCGCCGAGGACAAATCCCGCGCCGGCAGGTCCGTCACGGCCGCGCAGGGTTCCTTGAGCGTCGAGGGGATGCGCGCCAGTTCCGGCCGATCAGCGACCGATCGCGTCAAGCTGCCGGGACAGCCCGCGAGGAATGGCAGGGCGGCACACAGGGCCAGCATGGTTGTCAGCTTCCGCATCTTCCGTCTCCATCTGCGCGATTGCTGCCTCGAGGTCGGTGATCAGCGCGGCGTCGCGCTTCCGGCCTTCGAGGTAATCCTGTTCGATCTGGTCGATTCGCTCCTGCGCCTGCCGGCGCTCGGCGTCCATCTGCTCGCGCAGATCGCGCATCGCCTTCTCCCATGCGACGCGCTCGATAGCCCGGCCCTCGCGGACGCCGGCATGGTGCTGGTAGCTTCCCCATGCCCAGACGCCGCCGGCAGCGAGGGCGAGGATGGCCACCCAGACGGCGAGGGTCGGGACTCCGGTGAAGCGTGCGATGGCGGCGATCATCCTGCCCTCCCGTCTTCATCGGACGGCGGCGCGATGTCGGACGGCCAGCCATCGGGAACGCCCGGCCGGTCGCGATAGGCGTCCCGGCCGAGGGTCTTCATCACGTTCTTGTCGTCCCACGCCGCGCCGAAGACGTAGGAACCGATCACCGAGATCGCCGTGCCGAAAAGGCCGTAAGCGATCGTCTCGTGAAGGCGGCTGTCGGCCTGCCCGTAAATCATCAGATAGACTATGCAGCCCGCGCAAAAGCCGAGGGCGGCGACGACGATCCGGCGGCGGACTTTCCAAGAGGGGCGCATTTCAAGCCTCGTCGAAAGGTTTCAGGGACACGGTTCGGCCGGCGAGCGCATGCGTGCAGTCGCCGAGGAACTGGATCTGCCCGTCGCGCACGAAGGAGTGGCAGACGGTCGGCTCCGGCTTGATTGACTCGCCGGCCATGATGCGCAGACGCTCGTCATCCGTGATCGGGCGCGAGCCGCGCACGAGGACGGACGGCGAGAAAGTCGGCCGGTCATAGTCGCCGTTGAAGCCCCAGCGCGGCCCCGGCCCGGTGCCGATCTGCACCTGGTGCGCGCCATCGCAGCCGGGACACCAGAACATGAGCCGGCCGCCCTCGATCGTTCGGAGAACGCCGCGCGCCGCCATTATCGCGTTCCCGCCGCGGTGCCGTCCGAATAGGCTCCACCCGTAAGGGGCGGGAAGGCCCGAATCGGATAGACCTCCGGCCAGCGGAAGGCGATGAACTTGTCGAGCGCAAACCACGTAAGATTGACGCTGTCGCTCTGGTTTCCGCCGAGCAGGAGCACGCGCCTGCGGGCGGCGTCGTAGCCGGCGACGAAGCCCACATGACCGGAGTTCGCGTTCCAACGGATGACGCCGATCGAGCCGACCTTGGGGCCTCCGGCGTCAATGCCGAAGTCCTTCCAGCCCTGCGCCCAGAACGGATTGTTCGGCACCACGGCGCCGGGCAGCGTCTTGACGATGCAGGTCTCGACGAAGTCGCCGCACCACGGCAGTTTCGCCGGATCGCCGAGATACTTCCCGAGTTTCAGGAAGGCGGCGAGCAGGCCGTTGTCGCGGCGCTCGTGCAGGCCGATTCGCCGCTGCGCCTCCGCCATCCACGGGGGAAGGGTTTCGGCCGGCGGTTCGGACGTGACGGCCTTGGGCTTTCCCGGCTCGGCGCGGAGGGCGGCGACGGTGGCGGCATCGGCCACGCCCGTCTGCCTGATTTTCTTCTGGCGCTGGAACGCGATCAGGGCGCGGGTCGTTTCCCCGCCGATCGCGCCGTCCACGGCGATCTTGTGCCCGTGCGCGACAAGGCGGCTCTGAAGCCATGCTTCAAAGGACATGACATCTCCTTCCTCCCGACAGGTGCCGGGCGGTTCGTGTTTTCGATTGTTGGCGAGCGGTGGCCCCGTCAGGCAGGGCGGCAAATTCGCGGCTCGGGGCTGCGGAATATGGGGAAGGTCAGACCTTCAGCTTCGCTTCGACGTCGACCGTGTATCCGGCCTTCGACAGCTTGTGCGTCGCGGTTTCTATGATGAACTCGACGCCATCGAGCTCGGGGCGGACGCCGGCATAAACGAACTTCGCGCCGGCACGGATCGCGGGGTCGCCATAGAGCGTGACGCTCGTGCGCATCGTCTCGCGCTTGAGGTCTTTCGCCTTGGCCTTCGCCGCCTTCTTGGCCTCGCCTTCGTCCTGAAAGGATTCTGCGATCGTATAGGTCGCCTCGCCCTCGGAATCGCTGTCTTCCTCGACTTCCTTGAGCTTCGCCTCGTTGCGGTCCTGCCAGCGGGCCTTCACCTTCTTGTATTTGTATCGGTGCGCGAAGACCGTGCGGCAGGTGCCTTCGACGATATTGGCCGGCGCGGCCACGATGGAGCCGACGCCCTCGCCCTTCTTTTTGAAGATGAGGGTCTTGTTCTTGATCGTGAAAAGCGCGTCATGGCGGCGGGCGAGTCGCTCGACGACATGCAGATCGCTCTCGTCCTGTTGCGCGAACCATTTATATTTGTGCGAGCCGACCTCGTCGTCCACCTTCGGCGAAAGGCCGTTCTCGCCGGCGATCTGCTCGACGATCTGCTTGACCGTCTTGTTATCCCAGTGCCGCGACCGATGCTGCTTGGCCTTCCCGCGCACGTTCGCGCCCTTGCCGTTCACAGTCATGCCATAGGGGAGGCAAAGCACCTCCGGGTCGTCGGCGATGAAGGTTCCGAAGTCGGCAACGCCGGTTTCGAGATAGCCCAGCTTCGCGCCGATCTCGTCGCCCTTCTTCGGGATTTGCGCGAACGGCATCCCGTCATTCAGGTCGCACGAGATCGTGTCGCTGGTGGCCCCCTCCTTGTCGACGATCGTCACGGAGATGAGCCGGTCGTTGAAGGCGGAGGCGACCGGCTTCCCGTTGACGGTGATCTCGGCGCGCGGGGTCTTCACGACATGGCCGCCGGATCGATCACGACGAGGTCGCACCCCTCGAACCACCTGTCCGAGACGCGCCACAGGCGGCGGCCGGATGCGATCGAGGAGGCGTCGACGACGCCAGTGCGCAGGTGGTTTGCCCCGTCGCGATAGCGGACGGGGACGCCGATCTTGATCATTTCGATCTCCTTTAGTCCCACAGGGTGATGAGCTTGATCGTCTCGGCCGACTTCGGAATCACCGGGAGCATGATCTCGGTGCCGGGCGGCAGCGGGACCGCAAGGCCGGCGAGGCCCGGATTGGCCACGAGCACCTGCTCGACGAAGCCACTTTCGTCGCCGTAGAACCGGCTGCAGATGGAGTCGATCATCTCGCCGTGCTTCGTGATGTAGCGCGTCACCATGTCCGTCACCCGAAAAGCGTCTGCACGACCGAAATCAGCGAGAACCCGCCGCCGGCGTAGCGTTTCAGCCCGATGCGAAAGACGTCCTTTCGCGGACGGCCGAGACGGTCGTGGAACGACTGGTCTTCCGAAACCATCTCGACGACGTGCATGCCATAGACGTTCCCGCCCAGCGTGATCAGCGGCAGCACAAGGCCGGATTGCGCTGCGCCGCGGATGCCTTCGAGGCTGGAAAGACCGCCGAACTCCTCGGGGAAGAGGACGCCCTCGATCAGCACCGTGTCCTCGTCGCCGCCCGTCCATTGCAGCCGGTTGAGGCCGCCGACCGTCTGGATGCTGGCCCACCTGGTCGACAGGTCGCGGCCGACGCCGTTGAACCCGAACCGCAGGCTATGGAACATGAAGGGGCCAAGCGCCATCGGGATCGCCATCAATTCGCTCCATCTGAAAATGCGCCCCGCGACAGGGCGTTGAGGCGTGCCGTCAGGCGGCGCTCGACCTCTTCCGCGACCCGCTCCGGCGACTGGCCGGCGGCGGCCGTTACCTCGATCTTGATCGCGCCGGCGCTGAAGGACACCTCGACGCCGCGGCCCCCGGATTGACCGCCTTCCTGCGCCTGATGCGTCGCCGGCAGTTGCGGCGGCACCGGGAGCCGGACTTCGGGAATCGCGATCTCGATCGTCGGAATTTCCGGAAGCGCGGGCATCGCCGCGGCCGGAAGGGCCATTCCCGCCGCCCCCAACGCGGCGTTGCGGATGATCCTCGCCGTCTTCATGGCGTCATGGACGAAGCCATCCTGCCCGAAGGTGACGATTTCCGGACCTTCTTCACCCACAAGATACGAGCCGCCGGCCTTTACCGGCCCTCCGGAGGCCCGCGCGCCAGCAAGCGCCGAGGACGTCGCCGTGACAGCCGTCGAGGGCATGGACTGCAAGGACCGCGAAAGCGCATCGACCTTCGTGCGCGCGGCGTCGATGCTCGACGTGTCGATCACCGGCATGGCCGTGACGCTGATGTTGTCGCTGATCGAGGAGCCGACCGCATCTGCCGCCGAGACGGCAGCCGCGCCTTCCTGCGCCACGCCGCCGGCGAGGCGATCCATACCGGCGAGCATCGTGTTGATCGCATCCTGCGCGTTGTCGTTCGCGGCGGACGCCTCGGCGGTGATGCGCGAAGCGGCCTCGCCGGTCGTCCCCTGATCCGGCGTCGGGGCGGCGACCTCTTCTTCCTGACCTCCGCCCCAAAGGCGGGAAACCCATGCCGGCGGCTTCGGCCAGGTAATCAGCGAACCGAGGTCGATCGAGCCGATGGCCGCCACGATGCGCGCGGGCAGGCCCTTGAACCACTCGACCATTGCGTCGATCTTCGCGATCACGCCGTCCCACATGGCTTGCGCGAGCGCCTGACCGCTCGCCATCAGGCGGTCGGTCATGGCGGCCGCGCCGGCGAGGAACTGCTCGACCATGTTGGTCGCCGCGCCGCCAAGGTCGGCCACGCCGATCAGCCCGCCGATAACGCCGAGAATGAATTCTCCACCGGCCTGAAGGGCCGCGCCGATATAGCGCAGGATCGCCGAGCCGACGCCCATCCAGTCGAAGGCGAGGATGCCGTTCGCGATGGCCGAGCCAAGGCCGGCAGCGGTCGATGCGCCATCGCCGGTCAGCGAATCCATAAGGATGCGGCCGATGTTGAGGATCCCCGCGATGCCGCTGGCGATCATCTCGCCGAGACGGTAGCCGAGACTCCCCCAGTCCACGGAAAGCAGCGTGTCGGCCGCGCGGTTGAAGAAGCCGCCGATCGCGTCGCTCGCGCCCGAGATGAGGCCGGTCCAGTCGACCAACCCGAGTGCCGCAGATACCGTCGCACCGATCTGGCCGAACGCCGTCGCCGCGACGGCAACGCCCCGGTTCCAGACCCCCGCCCAGTCGATCGAGGAGAGGGCCGAGGCCACATAGGCGGCGACGGCCTGAAAGGCCGTAGCAGCCCGGTCGATCCCGGCGGAAAGAAGCCCGGCCCAGTCGATCGCGGACAGGGCCGAGGCGATCCATCCCGCAGCGGCGGCGGCAGCGTTTCGCACCCCGGCGAGCGCGCCGGCCCAGTCGATCCCACGAACGAACTCGACGACCGAGGCGGCCATGGTCGACCAGTAACCGGCGACGACGTCGACCGCTGCGGCGGCGGCATAGGTCGCACCGTCCCAGAGCGCCAGCCAGTCGATCGAGCCGAGGAGGTCGGCCACCCAGCCCGCGAGAAACAGGAACCCGTCACCGATGCCGCGAGCCGCCGCCTGTCCGATCTCGGACCAGCTCATTGTCTGCCATGCGTTCGCGACCGCGGCGACGAGGTCCGTCGTGAAGGCGACCACGGCGGTCAGCGCCTCCCCAACGAACTTGCCGGCCGCAATTCCCGCCGCCGCCCAGCTTCCGCCCATCTCGTCGACGGGGGCTATGAGGGCCGTAACCGCATCGCGAAGCCATGCCAGCCCATCGGCGACCGGCTGTAGCGCCGGCATGATCGGCGCGATGGCTCGCAGGAAGGCACCTTTGAACGCCTCGAAGGCGATCGTGATGCCGGTCCAGTTGTTGTAGATCCACGCGCCCGCGAGCGCGATGCCGGCGAGCAGAGCGCCGACGCCGGTGCTGATGATGGCCACGCGCAGCGCATAGAAGGCGGCCGTGACGAGGCGCAACGGATTGCGCAGGGCCATGATCGCCGCGCCGGCGGGTGCGAGGGCCATGCTTCCGATCGCGCGCGCGGCGGTGAGCGCGGCAATGCCGGCGTCGAGCAGCGCGCCCTTGAGAAACAGGCCGGCATACTGCGCCGCGATGGCGGCGACACGGAAGCCGATGAGCGCCGCGGCAACGCCGACGATGGCGCGCGTGACGGCAGGGAAGCGTGCGGCAAGGTCGCTGAAAGAAGAGATTACCGGCCCGATGATCGCCAGAATGTCGTTCATCGCCGGCAGAAGCGCATTGCCGATCGAGATCGCCAAGCTGGTGATCTGGTTGCGGAAAAGCTGCAAATTGTTCTCGGACGTCTTGGCGCGGATCGCATATTCCTCGGCGGCCGAGCCGGCATATTCCGCCCGGTTCGCGACGAGGCCGAGGGCATCCGCGAGCAGTTCCGTGTTCGTGATCAGCGGGCCGATGGCGCGGGCTTCGTCGCCGAAGAGGTCGGTGATCAGCGCGGCGCGCGCCTCGGCGGGCACCGCGCGGATGCGCTCAAGGACATTCGTGATCGTGCCGACCGCATCCCTTTGCATGTCGGCCGCAACATTCTGCGCGTCGAGGCCGAGCGTCTTGTAGGCGGCCGACTGGCGCTTGGTGGCCGACGCCCCGCGCGTGAGCGCCCGGCCCATGTTGCGGAACGAGGTCGCGGCCACTTCCGATTCCGCGCCGGCGCCGACCATGGCCGCGCCGAAAGCCGCCGCCTGCTCTGCCGAAAGACCGAACTGGCTGGCCTGCGCACCGACGCGCCGCACGACGTCGAGAATGTCGGGGGCGGAGGCTGCGGTATTGTTGCCCAGATGGTTGATCGCGTCGGCCAGAAGCCCGGTCTCTGCGACCGACATGCCGAGCGCCGTCTTGAGCTTCGCCAGCGCCTCGCCGGCATTGTCGGCGCTGACTTCCCACGCCACGCCGACCTTCGCCGCCATCTCGGCAAAGGGAAGAAGCTCGTCGACGGCGAGGCCCGACTGGCCGGCGGCCGCCACGATGGCGGCGATGCCGTCTGCGGCCATCGGCATCTCGGTCGAAAGCCGCCGGATGTCGTCGCCCATCTCCTGAAACGCCTCGGGCGTCGGGAAGTCGACGACCTTGCGCACGTCCGCCATGGCGCTTTCAAACTGCATGGCCGCGTTCACCGGGGCGGAAAGGCCGCGCCATAGCGCCCAGCCGGCAGCGGTCGCGTCGAGCATCTTCCCGCGCACTTCCGCCATGCGCGCCGCGTTCGCCTGGCTGGCGGCTGTCATCCGGTTGATCGCTGCCGAGACTGCGCGCGACGGGGCTGTCACCTGATCAACTAGCGCGACGATCAGCTTTGATGTTAGTATCGTCATTCGGCTGGACACCACTTAGGAGCGGGGGTTAATCATGCGATATGCAGGAAACGCGATATGGTTCGTCTTCGGCGGGGCAGTAACGGCGCTGATCTGGTTGATCGGCGGCACAGTATTCGCCCTGTCAATTGTCGGAATTCCACTTAGCCGCTCTGCTTTCGAGATCGCGAAGATGTCGGCCTTTCCTTTCGGGAAGGACGTCGTTCACATTCGCGAACTTGATAATAAAGGGCTTACGGCCACGACCGCCGTTACAGGCACGGTCGGCTTCATCTTCAATATTATTTGGGCGCTGACCTTCGGCGTGGTTCTTTTTCTTGTCCACCTCATTGCCGGCATCTTCAACTGCCTGACGATCATCGGCATCCCGTTCGGGCTGCAATCGTTCAAGCTGGCCGGGATAGCCTTGTGGCCGGTCGGGCGCCGGGTAGTTTCCGTCGAGCTCGCCCGCGCGGCACGCGAAACGAACGCGGCGGAGAAGCTCGCCGCCTATCGGGGCGCGTGATCGGAAGAGGGCCGGCGATGCAGATCACCGGCCCTTTCCCTTTCTCGGACTTTCGGCTTTCAGCACCCGCCCCAGCGCCGCCGTGTAGGCGTCGAAGCGGTCCCAGTCCATGTCCTCGATCTCGCTGATCGGGGTGTGCAGATGACGGGCCAGCGTGGCGACCGCATCTATTGCAGAGGAAGGTTCCCCGCTTCCTCCCGCTCCAGCTTGGCCATCGCCTTTACCGCCAACTTTCCCATAAGGGGCGCAGCCTCACGCCCCAGCCGGTTGAAGTCGTCGGTGTCGAGTTCCTCCATGACCATGATCGGCACGCCGGCCATGGAGGCGAAGATGGCGAGAGACTTGCGGAGGTTGCCGTTGACCAGATCAGCGGCGACCAGATCCTTCGCCTTCATCTTGCGCAGCGTGAGCGTCGTATAGGTCTGGCCGTCATGCTCGACAGGGGTTTCCAGCGTGAACGTGATGGTCTTCTTGTCCGACATGGAACCTTCCCCTTAAACGAGCAGCGCGGCGCGGATGCCGCCGGTCTGCGATGCGCCGCCGATCGAGACGCTGAAGGGGTCCGCCTCGATCAGCGTCCGGCCCTCGACCTCGAGGCGGTAGTAGCGCAGCGTGATCGAGAATTCGTTCTCGCCGATCTCGCCGGGCTTCCAGTCGCCATGGTCGTTCTTCATCAGGCGGCCGCGGATATAGGCGGTCGCGTTGATGATGGTGCCGTCCTCGTGGACGAGCGCACCCGTGACCATGAATTCCTTCTCGACGCCAACGGCGAGGCCGAAAAGGGTGATCACCTGCGGGTCGAAGGCCGTCAGTTTGAACGACGCTTCGAGCTTCTCGTATCCCATGGGGATGTCGATCGGCAGCACCATGCCGGCATTGCGAAGCTCTTCCAGCTTCTCGGTCGGCACGGGGAGGGAAATCTCGCTCGCCTGTCCGAGCTTGGAGACCCGGTCGGCGAAGATGGTGCAATTGCGCAGGATATAGCGCGGCATGTCGGACATGGCCGTTTTCCTTCTGTCTTGGTGAGGGTGGACGGCGGCGCGGAAACGCCGCCGTGTCTAGCCGTCGTCAGGCCGCCAGCGAGCCGGCCCCGATCTCCTGCGCGACCTGGTTGAGCAGGAGCGTGTAGGCGACGAGATTGCGGTGCGACGTGATGCGGATGTCGACCATCGGCGCCGGCGGCTCGAACTTCACGCCGAGCTTGACGATGCCCTGCGCCATCTCGACGTCGGTGTTGCTGTCGAGCAGCCAGACATCCGACCCCGGCAGAATCGCCCCTTCGAGTTCCATCGTCCGCAGGAAGGCCCGGCCGCTCTCGATCATGAACTTGAGGTTCGCCTTCGAGAACGGGCGGTCGACGAATTCGAGGTAAGCCTTTTCGAGCGCCTCGTTGATCGCGTCGGCCGTGCGGCGCACCGACACGAACTGCCAGATGAGGTCGCTGTCGCAGGTCCAGACGCCCCAGAGCCGGAAGCCGGTATTGTCGATGTTGACGATCGTGTTGACCCGGTTCTCGTTGAGATAGTTGGCCTGCACGCCGTACTCGATCGGCCGATTCACGCCGCCGATGCCCGCGATCTCGACGTTCGATCCGGCCCACCAGAAGCCTTGTTCGAGGTCCATCCGCGCCTGCCGCGCGGCCCAGACCGGCGAGGAGGGCTTGGGAACATACACCGAATCTTCGGTGTCCCACTTGAGCACCTTCGGGTCGCAGATGAAGATGCGGCCCGAGTTGATCAGCCCGCGATACTGCACCGCCGCCTGATCGGTCGTGTCTGGCCCGTCGATATAGGCCATCGCCTTCAGGCCCTCGGCCACGCTCATCAGTTCGGCGACGACCGGATTGATCACCGACCCCTTGTTCGCGGTCGCCGTGGCTCCGGTGCCGTCGCCGGCGATGGTGACGGTGACGGTGCCGGTGTAGCCGAAGCCGGGCTTCGTGACCACGATGCCCGTGATCGCGCCGCCCTCGACAATCGCGCGCGCCTCGGCGCCGGCGCCGCCGGTCCCGGTGATCGTGACCGTGGTGCTGTCCGCGTCGTAGCCCGAGCCGGCGACCGTCACGTTCACCGAGGCGATGCCGTCTGCCGGCGACGTCTGGGTGAGGCCGGGAGCGATCAGCAGCTTCGGCTTGTAAAGGCCGTCCGACGAAGCGCGGCGGAAGGCGTGAACGCCGGTAAAGGCGATCTGGTTGCCGACCGCGTTCGACCAGATTTCCGGCAGCGTGTCCTCGTCGTCGATGCGGACGAGGATGATCGGGCAACCGACCTGATCGAAGATGCTGTCGATCGCATCGGAGAGCGTGCCCTCCGCGCCGAGACCCTCGGCGTCCTGCGGGCGCAGGATCTGGATCGGCTTGTTGAGCGGGAACTTCGCGGCATCGGCATCGGGAGCCGTGCCGATCAGACCGATGACGGCCGTCTGGGCGAGACGGACAAGAACCGGCGTCTCCGCGCTCTGAAAGACGCGCGTGCCGTGGTGGAAGGATACAGAAGCCATCTGGCTCTCCTTTCTGTATGGCCCGAGGGCCGGCTGGCGGTGGTTGTGGTTTAGGCCGAGGGCTCGCCGCCCTTCGCCTTCCTGCGGCGAGAAGCGGACGACCCCGAAGGCGGGGGAATGAAGACCGCGTCGCCGAGGATTCGGCTGCGCAGCGTGTAAGTGCTCGCGTGACCGGCGTGACCGACCCAACTCATCACGACCTGCCGGACCTGGTCGAGGTTGATCTTTCCCTCGTGATACTGGCGCGCCATGCGCTTCATTTTCCGGCGCATCCGCCCGACGCTGTCCTTCCTGATCCGCCGATGCGTCGGCCAGATGCGGTAGCCGAGGAAGTCGAGCGCCCGGCCGTTCGTCGCCGAAACCGGAAAGACCTGGGTTTTGCGGTTTAGCCGCAACCCGAGGTGCGCATAGAGGAAGTCGTCGACCGCGACGCGGACCCGGTGCAGATGCTCCTTGTCCGCGCCGATGATCGCGAAATCATCCATGTAGCGCACATATCGCCGTTCGCGCAGTTCGTGCTTCACGAACTCGTCGAGTTCATGGAGATAGATGTTCGCGAAAATCTGCGACGTCAGATTGCCGATCGGTATCCCGCGCGGCAACGTGGCGCCCGGCTCGGCGACGCTGTCGATGATGCTGTCGATCAGCCAGAGCGTGTCCTTGCAGGCCACCCGGCGCGCGATCATCCTCTTGAGCGCATCGTGGCAGACGCTCGGAAAGAAGCGCGCGATGTCCGCCTTCAGCACATAGATGGCGCCATGCTCGCGCAGCGTCGCCCGAAGGAACGTCTGCGCCCGGTCAGCGCCGGCGTGCATCCCTTTTCCGGTCTGGCACGCATAGCTGTCGGAAATGAACCGGCACGTCCAGATCGGCTCGATAGCCTCGATAAGCGCATGCTGCACGACGCGGTCCTTGAGCGGAAGCGCGGCAATCTCGCGCTCCTTCGGCTCGAAGACCCGGAAATGGTAATACGGCCCGGTGCGATACGTCTTCCATATGAGGCTGTTCTGGATGTCGATCAGGTTCGATTCCAGATCCCGCTCGAATTGCAGGACGTCCGTCTGATGCCGCCGGCCGCGAATGACGCGGCCCCATGCGCGATGCAGGGCCTCGAAACTCGACAGGCCCGAAAACAGGTCGGTGTAGGTCTTCGCCAAGGCATCTCGCTATCGTAAGGGCGACCGGAGCGAAGGGTCGCCGCGCGCAGGCGGTTACTGCAACGCTCCGGTCTGTTCATGTTTTTCGGCGCTTGGCCGAGGAACGCGGGGCCTTTCGAGGGTGTGCGGGATGAGGCCCCGTGAGGCCCCAACTTCTGACTTTCCCCGAGAGCGGGCCGGAAGCCGATATTCGTACTCGTGTTCGAGCGGGCGTTGTTCAAGTTGAGGGAGAACACCCCGGCATTGACGCCGTTGTTCCAGTTGCCCCCACGGATCGGCAGACGCTCAAACCACTTTACCCGCGTCCCTTTTCCTGCAAGCTCTTGAACCATCCGCCGATCATGCGCCCGATCTCGTCCAGATGACGGGTCCAGACTTCGTAGCTGTTGAACGACAGATAACCGAGGCGCTGGGCAATCCTGATCTGGCTTCGTAACAGATCAAGCTCGGCGTCCAAGTCCTGCATCGTGGTCTTTTTGAAGTATCTCCGATTGCAGATGATGATCAGTCGGAGAAGCGACCACATGGCGCTGCGGATTTCCTGATTCAGAACGTGGCGTTCGGCTTTCGGAAACTGCCTTAAAACCACATATCCATAGGCGATCATGTCTTCGCACTTCCGACGAATTTTCAGATCGTCCAATTCAGGCTCCGCAGCTATTACAGGTGGGTGACGGACGGGCTATCGCCCGCCCGGCAGATTGTCAGGCCGCAGATTTCAGAGGACGAAAGCGGGCCGGAAGCCGATATTCGTACCCGAGTTCGAGCGGGCGCTGCTCAAGCTGAGGGAGAACACCCCGGCACCGACGCCGCTGCCCCAGCCGCCCCCACGGATCGGCAGACGCTCGTCCGAATTCCGCATGTAGAGATAGCCGCGATCGATGCCGGTCGCGTGCGGGAAAAGGCCCAGCACCTTGAGGATGTTCGGGACGGTGACGCCGCCAGCGGCGGTCAAGTCCTTATACAACTGGCTCGCCGCCGTTTCGCCGTTCGACTGGCTCGTCACCGAGGTCGCAAGCTGCGGGTTGCCGGCACCATCGACGCCGGTGGCGTTCCACTTCAGGGTGTTCGCGGTGCCGGGGTTGACGAGATTGCCGTTTTGCAAGATCGCCCGCCACAGCGGGCTTCCCGCGCTATGATCGGCGTCCGTCTCGGCGGCGTTGTTGTCGGGGATGATCTGGATTTCGCCGTTGACCATGCGCATGCCGCGCACCCATTCCCAGACGTTCCCGCACAGATCGGTGATCCCCGCCGGCGTGTTGTCGTGATACCAGCTTACGGGGCCGGAGCCGGTCAGCGTGCGCGCCGGGCCTTCCGCGAGGCCGGGCGCGAGACCATCCTGCCGGCGGCCGGTTTCATAGGTCTGCGCATAGTCGCGGCCGTAATTGGTGTTGCCGCGCGGCATGAAACCGTTCTTCCAGCACCACAGGGCGACGGCCGACCATTCCGCATTGGTCATCATGTGCCAGCCCGGCCCCTTCGCGGAGCAACGAGCGTTCGCATTGTCGAAGTTGATCGACGCGCTCGGGTCTTGGCCGGGCAGCGACAGGGCATGATTGTCGTGGATGCGGGCGAGATACTTGCCCACGAAAATCTCGCTCTTCTGGATGCCGCCGACGAGGAACGCGGGATGGGTGCCGGTGCCGAGCGCCGGGTCGATGTCCTCGATATTGAAGCGCGGCACCACGCACATGATCGAAGGATAGCCCTTGCTGTCGTAAAGGACGGTGTTCACGCCGCCCGAGGCAGCCTCAACGGACTGCCGCAGGGCATCCGGCATCGAAATCGTGACGGTCATCAGGATTACTCCTCGTCTTCAGGGGTTGCAGGGTTTTCGGGCAGCGCCCACAGTTGCAGCGTCACGGCCTCGGCCTGGCATGGCTGCGGCACCGAGACGGTCTGGGTGACTTCTTCACCGCCCACCGTTTCGGTGATCTCCTCGTCGGCATACCGGCGAGGCGGAATGATAATGACGGCCGCGTAAACGTCGCCCTCGAAACTCAACTGGCCGTCGCCATCGGTGAAGACCGAAAGGACGCGCTCGGTGTCCTCCTGCTCTTCGCCCAGATCAATCAGCAGATTGCCGAGAATCAGGGTGCAGTCGTCGAGTTCAAAGGCCGCCTTCGCGCCCTCGTTCATGTGCATGATGTTCATCGCCGCCTCACTGGTAACGGGGGTTGAGAAGCGTCCAGCGCAGAACGACGTTGTCGGCGCTGCCGGTCATCCGGATCTTGAAGCCGTTGCGGGCGCGGTCGTATGCCTGCACCGCGCCAACGGCCGCCACGTCGGTCGCGCTCTCCACCTCGACGGCCACGTCATAGTCCGCGTTCGGCAGAATCTCCGGAAACGCGACCGTCACGAACGGGCTGCTACTCGTCACCCATGAGCTCGCCGACTGGATCACGCGGAGGTCGGTGAGCGTGACAGCCGTGATGTTGTTGCCCGTGCTGCCGGCCGGAATGTCCAGCCGATAGAGCGGCAGGCCGTTCGCCGGAACCTCGGCGGCAATCTGGACCGCATAGGCCGAGCCGACCGTGTTGACGAGGAAGGCGAAATACGACCGCGCCTGATCGCTTTCGTTGGTGGGGATCGAGACATGGTAGTCATCGTCCGGCAGGCTGATGATCCGCCCGTCGATCTTGGCGCGGGACATCCCGGCGCCGACCGTGCCGCTTTGCGACAGATGCAGCGCACGAATATCGCTTTTGGTCAGCACCATGCCGGTGATGACGTGCTTGTTCTTCAGGACCGCGCTGCCCTGCGCGAGAACGCGCTGGCGAAGCGTGTCGAGCGAGCGCGCAAACAGGCCGGCGAGCGAGTGCGCCTCGAGGATACCGGCCGCGACCGACATGCCGTCGAAGCCGCGAAGAACCTGCATTTCCTTGGTGAGCGCGCCGCCAAGGTTGAGCGCCTCCTGCACCGCGGCGAGGAGCGCGTTCTGGCTTTCCGGCGACAGGGCGTCGAAGCCCTGCATCCGCTCGGCGAGCGTGGGCCTGCCTGCGCGTGCCTCGATCACGTCGTCGGCGATGCCCTTGAGCCAGCGAGTGCGATTCGCAAGCTGCCGCGCCTGAATGTTCGAGATGCCGTCGACGCCGCCGACGACCGGATCGGTCGTCTCGATCTGGTAAACGCCGGCGGGATAGGTGTTCTGTTCTGGCAGGTTCGCCATGCCCGTGCTCCTTTGGCCTAAAAGATGATGGTCCAAGACCCCTCAAGGGAAATGTCGCTCCCCTTCTCGATCGGGGCGCGGGTCTTGCGCGCGAAGAGGGTGCTGTCGGTCGTGATGAGGCCGAACTCGCGGATCGCCATGCCGTTCGCCTCGCCGGTGCCGATCGACCAGTTGAAGCGGACCTGTCCGGCGGCCGGGTAGGTATGGCTCGCAATGGCCTTGATAAAAGCCGAGGTGAGGGCCGTATCGTCGGGCGTGGGGCCGTTGCCGTTCGTGCCGATGCCGATGCGGTTGATCACCTTCCCTGCACCGTCGCCGGCGATGAGATAGGCCAAGGCAACGCGCGCGACGGTCATAATCATGTTTTCGTCGCGCAACGTCTGGATGACTTGCCCGTCGCGAAGCACGCGCACGAGCAACTCCCCCCGAAGGAGGATCGGGTCGGTGATAATCACGTCGCACCTCAAGCTGTTAGGATTGTCTCGACCGGGCTGTTGTAGAACGCCCCGGCGAAATACTTCGACGCTCCGGCATGGCTGATCGAGCCGTCGTAGATGTCGCCGCCGTGGCGGCGCGATCCGTCATAGAACACGTTGCGCCGAACAATGATCGGCATGTCGACGTCGGCCACCGATGGCTGCAAATCCCCATGATTGAAGATCGCATTGTGGCGGTGGCGCCCATCGTAGGAGAGACGGACGCCGAAGCGATCCGTCACAGCATGGCGCACGCCCGTCGTCAGGAGGACGCGCTCGTTGCCATAGGTTTCGCCAGTCGACCCCCAGCCATTATAGCGCGCCTGGGCGCCGTGCTTGAGGCTCCCGTCATGCAGATGGCGGACGGCGTGATCATGGTTGATCGAGGCGTCGTAGCGCCGGCCCCACGGATAAACCTCCGCCGCCCCATGCACTACGGCGAGCTTGTCGGCGTCGGCCGTTTCGATGTCGTCGAGAAAATCCGTCGTGTAGTGGATCGATTCCAGATGCGAACGGACGTTCTTGTGTTCCATCACGGCGCGCTTCAGCAGCACCGGCGTCAACTGGCTGGCCACCGAAGTCGAGTGCCAGCCGTAGTAGGCCGTGCCGCGATGCTGGATCGCGCCATTGTGCCGGGCGAGATCGACCGTCGACCGCGGCTCGCCCTGAATGTCCGTCTCGTTGAGGTCGATCGTCAGACGGAAGTGATAGGGCTGGCCGCCGTATTCAAACCATTCCTCGACGACCGCCCCGAAATTCAGGAGGTTGATCGCGTCGACGAGACCCTGCCGGCTTCCTTTCGCGCGGTGCATCTCCCAGCTCTGGGCGATCACCTGCCGCTTTTTCTCGATCGGCCAGTCCGGATCCCAGAGGTCGACGCCTTCCTCCCATGCCAGCCACGGAAGCAATTCTTCCGGGCAGAGCATCGGGTCTTTCGCACGCCGCACGACGTCGGCGTCGATGCGCAGCACGCGCCCGTCGACCTCGACAAGCGCCCGCTCCAGATCGACGGCGCTGGGCGGCAGGATGGTCACGTCGGAGTCCCTATCTCAAGCTCGACGCCGGTACACCACGGCGCGATATGTGCGATGCCGCCGACATCGGTCGCCGGCGTCTCGATCTCGACCTCTTCGATTTCCGACCGCCCGGTCGTGTCGACGGCGTGCGCGGCCGAAAGGATCAGCGAGATCGGCACGGCCGAGCCGATGCGGTGGCGATCGAGCACCATGGCATTGATGCGCGACACGGCCTCCTGAAATACGACGTTGCGATCCGGCCCCGGCCGGATGAAGAGGGTGCCCTTGATCTGGTAGGGCACGATCTGAGCCGCAGCGACGATCACCTTGTCGGTCAGAGGGCGCGCGCGCTGGGCGGTTGCATTTTCGCGGTCCCAGACATTGATCGGCGAGCCGCCGGCAGGGCGGATTTCCCACGCGCCGAGCCGCTCCGCGACCGCGTGCAGCATGGCCAGCGATGGCGTTCCGTTCCCCGCATCCGAAAGGACCGACACCCATGCCTCCCCCGGAGCGACGAAGGTTTCTTCTGGCCCGTAGGCGACAGCATCCTTGATGCCGGGATAAGCCGACAGGGTGTGCCACACATAAGCGCCATAAGGCCCGGCGGTGGAAAGCGCCTCATAGGCGATCTGGATACGCCGCCGGAACGGCTCGTCGGCCTCGCCGTCGAACCTGACCGTCCCCACGCGCGAGCCGAGATGATCGAGTGTCGCCCCCCAGCTTGTCGCGAGCAGGACGGCGCGGACGGCATCGTTCACGCGGCCGCGCATCAGCATCTCGTGATAACTGTCGGCCTGCTCGACGATCACGACCGGATCGGTTTCGAGCATCTCCACGTCGAACGGCGGCAGGGTCGGGTAGCGGGTCCGAACCTCTTCCCACCGCGCCTTGAACTCGGCGATGCGCGCCGAGAAAATAGCCTCGTAATCGAGCGTCTCGACCGCCGGCGGCGGAAGCCGGGAAAGGTCGACATCCTGAAAGCGTCGGGTCATCGCTCAATTCCTGTCCGCACGAAAGGCACGATCAGCGAGGCGCTCTCGGCGACGCTGAAATCGCCAAGGTGGCCGCGCGGAAAATACGTCCCGGCAAGTTCGATCTCGATAGTTCCGTCTGCCTCGGTCTTCACGATCCGGCATCCGGAAACCTCGTAGCGGGGTTCCCACCGGGCGATCGCCATCACGCTCGCCGCGTAGATCGCGAGGATGACCTGGTCCGTCATGGGGCGGTCGATCAGGTCGAAGACCTCCGATCCGAACTCCCGCCGCATGACGCGGCTGCCGATCGGTGTCGTAAGGATGACGCCGATCGACTGCCTGACATGCTCGAACCCCGCGAGGGGGGCGCCGGTCTCGCGGTTGAGGCCGGTCGAGGTCATGTCAGTCCCCCTTCTTGTCGTCCGACTTCGCCGATCCCGCCGGAGTCGACTTCTTGGTCGACGGCATCGAAAGCTGATTCCCGTAGGGGGGGAGAAAAGGCTTCGCCACCTTGTCGGGAATCTCCCGCTCTTCCGGGCCGGATTCGTACCAAGTGCCGCCGTAGAAACCGGCCGTGTTCACGATCACTTTCATGGGGATGCCCCTTTCGGTTGGTGTTTAGACTGGCGGTCCCGGCGGTCCCGGCGGCGCGGTTACGTGCCCGTGGGTGTCGCCGATATTCTTGCCGTTGTGCGTCACGCCCGGCCCTTCGATTACGACGTCGCCTTCGAGCCGGATCGTTCCGGCCTTGAGGGTGATCTCGCCGCCGGTCATGGCGAGGACAGTGTCGCCAATTTTTATGTGGTACGGCGTGGCGCTGTTCTCGCGGGCGTTGCTGTCGGAATAGTCGCAGCCCTCGATTCTGGCGTCCGTCATGTCGCCGCTTTCGCTCACGACGTCGATCTGCTCGCCCTCGTTGAAAAGCACGTCGACCTTCACGCCGCCGGCGGCATTGACGCGCGGCTTGATCCAGTCCGTGACGAACTCGTTGCCGTCCTCTTCCGCGATCTTGACGCGATACTGGCCTTTCCCGTGATCGACCTCCTTGATCGTCCCGGTGCGACGGCGGTTGCGGTTGCGGCGCTCCTGCTCGGCGACCTTGCGTTCAAGCTCGACGATGCGATCAAGAATCCCCGGCATGGCGTTATTCCGTCCGCTCGACCGCGACGCTCTGCACGTCCGGCTCGGTCGCCTCGGCCGGCTGGACGGCGATGTCGAACAAGGCGCGGGCCTCTTCGAGCGTCATCCCGAACCGCCGGCGCTGGGCCTCGTGCATGCGGATGCCGTCCGGAATCCCGACAAGCGACTGCATCGTCGAGAGATAGGGGTGGTCGGCGGCGGCCATCCTTGCGAACAATCGCGCCCATATGCTCGTCGGGGCGACCGGCTCCCCGAAGACCGGGTCCGGCAGGAGGTCGACTGTCACGACAAGCTGATGCGCCGCAATGCGGGTTCCGCTCGTTTCATCCGACGTCCGCTTCCGCTCGATCTTCACGATGCCCGAGGACAGATCGCGCCATATCTCCGACCAAGGGTTGAGCGGATCGGACAGGGCGGTCACGATCTGCCTGCCGACACAGTCGAGATAGAATTCCAGCGCGCGGTCGGTTGCGCACAGGCCCGGCAGCACCTCGCATGCGCCCGTCTCGGGATCCGTCACCGTCATCGCCCCGGTTATGCCGACCTCGATCGTGAGGGCGGTCGCGCCGGAGCGATGGAGCGCGCGCAGATCGAGCCGCTCCTCGACCTTTGCCGCGTCGGTATAGACGGCGATCCACGGCTTTTCCTGATCGGAGCGGAGACTCCCGTCCGCCGCGACGTCGAGCGCGCCGATCTCGCTGTCCAGCACGTTCTTGTCGACTAGCGTCTTGCCCTTCAGGGCCTCGACAGTGGCGATGCGAAGGGCGATGCGGCCGAGCATCAGAGCTCACCCAGTTTCAGGACAAGGCGCGGCTGGCCGCGGTCGTCGACCGACAGCACCTCGAACCAAGGCTGACCGGGCCGCGCCAGCGCCTTCACCTTGTCGCCCTTCCTGAAAGCGAGGTCCGGATATTTCGCGCGGTCGATATGCAATTCCGAGGGCTGCGCGGCGACACGACTGCGCCAGTCGCGGTCGATGCCGCCGGAAACCATCGTATCCTTGCCCGCGTCGACTCGAAGGATGGCTTCAATGTCGCGCGCCGGACGATCCGGGTCGAGCGCCCCATCATTGAAGAAGGACAGCCTCACCGGCTCCGCACGGAAACGGTCAACCACGGCGAGCGTGCGGTCGCGAAGCTGGTGATGACGGGCGGCCAGCATCGGATCAGGCGCCCGCAGCCAGGTCGGCTATCTTCTTCTCGACCGCGGCGACCTGCTCGGCGAGTTTGGCCTTCTCCGCAACGTCTTGCGCTTCTTCGACCTTCTTGCGCAGGCCGGCGAGGGTCGCTTCGAGCCGCTGCCGCGCCTCGGCGGAATCCCCGCCCGACGCCTTGGCCGCCTTGCCCTTCGGCTTCGCCTCGTAGGCAAAACGGTCGTGGACGAGGTGCTTCCCATAATCGGCGGGGACGGACACGGGATCGTGCGCGGCCACCTCCCGATCCTTGCCGCCCGTGATGGCGGCGGGCAGGATTCCGCCGTTCGGGAACGCGATCCACATGGTTTCCTTGGACATGGTGGAATCTCCTTTCGTTTCGCGAAAACCCTCGACACGAGGATTTGCGGGAAACGAAAGGCGGCCCCGGCGAGGGGGCCGCCCTTGTCGTTTCTGATGTTGATCAGGTGAGGGTGAGGCGGCGCAGCACCTTCGGCTTGGTGCAGAGCGAGATGGCGTTCATCTGCACCTCGATCTCGCGGCCCTTGCCGTTCGGCTTCTTGTATTGCCGCATATAGAACGGCAGGCCGATCGTGTTGACGGTTTCCTCGTAGTCGGCCGGCGCGAACCTGGTGATGAAGAGATCGGGAACGCCCTTGACCACCACGCGAGCCTCATCGTTCGCGATATACGGCGCGCCGAGGTCTGCCGTTGCCTTCGCGCCGGTGCGGTAACGCTCCCAAGTCGCCCCCGCGAACTCGAAGGTATCGGGCACGTCCTGCCGCAGCACCGCCGCGCCGCCGTGATAGAGGAAGGTGTCCCTGACCGACTTGTGCGTCCAGAGCGCCTTGTGGAAGGCGCGCCCGGTGAAGACGTGAAGACCGCCGTAAGTTTCGTCCAGATCGTCCTCGATCGAATAGATCACGTCTTGGAAGACATTGGCGACGATGGTGGCGTCGACGTCGAGTTCGAGGGAGACGGCGGACGGGACCGGGATGCCGAAGCGGCTATAGAGATTATGCAGCACCTTGCCGCTCTTCGAGGTCACGTTCCCCTTGATCGCGCCGACCCGCTGATGCTCCAGCGTCATGGTCAGATCCTGCGCATGGCGCATGCCCTTGCGCTCGACGCGGTTCTGAATCGTTTCGAGGGTGTCGGTCGTGCCGAACGCCCGCACGTTCTGCACCTCGTCGGCCAGTACGGAATCGTCGCGCTGGTAATGGTCGATGTCGAAGGGGATGCGGGTGCGGTTTTCGTCATCCGTCGTCTCGCCGGATGCGCCGCGCGCGGTCGGCTCCACAAGCGAGAGTTTTCCGTCGCGCATTTCGATCGAGATGCGCGTGGTGCTCACGCCATCCTCTTCAAAAAGGCCGGTGGCGGAAATCTGCCCCGGCCGGTACGGCTCGCTGTTGATCGCAGCCGTGAGCGATTCGATGGTGAAGCCTTCACCATCCCAAATATCTACCATTGGTCCGGACATGAGGCCCTCCTATCGAGCGATGATCGAGACAGCGGCAAGCTGACCGAGCTTCGCCGTGCGCTTGTTGTCGTTGTCGACCGACGAATGGAAGATGAGCATCGGCTCCTTCACTTCCGCCTGCCGGCTGATGACCACGGCCTCGACGTCCGCCGACGTGGCGTCGACGCCGTAGGCGAGAATGGCCTTGGCCACCTCCGCGCCCTCAATGCCGGAGACCTCGGCGTTCGGCGAGAAGGTGTATTTCTTGCTGGCGGTGATGACGCCGAGCAGGGTGCCGGGTTCCAGCTTGCCGGCCCCCGATGCAATGGTGACGACGTCGCGCGAAATCTTGCCGTTGCCCTCGGACAGCACGAAAGCAAGATTGCGCGGGCCTTCTGTCTTGATGCCGAGCATTGATCAGCCCTCCTGATTCTGCTTGCGCCGCGAGGCGTAGATCGCGGACGTGTCGATGGTTGCCTTCTTGGCAGGGGCCGAAGGGGCCGCAGGCCCAGCGGCGGCGAGGCGCTGCTGTTCGTAGGAGGCGGCGGTGTCGGCGGCCTTCGTCGGCGACACATTCGCCACCACGAAGGCGGCGACATCGGCGCCCGACATGCCCGGCGACTTGATCGCGAGGTCGAGCGCCGCAGCCATGCGGCCGCCGTCGCCCTTCACGCCTTCCGCGCCGAGGGCCGCGGCAAGGCGGTCGCTTTCCGCCTTCGCTCCCTCCGCCTTGCCGGTCTCCGACGCTGCGGTGACGGCAGCGTCATGCTCGGCCTGCGAGATGCCGGGCTTCTTGTCGCCGCCGGCGGGCGCATCGTCTTTCGACATAGCACTTTCCTTCTGGTTAGCGTCTGACGCCGGGGCGCCGGGTTCTGCCCCTTCGGGCACAGGTTCGACCGCGTCCCCGAGCATCGCATCGTGGATGGCGGCCAAAATGCTCTTGGCCATGGTTTCAGCCCTTTCGGTTGACTTCCTTCACGAAGGCGGCGAACGCCTCCTGTCCGTTCCCAACGGCGTCGACGAGGCCGAGCCGAAGCGAGTCCTGCGCGTCGAAAGCGTCGGCTTCCGTCGCCAGCGCCGCGGCCTTCGTCGTGCGGCGGCCACGGCCTTGTGCAACGGCGGCGGCGAAGCTATCGCGCATCGCCTCGACCTGCGCCTGCCAGCGCGCCCGTGTCTCGGGCGGAAGCGGCAGGAATGGGCTTCCGTCCACCTTGTGACGACCGGCATGGATCAGCGTGA
The DNA here is from genome assembly GCA_019912385.1 of Notoacmeibacter sp. GTDB lineage: Bacteria > Pseudomonadota > Alphaproteobacteria > Rhizobiales > Rhizobiaceae > JAIOIW01. Next base: position 11,355 of record JAIOIW010000026.1, on the reverse strand, counting down.
CCTTGATGCCGTCCTGTTCGAGGTTGCCGCTGAAATCGGCGTGCATCATCACGACGCCGATTGAGCCGGCGCCGCCGAAGTCCGGCATGACGATCTGGCGAGCCTGGCTGGCGAGCAGGTATCCGGCCGAATAGGCGTAATCGGTCAGGATCGCGATTGTCGGCTTCGCGGCCGACAGTTTCCGGATGGCGGCTGCCGTCTCGAAAGCACCGTTGACCATGCCCCCGAAGGAGTCGATTTCAAACACGACGCCGCCGACGTCCTCGTCGCGGGCGGCGCGGGCGATCTGCACCTGCAGGCCCTGATAGGACGTTTCCCCTGACGAGGCTCCCACCCATGCGCCCTTGTGGACGAGCGTTCCCTCAATCGGAATCACCGCGACGCGGCCGATCATGTCGTAGGGCCGCACGCCAGCACGGTCATAGGCCCGGCCCAGCCGATCCCCGAGCACGCCGGCAGATGGGCGCCCTGCCGAAAAGGCGACATGATCGACCGGGCCTTCGCCGTTGACGACGCTGACCGGGAACCCGGTCAGGCGCGGGCCGAGCATCCGAATGACCGTCTCGGCCTTCCTCGGATGATAAAGGTGCGGCTGCTCGAACAAAATCGAGCAGATGCGGTCAAAGGCTGGCATAAGATGCCCTCTCAAACAAAGCGCATGCTCTTGGCATAGCGCCGACGGCGGCCCTGCGCGGCGGCGCACTCGTTTTCGTACCGTTCGATAAGCTCCCGCAGCCGGGCGGCATTGGCCGCGCTCCATCGGACCTCATCCTCGCCGAAGCGCGTCATGGCTACGCCGCCGCCGGTCGCGATGATCAGTTCGGCCTTCTTCAGTTCCGAGGCGACCTCGCACGGATTGTTGATGTCGACGGAAACGCCATTGATCAGCACCGTCGTCATCATGCCCTCTCTTTCTTCCGGGTTTCGTCTTCTTCCCGATCCCCGTCCTTGTTCGAGGCCGGGTTGCGAACGAAGGGCGACGGCATGCCGGCGGCGACGTAGCGATCATGCTCGCGCTGCCGCTGCTCGAAGACTTCGTCCGGATCCTTCCCGAGCTCGGCGCACTCGTCGGCGAGCGTCGAGGTGCCGTTGAAGATGCGCTCGCTCGACGCCTTCGCGCTCTTTCCGTCGTCGGCGGACGGCTTCGCCGGACCCTGCCAAAGCGCCCACGCGAAGCGTTCCCGGTTCGCGGCGAATACTTCGTATCCGCCCTTCACCTCGATCCTGCTCTCGCCTACTTCCTCGTCCAGCCAGTTTTCGTAAAGAGACTGGCAAGGCGGCGCGGCAATGCGCTCGCGGCGACGGACGACGACCGGCCAGATCGACGAATTCTCCATCCGCACCGACGAATATGTCGCGTTCTCGTGGTTCATCGTCAGGCCGCCGAACGAGATGCCGATCGCCCGCGCGATGTCGCGCGACAACTCCCTGTTGACCGACAGGAACTCCGGGCTGGGCGTCCGTGTCGAAAGCAGTTCCAGCTTCTCGCCGGGGGCGAGATGGGACACTCGCGGATTGCCGCTGATCGAAATCTCGCCCTCGGCGGCGCGGTCGAGCGCGGCCATGAAGAAATCGCGATAGCTGTCCTTGAACTCCTTGTCCTCAATCGCCTCGATCGCCTCGAAGGCGTCGGCCGAGGGGGAGGCGCTGGTCAGCGCCGCGGCGAACACGGTCTGCAGGATCGCCGTCTGGATCGTCGTGTCGACCAAGGTTTCGCGAAGGATATGCTGGCGGAAAGCCGCCGCGAGGCGGCTGATGCCGCGAACGTCGCCGGCGTCCATCGGATCGAAGACATGCACGACGCGCTGCCGACCGTCCCTGTCGTAAGCGCGGTGATCGCGCTTCACGATGATTCCCGTTTCCTTCTCCTGAATCCGGTAGGCGACGGGGCGTCCGTTCGGATCGTGGACGACGCCCTGAAAAAGCCCCTCCATCTCGTTCGTGTCCTGCACGAGCTTCGTGGGGTTGACGAGGCAGAGCTTGGTTCCGCTCGTGATTCCATATTGCCGGCGCTGGGCGCGCGGCATGTATTCGATCAGGCCGAGACCTTCGCCATAGGCCATATCCCAGCGCAGCATGATGTCGATTTGCTGCGGGCCGGAGAACTTGCCCCGGAAGTCGCACTCGCGCGGCTCCCAGAAGTATCGCTTCCACCGCTGCTTGATCGTTTTGACCAGCGCCGCGGTTTCGGCCTCGCTATAGCCGAGATCGCGAAGATCGGGCTGCGGGTTGAGGACCAGCTCGACGCCGACCGTGTCGGCGATCACCTGGTCCGCCGCGCCGCGAAGCTGGCCGGAATTCTGGATCAGGTCGAGCGCGAGGGCGGCGGTGCGTCGCCATACCGCCCGCACGTCGTCCCGGTGCTCCCGCAGGACCGCCGGGCGCGACGAGAGGACGGCCGACCGCGTGTCGCGCAGGTATCCGCTGCGCGGCGCCGGCGACGAGCGCGCGGCGCTGCCGGCCTTCACTCGGACCCTCGGCTTCTCGGTCATTTTCGGTTCTTCCACCTCTCCCGCCGCTGGCGTCGTTTCTCTTCTTCGTCGTCCGCCGGCGGCGGGGCTTGATTGGCTGGGACGATCCGCGTGAGCAGATCCTCTATGTCGCCCTGCACAGCCTCGGGCGGACACTCCCGTTCGGCGTCGTATCGGTCCCATACCTGGTCGGGCATCGACCGGATGCCGAACTTGATGGCGGCTGCCTCGGCCTGAAGATGCGTGTCGAGGCCCTCGTTCGCCTGCGCCGGATCCTTCACCCATTCGTATTTGACGAATCCGGACTTCGTGCGCACGGCCTTGCGGCTTTCGGCCGTAAGCTGGCGATAGAACTCATCCTCGAGGCCGCGCGGCAGGGCGACGAAGCCGCGCTGCAAAGGGTCGTCCTTCGCGAGATTGCGATAGAGGCCCATTTTCAAGACCGACGTCGCGAAGTTGAAGAACCGGCGGGAATACCGCTTGACCTTGCCGGTCTTCGTGTTCCGCTCCTTCTTCACCGCGGCGATCAACGGGGCCGATTCGGACGGCACGCCGCGGACCATGATCAGGCGGGACGTGGGGTGCTTCTTCACCCAGCCCCAGACGTCCTCGGTCCATGCGTTGCCGTCGATCGCAACCATGTCGGCCTGAATCGGGCGGCCATGCGCATTACGCCACGTCTGCGCCATCAATCCGTCGAGCATGGCGCGGCAACCGTCCTCGCTGATGTGGCCGGGGAAGACCACATATTCGATGACGGCACGGCGGAAGTCGCGGCCCCATGCCACGATCTGCGCCTCGACACGATCCTTCTGGCAGTCGATACCGATCGTAAGCAGCGGATAGCCGACAGGAATCGAACCGCGCGAATAGAAGGACAAGGCCCCTCTGTCCCGCAGGCTCTCCCATCCCGGCGCCTCGCCGAGCGTCCGGTAGGCACGGCCGACCGTGTCGTTGAAGAACGTCTGCTCGGACGCCGGGTCGCCCTTGGCGCTCAACCATTCGCGCGCGATCCGCTCGAAGCTCTGCAGGAGCGAATACGCCGACCACAGATGAAAGGAACGATGGACCCGCTTCGCTGCCGGGTTGCCGGCACGCCAGACTTCCTCGCCTTCCGCTTCCCGCCGCTTGGCCTCGCGGAACATCTGCGGCCGATGAAACTCTTCGATAACGCCGCCGCACCCCTCGGCGACGCATGTGAAATGCGCGCGCTCCGGATGCTTTTCGTCGATCGACTGCTGGAAGTTCTCCCATTCCAGCGTCTGCATTTCGCCACAGTGCGGGCACGGCAGGAAGAGACGTTCCTGACTTCCGTCCTCAAAGTTCCGGGTGATCCTGCATCCCGGCTCGACGAGAGGCGTCGAGATTTTGAAGACCTTCGCGAACTCGTGCGCGCGGGATCGGCTGTCGGCTTGCGTCTCCGGGTCGCCGGCGGCGTTCATCTCCCATTTTGCAAGGTCGTCCTGCACCTGCCGGCGCATGGTGACTTGCGACAGGGAGGCCGGTGAATTGGCCCCCGAAATCTGGATCGCGCCGCGGCCGTCGACCCGTTCCTTGTAGAGAACGCTATCCAGACCGTCGCGCGAGCGCATCGGGAAGAGACGAGCGAGCGCCGTCGTGCCTTTCAGCATCGGCGCCAGCTTCATCTTCGACCAACGCTGCGCGTTCGAGTCGGTCGGATGAACGTAAAGAAAGTCGCCGGGGTCCATGTCCATGGACCCGCCGCAGAAAATATTGGCGAGGACGGTGCCGCCAAGCTGCGCCGACTTCGCCAGCGTGACGGTCCTGCAAGGGTCGCTCGGAGACAGCGCCCGCAGGATTTCGTCGAAGTAGAAAAACAGATCGCGGTTATACGGACCCGGCAGCGGGCTTTCGCGCTCCGAAAAGACGATGTTGCGCTCGGCCCATGCGAGATAGTTGACCGGCGGCGGCGGCGTCAGAACCTCGGCCAGCACATCGTTCGCGATCCGCTCGGCGTTGGCGACGACGACCGTCATGGAGGTCATGCTTCGCCGCCTTCCTCGATCACATATTCCACGGTGGCCGGCACGTCCTCGGACTGCTCTTTCGCAACCTGGGCGGCCACGCCCTTCTTCTCGTTTCGCACCTCTCGCAACAGATGCAGCACGTCCCGCTGGGGGAGGCTGAACTTTCCAGCGATGGCGGAGGCGAAGTCGACCAGCATAGCCGCGTTCACCTCGTCCACCTGCCGCGCAAGGCGCGCCATCTGCGCGCGCACGTCGTCGGCCGGGACCAGTTTCCCTCGCCGGGTCGCCTCTTCGACGGCGTCGCGTTCGTTCTTCCTGCGCTCGCTCTTCAGCCGCTCAAGCTGGATCTGGTAGGCGACGTCGTCCGTGCGCAGCGGCGGTGCGGTGCTCGTCGGCTGATCGGTCGCCGCGCCGGCGGCGCCAAAGACGCGCGTGCCGATTCCGTTGCCGAGGCTCTGGCCGACATCGCGGCGAGCCTTGATCTGCTCAAGCGCGCGATCGACGATGATCTTCGCCGAGCGCCCCTCGCCGTCCAAGGCGTCAGGGCCGATCTTGCCTTCGGCAATCCACTGACTCACGCGGCCGGGCGAGACGCCAACTTCACGCGCGAAGTCGCCCTTTGAGAGAACCTGCATTTTAGTGCTCTTTAGGCTCCTCTTTAGGAACGAATTTAGGCTCCTAAAACCGTGTCAGACTGGCGAAGGTTCGGGCGCAACTCCGCCCGTGGGCGATGCTGCGGGGATACGGTCCCTATAACGGGGGGGGGTCAGCGCCCCATCATCCGCCGGAGTTCGTGGTCGACCCGGCGGGGAAGCACCTCGCGCACCGTCCGCTCGAAAGCGTCGAGGGTCGCGCCGCTCACCATCTCGGCGGGGATGACGACGCCCGACTGCTCGACCTTGATCGGAAACCGCGAAGCCCCGACCCGTCGCACGACATGGCCATGGAACACGATGCCCGAACGGTTCGGGAAGCGGCCGCCCTTGATGAACGTGCCGGCGAACACCTTCCGCATTCCGAACGGTGCAGCCGATACCCCGGCGCGGGTTTCACGCGCCTTGAAGAACTTGAGCGCCACGTCGCCACCCTTCGCCGACATGGTGTAGGCGAGGGACTGCGGGGACGATCGCGTCACGCGCACGGCCCTGATGATCGTGGTGCGGGGCAGGCCCGTTTGCTTCGGCAACACCCTGCGCACCTGCGTCCGGGCCATATCGCCCGTGCGGTTGACCGCGCGGTTGCCGATCTTGCGCACCTCGCCCTCGGCGAGCGTGGAAAGCATCTTGCCGAAACGCTGGATGCCGGAGACATCGGCCCATTTCGTCACGAGCATGGGTGCCTCCCGAAACGCGAAAGCCCCGCAGCGTTTCCGCGCGGGGCTTCCGAACCTTTTTATCCGTGACAAGGTATAGGTCAAATTTCTGCCGCACGTCAAGCGGTTCTTTTCGACCCAATGCCCGGCCCCGCAATCAGTTGCACGCGCGGGCCGCGCTCGCCCCACGGACGGGCGACGATCTCCGATTCTGACAGCCGGTGCGAGACAAGCTGATTCGCAACGCGGTCGTGAACGCGCCGCAGGGCCGCGGCCCATAGTTCGCGGTCCAGCCTGGCCATGATGTCGGCGACCGGATCGTCGGAGAACTCATATTTGCGATAAGCGCCACGATACGGCCGCCCGGCCTTGCGGTTGAAGCCGTCGACCTCGATCTCGTTAGCCCGGCCGAAGACGTCGCGGACCTGTTTCGCCATGAACCATGCGGGCCTGCCGGCACGCTCGACCATCTTGATCGCCGGGACCGGCGCGGCCCAGCCCGGCTCGCGGCCGAGCACGGCGCTGCCGATCACGAGGCTGACAAGATGCGCGGCCCGGCGGATGCGCGGGCGAAGCGTGAACCGCTCGACCGCACGCTCGACCGCCTGCGCCGTCAAGCCCGGCATGCGGTCGTCATGCTGCGGCCAGTCGGGCAGCGGATCCCACCCGGCCGGGACGACGATCTCGCAATGAGCAAGGTCGGCCACCGCTTCGCCCACCAGAAGGGCGTCGTCGTGGGGCGCGCCCTGTTCGAGCAGGAAATTGTCGTGGTCGCGGCCGGGCGCGTCGATCGTCGTCATCAGTTCCGCCCAGTTCGTGATCTTCCCCCATGACGACGCCTGCAGCATCCGCCAAGCCGAATTCACGTTGTCCAGCCCGTCCACGCCCCCGCCTTTCGGCAGTTCATGCACGAAAGCCCATGCCAGCATTTCCTCAATCGCCATCGTTTTCATGTCGAAAACCCCTATCGTCCCAATTTCAGGGCTTCCGCCCCAAATTCCAATCTTCCGCCCCAAAGGGCTTTCTTGATAACTATTTGAAAATACAAACAAAAATCAGAAGTAAGGGACGCTAGGGGCGCTAGGGACGATAAATCTCGCGCTTATATGGAAAAGAAATCCCCTGTTTTATCGGGGATACCTCTTTCTATTCACGCGCGCGCACGGGCAACTTCCGATCTACCGTCCCTAGCGCCCCTAGCGTCCTAACCTCCTGTTTTCCCGCACCCTTTTTCCCGCACATTGCGCCCCAACCTTTCGGCTATCGTCCCTCGCAGCCCAAAAATCGGCAGGCGCGGCGCGACGACAGGGAGGATCGACCAAGGCACGGCCTCGGCCAGAAAGGGGGACAAGGGTTCAATCGCCATGGCCGTAATCCTCGGGCGACGGGCCGGGGTCGCGGCCGGGCGGCTTCACGAATTCGTCGCGCACATGGATGCCGCGATAGACTGTCGTGCCGCTCTTCGATTTCCAGAAGGACCGCATCTGGCCGTCAGGCCCGGCCCATGCGAGGCGCGTGTAGTCGGGGAACTTCCGGGCGAAAGTGGATGCCTTGAACTCCGGCGCGCCCTCCCGCGAGGCCCAGTTCGAGTAGCCGATATGCAGGTCGCCGGGCGAAGAAACGTCCTCCTCGCGGCCGGTCACGATGCAGGCATTTCGGACGAACGCGCCGATGGGGTCGCTTTCCTCGCGATATTCGCGGGTGGCGGCGAGCACCTTCTCGGGCGGCCGCAGGCCGAAATTCAGATAGTCGAGCGCGCCGGCGATCATCCACGCGAGGACGCCCTCGGCCTCGGCGCGCAGCTTGGCGGGAAGCTCCCGGTCGACTTCCTCGACCGGGATCTGGACCTCCCACGGCACGAGATAGACGCGCCGCCAGATGCCGTCCGACGTGTCGTCGATCCTCGGCTTGTGGTTTCCCGACAGCATGATCTTGAACTGGGGCAGCACCTCGAAGAAGTCCTGATGCAGCCTGCGCACGGCGATCTTCTCGCCGCCGGTCAGGGTCTTGATCAGCGCGTCCTTGAGTTTCACGCCCATTTCCGGCTCGCTGGCCGCGACGAGGCGGGCGCCGGGAAGCCGGGCAAGGTCGGGCGTCGCCTCGCTGCCGCCGCGTCGGGTTTCGCCCGCGAAGCTGTCGATCGAGAGCGTCACGGCATAGTCGCCGAGGATTTCGCAAAGCAGGTCGACGAAGGTGGATTTGCCGTTTCGCCCCGCGCCATAGAAGAAGACGAGGCATTGCTCGACCGTGAGGCCGAGGAGGCAGTATCCGGCGAACCGTTGCAGGAAGGCGCGAATATCGGGGTCGGGCTGCACGCGCTTCAGGAAAGTGTCGAAGGTGGGTGACCTGGCATGCTCGTCGAAGGCGTAGCCGACCAGCTTCGAGATGAAGTCGGCCGGGTTGTGCGGATCGAGCCGGGCGCGCCAGACATAGGTCGGGTCGGCCGGGTCCGATTCCTCGTTTTCCTCGCGAACGAAGCGGATGGTGCCCGAGGCGCAATTGACGGCGAAGAGATCGCGGTTGAGGTCGCCCACCATCATCGCGACATGCGGCAGGGCCTCCTTCATCATGTTGTCGATCTTCGACGAGCCGGCCGAGCTCTTGGCATGCCGGTGCCGGGCCGACTTGCGGCCGTTGACCTTCTTCTTCGCCTCCTCGCCTTCCTCTATGGTTTCCTCAAGCTGCATGTAGATGCCAAGCTTCTCGGCGTCCCAGTCCTTCTTCGGGATGCCCATCTTCTTGCGCTCGATGCGGGCGTCGCGCCCGGCCTGCATCAGCTTTTCCTCTTCCTCGGTCGCGGTCAGTAGCGCGGCCTCTTCCGAGATCATCTCGGCGGTCTTCTGCGCCAGCGGGCGCACGACGGACCCGTCCTCGTCCTCCTTCCAGCGCGCGCCGTCGAAGCCGTGCCAGCCGATCCGGGCGACATGGACGACGCGGCGGCCGTAGCGGATCAGGAAGCGCCTGCCGTTGCCGATGTCGGTTTCCGGCTCGAAGGCGCAGTCCGAAAGCATGGTCTGGGGATCCGGCTCTTCCGCCGGCGGCGGCGCGGAAGCCGTCGAGACGAGCGGCCGCCCGCCATTGTTCGCGCTGCGGTAGGCGGCGGCGACGATGGCGTCGACTTCATCCCATGCCGGATTGTGCTTTCCCCCCTCGCTCACGCTTTCACCTCGTCGTCATAAGAAAATGCAGATGGATGACCGGCCAGCATGGCCGCGAAATCGGTGCCGCGGCGCGGCATGATGATGGGCACGAGCCGGCCCGGCCGGGCGTGGCGGGCCTTGGCGCGGACCATGGCCGAGGCCGTCATCACCGGCTCGGAATCGCCGTCGCCGATCAGGACAAGCTCGTCGACATGGTCGGGGACGACCATCGCGTCCGGCTCGCCGCCGTCGCGAAACAAGGGGACCGGCCCCGGCACCATGACGGCGCGCTCGCGGCCGTTCTTGTCCTTCTTGCGCAGCGTCGGGTGCGCGCGGCGCGAGGAAGGGTCGGCCGGGCCGGCCATGTTGCCGAGGTCGCCGGCGGCGAAATAGAAGGTGTCGGCGCGGAATTCCTCCCAGCGCGCGAAGGCGAGCGTGTTTTCGATCCCTTCCGCTCCGAGCCATCGGCGGGCGGAGGGCGCGCCGGCGAGCGGGATGAGGCCGCCCTTCTTCGTGCCGCGCATCTTCTTCGTGGCGAGCGGCTCGTAGAGTTCGGCGTCGAGGTCATCGCGCGAGGGCCATCGGTCGCCGGCGCGCCACGGCGCGCGCCCGGCTTCCACGCCCTTACGGGTCAGGCCGAACAAGACGGGCCGGAACTTCGGCGGCGCGTTGAGGTCGATCCATGTGATATGGCAACCGATCACATGGCCGGCGGGGTCGATGAACGGGGCGACCATGGCCGCGCCGGAATGGATTTCGAGCGGTTGCCCCCTGTCGTCGGTGCCGTGCCAGTAAGGCAGGTCGGGCGCTATGCGCAGCCATTCGTCGTCGGGAACCCCGCAGCCGCGCTGCTGAAGGTAGAACCGGCCCTCGCACATGGCCGACGTCCGCAGCGCGGCGGCGTGCTGCACGATGCCCTGCGCCTTCTGCCGTTCGCGGTCGCGGAAGGCGTTCTGGCCGGCCTCGCGCTCGGCCATTTCCTGATAATGGCGCATGCGCAGTTCTTCGAGCCGGGCATGGCGTGCAGCGCGTTCCTCGTCGGTTTCGCGCTCGCCGCCGGCAGGAATATCGCGGCCGAGCACGGCCGAGCACGCCTCGAGGAAACCGGCGCGGCGGCGGACGTCCAGTTCGAGGATATGGGCGGCCATGCCGATCGCATCCTGCCCGCCGACGCCGCCATGGCGGCAGTTCCATTTGTTCTTTTCGGTGTTGAAGGAGAACGTGTCGCGCCCGCTGCAAACCGGGCAGGGCTGCGGATGCTCATGCCGGCGGCCGGTGAATTTCAGGCCCAGCCGCTCGGCCGCCTCGTCGATCGTGACGGCGCGCGCCTCTTCAATGAATTCCTCGACCGGCGTGGTCATGGCGCACCCCGCTCGATCTCGACGACATGCGTCAGATGCCAGCCGCCATCGGCGCGCGGGACGCAATTTTCAAGGATATGGGGGACGAGGATCCGTTCCCAGTCGGCCAGCGAGGCCCATCCGGTGCCGTTGCCGATGGCGTTGATGTCGAAGATGCCGATGGCACCGTCGCGCCGGCGAGCCGCGCCGATCCAGTGGGTGAACCGATAGGCGGCGCGGGGCGGAACGCCCGGCTTCGTCCACGGCCCCTCCCATTGCACCCGGCACAGGCCATAGTCGGGCCAGCCGCCCGAGCGGCGCATGGACCAGCGCGCGCCGATGCTCCGCAGCACCGACCACATGAGGGTGGGGTTTGTGTAGTGCTTGCTCTCGAAGTCGCCCATATGCGGGCGAAGCTCGTCGAGCGTCAGGCCGCAGATCGCGGCGACGGCTCCCGGCCCGCAATTCGCGCCCCATTCTTCATAGGCGCGGTCGGCGTCTTCGGCGGTAAAGCGGGTGGGAAGGATCACGGCGCGGCTCATAGAAGCGTCTCCTGATGAGAGGACGACTGCCGCGCCACGAATAGGTCCGGCTGCTCGTAGGCTTTCCGGATGCGCTCCACGGCAATCTCGAAATAGCGTTCGTCGATCTCGATGCCGACGAAGGACCGACCGAGCTTCGCGCATGCCACGCCCGTCGTTCCCGACCCCATGAAAGGATCCAGAACGACCGGACCTTCCGGCACGAAACCGAGGGTCCACATCATCAGGGGGAGAGGCTTTTGCGTCGGATGGCCGAACTCCACGCGACCGACCGGGGCGTTGAACCGCTTCGCCGGCCGATCGAGATTCGTCCATGCCATCTCGAAATCGGCCATGGTCGGGACGGCGTTCGTCTTGTTCCAGATCAGCCAGCACCGGGTCGGCGGAAGATCGAAATACTGGCCGCCCCACAGGATCGAGGTGTCGCCGACCGCGAGAATGTCGCGCAGAAGGTCCGCAGCCGGCGGCGCGGCATCCCATTCGAGCATTTCCTTGAAGCCGTCTTTCGCGCCCCAAGTCCCGCCCTGCATTTTCCGGCCGAGGCCATAAGGAGGGTCAGTTA